>NZ_JBHUJS010000005.1:0-8482 GCF_042683405.1 Pseudoduganella sp. GCM10020061 | reverse complement strand
TCTGTTGTCCGATGCTTTCGCATCGGGGTCACTCACTCAAGATACTGACGTTCCTCTTTCGAGGTCACGTTTATTTCTTGTGCGAGCGTTTGAAACAATAATTTGAGTATTCGCGGACCAAAATCCGCGGCATCTATCGTCAAACGCCCACACTTATCGACTGTTGATTGTTAAAGAACTTGAATTCGGTACTGCTTGCTACTTGTCGACAAAGCGTTGTGTTTGTCAGCAGCAGAGAGGCGAGATTATGCGGTGTTTCGTGCAGCTCGTCAACCCCTTCTTTTCCGCCGTGTTCGTCAACTACTTGATTTCGTTAACCTTTTGCAAGGGACCGGTGAGGTCTCGTTCGCAGCGGGGGACGAACTATAGCAAACGGGCACGCGCCGCGCAAGTGCTTGCGCGCGAAACGTGCCCGCTGTTGCGTAACGCGGGAATCGCCCGGGTCAGGGCGTAGCGTTGACCCGGCGCTGGTTGAAGTCCGGTGCGGCGCCCAGCGTGCGCGCCTCCTGCTCCCATTGCAGCAGGTAGCGCGACAGAGCGTCGTCCAGCGTCGGCAGGAAGATGGCGCGCTCGCTGTGCAGCGCACTGAATGCCGGCCGTGGCGCGGCAAAGCGGCACTGCTCGCTCGACAGCGGCTCCAGCCGGCTGGCGTCGACGCCGCCCAGGTCGGCCGCCTTGAGGGCGAAGTCCGCCCAGGTAATGGGCTGCCCGTTGGTCAGGTGCCAGATGCCGCACTCTTTGTCGACCAACAGGTCCAGGCACGTGTGCACGAGGTCCGGCACGTAGGTAGGCGAAACGGTGATATCGCGCGGTGCCCCGAACGGCTTGCCCTCGCCCAGGGCGCGCAAGGCCTGGGTGATGAAGTTGTACTGGTCCCATGGGCCGAAGAAGGAACTGGTGCGCACGATCAGCGCGCCCGGCTGCCGCTCCAGCACTTCACGTTCCGCGTCTGCCTTGCTGCGGCCATAGATATTCAGGGGCCGCACGGTGTCGGACTCCACATAAGGCAGCTCGCGCCCGCCATCGAAGACCAGGTCGCTCGAGAAGGTCAGCAAGTGGATGTCGTGGCGCGCGCAGGCCGCGGCCAGCGTCGCTGGACCGACGGTGTTCTCGCGGAAGCAGCGCTCGCGGTCGCGCTCCGCCTCGTCCACGCGCACATAGCCGCTCGCGTTAATGATGGCCCATGGTCGGTGGCAGACAATCGCGCGCTCGACCGATTCCGGGTCGGCGATGTCCATGTCCTGACGGCTCATCAGGCGGTAGGCGATATTGCGCTCGTCGCAGATGCGCGCGAAGGCGCGGCCGAGCGTGCCGGTGGCGCCTGTGATGAGAATTGGATCCATCGTATTCCCCACGAGGTTGCGGCCGTCGGCCGTGATCGAAGTGGGACATGCCCGCGTGGCGACCGGCGGACAGGCAAAGCGCTCCGGCCGGCGCCACCAGCCCTTGCCGCGCAAGACCTGCTGCGTCAGCGGACGGGATGCAGCCAGTTCGCGCATCAGGCGCGCAAGCGCGGTCTGACGCGGCGGGGTCGAGCGCACATCGAGCGGCCCGGGTTCGTAGTAGCCGCGGCACGCCGTCACCAGGCAGTTCCAGTCGAAGGATCCGAGCAGCGCCCACACGGTGACCGCGCGCACGTCCGCGCCGTTGGCGCGTGCCTGCTTAGCGCCTTCCCAGATCTCCAGCAGCCAGCGCAACTGGTCTTCGCGGTGCGCGCCAAGGTGCGCCTCGGTGATCGCGATCGGCAGGCCGTAACGCTCCCATGCTTCCTGCAGCAGCGGCGCGACGCCAGGCGTTGGCGTGGCCAGGGCGCGGGCCGCTTCGATGTCGGCGATTTTGGGCCGCGTGCCATCCTTGAGCGTGATGTCGCCGTGGCTGCGTTCGGGATAGCGCTCGGGGCGGTGGTCCAGCCAGCGCTCGCTGGTGACGTAGTAGTTGACGCCGATGATGTCGGGCGGGCACGGGTTATCGCGGAACCAGAGCAGTTCCGCCTCGTCGATCCCGGTCGAAGCCAGATAGCTCCACAGCTTGTGCTGCCGGTCGACTTTCCCGCACAGGAAGTCCCAGGCCAGCCAGCGGCGCTCGTTGTAGAACTCCGCGACTTCGTCGAGTTCCGGCGTGCTGTAGGTCTTGCCCAGGTCGTCGGTCTGCACCAGCAGCGCGTCCGGATTGTGCTCGCGGATCGCGCGCATCGACAGCACGGTCGCCTTGCACTGGTTGATGACAGCCTGGATGAACGTGCGGTCATCGCGCGCGTGCGGATACCAGACCCCGTACAGCGCGGAGAAGCGCGCGGTGGTCAGCGGTTCGTTGACCGGCGTGTAGTACTTGATCCACGGGCAGCGCTGCGCCAGCGCGCCCGCGTATTCGGCCAGCCCTTCGGCGAAGCATGGCGAGACCAGGCTGGTGTGGCGCGGCCCGCTGCCGTGGTGGCACAGTCCGGCGATCGGTTCAACGCCGAGCTTCTGCAGCTCGGCCAGCCGTTCGGTCCAGCTCCAGTCGGCCTGCTCCATGCCGTCCGGCGCCACGCGCTCCCACAGCACGGGATAGCGGATCACGCGGATGCCGAGCGAAGCAAAGCGGGCCAGGTCGCACATGCGTTCCGCGTGGCCGTTTCGTTCGAGCTGATTGAAGTATTCGTCGCGCACGCGGTTCACGGTGCACTCTACGCCACCCCATAGTTCAAGAGGGGGCATCGCCATGTCAGTGGCGTTGGATGTGATCATCTTAGGTCCTATTCATATGCCCGGCTCTCTGGCGGGTCTGTCATTCCAGGCGGTCGGGGCGAAGGTGGGATCGCTTGAGCCCGGCTCAACCAGGTGTATATGGCAAACAGATTAACGAAATTTAGGAAAACATGACGTCACGTTGGAAGTAATTACGCGCAGAACCACTGCAGAAGCAGGCATCAGGCTTCCACCGAGCAGATCGTGCGCGCGGGTTCCCTTGTAAATTGGATGCGCACAGGCAAGAACTTGTGGATCACGTCGGCGTTGGTGAGGGTGTGCTGCGACAAATGCGCCATCGAGAACGAGCCTCCGCCGGCGAGTGCGAGCGGCATCAGGAGCTGGTCGGCCAGGTGTTCGCCGGCCGCGCCATCGGAATCGCAGTAGGCGCGCGCTTCGGCTGCGACCCGCCTGCCGACTTCCTCCGCGCGGGTGCCGCGTTCACCGATCGCGGAGAACACTTCGGTCACGTGCTCATGCTCCATCGTGAACAGCAGCACGTTGCCGGGCCCCTGGTCGTTGGGCAGCCCGCACATCCGCAGGTTCGCGTCGGGGACCTTGAATGCGGCCCCGATCTCGTCGAGCTCACGGCGTGCGATATCGGGCGGCAGCGCGGCGACGAAGCCTTCGGCGAACGCGTTCAGGCAAGGCCCGCGCGCGATCAGGTCGATGGGCTGCAGGCGCCGGCACGGCACGATGTTCGCGGCCAGTTCGCCGCCCCCGCGGGGGTAGAAGCCGAAGCGGCGCAGCTCCAGCTCGAACACGGCGCCCATCTGCCGTAGCGCCCTGCCGAAGGCGCGGTCGATGAAGTGCGCCGGCGGGGCCATCGGGTTATGCGTGCCGCCATGGATCACCAGCGTGGACGGCTGTCCGGCCAGCAGCAGGGCGGGCAGCAGCGTTTGCAGCACCAGCGTGGCACTGCCGGCCGTGCCGATGTCGATGCGGATCTCGCCCGGCGTCACGCGTCCGGGATGGAATTCCAGCTCGGTGGAGCCGACCTTCACGTCGGAGGTCTCCGCGCCCGAGATGCGTGCGGCGGACGTCACCGCCACCAGGTGCTGGCGGGCTAGCCCGGGTTTGGCGCGGTTGGCGCGGATGTTCACCATGCGGAAGGGCTGTCCGGTGATCATCGACAGCGACAGCGAGGTGCGCAGCATCTGGCCCCCACCCTCCCCGTGCGATCCGTCCAGCTCGACCATGTCCTATCCTTTCACGCAAACGACCTGCTTGAGCGTGTGCACGACCTCGACCAGGTCGCTCTGCGCCTCCATCACCGCATCGATGTCCTTGTACGCCATCGGGATCTCGTCGATCACGTTGGCGTCCTTGCGGCACTCGACGCCTTCGGTGGCCTTGATGTGATCCGCAATCTTGAAGCGGCGCTTGGCTTCGGTGCGGCTCATGGTACGGCCCGCACCGTGGCTGCAGCTGTTGAAGCTCTCCGGATTGCCCTTGCCGCGCACGATGTAGCTCTTGGCGCCCATCGAGCCGGGGATGATGCCCAGCTGCCCCTTGGCGGCAGAGACCGCGCCCTTGCGCGTGACCAGCACTTCGCGACCGAAGTGGGTTTCCTTTTGCACGTAGTTGTGGTGGCAGTTCACCGCTTCCACGTGGGTCTCGAACGGCTTGTGGATCACATTGCGCACCGCGCCGATCAGGTTCTGCATCATCACCTCGCGGTTGATTTGGGCGAACTTCTGCGCCCAGCCGACCGCCTCGATATAGTCGTCGTAATGCCGGGTGCCCTCGTTCAGGTAGGCCAGGTCCTGGTCCGGCAGGTTGATGTGGTGGATGCGCATATCCTGCTTGGCCTGCTCGATGAAGTGCGAGCCGATCGCATTGCCCACGCCGCGCGAACCGGAATGCAGCATGAGCCAGACGAAGCCTTCTTCGTCCAGGCACACTTCCACGAAGTGGTTGCCGCTGCCGAGCGTGCCGAGATGGCGGTAGTTGTTCGTGTTGCGCAGCCTCGGCGTCTTCTGGCAGATGACGTCGAACTCGTCCTTCAGCTGGGCCCAGCCGGCGTCCACCGAATTGGGCGGCGTCATCCACGAACCCTGGTCGCGGCCCTTGTGCCCGCGCGTCTTGGGCGACATGCCGTGCGGGATGGCGTGCTCGATCGCGCTGCGCAGCTTGCCCAGATTGTCGGGCAGGTCGTTGGCCGTGAGCGTGGTCTTGGCGGCCATCATGCCGCAGCCGATGTCGACGCCGACCGCCGCCGGAATCACGGCGCCGACGGTCGGAATCACGCTGCCGATGGTGGAGCCCTTGCCGAGGTGGACGTCGGGCATGACGGCGATGTGCTTGTAGATAAAGGGCATCTGCGCCGTCTTGCGCAGCTGCTCCTTCGCTTCCGGCTCAACCGGCACGCCCTGCGTCCACATCTTGACGGGGCGCGCGCCCGGTCCTTCCATCGTCTCGTAATGCTGTCCCATGATTCGCTGCTTTGCCGCCCTGGTGGGCCGATGATACGCCGGGGACACGGCCGATGCCTGCGCATTACACAGGGGAAAGCGTGAGGGGGAGTATCGGCCTGCGCAAGGGCTCGCGCAAAAAAATAGGGGGGTATGCGACCCGATTGCCCCGTATCGGGCATACTCCCCCCTAAACCGATGAGCCACGCAACAGCGAGCGGCCCGACCTCCAAATAAATACATGCGAAACCGAGTTCCCTTGTTCCTGCTGGCCGCCCTGCCCTCAGCCCTGGCGGCGGCGCAGTCCGTTCCGCCGGCAACCGTCGTGGTGACTGCAACGCGCACTCCTCAGCCGCTGCTCGACGTGCCCGCGGCAACCGACGTGGTGGACATGGCGCGCGTGGAAGCGCAATTGCGCGTGAACGCATCCGAAGCCCTCGCATCGGTTCCCGGCGTGGTCGCGCTGAACCGCCAGAACTACGCGCAGGACCTGCAGATCTCCTCGCGCGGATTCGGCGCGCGCTCGGCCTTTGGCGTACGCGGAGTGCGCCTACTGGCGGACGGCATCCCGGCATCGATGCCCGACGGCCAGGGCCAGGCCGCGACCTTCAACCTCGACATGGCGGAGCGCATCGAAGTGCTGCGCGGCCCGTTCTCCGCGCTGTATGGCAACCACGCTGGCGGCGTCATCCAGCTGTTCACGCGTGACGGTGCCGGCCGCCCCACCGTGGAGGCGACAATAGGCGGCGGCAGCGATGGTGCACGCAAGTGGGATATCAACGCGCAAGGCAAACCGGGCGCCCTTGCTTATGTGCTCGATGCGTCGCGCTTCGAGACCGACGGCTACCGCGACCACAGCGCGGCCACCCGCGATCAGGCCTTCGCCAAGCTGACGCCGGACCTGCCGGTTCCCGGGCGCCTGGTGATCACCGCGAGCTCGCTGCGCCAGAAGGATTCGCAGGACCCGCTCGGCGTGACGTGGGCGACCTTCTCGCGCGACCCGCGCGCCGGCGAAACCGATCCGTCCGACGCCGAGGGTCGCACGTACGCGCGGCGCTATAACACCCGCAAGAGCATCGACCACCAGCAGGCCGGCGCGGCGTATGAAGTGGAGCATGGCGCGACTCGTGTGCACGCGACCGTCTACGGCGGCAACCGCAAGGTGGTGCAGTACCAGTCCTTCTCGCGCGCCTTCCTCGCCCCGGCCAGCCATTCGGGCGGCGTGATCGACTTCGACCGCGATTTCTACGGCGCCGATGTCCATGTCACGCAACGCTGGAGAAGGCTGGCTGTGACAGCGGGGATCGCGGCGGAACGGTCGACAGATGCACGGCTCGGCTACGAAAACTTCGAAGGCAACCGCCTCGGCGTCAGGGGCCGCCTGCGCCGCGACGAGACTAATACCGTGGAGAGTTTCGATCCCTACCTGCAGCTGGAATGGCGCTCAGGTCCCTGGATCGTTCACTCGGGACTGCGCCATTCGCACGTGTCGTTCGGCGTGGCGGACCGCTTCACCACGAACGGCGACGACAGCGGCACGGTACGTTACACCCGCACGACGCCTGTGGCGGGTGTGCTGTACAAGGTGGCGCCGGCACTCAGCCTGTATGCGAGCGCCGCGCGCGGCTTTGAAGCGCCGACGCTGAACGAATTGTTCTATGCGCCGGACGGCGGTTTCAACTTCAACCTGGATGCGGCGACCAGCCGCCATATCGAGATAGGCGCCAAGGCATCGCCTGCGCCGGGCACCCGCGTCCAGGCGGCGCTGTTCCAGGCAAAGACGCGGGACGAACTAGTGGTCGAATCCTCCACAGGCGGCCGCACCAGCTACCGCAATGCGGCGCGCACTTCTCGCGAAGGTGTGGAGCTGTCGGCGGATGTGCGGATCACCCGGTCATGGCAGGCCCGCGTCTCGGCCAGCGCCATCCACGCCGTGTATGAGGACGGAGTCGGTAGCGTTCCTGCCGGGAGCCGCCTGCCCGGCGTTCCGAAGGCGCACGGATTCGCGGAGATCGCGTGGGCGGGCGACGGCCTGTCCGCCGGCGTCGAAGCGCAGGCGAGCAGCAGGATCTATACCGAAGACACTAACCGCGAACGGCCGGCGCCAGGCTATGGCGTGCTGAACCTGCGGGCGAACGCGACCCAGCAGGTCGGCCCCTGGTCGTTCAGGCAGTTCGTCCGCGTGAACAATGTGTTCGACCATGACTATGCCGGATCGGTCATCGTAGGAGAGGCGAACCGGCGCTACTACGAGGCAGCGCCGGACCGGAACTGGATGGCGGGATTTACCGCTGCGTACCGCTTCTAAGGCTTGGAAGTGCAGCAGGAAGCTGCTTAGTTCAGCACCTGGTGCAGCAAGACGCCGATGCGCTCACCGATGGCAAGCGCGAAGAACACGGTTGCGCACACCAGCGTGACGGAAAGAAGAAGACGCTCGCGCGGCTCCAGTTTAATGACGAACTGCTGCACCTGATCCGACTTGTCCGACATGATTTTGCTCCTGTAATGGTTTTGTTATCGGGCAAGTATCATTTCAGTGCAAGGTACAGTCAAGAAAAATCCGGCGTCAGTGGTCCTGGTCGCCCCCGTGCTTTCCTTTTGCTGGCGGGCTCTTGGTGTACTTGAGCAGCGACAGGATCGCCAATGCAAACAGTGCGCTCAGCACGGCAGTCGCTTCCCGTCCCATGCCAGCGGCTACGCCTACGGCGGCCGTCAGCCACAGTCCCGCCGCCGTGGTCAGTCCGCGGATGTGGTTTTCGTCGTGCGACTTGAGGATGGCGCCGGCGCCGAGGAAGCCGACCCCGGCAGTCACACCCTGCAGCACGCGCGACAGGTCGGAAATGTGCATGCCGGCTTGCAGCGGAATCAGCACAAACAAGGCGGAGCCGAGCGACACCAGCATGTGCGTGCGCAAGCCGGCTGAAGCGCCCACGTGTTCCCGCTCGTAGCCCAGCATCGCGCCCAGCGCCACTGCCACAACGAGCCGCACCACCACTGTCGTGATCTGGCTGACGTCTCCCAGGTCCGAGAATTCACGCTGGATTGCAGTCCAGATGTCAGTCCACACCGCCCGGCTCTCCTTCCAGTAATTGGCAAATGGCTAATAAGGCCATTGTAGAGTAGCGGCCGGGAGAGCGTACGGCGCGGTTTCCCAACCGTGCGCCCGTGTGTATGAAGATGAGGCCGGAAAGCAAAAAAGCCCGCTGACGTTAGTCAGCGGGCTTTCTCTTATAACTAGCCTGACGATAACCTACTTTCACACTGGTTGCAGCACTATCATCGGCGCAAAGTCGTTTCACGGTCCTGTTCGGGATGGGAAGGGGTGGGACCGACTTGCTATGG
>NZ_JBHUJS010000004.1:0-9572 GCF_042683405.1 Pseudoduganella sp. GCM10020061 | reverse complement strand
GTCACGTTTATTTCTTGTGCGAGCGTTTGAAACAATAATTTGAGTATTCGCGGACCGAAATCCGCGGCATCTATCGTCAAACGCCCACACTTATCGACTGTTGATTGTTAAAGAACTTATTCGGTGTTGCAGCTTGCTACTTGTCGACAAAGCGTTGTGTTTGTCAGCAGCAGAGAGGCGAGATTATGCGGTGTTTCGTGCAGCTCGTCAACCCCTTCTTTTCCGCCGTGTTCGTCAACTACTTGATTTCGTTAACCTTTTGCAAGGGACCGGTGAGGTCTCGTTCGCAGCGGGGGACGAACTATAGCAAACGGGCACGCGCCGCGCAAGTGCCTTCGTGCGCGGGGTGCTTACAGACCCATACATAATCGGAACAGAACGCGGACATTTTTCGGACAAGCCCCTGAAGTCCGGTCGGTAGAGTATCGGATGGGATGCAAGTGCCCTCCCACTTCTTTTACTCACCGGACTTCCATCATGCGCACCCTGTTCGCCGCCTCTATCATTGCCGCCCTCGCCGCCAGCTGTGGAGGCGGCGGCGTGGAAAGCGGCCCCGTCGTCGTACAGGCGGCGCTGAATGTCCCCGTGTCCGGATCGGCCATGCTCAAGGTCCGGCCCAGCCAGCAAGGCTGGGCCGGCATGGCCGACACGCTGCGCCGCCTGACCGACTACACGGCGCCGGAACGCCGCCTGCTGTTTTCGGCCAACGGCAAGGACGTCTCGGCGCAATGGCAGCCGCCGGCGGGCTGGTCGCTCATCGACTTTGCCTTGCACCCTTCCGGGCAGGCGACCGCGGTGCTGGCGAACGCCAGCGCCATCCGGCTGGTGCGCCTGAACGCCCAGGGCGGCGTGCTGAACGAGACGAACTTCGCGGACCCGGCCGCCAGCGGCGATCCGTATTACGGCGACGAGATGTACCTGCGCAATCCGAATGCACTGGTGCCGCATGCGACGCGCGATGCGGTGCGGGTCGCGCCCGTCGGGGAACAGCTCGCCATGGTGCTGCGCACCGGTCGCAACGCGGTAGTTGCGTACAGGCTGGCGTATGGCGCCAACGGCTTCCAGACCAGCTGGCGCACCCTGGTCGAGCCCGGCGTGCAGATCGGCAGCGTGTTCATCACGTCCGGGACCTTCGATCCGTTCTCCGGACTGGAAAACCAGTGGCGGCTGGCCATGGATGTGGATGCGCGCGGACGCATCGCCGTCGCGGTCCTGATCAACCGCACCACGCTCGTGGAAGGCCATGCCGAGCACTTCGGCGAGCCGATTTCGCCGGACGTCATCAGCGGCGCCATCCTGACCGTCGTGAGCGAGACGGGCCAGCGTTCGCCAAGCACCGTAATCCAGACCGCGCGCCGCACTGAAATCCATGCCGTCAAGTGGTTCGGCGACCGCGTCGCCGTGGGCGGCCGCGTGTTCACGCAGGCACGCGACGATGGTACCGGGTGGGATGGACTGGTCGCGGTAGCAGATCCCTACCTGCGCACACTGCGCCCGCTGCAGCTGCTGGACGTCGACCGCGGTGACGTGGTGCTCGACTTCGCCGTCACGCCGGCCGGCCAGCTGCTTGCCGTCGGCGCGACCGGCTATACCCAGAACCCGGCAGGCGCCAGCATCTCGGAAGCCTCGGTGCCGCTCGCGGCGCTGCTCGACGCGGATGGAAAGTTCGTTCGCCGGCTGTCGCTTGCAGCAGGACCGCGCCATAACCAGCTGCGCTCGATCGCGCCGTGGAATGGCAAGTGGATCTCGGCCGGCATGCAGGACGGCCCGGGCACGCATTCGGGCGACGACAACACGGCGCTGATCCGCGCCGACGGTTACGTCCGCGTCTTCAACGACGAGGCTTGAAGCCTCATTCGGTCAGGCGCAGCCGCACGTAGTTAGGATCGCGCTTGATGTCGGACTGCGAGAACGGCATCAGGGGCCACGACTTGGTCGTATACAGCGGCACCTGGTCGCCGTAATGCGGCGATTTCGGGTCGGTCGACTGGCCATAGGCCAGCAAGCCGTGCGGCACAGGACCGTTGGCATCGAAGCCCACCACCTGCACATAGCTGGTGCCCCACTCCACGTTGTGATAGCCGGTCGGCGTCAGCGGAGTGGCCATGTGGATCGAGTTGTACGAGCCATCGATGTCGCCGATCGCGCCGTGCAGGGGCCATCGGTTGCCGTTGCGCGTCTCCCCCTGCAGCTCGGCGAGCATGCGATCGAGCGGTATGCCAAGCTCGCGCATCTTCACGACAGCGCCTTTCAACGCGTCGAACATCGCCGGCGCCGCGGAAGGTTTCAGGCCGCGCGGGGTGTTGACCGGATCCGCAGGATCGAAGGGCACGGCCCACTTGTCCTCGATCAGCGCAGCGCTGTTCCAGAATTCGCGGAACAGCACCGCTCCCCGGCTGTGCAGGTCCGCCCTCTTATCCCAGAACGCCAGCGCCGCGCAGCCGTGCAGCACGTCGAGGTCGAGCTGGAGGGGACAGGCCAGCAGCAGCTCCGGCAGGATGAGTTCCGCCGCGTAGATGCGGTTCGCATAGGCCAGCGCTTCGACATCGGCCATCGCAAATTTCTTGCCGCGCGCGAGCTGTTCCTCCATCTGCAGGAAGCCGATGCGGGTACGCAGCTTTTGCGGAATCCCCGCCTGCCCGTACATCGGGGAATAGCCGGTCAGCAGCTGCTTCGGATTGGTCAGCCAGAAGCTGTCGTTGGAGTTGCCCACGTAATCGCCGCGCATCAGGTAGGGCGCATTCCGGGGCGAGAACACGCCAGGTGGCGCGTCCGGATCGCTGCCCCAACCGCAACTGGAGCGCGAGCCATCGAAGGCGAGCAAGGCCGGTAACACGAAGCAGTCGGATGCGAACTTCTGTCCGGAGACATGCGGCACCACGCTCGCGTCCATGTACAAGGTGCCGCCGTGCCGGTCGGCCGCGATCGTGTTGACCCAGGGGAGTCCCACCACGGTCTCGAGGGAGGACTTCAGCTCCGCGACATTGCGCGCGCGGGCGATGCCGAGCCACTGGTCCATCAGGCGGGTGTTGTTGCGGTTCGGGTCTGCCAGCACGAATGCGGTAGTCGAGGTCCACTCGATACCCGCCATCGGGTTGGCGATGACCGGGCCGTACTTGGAGAAATAGAAGGTCCTGGTTCGCTGGCTCATGCTGCCATCCGGCTGCAGGACGTCGATGGTGACGCTGCGCGCCGTCATGCGCTCGGGTTTGCCGTCCACGAAGTAGGTCGTGCCGGTCGTGTCCGAAGGGTCGAGCTTGAGCATGAAGTTGGTGAAGTGGACCGCCGTGGTCACGGTGTGGGTCCAGGCGATGTCCTTGTTGAAGCCGATGACGACGGTAGGGATGCCTCCCAGGATGACGCCCATCGCGTCGTACTTGCCCTCGATGGTCAGGTGCGCCTGGTAGAAGCGGTCGGTGCTCGTCCAGGGATAATGCGGGCTTCCGTACAGGATGCCGCGCGTGTCGGCGGTGATCGACTTGCCCAGTGCAAGTGCATTGCTGCCGGCCGATCCGCTCAGCTTGTCGAGGCGGCGGCGCAGGAAGTCCGGGTCGACCGTGCGGCCGGATGCGCGCACGGCCGCCGGCGCCAGGTTTTCGCCGCGCCCGGCCATCACGAACTCGCGCGCGAACACCTGGCCCGATGCGTGCAGCGCCTTCTCCGCCAGAACCAGGTACAGGTCCTCGCGCGTAATCGGGCGCACCCACGCGGCGCTTGCGCACGCAGCAGGCAGGCGGCCGGCGTAATCGCGCAGGTAGCGGTTGTAGCCGGCCGCGTACCCCTCCAGCATGTCGCGCGCTTCCTGCGACGCTGCGGCGAAGCCGGACTTCAGCTGCTCAAGGTCGAGGTAGCCTTTGAAGAAGAAATCGCTTTCGTCGTTGCGCAGCTCCATGAAGTCGCTCTCCGCCCCGTACTCGCCGTTCACGGGACGGGTGGCGTAGGCGCCTGGTCCGAAAAAGCGCGATCGCTCGCCGCGCACGGTCAGCAGGCTGTCGGCGAACATGCAAACGTTGTCCTGTGCGTAGGCGTACGCCAGCCCGTAGCCGAGGCCGCGAAAATCGTTGGCGTTGATGTGCGCGATGCCATAAGTGGTGCGCGCCACATCGACACTGATGCGTTGCGGGGCCGACGGCGGAACGGGATGGGACTCGGGAGGCCGGGCGCCATCGCCGCAGGAAACCAGGACAAGGCCAGCCCCGATCAGGACGGCCAACACGGAAATGCGGTGTGTGAAAACACGGCTCATGGTCTTCCCCTGTGAAGGCAGCTGATTCATCATCGCCAAGGGGATCGGGCGCGTGTTTGCGACCTGTCATCGGTGCGCCGCGCGCAGGGTAACCCTGCTCAAGCAAAGAGCAGATTGAAGCCGGAATTTTTCCTATCCGAAAATTATTGGTGCGGCGCGGTGCGGTGCGGGGTCCGACTGCGGATAGAGATGGGCCAGGGTCGTGCGCGTCACGCGCGTGAGCACCTCATCCAGCTGCGCAATGGCGTCGCCACGTTCCGCGTGCACGCGCACGGCGCGCCAGAGCGCGCTGCCATCGCCGACGGCATTCCTGACGCTGCGCTCCACTTCGTCCTTCCAGAACGCGGGCGCCTCGCCTTCCACGAAGTCGCCACGGCCGCGCCCGAAGTGCGCTACCGCGAGATAGCGCAGCACGCTGGATACCAGCAGCCCTTGCAAGAACTCGTCCGCGAAGCGCACCGTCGGATGATTGCGGTCGGTGCCGCTATTGAATGCCCACGCCGCACCTGCCATCGTCAATGCACCCATTACGCCGCCAATCAGCGCGCCCGCGCCCATCGTGAGTCCGCCCGCCATCAGGTCTGCGCCCAGGCCCGTCGCAGCGCCGGAGACGATCGCCCCGAGCAGGCCCGCCTGCGCCTTGTCCACGGGTGCACGCACGGAGAAGTTGTCGCGCACGCGCTGGTTGATGCGCCCCACCTCGCGTGCGTCCAGCTTGTGCAGCGCGAGCAGCGCGCGCGTCGTCGCGGCGACGTTCGCGTCGTGACGTGCAATCATGGCCGCCATCGCCTTGTCGCCGGCGCGCTCGCCGGCCGGCCTGGAAAGCCGGGCAGCCTGCAATGCGGACTTCACGAGCGAGCGTTCCTCCCGGTCGATCGCTTCGACGTCGAGCGCCGCAGCGGCAAGGTGCCTGGCCAGCGCGTGCATGGATTCGCTGAAGCGCTGCTCGTTGTTCGATTCCCATTGCCGCAGCAGGCGCCGGTACGCCTCCTGCTTGCCGGCGGCGAGCAGCGGCGTGACCGCCTCGTAGAACACGCGCTCGTGCACCCAGCAGCGGGCGAACGCGTCGAGCGCGAGCACGTCCTTCACCAGCGGATACCGGGACAGGTGTTCGCGCCATCGCCCCTGCTCCGCGCGCTCGAGCTCCTGCGGCTGCGGTGGTCCGAGCTGGTTGAGCAGGACCAGGACGGGTTTTCCAAGCCACTCGAGGATCTTCATCTCCGGCTCGATGTAGCCGGCGTCGCGCGGATCCTCGGTCGAGTTGACCAGGTAGAGCACCACATCGGCCGAATCGCGCGCCGAGCGCAAGGCGTTCTGGCTGAGCCAGAAGGCGCGGTCGCGGTAACGGTCGAACACCTCGCGCAGGAACCAGCCGATCGGATTGCCCGTCAACGCCAGGCGCCGCAGCAGACGGACCGAGTCACCGAATCCCGGCGTATCCCACAGCGTGAGCGCGTCGCCTTCCGGGGTGGCCAGCAGCGTATGCGACTCGGACAGGACGGTCACGTGGGCCGCGTCCCGCACTTCGCCAACGTCGACGCCAGTCAGCGTGCGCGCCAGCGTGGTCTTGCCGTTGTTGGTGTGCGAGATGAGGACGAACTGGATCGCCTGTGGATCGGGGACGGTCATTGGACAGGATACTTTTCGGGATGCTGCAGGTTCACCAGTGTCGCGGGCACGCCATGGTAATCGCAGAACTGGCGCCACAGGTGTACGCGCTCGGCGATGCGCTGTTCGCTTCCCCGCTGCGTACCGATCCGTTCAAGGAACGCCGATTCGTCGACCAGCACGCGCAGTCCGCGCACCCTGGAGCGCGCGAGGAAATCGATGAAGGCGCCGTGCGCCTCGCGCTCCGGCGTCGCCGCGAGAGCGAACAGGATCGCGGTCATGGTGACGGAGGTGTCGGCAAGGTCGACGCCACGCAGCGCGGCCGCCGGGTCTTCGCCGTAGGCAGAAGCGGGACGCAAGATCATACGGCTGCGTTCGCCCAGCATGTGCACCGCCAGCGCAGCCAGTCCCCTGTCCCGGTCCTCGTCCACCGTAAAACTGTAGGGCAGCACGCGCATGACGCCGGGCTCCGCCAGGCCTGCCTGCTGCGCGAACTGCCTGTAATAAGGAAGATCGAGGTCGATCGGGAACCTGCGCTCCAGCCGTGCTGCACGCAGGTGCGCCACGCCAGCCATCAACAGGCGGGGGACCACCACGAACAGGGCGAGGGTCCCGGCGTACAAGTGGACCCACAGCCTGCCTTCACCCGCGCCTGGCGTGGATTGCGCGAAGTGCAGCGCCGCGATCTGGCTTTCAGTGAAGCCCGGGAGCCCGAACACGACGGTGGCCGGCGTGAACAACCATGCCAGCACCGAATGCAGTTGCCCGGCAGTGAGGAAGGTGCTCTCCCATCCCGCGGCGTACTGCGTCATCAGGCCGCGCACGTACAGCGAAGCGATGGCGCCGAGCGCGAACATCGCCGCGGCCAGGTGCATGGTCCGGGCCAGCCGTGCGCGTATCAGCGGCTGGCTGGCCGTCGTCCATGCAGCGGCGAAGTCCGCGAGGCCGGAAGCAAGTGTCTTGGGCAGCTTGCGCGGCAGGCTGGCGGCGCCCAGCGCAAGCCGCCTTACCAGCGACTCGCCGGCCCAGCCGGTGCGGCGCGGAATGAACAGCCAGACCAGCATGATCGCGTACACCAGCACGTTCCAGGCGAGGATCGCGAGCAGCGGCGCGGACAACAGGTCCACGCGGTGCGGGTCGCCGATGCGGTCCAGCAGAAAGCCGAGCAGCAGCGCGGCCGGCGGCAGCAACGGCAGCAGCCGCGTGCCATTCATGCGTTTGTAAAAGGCGGCGAATGCGCCGTGTCGTTCGGACAGGCGCTTGATCAGCTGGTCCGACCGCTGCTGCAGGAAGTGTTCGGCCGTCGGCTCGGACGCGCTGTCGGCAGCTTGCCATTGCGCCAGTTCCTTTGCGCTGCGGCTGGCGTACATGCGATCGTCCTCGCTCAATAGCTCGCGGGCGGTGTCGGCGGATTCGATCGCCCTGACCAGCGTGACATTGCGCGCAACCTGTTCGTTCATGCTCTTCCCTTATGAAAGCGACAACGAGGATGAGCTGATTCTACAGCCAAAGCACACTCCGGCGTGACCGCGTTCGGGACGCACCGATGCCCGCGGCCGCTACTCCAGGGCGCTACGCGATCAGAGCGTCACAATGTAGTAACGCACACCGGCGCCGTTCTGCACCGACGATCCCGTTTGAACCAATGCGACACGCCGGCCGTCGGCACTATGCCAGATCTTGATACCGTAGCTTTGCTTGCCTTCGATGACCGGCAGGTCGTACACAGCATCCAGGAAGAACAGCGCACCGGTGAAGCGGTGGTAGCGGCTCGGATAGGAGTTCGTCCAGCCCGACAGTACCAGGGTCTCGTCCCTGGCCGCCGAATTGCTTAGGGAGAGTACGTTGGACTGCAGCGAGAACGTTCCCGCATACCGCAGGTCTGCGGTGTAGAAGTAATTACCCATTGACGTGAACAGGATGTCCTCCGTCTCCGAGAGGAACAGCGGTGTAGCCATGTAATAGTCGCCGTGGTAGGGCGAGTCTCCCATGTCGATGACTTCATTATTGACCGGGTTGATCGTAAAGAAGTTGATGTCCGCAGGGGAAAGACCATGCGACATGAGGAACACCTTGTTCTTCGTCGGCGCGTAAATGCCGTACTGGCTGCCGTAGAACATGCCCATGTAGTTCGACTCTGGCAGCGTCACGTCCTGGCCGGTGCGTGCATTGAAGTAGACGACGGAAGGTCGAACCCACTGACCGCCGCTCTGTCCGATGAAATAGGCGATCGCTGCATCGGTAAGGAACGCGTCGGTGTGCGAGCCGCCTGTGGCGAAGGACTTCACCAGCGTTCCGGCTTCCAGGTCCACCAGGCTCGCGACGCTTTCGTGCAGCACGATCGCGAGCTTGCCGTTCGGGCTCAGGTTGAACGACTTCACGCCTGCCGGCAGGCTCACCGAGCTGACAGCTTCGGAGAACGGATCCACGATCTTCAGTGCATTCGGATTGGTGGACACCGTGATGATCTTGTCGAGGCCACGGCTGTAGCGCGCGTCGAGCGGCGCAAAGGCCAGGCTGGCGGGATGCACGTTGACCGTCATGCTCGAGGTGGCGCTGGATTTGCTGTCGCTGACGGCCAGTGACATCGTATAGGCCCCCACCTTGTCGGGTGTGAACGTCGGCAGCGCAGTGCCAGGGTTCAGCAGTTGCGCGGTGCTGCCGACAGGACGCGCGACGATCGTCCAGCTGTACGTCAGATTCGGGCTGTCGCCGATGCTTTCAGTCCCGTCCAGGACCACTGGTGCGCCCACGCTGGTGGTCCGGTTCGGCCCCGCATGCGCGGCGACGACATAGGAGACATTGTCTTCGCGGTAGGCGATGCCATTGCCGATGGTGCCATAGACGCCGGCCTGGTTTTCGGGGCTTTCGCTGAACCCGTTCAAGCCACCCAGCACTGCGGCCACGCTCGCGCGCTTCTCCGTCAGTACGCTCACCCAGAAGGCCACGCCGGACGGCTCGCCATCGCGGTGCAGGACGTTGTTGTAGAAGCGATTGACGATTTCGGTCGGCGTCGGATTGATGCCGTAGACCGATTTGAACTCGGACGAGTTCACGAAACCTTGCGCGATCTCTTCCAGCGGGACGCCGCGGTCCATGGCCTGGATCCAGAAGCTCAGTCCCCGCACATCGGGCGTGCGATTGAACGCTGCCTGGTACAGACGGTAGGCCTGGCCAGCGTTGCCCTCCACGTCCATGCCCAGTGTGTAATCGGCAAAGCGGATGCGCGCGTTGCTCGCCACGCGCGTGACCACGGACGTGGCGATGTGGGTCAGCTGTACAGTCCCGGCTACGCGCTCGATCCGGTAGTCGGCCCGGTTTCCGGGCAAGACCACGGCTGCGGTGGGAGTTTGCACCGTTGCGAGTAATTGCGTCGGACGCGTTCCAGCCTCGGGCGATGAGCCGGCGCCACATCCTGCGAGCGCGGCCGTGCAGGAGGCGGCCAGGAGAACCCGTTGAAGAGCCTTCATGTTTATTCTTTTCTAACCGGAAAGATCCGATCTTAGCAAAGAAATACGCAGGAAATGTCGCTGGGTTGTGGAACTGTTGTAAGGACGCAGAAAGCAAAAAAGCCCGCTGACTTTATGAGTCAGCGGGCTTCTTCTTATAACTAGCCTGACGATAACCTACTTTCACACTGGTTGCAGCACTATCATCGGCGCAAAGTCGTTTCACGGTCCTGTTCGGGATGGGAAGGGGTGGGACCGACTTGCTATGG
>NZ_JBHUJS010000003.1:293904-940342 GCF_042683405.1 Pseudoduganella sp. GCM10020061 | reverse complement strand
GGGTCGTTCGAGACCAGGACGTTGATAGGTCAGGTGTGGAAGTGCAGTAATGCATTAAGCTAACTGATACTAATTGCCCGTAAGGCTTGTCCCTATAACCTTAGCAGGTTAAATCGCAAGTGACTTCATTCAGTGCCCGATGAGGCACTACTACAAAACATTACTTCTCCCAGATTCAGAGCGGCGTGAAATTGATCACGACGCTCGTACAAGTTATGCCTGATGACCATAGCAAGTCGGTCCCACCCCTTCCCATCCCGAACAGGACCGTGAAACGACTTTGCGCCGATGATAGTGCTGCAACCAGTGTGAAAGTAGGTTATCGTCAGGCTAGTTATAAGAAGAAGCCCGCTGACTAATGTCGGCGGGCTTTTTTCGTTTACGGTCCAACGCCGGCCAGTCAGGGCAGGCGGGAGGACATGTAGTCCAGCAAGTCGTCCAGCGTGCGCAGCTTCGCATAATCGGCTTCCGGAATCTCGACAGCAAGACTGTTGTGCAGGCCGATGAGGAAATTGAGCCAGTCCATGGAGTCGAGATCGACCTGGTCCCGTAAGGGCATGTCGGCCACCAGCAATTCCCCATCGACTTCCGGGGCGATCGACCTGAGTGTGGCGATCACGATATTCCGCAGTTCCTGCCTCTCCATGATGGGACCCCTATAGTTGTTCCGGGTGTTGCAGCCGCTCGCGCAGCGCGGCCAGGAACAGCGCGCCGTAGTGGCCGTCGGAGGCGCGGTGGTCCGCCGCCAGGCTGGCGATGGTGACGGGCATGACGAACAATCCGCCGTCTTCCACCCACGGGCGCTGTGTGATCCTTCCAAAGCCGACGAGGGCGACCTGGGGTGGATAGATCACGCCATACACCGCTTCCACGCCCTGTTCGCCCAGGTTTGTCACCGTGACTGTGGGGTCAGACATTTCCGAGCTACGCAATGAGCCAGCCCTTGCCCGCGCGGTCAGGTCGGAAAGGTCGCGCATCAATTGTTCGAGCGTTTTGTCTGCCACATCGTGGATGGCAGGTGCGATCAGCCCACCCTGGCGCAGTGAAATTGCAACCCCGATATGAATGGACGGAGCCGGAACGAACACATCGCCGGCGAAGGTACCGTTAAGGTTGGGATATTCCTTCAGCGCCAGCGCGACCGCCTTGATCTGCAGGACAGCCGCCAGCAGGCGATCGGCAATGCCTCGCTGGGCGTTGACGCTTGCCAGCCAGTCGAGAGCCCGGCGCATCGGCACGCTTTCGCTCAGGTAGTAGTGCGGGATCTCACGTTTCGACCTGCTCATCGCCGCGCCGATCGCCTTCCGCATTGCGGCCTGTTTGTCGGACGCTGCCGCTTTCGTAGCGGTCACACCAGCACCAGCACCAGCATCGGCACCAGCACCAGCACCGGCACCGGCACCAGCACCAGCACGTTCGACATCCTGCAGTGTGACGGCGCCGTCGGGCCCGGTGCCGGCGACGGTGGCAATGTCAATGCCGAGGTTCTCGGCGCGCAGGCGTGCGGCGGGCGAGCTTCGGCGCCGGGCAGTGGGGCGGGAGGCGGGCGGCGGAGCCGGTACGGGTGCGGCGACAGGCGCCGGCATGGCCGGCGCTGTCACGGCCGCTGCCGGTTGCGCGTGGCGTTGCGCTGTCTCCGGCGATTCGCCTGCTTCAAGGAAGGTCGCCATCACGGTACCAACGGGCACCGTCTCGCCGGGTTGGACCAGCAGTTCGAACACGGTACCCTCTTGCCAGGTCTCGACATCCACTGCGGCTTTTGAGGTGTCGACCACTGCCACGACCTGCCCGCGCGCGACGTGGTCCCCCGGGGCGATGTTCCATTGCAGGAGCTTGCCCTCGTCCATATCCGAACCGAGCGATGGGAGCGTGAATTCGATCATGTCTGTGCCTTTAGCTGGCTGGCCGCCGCTACGATGTCAGCTACCTGCGGCAGCGCAGCCTCCTCCATGTGGCGGGCGTAAGGAATCGGCACCTCGGCGCTGCAAACCCGTGCTGGCGCCGCATCCAGCTCATAGAAGGCCTGCTCGACGATGCCGGCGACGACTTCGGCTGCCAGGCTGCCGGTCTTCCAGCCCTCGTCGACCACCAGCACGCGGTGGGTGCGCCGCACTGATGCGAGCACGGTCTCCATGTCGAGCGGGCGCAGGACGCGAAGGTCGATGACTTCCGCATCGATGCCCTGCAGTGCCAGCTGCCCTGCGGCCTGCAGCGCCTTGGGCAGGCTGCCGCCGTAGGTCACGATCGTCAGGTCATTGCCTGCGCGTTGTACAGCAGCAGAACGGATGTCGCAGCCCGCCACGGCGGACAGATCGAGTTCGCCCTCCATGTTGTATAGCTGCGCGTGTTCGAAGATGATGACAGGGTCGGGATCGGCCAGCGCCGGTGCCAGCATGCCGCGCGCGTCCGCAATGGTGGCAGGCGCCAGCACCGTAATGCCGGGAATGTGCGCGAACCATCCTTCCAGGCTGTGCGAGTGCTGGGCCGCGACCTGGCGGCCGGCGCCGGTCGCCATCCGGATGACGATCGGAACGCTGAACTGGCCGCCGGACATATGGCGCAAGGTGGCGGCCGTGTTGACGATCTGGTCCAGCGGCAGCAGGCTGAAGTTGACTGTCATGACCTCCACGATCGGGCGCATGCCGCCGAGCGCCGCGCCGATGCCGATGCCCACGAAGCCAAGTTCCGACAGGGGCGTGTCGCGCACCCGGTCCGGGCCGAACTCGTCGAGCAACCCTTTGGAGATGGCATAGGTGCCGCCATACCTGCCGACGTCTTCGCCCATCAGGAACACGCGCGGGTCATTGCGCAGCGCTTCGCGCAATGCCTCGCGCATGGCCTCGCGGTAGCTGGTTCTCATGCCGGATGGGGCGACATCACGTCGCCCAGGAGGTCCGCGACGGGCTCCCATCCGGAAGCTTCCGCGAACTCGACCGATGCCTGGACCTCCTGCGCCACTTCCGCGTCGAGTGCGAGGAACTGTTCTTCGGTCAGCAACTGCGCCGCTTTCATGCGTGCGGAAAAAGTGTGGATCGGCCCGCGCTTTTTCCACTCTTCGATTTCTGCCTTGTCGCGGTACAGGTCGGGATCGAACATGGAATGGGCGCGGAAACGGTAAGTCCGGAACTCGATGAAGAAGGGGCCGTTCCCCGCGCGGACGTGCTGCACTGCAGTCCGTGTCGCATCCCGGGCTGCGAGCACATCCATGCCATCCACGGGCAGCGCTGGCACGTTGTAACTGGCCGCCTTGGCGCACAGGTCGGTCTGCGACTGCGAGCGCGCCAGCGCCGTGCCCATCGCGTACAGGTTGTTCTCGCAAAGGAACAGCACCGGCAGCCGCCACAGCGCGGCCAGGTTGATCGTCTCGTGGAACGCGCCTTCGGCCATGGCCCCTTCGCCGAAAAAGCAGGCGGTCACACGGGCCGTGCCTTGCAGCTTGTCGGCGAGCGCCAGGCCGGCCGCCAGCGGCAGCCCGCCGCCCACGATGGCATTGCCGCCGAAAAAGCGGTGGGCGCGGTCGAACAGGTGCATCGAGCCGCCACGCCCGCGCGAGCAGCCGTCCGCTTTGCCGAACATCTCGGCCATGATGCAATTCATCGGCACGCCGCGCAGTAGCGCGTGGCCGTGTTCGCGGTAGGTGGCGACGACATTGTCATCGGGGTCCAGCGCGTGCGCGGCGCCGGTGGCGACGGCCTCTTCGCCGATGTACAGGTGCAGGAAGCCGCGGATCTTGCCTGCACCGTATAGCTCGGCCGCCTTTTCCTCCATGCGGCGGATGCGCAGCATGTCGCGCAGCAGTGCCAGCGCTTCGGCCCTGTCGCCCAAGTCGCTCATTGCGGCGTCTCCAGCGTGGAAATATCGCCTTCGGGCAGGCCGAGTTCGCGGGCCTTGAGCAGGCGCCGCATGATCTTCCCGCTACGCGTGCGCGGAAGGCTGGGCAGGAAATCGATCTCTTTCGGCGCGACCGCCGCACCCAGTCGCACGCGCGCGTGGGCCAGCAGTTCCATGCGCAGCTCCTCGCTCGGTGCCTGGCCGGCTTTCAGCGACACGAATGCCTTCACCACCTCGCCTACCGTTGGGTCCGGCTTGCCGATGACGCCCGCCTCGGCCACCGCAGGGTGCTCCATCAGCGCGCTCTCGACCTCGAATGGGCCGATCAGGTGCCCGGCCGACTTGATCACGTCGTCGATCCGGCCGACGAACCAGAAATAGCCGTCGGAATCGCGCCGGGCCAGGTCGCCGCTGAGATAGAGATCGCCCGCAAAGCACTTGCGATAGCGCTCCTCGTTGTTGAGGTAGCCGCGCAGCATCGAAGGCCAGCCGCGCCGCAAGGCCAGTTCGCCTTGCACGTCCGGCTCCTCGATCACCTGCACTTGACCGGCATCGTCCGTTCGCACCACGAAAGCGTCGATGCCGGGCAAGGGACGTCCCATCGAGCCCGGCTTGATGTCGAACGCCGGCGTGTTGGCGAGCATGATGCCGCCGGTTTCGGTTTGCCACCAGTTGTCGTGGATCGGCAGGCCGAGTACTTCCTGGCCCCACCACACCGCTTCCGGATTGAGCGGTTCGCCGACGCTGGCGATGAAGCGCAGCTTCGGGAAGCTGTATTTTGCCGGGATCGCGTTACCTGCTTTCATCAGCATCCGGATCGCTGTGGGCGCGGTGTACCACACGCTCACTTGCTGCTCTTGCAGGATGTGGTACCAGCGTTCGGCGTCGAACTCCGCCTCGTCGACGATCGAGGTCACGCCGTGCAGCAAGGGCGCGATGATGCCGTACGAGGTGCCGGTCACCCAGCCGGGATCGGCGGTGCACCAGTAGGTGTCGTCCGGATGCAGGTCGAGTGCATACCGGCCGCTCATCCAGTGCATCAGCGCGGCATCGTGGACATGCACTGCGCCCTTCGGCGTGCCGGTGGTGCCACTCGTGAAATGCAGCAGCGCCATGTCCTCGGGATCGGTGCGGGCGATCGCGAATTCCTCGGATGCGGCATCCATCAGGCGTTGGAGGTCTTGCGTGCCGGCAACCGGCGGCGCGTCCGGTTCACCGGCCAGCAACACGTGTTGAAGGTCGGGCAACTGGTCACGCACCTGTGCCAGCTTGCGGCGGTAAAGCGTTGACGTGGTGACGATCGCGCGCGCCCCGCCAAGGCGCAGCCGCGTGACCAGCGGTTCGGGGCCGAAGGCCGAAAAAAGCGGACAGACGACGGCGCCCAGTTTGAGCCCACCCAGCACCGCGATATAGAGTTCCGGAATACGGCCGGCCAGCACGAACAGGCGGTCCCCTTTGCCCAGGCCGAGTCCGCTAAGCACGTTGGCGAAGCGGTTGGTCAGCTGCGAGAGCTGTCGATAGCTCAGCTCGCGCGTTGCACCGCCGGGTGACAGGAAGCGGAACGCGACCTGCCCGGCATTGGAGCCTGCGGCGTGGCGATCGACCGCTTCGTACGCTATGTTGAGTCCGCCGCCAGGAAGTCCGGCCAGGTTGCGCCGCGCCTGGTCCCAGGAAAAGCTGGCACGCGTCGCCTCATAGTCGGCCCAGTTCGGAGTGACGGGCAGACTGGAAGCGGCTTTGCGGATCACGGAAGGTCGGGCCATGGACCATTGTCAACCGCGACAGGCAAGCACTCACATGATCTTTGTCAAACGCGCTCGAAAGCCCGGGGCCGCGGGCCGATGAGTTATCGTCGGCTGCTTCCTACACCTCGCCAAGCAATCCTCCTATATAGACTCCTGAGTTCCACGCGCATCATCAATCCATCGGGGCCGCCGGGGGCCCTGCACTATGGAGATGAACATGGCAAAGCAGAAGACAAAAGGCAACAATGTGGTCGGCCGCGTATCGAAGGAAAAAGCCATTCCGGTAGCGAACGACAGCCTTCAGACGCGCGCGCCGGGCGCCGGCCCGGGCAACCTGCAGTCCGGGAACCGTGGGCAGAGCCTTGGTTTTGGCGGTTCGTGGCAGGGCGAGCGCGGCGGTCCCGGAACCCAGCAGGCCAGCTGGAGTTCGCGCCAGCAGGCGCAACGCATGCGCGCCCGGGCGGAAGAGGAGCGGCTGGGGGCGGCCCGGCAGTCAGGGTATGGCGGTTCGCAGCAGTCGCAGGCTGCAGGCTCCGAGGAGTCGGCGCATGGCCCCATCGGCGCGCGCCAGGGCGGCGGGGGCCGCGAGTCCAGCAAGGGGACGAAGTAGACATTCCTCGCCCTGCGCAGCCTACGCCCGCAACGGGCGTAGCGCCGGAAATCAGGGCTGGTAGATCTTGACGATCGCATGGCCTGCTGCGACGTACAGCACGCCATCGCTGCCTACCGCGATACCGCGTGGCGGTGGCAGGGCAGCCCCGAGGTCGGCGCCGATCTGGTGTCCCGGGCTGCCGTTCCCTGCAATGATGCTCATCTTTCCTTCCGGCGTAATCTTGCGCACGACTGAGCCGGCCTGGTCGGCGACGTACACATTACCCTGCTGATCAGTCGCCAGAAAACCCTGTATTCCGGCCGTCCCTGCGATGGCTGCCCCGGCCGTACCCAGCTTGCGGATATCGTTCTGCAGGCTTCCCACATACACGTTCCCGGACGGATCGACGGCGATGCCACGAACGGTCGCGACAACCGAAGTCGGGACATCGTTGCGTACATCGTCCCCCTCGATCATGGTGTATGTCGCGTCGGGTGCGATGCGGCGGGTGCCCACGCCATTGGTCACGTAGATATTTCCCGCGCCGTCGAGCGCAATGCCGGACGGCTGGAACAGGCCGGTACTCTGTCCGTCCACACTCGTTCCCTTGGGCAGTTGGGTTACCGTGCTGACCACGCCCTGTGGCGTGACCTTGCGGACCAGGCGCCAGGCGCTGTCGGCAACGAACAGGTTGCCAGCCCTGTCGAGTGCCACGCCGGTCGGATAGGCAAAGCGCGCGGCCGATCCGGTGCCGTCGGCCTGGCCGTTGAGCTCGGACGTGCCTGCCAGCGTGGTGACGAGGCCCGCCGGCGAAATCTTGCGGATGGTCTGGTTATAGTAGTCGGCAGCGAACACATTGCCACTGCCGTCCACCGCGAGCCCGAAAGGCTCATGGAAGCGCGCGGCTGCGCCGGCACCGTCCGCGGAACCGGCAGTGTCCGGCGCACCGGCGAGCAGGCGGATGCCGCTTACCGTCAGGACCGCATCGCTGCTGGTGACTGTGCCGCCCTGGTTGCTGACCTGCACGCTCCACTTGCTGCCGCGGTCCTCGAGCTGGACCGCTGGAACCGTATAGCTCGCGCCGGTAGCGCCCGCAATCGGCGAACCGTCGCGGCGCCACTGGTAGGCGGCTGCGCCGCTGGCAGCGACGCTGAAGGTCGCGGGCTTGCCGGACGCAATCGACTGACTCGCGGGCTGGGTAGAGATGACGGGGGCGGCGACCACCGCACCGCCGCCGCCCGAAGTGACCGTGCCCGGACCGGGTCCGGAGCCACCGCCCCCTCCACAAGCGGTGCAGGCAAGGGCGAACGAAATAGTCAGGGCGGTCTTGGCATTCAAATGGGGCTCCTCGGAATCCTTACGAACAGGGACCCGAGGCTACCATCTTGATGAAAATGACAAGGTTTCCAGGCGTGCGGCCGCGCCCGCTTGAATAAAACGCTTGCGTCAGAACGGGAATCCGGCCTTCAGGATGACGAAATTGGCGCCGTCGTTGGGATTCTTGATACCGCCGTTGGAGTAGTGCTGGAACTTGAGCGCCACGTCGAGACCATTTCTGAACACGTAGCCGGTGCCGATATGGTCGCCGAACTGGAACCGGGTCGACAGCTCCTTGCTGCCGTTGTTCCAGACGCCGGACAGGTAGTGCGCGCCGATGCCTGCCTCCGCGTACCATCCGCGCCTGTCGTGGCGCTGGTAGCGGACAGTCGGGGTCAGCCCGATGTCCCACAGGTTCTGGCGTACGCCCTGCTGGCCACGGTAGGCGTCGCCGCGCCATGCCGCCAGCGTCAGGTCCCAGAATGCGCCGAGGTGGTAGCGCTCCGAGCGCAGCCAGGTACGGTCGATATTGCGCTGCAGGCCGAGCCTGAACATTTTGGAATCGCTGCCCCGGGCCGCTTCGATCGAATAGCCGTGCGCGTCCAGCGCGGCCGCGGGCGCGGATGCCCACAGCAGTGCAGCGCAGGCAAGCACAGCAGGAAGTTTATTTTTTTGCATTGATATTTGATCAATTCGCGGCCCGGATGCGACGAATTGTAGCGATTCTGTCAAATCGCCGTCGTGCGCTTGGACGCACGAATCAACGCAGGGATGGGCCGCTCCCCGGCCCGCTGCGGGCTACCCGCGCGGCATCGCCATCTCGACCAGGCGCACCCAGAAACTGGCGCCGATGGGCAGCAGCCGGTCGTTGAAGTCGTAGCTTGCGTTGTGCAGCTGGCAGGGGCCCAGGCCATGCCCGCCGGCGCGGTGGTCGCCTTCGCCATTCCCGATGAAGACATAGCAGCCAGGCTTATGCTGCAGCATGAAGGCGAAATCCTCCGCGCCCATGGTCGGTTCGACGTCGGTGTCCACCTTGTCGGCGCCCACGATCGCCTGCATGGCTTCGACCGCGAAGGCGGTTTCGCGCTCGTGGTTCACCAGCGGCGGATAGTTGCGGTGGAAGGTGAAATCGACGGTGGCGCCGAACGCTTCGGCCGTATGCTGCGCGATCTGGCGCATGCGCGATTCGATCAGGTCCAGTGCGCCCGTGGTGAACGTACGCACGGTTCCCACCAGCTCCGCCTCGTCCGGGATCACGTTGGTGGCGCTGCCGGCGTGGATCTGGGTGATCGACAGCACCGCCGTCTCGACCGGATTGAGGTTGCGCGCGACGATGGTCTGCCAGGCCTGCGCGACCTGCACGGCCACCATGACGGGGTCGATGCCCTTGTGCGGCTGGGCTGCATGGCAGCCCTTGCCGCGCACGACCACGCGGAATTCATTGCTGGAAGCCATCATCGGGCCCGGGCGCACGCCGAAGGTGCCGGCCGCCATGCCCGGCCAGTTGTGCATGCCGTACACGGCCTCCATCGGGAACTGCTCGAACAGCCCTTCCTCGATCATGCGCTGCGCGCCGGCGCCGCCTTCTTCGGCAGGCTGGAAGATCAGGTAGACGGTGCCGTCGAAGTTGCGGTGCTGCGCCAGGTGGTGCGCGGCGCCGAGCAGCATGGCGGTGTGGCCGTCATGGCCGCACGCGTGCATCTTGCCGGGATGGCGGGAGGCGTGGTCGAAACCGTTCAGTTCCTGCACCGGCAGCGCGTCCATGTCCGCGCGCAGGCCGATCGCCCGGCCCGAGTCCCCGCCCTTGATGACGCCGACCACGCCGGTCCCGGCCAGCCCCCGGTGCACCGGGATGCCCCATTCGGCCAGCCGCGCCGCGACGACGTCGGACGTGCGCTGTTCTTCGTAGCTCAGTTCGGGGTGGGCGTGCAGGTCGCGGCGGATGGCCTGCAATTCGGCCTGGAAGGCGAGGAGGGGTTCGACGAGTTTCATGGGAGTTCTCCGTTTCGGCCACTACCGGACGACGCAAAAGGCGGGGCCTGCAAGCCTTTCATTGTAGCCCTGCCAACAGCGGAAGGCCATAGCGTCACGCAAGGCCGCGAATGGTTTACGATAGCGGTTCCACGTCTGAATTCTCCAGGTTTTCTCCATGACCACCACCCAAGTCCGGGCCGCATGCCCGCACGATTGCCCCGACACCTGTGCACTGCTGGTGACCGTCGAAAACGGCGTCGCCACGGAAGTGAAGGGCGACCCGGACCACCCGACCACCGCCGGGGTGCTGTGCACCAAGGTGTCGCGCTACACCGAGCGGACCTACCATCCGGACCGCTTGCTGTATCCGATGCGCCGCACCGGTAAGAAAGGCGAGGGCAAGTTCGAGCGCATCAGCTGGGACGAGGCGCTGGACACCATCGCCGCGCGCCTGAAGGAGATCGCGGCGCGCGCGCCGCAGGCGATCCTCCCGTACAGCTATTGCGGAACCATGGGCCTGGTGCAGGGCGAGTCGATGTCGGCCCGTTTTTTCAACAAGCTGGGCGCGTCCCTGCTGGACCGGACGATCTGCGCGACCGCGGGCGGCACGGGCTACCGCTACACCATCGGCGCCTCGGTGGGCACGGACATGGAGCAGTTCCAGGACGCGAAACTGATCATCATCTGGGGCGGCAATCCGATCGCCTCCAACCTGCATTTCTGGACCAGGGTGCAGGAAGCCAAGCGCCGCGGCGCGCGCCTGATCGCGATCGATCCCTACCGCTCACTGACCGCCGAGAAGTGCCACCAGCACATCGCGCCGATGCCGGGCACCGATGCCGCGCTCGCGCTCGGGATCATGCACGTGCTGTTCCGCGACGGCCTGCTCGACCACGACTACATCGCGCAGCACACGCTGGGCGTGGAGCAGCTGCGCGAACGCGCCGCGCAGTTCCCGCCGGAGCGGGTGGCCGCCATCTGCGGCATCGGGACCGCGGAAGTGGAAGGCCTGGCGCGCGAGTACGGCGAGACCGCGCTGCGCGGCGAACCGGTCGCGATCCGCATGAATTACGGCGTGCAGCGCGTGCGCGGCGGCGGCATGTCGGTGCGCGCGATCGCCTGCCTGCCGGCGCTGGTGGGCGCATGGCGGCACGCGGCAGGCGGCGTCCAGCTGTCCTCGTCCGGCTCGTTCCCGACCAACAAGGCGGCGCTGCAGCGCCCCGACCTGATCCAGGGGCAACTGCCCCGCACCATCAACATGGCCACCATCGGCGACGACCTGCTCAACTCGGGCTCGCCCGCGTTCGGGCCGAAGATCGAGGCAGTCATCGTCTACAACGCCAATCCGCTGGCGATCGCGCCCGATTCGGGCAAGGTGATGCAGGGCTTCGCGCGCGAGGACCTGTTCACGGTGGTGATGGAGCATTTCCAGACCGACAGCGCGGACTACGCGGACATCCTGCTGCCCGCCACCACGCAGCTCGAGCACGTGGACGCGCACACCTCGTATGGCCACCTGTACCTCGTCGCGAACAATGCGGCGATCGCGCCGCTGGGCGAGGCAAAGCCGAACACGGAAGTGTTCCGCCTGCTGGCGCAGCGCATGGGCTTTGACGAGCCGTGCTTCCGCGAGAGCGACGACGAACTGGCGGCCGGCTCGATGGACCGGGGAGATGCGCGCGCCGTGCACTTCGACTGGGAGTCGCTCAAGTCGCGCGGCTGGCAAAAGATGAACATGCCGGCGGCGCCGTTTGCCAATGGCGGCTTCTACACGCCGTCGGGCAAGTGCGAGTTCTATTCGGAGCAGATGCTCAAGGATGGGCTGGACCCGCTGCCGGCCTACATCGAGCCGTACGAATCGGCCGCGTCCAACCCGGCGCTGGCCGCCAAATATCCGCTGGCGATGATCTCGCCGCCGCAGCGCAACTTCCTCAACTCGACCTTCGTGAACGTCGCGAGCCTGCGCGCCACCGAAGGCGAACCGCACCTGGACCTGCACCCGGACGACGCAGCCGCGCGCGGCATCCTGAACGGGGACCTGGTCCGCATCTTCAACGACCGCGGCTCCTTCGTGGCCAAGTCGCGCGTGACGCCCAAGGCGCGCCGCGGCCTGGTCGTGGGACTGTCGGTGTGGTGGAAAAAGCTCGCTGCAGACGGCAAGAACGCCAACGAAGTGACCAGCCAGCGCCTGACTGACATGGGAAGGGGACCGACGTTCTATGACACGCTCGTCCAGGTTGAAAAGGCTTCAGGCGTGCCTGCCTGAGGACGGACGCCGCAAGGCGTGGCGGCGCCTGCTGCTGGCAGGCGTGGCCGGCATGCTGCTGGCCGGCTGCACCACGCTGAACTACTACGCCCAGGCCGGCTACGGCCAGTATGAACTCTGGTCCGAAGCGCGCCCCATCGACGAGTGGCTGTCGGACGCCCGCACCGACAAGCGGCTGCGTGCGCGGCTCCAGAAAGCGCAGCAAATCCGCAGGTATGCGGTGGCGACGCTCGGGCTGCCCGACAATGGCAGCTACAAGACTTACGCGCCGCTGCGCCGCCCGTACGTGCTGTGGGCCGTGGTGGCCACGCCCGAACTGTCGCTCAAGCCGCTGCGGTGGTGCTTCCCGATCGCCGGATGCGTGGCCTACCGCGGCTACTACGACCGCGGCGACGCGCGTAAATTCGCCGCCGAGCTACGAGCGCAGGGCTACGACGTCCAGGTCTCGGGCGTGCCGGCGTATTCGACCCTGGGCTGGTTCGACGATCCCCTGATCTCCACCTTCATCAACTATCCGGATGCGGAGCTGGCCCGCCTGATCTTCCACGAGCTGTCGCACCAGATGTCCTATATTCCGGGCGACTCCGCCTTCAACGAATCGTTCGCGACCGCGGTGGAGGAGGCTGGGCTGCAGCGCTGGCTGGACGAACATGGCGACGAGCGCCTGCGCGATGCCTACGCCACCTACGCCAGCCGCAAGCGCGACTTCCTCGAGCTGCTGCTGCGCGCGCGCCGCAAGCTGGCCGCCGTGTATGCGGCCGGCGCCAGCGACGACGAGCGGCGCGCCGGCAAGGCGGAAGTGTTCCGCCAGCTGAAGGAGGAGTACGCAGGACTGCGCCAGGCCTGGGGCGGCTATGCGGGGTACGACCGCTTCTTCGCCGAGCCGCTGTCGAACGCCCATCTCGCATCGGTCGCCACCTACAACGACCACGTGCCCGGCTTCCGCGCCCTGCTGGCGCGCGAGCGCACTTTCCCGCGCTTCTACGATGCGGTGCGCAAGCTGGCTGCACTGGACAAGCAGGAACGCGACCGGCAGCTGGCGGGCCTGGCGCGTGGCGCAGCGCCGCTCGTGCCCGCCGCGCGCGAATAAGGCCGTCCTTGCAGTCTACGGGATGGTGCGGCGCACCATCCTGCCGCCTAGAGAACTTGCTCAAATACTAGCAAAAGCCCTTGCCTCATTGTCCACTGCCCGATAGCATCTGTGTGACTGTTAGAAGGGATCAGGCCGTCCGCATGGGCGGCAATCGCAGGTCCCTGGCAGCGCGCACACAACGACAACTATCTTTGAGACAGAGGCATACACGATGGACAAAATCTGGTTGAAGTCGTACCCGCCCGGCGTTCCCGCAGAGATCGATCCAGACCAGTACAAGTCGCTGGTCCAGATGTTCGACGCGTCGTTCACCCGTTTCGCCGATCGCAATGCGTTTGTGTGCATGGACAAGTACATGACCTACGCCGAGCTGGACCGCTATTCGGCCCAGATGGCGGCGTGGCTCCAGAGCCGCGGCATGCAGAAGGGCGCGCGCGTCGCGGTGATGATGCCGAACGTGCTGCAGTACCCGGTCGCGATCGTCGCGATCCTGCGCGCCGGCTACACCGTCGTCAACGTGAACCCGCTGTACACCGCGCGCGAACTCGAGCACCAGCTGGTCGACTCGGGCAGCGAGGCGATCATCGTCCTCGAGAACTTTGCGCACACGCTGGAACAGGTGCTGACCAAAACGCCGGTCAAGCACATCATCGTGGCCAGCATGGGCGAGATGCTGGGCGGCGTGAAGGGCGCGATCGTCAACTTCGTGGTCCGCAATGTCAAGAAGATGGTGCCGGCCTACGCGCTGCCGAACGTGGTGTCGTTCAAGGAAGCGCTGGCGCATGCGCGCAAGATGAGCTACCAGCCGGTGCAGGCCGAAAACAGCGACATCGCCTTCCTCCAGTACACCGGCGGCACCACCGGCATCTCCAAGGGCGCTTCGCTCACCCACCGCAACGTGGTGGCCAACGTGCTGCAGACGGAGGCCTGGTCCGCGCCGGGCATGGGCGGCGACCCGTCGGCGCAGCAGCTCACCATCGTGTGCGCGCTGCCGCTGTATCACATCTTCGCGCTGACCGCGTGCGCGATGTGGGGCATGCGCGTGGGCGCGCTGAACGTGCTGATTCCGAATCCGCGCGACATCGGCGGCTTCATCAAGGAGCTGTCGAAGTACAAGGTCAACATGCTGCCGGCCGTGAACACGTTGTACAACGCGCTGGTCAACCACCCGCAGTTCCCGACGCTCGACTTCTCCGAACTGAAGATCTGCAATGGCGGCGGCATGGCCGTGCAGCAGGCGGTGAACGACAAATGGATGCAGGCGACCGGCAAGGCGATCATCGAAGGCTACGGCCTGTCCGAGACCTCGCCCGTGGCGACCTGCAACCGCGCCGACCTGACCCGCTTCACGGGCACCATCGGCCTGCCGATTCCGTCCACCGACATCGCCATCCTGGACGACGACGGCAACCACCTGCCGCTGGGCCAGCCGGGCGAGATCGCGATCCGCGGCCCGCAGGTCATGGCAGGCTACTGGAACCGCCCGGACGAAACCGCCAAGGTCATGACGCCGGACGGCTTCTTCAAGTCCGGCGACGTCGGCGTGATGGACGAAAACGGCTATGTCAAGATCGTGGACCGTAAGAAGGACATGATCCTGGTGTCGGGCTTCAACGTGTACCCGAACGAAGTGGAGGCGGTGGTGTCGATGCATCCGGGCGTGCTGGAATGCGCCTGCATCGGCGTGCCGGACGAGCACTCGGGCGAAGCGGTCAAGCTGTTCGTGGTGCGCAAGGACCCGAACCTGACGGCCGAAGCGCTGCACGAATTCTGCAAGAAAGAGCTGACCGGCTACAAGAAGCCGAAATATATCGAGTTCCGCGACGAGCTCCCGAAGACCAATGTCGGCAAGATCCTGCGCCGCATGCTTCGCGAGGAAAAGGTCGCCGCATAATGGAACGTAACGAAGGACTGTGATGAGAGATGAGGTAACGATGGAGAAGTTCTGGCTTAACGAGTATCAGCCCGGTGTGCCTGCGGAGATCGACTGGACGCAATACCGCTCGCTGACGCACCTGCTCGAGGAGGCCTTCCGCAAGTACGCCGACCGCAAGGCCTACGTGTGCATGGACAAGGCGATGACCTTCGGTGAACTCGACCGCCTGTCGCAGGACATGGGCGCGTGGCTGCAAAGCCTGGGCCTGGCGCCCGGCGCGCGCGTCGCCATCATGCTCCCGAACGTCCTCCAGTATCCGGTCGCGATGGCGGCGGTGCTGCGCGCCGGCTACACGGTGGTCAACGTCAATCCGCTGTACACGCCGCGCGAACTCCAGCACCAGATGATCGACTCGGGCGCCGAGGTGATCATCGTACTGGAGAACTTTGCACACACCGTGGAGCAGGTGCTCGACAAGACCCCGATCAAGCACGTCGTCGTCACGTCGATGGGCGAGATGCTGGGCACGCTGAAAGGCACGATCGTCAACTTCGTCGTGCGCCGCGTGAAGAAGATGGTGCCCGCCTTCTCGCTGCCGAACGCGGTGCAGTTCAAGAAGGTCCTGTCCGAAGGCGCGCGCATGACGCTCAAGCCGGCGACGCTGGGCCATGACGACATCGCCTTCCTCCAGTACACCGGCGGCACCACGGGCGTGGCCAAGGGCGCTGTCCTGCTGCACAAGAACGTGATCGCCAACGTGCTGCAGAACGAGGCATGGCTGGCGCCGACGCTCGCCACGCTGCCGAAGAACGAGCAGGTCATCTTCGTGACCGCGCTCCCGCTGTACCACATCTATGCGCTCACGGTGGGCGCCCTGATGGGGGCGCGCCTGGGCGGGCTGAACGTGCTGATCCCGAATCCGCGCGACATTCCGGGCTTCGTCAAGGAGCTGTCCAAGTACCGCATCAACATCCTGCCGGCGGTGAACACGCTGTACAACGCGCTGCTCAACAATCCGGACTTCGCCAAGCTGGACTTCTCCAGCTACCGCGTGTGCAACGGCGGCGGCATGGCGGTCCAGAAGGCGGTGGCGGACAAGTGGCTGGCGCTGACCGGCACCCCGATCATCGAAGGCTACGGCCTGTCCGAGACCTCGCCGGTGGCCACGGCGAACCGCTGCGACATCAAGGAGTTCACCGGCACCATCGGCCTGCCGTACCCGTCGACCGAGATCCGCATCCTGGACGACAACGGCAACGAAGTACCGCACGGCCAGCCTGGCGAGATCGGCATCCGCGGCCCGCAGGTCATGGCCGGCTACTGGAAGCGCGATGACGAAACCGCCAAGGTCATGACCGCCGACGGCTTCTTCAAGTCGGGCGACATCGGCATCATGGACGACCGCGGCTACACCCGCATCGTAGACCGCAAGAAGGACATGATCATCGTGTCCGGCTTTAACGTCTATCCGAACGAAGTGGAAGCCGTGGTGGCGATGCATCCGGGCGTGCTGGAAGTGGCGTGCATCGGCGTGCCGGACGAGCACTCGGGCGAAGCGGTCAAGCTGTTCGTGGTCAAGAAGGATCCGGCCCTGACGAAGGAAGAGCTGTTCGAGTTCTGCAAGAAGGAACTGACGGGCTACAAGAAGCCGCGCCACATCGAGTTCCGCACGGAGCTGCCGAAGACCAACGTCGGCAAGATCCTGCGGCGCGAACTGCGCGACAAGACCCCCGCTTGACCGGAGGGGACAGTCCCCGCCGGGGGACGGTCCCCTAGATGCGTTCGGGGCCGGGACGGCCGTCGCGGACCCGGAACGACGCCAGCGCCGCAATCCCCGAGCGCTCGTCACGCACATCGTCCAGGCCGAGGAAGATCGTGCGTGTCTCGCCAGGCGTGATTTCCATCAGCATGTAGCCGCGCTTGTCGCTGCGCCCGTACTTCACGTGCGGGTTCATCTCCACGTACTGCTCGGTGCGCGCCTGCGGCCGCGAGCCGGACGTCACCGACGTCCCCACGAATTCCGTCGCCACCACCGGATTGGCACGCGATACCGGCCGCACGAAATCGGGCCGCAGCTCGTTGGCGTAGAAGGTGTGCACATCGCCGCCCAGCACCACCGGATTCGACACGCCGCGCAGCGACTCCAGCAGCCGCGTGCGCGCGGCGCTGTATCCATCCCACCCGTCGTTCCAGAAGCGGCCGTCCACAGCGCGCACGATGCGGGTCTGGCTGGACTCCGCCATCAGGGTCTGCTGGGCGATGATGTTCCAGCGGGCTGCCGAGCCGCGCAGCCCCGTATCGAGCCAGCGCTCCTGCGCCGGCCCGAGCAGCGAGCGGTTGGGGTCGGCCAGCGCGGCGCAGGCATTGCGCCACACCGACGTCGAGCCGCCCCGGTTGGTCGGCGTGCATGCCTGCACGGCGCGGTACTGGCGGTTGTCGAGCACGTGGAAACGCGCCAGCCGCCCCCAGTCGTAGCGCTGGTAGATGCGAGCGTTGGCGTAATCGTTCGCGCCGGCGATCGGGCGGATCGGCATGTGCTCGTAGAAGGCCTGGTAGGCAGCGGCGCGGCGCAGGCGGAATTGCACGTCGAGCCGCTCGTCGCGGTCGCCCGCGTAATCGTTCGCGACCTCGTGATCGTCCCAGGTGACGATCCATGGCGCGGCGTGGTGCGCGGCCTGCAGGTTGCGGTCGCTCTTGTACTGGGCATAGCGGCGGCGGTATTCGTCCAGCGTGAAGCTTTCGGACACGCGGCGTGCGCGCGTCGGGTGCTCCAGTGCATAGGCGCCCCACTCGTAGATGTAATCGCCAAGGAAGGCGACCAGGTCGGGGCTGGCGCTGGCTATGTGCCTGTGCGCGGCGTAGCTGCCGAATTCCCAGTGCTGGCATGAGGCCACCGCAAGCTTGAGCAATCCCGGCAGGGAGCCTGCCGCCGGCGCAGTCCGGGTGCGCCCGACCGGGCTGACCGCGTCGCCAAGCATGAACCGGTACCAGTACCAGCGTCCCGGCTCCAGTCCCTGCACATCGACGTGGATGCTGTGCGCGAGCTGCGGCAGCGCGGTGGCGGCGCCCCTGGCGACGATACGGCGGAACTGCTCGTCCGTCGCCATCTCCCAGCGCACGTTCAAGGCGACCGGCGGGCCGGCGCCCAGCGGGTCGTCGATGATGCGGGTCCAGATGACGACCGCATCGGGCAGCGGCGAACCGGAGGCGACGCCCAGCGTGAAAGGATATCTAGTGCCGGGAGGACGTGCCGCGATCGCCTGCCCGGGCACCGCAAAACCAGCCGCAGACAGTGCTGCGAACCGGGCGGTCCTTGCCAGGAACAGGCGTCGCGCTACCTCCATGGGTCAGTCAAGCAGCGTTTCGAGTGGTGGCAGTACCCGCGGCTTGCGGTCGTCGCCGGTGGCGACGTAGGTCAGGGTCGCTTCCGTCACCTTGACCACGTCGGCCGACATGCGGTTGCGCTCTGCATAGACTTCCACGTTCACCGTCACCGAGGTGCGCCCCTCGCGCACGACTTCCGCGTAGAAGGTCAACAGGTCGCCCACGAACACCGGCTGCTTGAATACGAACGAATTGACGGCGATGGTAGCCACGCGGCCGTTGGCGCGGCGCGTCGCCGGCAGCGAACCCGCAATGTCGACCTGCGCCATGATCCATCCCCCGAAGACGTCGCCGTACAAATTGGCGTCGGAAGGTGCGGGCATGACGCGCAGCATCGGCATCTTACCTTCCGGAAGGCGCACCCGTTCGGTGCCGGTTACAGTGTTTTCGGTGGTGGTCATCGCAAAAATCCATGAGAGGCTACAATCGTCAGGATTGTTTCATACTTCACCGACTCCTGCCATGCGACGCCACGCTTCCTCCGATCTGCCGCTTCCTCCGCAACCGGGCGGTCCCCGCAACGACTGGGCCACGCTGCGCAGTTTGCTGCCCTACCTGTGGGCGTACAAATGGCGCGTGATCGCCGCGCTGGCCGCGCTGATCGCGGCCAAGCTTGCCAACGTCGGCGTGCCGGTCGTGCTCAAGCAGCTGGTGGACGACCTGACGATCAAGCCGGGCGACCCGAAAGCGCTGCTGGTGCTGCCGGTCGCGGTGCTGGTGGCGTATGGCCTGCTGCGGCTGTCGACCACCGTGTTCACCGAGCTGCGCGAATTCCTGTTCGCGCGCGTCACCCAGCGCGCGGTCCGCAACATCGCGCTCAAGGTGTTCCGCCACCTGCATTCGCTGTCGCTGCGCTTCCACCTGAACCGGCAGACCGGCGGCATGACCCGCGACATCGAGCGCGGCACGCGCGGCATCAGCACGCTGATCTCGTTCACCCTGTTTAACATCCTGCCGACGCTGGTGGAGATGACGCTGGTGCTGGGCTACCTGCTCCTTAACTACGATATCTGGTTCAGCGTGATCACCGTGGTGGCGCTGGTCTCCTACATCGTGTTCACGGTGATGGTGACCGACTGGCGCACGCACTTCCGGCGCACCATGAACGAACTCGATTCGAAGGCCAGCACCAAGGCGATCGACTCGCTGCTCAACTACGAGACCGTGAAGTACTTCGGCAACGAGGACTACGAGGCGAAGCGCTACGACGAAGGGCTGCAGCACTTTGAATCGGCGGCGGTCAAGTCGCAGACATCGCTGTCCCTGCTCAATACCGGGCAGTCCGCGATCATCGCGCTGGCGGTGACGCTGATCCTGTGGCGCGCGACCGAAGGCGTGATCGCAGGCACGATGACGCTGGGCGACCTGGTGCTGGTCAACGCATTCATGATCCAGCTGTACATCCCGCTCAACTTCCTGGGTGTGATCTACCGCGAGATCAAGCAGGCGCTGGCGGACATGGAGCGCCTGTTCTCGCTTCTGGGACAGGACCGGGAAGTGGCCGATTCGCCGAACGCGCGCGCGCTGGCGACCACGGGTGCGGAGGTGCGTTTTTCGCACGTGGACTTCAGCTATGAAAAGAACCGGCAGATCCTGTTCGATGTCGACTTCACCATCGCGCCGGGCACCACGACCGCGGTGGTGGGGCACAGCGGATCGGGCAAGTCGACCCTGTCGCGCCTGCTGTTCCGCTTCTACGACGTCAATTCAGGCAGCATCACGATCGACGGGCAGGACGTGCGCGACGTGACGCAGGACTCGCTGCGCCACGCGATCGGCATCGTCCCGCAGGATACGGTGCTGTTCAACGACACGATCGAATACAACATCGCCTATGGCCGGCCGGGCGCGACCCACGAGCAGATCGAGGCGGCAGCGCGGGCGGCGTCGATCCACGATTTCATCGTGACCCTGCCGAACGGCTACCAGACCATGGTGGGCGAGCGGGGATTGAAGCTGTCGGGCGGCGAGAAGCAGCGCGTGGCGATCGCACGCACGCTGCTGAAGGACCCGGCCATCCTGGTGTTCGACGAAGCCACCTCGGCGCTCGATTCGAGGGCCGAACAGGCGATCCAGGCGCAATTGAAGGAGATTGCGAAGAGCCGCACCACGCTGGTGATCGCGCACCGCCTGTCGACGGTCGCAGATGCACAGCAGATCCTGGTGCTCGACCACGGCCGTATCGTGGAGCGCGGCACCCATCACGCGCTGCTGGCCAGACGCGGGCTGTACGCCCAGATGTGGGAACGCCAGCAAGCCCGCCGAGACGAAGAAATCCCCGGCTGACTACCCTGCGACCCCGGCTTTGGCTGGATGGCAGGGGTGGCGGAATCGGCCCGGTTATGACCGATTCCGCCAAAATCAGTAGGTGTAGAACATGCGCTGGATCTCGCGCGTGTTGGTGGTTTTGGTCAGCGCGAGCATCAGCAGGATGCGCGCCTTCTGCGGGCTGAGCGTATCGGCCACCACGAAATCGAGCTGGTCGTCGTTCGCCTCGCCATTGCGCGCCAGGATGCCCTGGCCCACACGGCTGGCGCGCACCACGATTGCACCTTTCGCGCGCGCCGCCACGAGCGCCGGCTTGACCCGTGCCGGCAGGCTGCCGTTGCCGACGCCCGCGTGAACGATGCCTTTAGCGCCGGCCGCCATCAGCGCTTCCACCTGCGTCGGCCCCACGTTCGCATACGACAGCGCGATCTCGACCTGCGGCAGCGCCGTGAGCGCGCCGACATCGAACTCCGACTCGGTCGTGTGCTTGCGCGTGACGGCGCGGTAGAAGGACGGTTTGCCGCCCTGGATGTAGCCCAGCATGCCCAGGTCGGTGGACTTGAAGGTATCGGTCGTGGTGGTATTGGTCTTGGTGACGTCGCGCGCCGACTGGATCTGGTCGTTCATCGATACCAGCACGCCGCGCCCGGCCGCGTCAGGGTGCGCGGCCAGCAGCACCGCGTTGTACAGGTTCAGCGGACCGTCGGCCGACATCGCGGTGGAAGGACGCATCGATCCGACCAGCACCACCGGCTTGCGGCTCTTGACCACCAGGTTGAGGAAGTACGCGGTTTCCTCCATCGTATCGGTGCCGTGGGTGATGACGATGCCGTCCACGTTCGGCTGGGCCAGCAGCGTGTTGACGCGCCTGGCCAGCGTGAGCCAGTGCTCGTTGCTCATGTTCTCGCTGGCGATCTGGAAAACCTGTTCGCCGCTGACATTGGCGACCTTGGCCAGCTCCGGCACCGCAGCGATCAGGTTCTGCACGCCGACGGTGGCGGCCGTGTAGCCGACCGTCGTGGTGCTGGTTGCGCCCGAGCCGGCGATGGTGCCGCCGGTGGCGAGGATGGTGACATTGGCGAGCCTGGCCTGCGCCAGGGAAGTGGGGACGAACAGTGCGAACCCGAGCAGCGCGACAGCGAACTGCGCGGCTTGACGATGGAACATGGGATCTCCTTGAGGTAGAAAAAAGGCCTTCCGCTGGGAAGGCCTTGGGATGCGCGTCAGGTGAGCCGTGAGCTGGCCACGTCCTTGTGGGTGGGCATATCGAGTTCGCCCTCCCACTTGGCGACCACCGCGGTTGCCACCGCGTTGCCCACCACGTTGGTGGCCGAACGCGCCATGTCGAGGAAGTGGTCGATCGCGAGCAGCAGCAGCAGGCCCGCTTCCGGAATGTTGAACTGGTTGAGCGTCGCGGCGATCACCACCAGCGATGCGCGCGGAACGCCGGCCATGCCCTTCGAGGTCAGCATCAGCACCAGCATCATGGTGATCTGGGTCCCGAGCGACATTTCGATGCCGTAGGCCTGCGCGATGAAGACGGTGGCGAAGGTGCAGTACATCATCGAGCCGTCCAGGTTGAACGAATACCCGATCGGCAGCACGAACGAGGCGATGCGGTTCTTGACGCCGAAGCGCTCCAGGCCTTCCAGCGTTTTCGGGAACGCCGCTTCCGACGAAGCGGTCGAGAAGGCCAGCAGCGTCGGCTCGCGCACTTCCTTCAGCAGGCGCACGACGCGCGGGCCGAGGAACAGGAAGCCGAGGCCTGCCAGGATCACCCACAGCAGCACGATCGCGAGGTAGAACTCGCCCATGAACACGCCATAGGTGGACAGCACGCCCAGGCCGCTCTTGGCGATCATGCCCGAGACGGCGGCGAAAACGGCGATCGGCGCCAGGTTCATCACATAGCCGGTCAGCTTGAGCATGATGTGCGCGACGCCGTCCAGCGCTTCGACCACGACCTTGGCGCGGTCGCCGATGGCGGCAGCGGCGGTGCCGAAGAACAGCGAGAACACCACGATCTGCAGGATCTCGTTCTTGGCCATGCCCTCCACGATGGAGCTCGGGACCAGGTGGGTGACGAATTCCTTGAGCGTGAGGCTGGAGGTCGAGATGCCGGAAGCGGCGTCGACGGCCGGTGCGAGGCCCATCAGCGCGTCGCCAGGGCGGAACAGGTTCACCAGGATCAGGCCCAGCGTCAGCGAGATGACAGAAGCGAAAATGAACCACGCCAGCGCCTTGGCGCCGATGCGGCCCACTTCCTTGGCGTCACCCATCTTCGCGATGCCGACCACCAGGGTGGAGAACACCAGCGGCGCGATGATCATCTTGATCAGGCGGAGGAACAGGGTAGAGACCAGCGAGACGGCATCGGAGTACGCGGCCGGATTGGCAGTGCCGGTGTTGATGAAGTAGCCCGCTATGACGCCGAGCACCAGGCCGGCGAAAATATAGGCGGTCAGGCGGTTCTTCTTTGTCATTGGCTGCTTCCTGTCGATGCGGTATGTGGGTTCGGCGGGCCCGGAACTGGTCAAAATAGCGGGTTCCGCAGTATCCTAGGCGCTGGGGGTGGTGTCAAGCAGGCACCATCGGGCCCGGTCGACACAATCCACCCAATGATAGAAATCCAAAACGTAAGCAAGTGGTATGGCCAGTTCCAGGTGCTCGCCGACTGCAGCACCCGCGTCGACAAAGGCGATGTGGTCGTGGTGTGCGGGCCTTCAGGCTCCGGCAAATCGACCCTGATCAAGACCGTGAACGGGCTCGAACCGTTCCAGCAGGGCCGCGTCACCGTCGATGGCGTCGCGGTCGGCGACCCGAAGACCGACCTGCCCCGGCTTCGTGCCAGGATCGGCATGGTGTTCCAGAATTTCGAACTCTTCCCGCACCTGTCGGTACGCGAAAACCTGACACTCGCCCAGACCAAGGTGCTGGGCCGCTCGCTGGACGAGGCCACCGAACGCGGGATGAAGTATCTCGACCGGGTCGGCCTGCTCGCGCAGAAGGATAAATACCCGAGCCAGTTGTCCGGCGGCCAGCAGCAGCGCGTCGCAATCGCCCGGGCGCTGTCGATGGACCCGGTGGCGATGCTGTTCGACGAGCCGACGTCAGCGCTCGACCCCGAAATGATCGGCGAAGTGCTCGACGTGATGGTCGGCCTGGCGCAGGAGGGGATGACGATGATGGTGGTGACCCACGAGATGGGCTTCGCGCGCAAGGTCGCGGACCGCATCGTCTTCATGGACCACGGCCGCATCGTCGAAGACACGCCAAAAGACAGCTTCTTTACTGCGCCGGCTTCCGAGCGCGCCCGCGAATTCCTCGCCCGGATCATCCACTAGCATTAATAATAATCTTCCTCGCGCTGATGGCGCGCAGCGAGGATGCGGATCACGTTATCGTCTTCGATGCGATACAACTTCACAAACCCTGCATGTCCGAACGGTACGAGCAGTTCGCGCAAGAACGGATCCACGTTTCCAGCGCTTCGACAGGAATATGGAAATAGTTCGAGCAGCCGGACCGCCTCGGTAATCGCCGCGCGCGCCTTGAGCGCTGAGGACAGGTCTCGATCGGCGACGCACGCTAACAGTCGGGCGAGGTCCTTCCGCGCGGCGGCGGTATAGCGGACCGTGTAGTTCACTTTCCAGCCTTGCGTTCGGCTTCCTCGATGATTGCATCCAGGTCCGCGAGGATCTCATCGTGCGTGAAGTACTCGCCGGTCTGCTTTGCTTCTTCGAGCGACGCCAATCCGCGCGCTATGAATTCGCTTTGGAGGCGGCGGCGCTGTATTTTTTCACGAAGTGCCTGTTCGACAAAACCGGAAAGCGTTTCGCCGTTCTCGAGAGCTTTCTCTGCTGCTTCCCGCAACTCTGGCTCCACCCTGAGGGACGGGATGGTGGCAGTTTTCATTACGCCTCCTATATGCATCGCATTTGCGATGCAAGTATCCCACTCACCTCCGATCCCGGCAAGCGGTCTCGTTTGAACGCCGTCAAGAGTAAAATGGCGGGATTGGATTGATGAGACCTGCAATGAGCGATTTCGAACTCCCCCACAGCCTGACGATCACCCGGCCGGACGACTGGCACCTGCACCTGCGCGACGGCGCCGCCCTCGCGAGCGTGCTTCCGCACACCGCGCGCCAGTTCGGACGCGCGATCGTGATGCCGAACCTGAAACCCCCCGTCACCACCACCGCGATGGCGCTGGCCTACCGCGAGCGCATCATGGCCGCGCTACCGGAAGGGATGCAATTCGAGCCGCTGATGACGCTGTACCTGACTGACAACACGCCGCCGGACGAGATCCGCCGCGCCGTGGACAGCGGCTTCATCCACGCGGTCAAGCTGTACCCGGCCGGCGCGACCACCAATTCGGATGCCGGAGTGACCGACCTGTCGCGCTGCTACAAGACGCTGGAAGTGATGCAGGAGCTGGACATGCCGTTCCTGCTGCACGGCGAGGTGACCGACAACGACATCGACCTGTTCGACCGCGAGGCCGTGTTCATCGAGCGCGTCCTGCGTCCGCTGCGCGCTGCCATGCCCGAGCTGCCGATCGTGTTCGAGCACATCACCACCAAGGACGCGGCGCAGTACGTGGCCGAAGCGGAAGGCCCGATCGGCGCGACCATCACCGCGCACCACCTGCTCTACAACCGCAACGAGATCTTCCGCGGCGGTATCCGTCCGCACTACTACTGCCTGCCCGTGCTGAAGCGCGAAGAGCACCGCCTGGCGCTGGTCACCGCCGCCACCAGCGGCGACGAGCGCTACTTCCTCGGCACGGACTCCGCACCGCACGCCATCGGCGCCAAGGAGGCTTCGTGCGGCTGCGCCGGCTGCTACACCGCGCTGCATGCGATGGAGCTGTACACCGAAGCCTTCGCCCGCGCCGGCGCGCTGGACAAGCTGGAAGCATTCGCCAGCCTGAACGGCCCTGCCTTCTACGGCCTGGAGCCGAACGCCGGCACCATCACGCTCAAGCGCGAAACCTGGACGCTGCCGAACACCGTGCCATTCGGCGAATCGCAGCTGGTGCCGCTGAACGCAGGCGAAGAGATCGGCTGGAAGGTGGCGTAAGCTGGAAGCGATCGACTGGAGCCGCGCCTGGTACGACTCGGTTCGTCCCGCGTACGAACGCCTGGGGCAGGGCGCGCTCCACGAATCACTGAGCGCCGCAGCCGCGGCACTCGGCCTGCGCAACCATGCCGGACACCCGGTCCGCTTTGTCCCGCAGGAGCTGCTCCCGGAAGGCACCGCGTACGAGGAATTCATCGGCGCCACCGGCTGCGTGCCGACGCGCGAGAACCTGCACGACTACTTCAACGCCCTGGTCTGGCTGACCTTCCCGGCCATCAAACGGCAGCTCAACGCACTGCAGGCCGGGCAGATCGCCATTGCCGGCGTCGGCAAGTCGCGCGGTCCGGCCCGCGATGCCGCCACCATCTTCGACGAAAATGCCGCGCTGCTTGTCGTTCGGGACTCGGACGACGGGCATGCGCTGGTGGACGCCCTGCGTTCGCACGGGTGGATGGACGCGCTGTACGCCGGACGCGAACGATTCAGGCGCGACGCCCAGCTCTGGCTGTTCGGCCACGCCGCCATGGAGAAGCTGGTCGCACCGCGCAAGGCCATCACCGTGCACACGCGCGTGGTCTGGGCCGCTGACGGTTTCTTTGCCCTGCCATTCGATGCGCGCCGGGCATGGCTCGACGCGGAAGTGAGCGCGCAACTGGAACGAGAGGGACTGACGACTGCCAGTTTCACTCCGCTCCCGGTGCTGGGCGTACCGGGCTGGTGGGCGCAGCAGGACGAAGCCTTCTACGCCGACACGACCGTATTCCGACCCAAAAGGAGAAGCGCATGAACGAAGTCCGCTGGGGCATTCTCAGTACCGGCAAGATTGCGCGCGCCTTCGCCGAAGCGCTGCGCGACACGCCCGGCGCGGTGCTGGCAGGCGTCGGCTCGCGCACTGTCGCGAGCGCGCAAGCCTTCAGTGCGGAATTCGGCGGCACGCCATACGGCTCGTACGAAGAGCTGGCCGCCGCCCCGGACATCGACGCCATCTATATCGGCACCCCGCATACCCTGCACGCGTCGAATGCGCTGCTGGCGCTGGGCGGCGGCAAGGCCGTCCTGTGCGAAAAACCGTTCACCATCAACCGCCGCGAGGCCGCGCAGGTGGTCGCGCTGGCGCGCGAGCGCAAGCTGTTCCTGATGGAGGCGATGTGGACGCGCTTCCTGCCGGCGTTCGAAGAGGCGAAGCGCATCCTCGACTCGGGCGGGATCGGCGTCCCACGCCAGGTCGTGGCCGACTTCGGCTTTTTTGCCAGCGTCGCGCCGGAGCACCGCCTGGTCAACCCGGAGCTGGGCGGGGGCGCGCTGCTCGACCTGGGCATCTATCCGTTGTCGGCGGCTGCCTACCTTCTCGGCCCGGTCGAGAGCGTGAGCGCGCAGGCGGTGATGCAGCCGAACGGCGTGGACGCACAGACCGCCTTCACGCTCAAGCACACAGGCGGCGGACTCTCGATCTGCAACGCATCCATGCGCGCGCGCACTCCGGTGGAACTGGTCGTCTCCGGCGATCGCGGCTACCTGCGCCTGAACTCGCGCTTCCATCGCGCGCCGTCGATTACGGTGGACACGGAAGCGGGCGGCTCGCGCACCATCGACACGCCTTACCTCGGCAACGGCTACGTCCACGAAATCATGGAAGTGCAGCGCTGCCTCGGCGCAGGCCTGCTGGAAAGCCCGCGCATGCCGCTCGACGAAACGGTCGCGCTGATGGGTGTGCTGGACGACATCCGCAGCCAGATCGGCTTGCGCTACCCGGCCGACTGACGCGGGAGTTCTAAATCGGCCACTGTCATCCCGGCCTTCGCTGGGATGACGTTGTCCTCTTTCAGACTTTGAGGAATTCTTCGCGGCCGCCGAGCCAGCGGGCGAGGTGCGCATCCACCGTCTCTTCGTCCTCGGCGTGGATCAGCTTTTGCGCGACGTCGCGCGCACGCTCGACCAGCCACTGGTCGGTCTCCAGGTCGGCGAAGCGCAGCATCGCCTGCCCCGACTGGCGCGCGCCGAGGAATTCGCCGGGACCGCGGATCTCCAGGTCGCGGCGGGCGATCTCGAAGCCGTCCTGCGTCTCGCGCATGGTGGCCAGGCGCTCCTTGGCGACGGGGCCGAGCGGTCCCTGGTACATCAGCAGGCACACGCTGGCGGCAGAACCGCGGCCCACGCGGCCGCGCAGCTGGTGCAGCTGCGACAGGCCGAAGCGCTCCGCATGTTCGATCACCATCAGCGAAGCGTTGGGGACGTCCACGCCCACTTCGATCACGGTCGTCGCGACCAGCACGTGCACCTCCCGCGCCGAGAACGCATCCATGACGGCCTGCTTTTCCGCGGGCTTGAGCCGGCCGTGGACCAGTCCTACCTTCAGGTCGGGCAGGGCTTCGGCCAGCGTGGCGTGCGTATCGGTCGCGGTCTGCAGCTGCAAGGCTTCCGATTCCTCGATCAGCGGGCATACCCAGTAGACCTGGCGGCCTTCCAGCGCGGCAGCATGCACCCGCTCGATCACTTCGTCGCGCCGGTTCTGGTCGATGACGCGCGTCACGATCGGGCTGCGGCCGGGCGGCAGCTCGTCGATGACGGAGACTTCCAGGTCCGCGTAGTAGGTCATCGCCAGCGTGCGCGGGATCGGCGTCGCGGACATCATCAGCTGGTGCGGGACCTTGCCGTCCTTGCCCTTGTTGCGCAGCGTGAGCCGCTGGCCGACGCCGAAGCGGTGCTGCTCGTCGACGATCACCAGGCCCAGCTTCGCGAATTCGACCGTGTCCTGGATCAGCGCGTGCGTGCCGATCACCAGCTGGGCCTCGCCCGATTCCACCAGCGCGGTCGCGGCCAGCTTGTCCTTTTTCTTCAGGCTGCCCGTCAGCCACGCCACCTTGACGCCGAGCGGTTCCATCCACGCGGCGATCTTGCGGAAGTGCTGGTCGGCCAGGATCTCGGTAGGCGCCATCAGCGCGGCCTGGTAGCCGCTGTCGATGGCCTGCGCGGCGGCCAGCGCGGCGACCACGGTCTTGCCGCTGCCGACGTCACCCTGCAGCAGGCGCTGCATCGGATACGACTGGCGCAGGTCGGCGCGGATCTCTTGCAGTACCCGTTCCTGCGCGCCCGTCAGCCTGAAAGGCAGGGCTTGCAGGAACTGTGCGGACAGCGATCCCACCGCCGCCAGCTTCGGCGCGCCCTTGGTGCGGCGTGCGCGCTGCGCCCGTTTCAGCGAGAGCTGCTGCGCCAGCAGCTCGTCGAATTTCATGCGCACCCATGCGGGATGCGAGCGCTCGACCAGCGCGTGCGTGTCCACTTCCTGCGGCGGGTAGTGCAGCAGGCGCACGGATGGCTCGAAGTCGGACAGGCTCATGCTCGAACGCAGCGTAGGCGGCAGCGTGTCGGTCCAGTCGATGCGCTTCATGGCGTCGGCGATCGCGCGGCGCAGGACGATCTGCGACAGGCCTTCGCCCGACGGGTACACCGGCGTGAGCGAGGTGGGCAGCGGCGCGCCTTCGTTGATCACTTTGTAAGACGGGTGCACCATCTCGGCGCCGAAGAAGCCGTGCTTGAGTTCCCCGCGGGCGCGGATGCGGGTGCCTTCTTCCAGCTGCCTGACCTGGCTGCCGTAGAAATTCATGAAACGCAGCTGCAGGTTGCCGGTCTCGTCCTCGATGGTCACCAGCAGCTGGCGCCGCGGGCGGTAGGTGATTTCATTCTTGACCACCACCCCCTCGACCTGCGACACATGGCCGCCGCGCAGGCAGGCTTCGCGGATCGTCACGACCGAGGTTTCGTCCTCGTAGCGCATCGGCAGGTGCAGCACCAGGTCCATGTCCGTGCGCAGTCCCAGCTTTGCCAGCTTGCTTTCGGCGTTCTTGGGGGCGGTTTTCGGTTTGGATGAGGCCATATTGCTGCGTTTTAGGCGTAAAATAGAGGGTTGCCCCGCGCCCGAATTATCGTTCATTGCCGTAGTGGCGTCATCCCCGCGATTGCAGGGGCGATGCTGGCGGTGACTTCGGATGCTCACTATGGATCCCCGCCTTCGCGGGGATGACGCCGTAGCTCAACTTTGAATGTCTTGCATGTACTCGCTTTCCGATTTCGATTTTAACTTGCCGCCCGAGCGCATCGCGCAGTTTCCTCTGCCGGACCGCAGCGCCTCGCGCCTGCTGCACCTCGACGGCGCGCAGATCATCGACCGTACTTTCGCCGACATCGTCGACCTGCTCCAGCCCGGCGACCTGCTGGTGATGAACAACACGCGCGTGCTCAAGGCGCGCTTCTTCGGCGTCAAGGACACCGGCGGCAATGTGGAAGTGCTGGTCGAGCGCGTGCTCGACAACCGCACCGTGCTGGCCCAGGTGCGCGCCTCCAAGTCGCCCAAGCCGGGCACGAAGATCTGCCTGTCCGACGCGTTTTGGGTCACCGCCGGCGAGCGCGCGGGCGAGTTCTTCACCCTGCATTTCGACGCCGATGTGTTCGACCTGATCGAAACCTACGGCCGCCTGCCGCTGCCGCCCTACATCGAGCACGCCGCGGGCGAGGTCGACGAAAACCGCTACCAGACCGTGTACTCGAAGGAGCCGGGCGCCGTCGCCGCGCCGACCGCCGGCCTGCACTTCGACGAGGCGCTGCTGGACAAGCTGCGCGCCAAGGGCATCCGGACCGCCGAGGTCACGCTGCACGTGGGCGCCGGCACCTTCCAGCCGGTGCGCGTGGAAAAGCTGGACGAACACAAGATGCACACCGAGTGGTACACGATCCCGCAGGCGACCGTGGACGCGGTGCGCGAGACCAAAGCTGCCGGCAAGGCCGTGGTCGCCGTCGGGACCACCAGCCTGCGCGCGCTGGAGTCGGCCTCGCAATCGGGACAGCTGGAAGCGGGCAGCGCCGACACGGCCCTGTTCATCACGCCCGGCTACAAGTTCCGCACCGTGAACCGCCTGATCACCAACTTCCACCTGCCGAAGTCCACGCTGCTGATGCTGGTCTCGGCCTTTGCGGGCTTCGAGGAGATCCGCGCCGCCTACGCGCACGCGATCGCCAGCGAGTACCGCTTCTTCAGCTATGGCGACGCCATGCTGTTGACCACCAAGGAAATCTACTGATGCTTGAATTTACCCTCCTGAAGAAGGACACCAGCGGCCTGTCGCACGCGCGCCGCGGCCGCCTGAAGCTCAACCACGGCACCATCGAGACGCCGATCTTCATGCCGGTCGGGACCTACGGCTCGGTCAAGGCAATGTCGCCGGTCGAGCTGAAGGAGATCGACGCCCAGATCATCCTGGGGAACACCTTCCACCTGTGGCTGCGCCCGGGACCCGAGGTGATGAACAAGTTCGGCGGCCTGCACCGCTTCATGGGCTGGGACAAGCCGATCCTCACCGACTCGGGCGGCTTCCAGGTGTTTTCGCTGGGCGCGATGCGCAAGATCACGGAGGAGGGCGTCAAGTTCCAGTCCCCGATCGACGGCAGCAAGCAGTTCCTGTCGCCGGAAGTGTCGATGCAGATCCAGAAGGCGCTCAACTCGGACATCGTGATGCAGTTCGACGAGTGCACGCCGTACGAGATCGACGGCCGCGCGGCCACCGCCGAGGAAGCTGCCAAGTCGATGCGCATGTCGCTGCGCTGGGCGCAGCGCTCGATGAACGAGTTCAGGGCCGGCGAAAACCCGAACGCGCTGTTCGGCATCGTCCAGGGCGGCATGTACGAGCGCCTGCGCGACGAGTCGCTGGCCGGGCTGGAAGAGATCAACTTCCCGGGCCTGGCGATTGGCGGCCTGTCGGTGGGCGAGCCGAAGGAAGACATGATGCGCATCCTGGCGCACGTCGGCCCGCGCCTGCCGGAGAACAAGCCGCACTACCTGATGGGGGTGGGCACGCCGGAAGACCTGGTCGAAGGCGTGGCCAACGGCGTGGACATGTTCGACTGCGTGATGCCGACCCGGAATGCGCGCAACGGCTGGCTGTTCACCCGCTTCGGCGACATCAAGCTGAAGAACGCGCGCTACAAGGACGACCAGTTGCCGCTGGACGAAACCTGCAGCTGCTACACCTGCAAGAACTTCTCGCGCGCCTACCTGCACCATCTGCAGCGCTCGAAGGAGATCCTGGGCGCGCGCCTGAACACGATCCACAACCTGCATTATTACCTGCAGCTGATGCGCGAAATGCGTGCGGCGATCGACGGAGACGAGTTCCACGCCTTCCGCCTGCGCTTCAACGCCGACCGCGCCCGGGGCGTGTAAATATGCACCCGTCCTCCCGGCGTGCGGGGGCATCCATGCTGAGCTTGATTTATTGCAATGTGCCCCCACTTCCTGCCCAGCATCGATCCCGGCCTTCACCGGGATGACGGACATGATGTCATTACACCAGTTGCAATTATCCCGTGCGCGCGGCGGGTGCTAGAATACAGCGCTGTTTTTTCAACCTGACAATGTGGAGTACCCGTGTTCATCTCTAACGCCTACGCGCAAGCCGCCGCACCTGCGGCCGCCACCAGCAGCCTGACGACCTTCCTGCCACTGATCCTGATGTTCGTGGTCATGTACTTCCTCATGATCCGTCCGCAGCAAAAGCGCGCCAAGGAACAGAAGGCGATGATCGATGCGCTGACCCGCGGCGACGAAGTGGTCACGGCCGGCGGCCTGCTCGGCAAGGTCTCCAAGGTCACCGACGCGCACGTCACCCTGGAAGTCGCGACCGGCGTCGAGATCGTGGTCCAGAAGAACGCCATCACGATGCTGCTGCCGAAAGGCACCCTGAAGTCCATCTGATAAGACCACCATGAATCGCTACCCCGTCTGGAAATACATCCTGATCGTCATCGCGCTGCTGTTCGGCGCGTTGTACACGGCTCCGAACTACTTTGGCGAGTCCCCGGCACTGCAGGTCACGTCCGGCAAGGCCACCGTCAAGGTGACGGACGACACCGCCTCGCGTGTGGAAGCCGCCCTCAAGTCGGAACGCATCGCGCATGACGGCATCAGTCTCGAAGGCGAGGGTGCGACCCGGTCCGTGCGAGCGCGTTTCGCCTCGCCGGACGAACAGTTCAAGGCCAAGCTGGCGCTGGAACACGACCTGAACCGCGACCCGGAAAATGCTGACTTCATCGTCACCGTCAACCTGGCCAAGAACACCCCGCAGTGGATGCAGGCCGTGCGTGCATTGCCGATGAACCTGGGCCTGGACCTGCGCGGCGGCGTCCACTTCCTGATGCAGGTCGACACCAAGGCGGCCGTCGACACCCGCATCAAGGGCCTGCAGGCAGGCATCCGCAGCCAGCTGCGCGACAAGAACGTGCGCCATGCCGGCATCGAGCGCGTGGGCGACCGCATTGAAGTGCGCTTCCGCGACGAGGCGACCCGCACCGCGGCGCAGCAGGTACTGGCAAACGAAATTCCCGACCTGGCCTTCACCAATCTCGCCGACGGCGCCGACTTCAAGCTGGGCGTCACGCTCAAGCCGACCGCGCTGCAGGCGATCATCAGCGAAGGCGTCAAGCAGAACATCTCGACGCTGTCCAAGCGCGTGAACGAACTGGGCACGACCGAGCCGATCATCCAGCAGCAGGGCGCGGACCGCATCGTGGTCCAGCTGCCAGGCGTGCAGGATTCGGCGCACGCGAAGGACATCATCGGCCGCACCGCGACGCTGGAACTGCGCATGGTGGACGAGACCGTCCTGCCGGGCACCGAGTCGGCGGCGAGCGTGCCATTGGATTCCGAGTTCTTCGGCGCGGCGCAGGGCGGCCCGCTGGTCGTGAAGAAGGAAGTGATCCTGACCGGCGACTACATCTCCAGCGCCGTGGCCAGCTTCGACCAGAACCAGCGTCCGGCCGTGTCGATCGACCTGAACGGCGACGGCGGCCGCCGCATGCGCGAAGCGACCCGCGAACGCATCGGCAAGCGCATGGCCATCCTGCTGAAGGAGAAGGGCCAGTACACCATCCTGTCGGCGCCGACCATCCAGGAAGAACTGGGCACCCGATTCCAGATCACCGGCGCGGGCACCGCGGCGGAAGCGGCCGAACTGGCGCTGCTGCTGCGCTCCGGCGCGCTGTCGGCCCCGATGGAAGTGATCGAAGAGCGCGTGGTCGGCCCGCAGCTGGGCGCGGAGAACGTCGAGCGCGGCCTGAAGTCGACGCTGTACGGCTTCATCGCCATCGCGATCTTCATGCTGATCTACTATCACGTGTTCGGCTTCTTCAGCGTGTTCGCGCTGGCGGTCAACGTGCTGCTGCTGCTGGCGATCCTGTCGACCCTGCAGATCACGCTGACGCTGCCCGGTATCGCCGCGATCGCGCTGGCGCTGGGCATGGCGATCGACGCCAACGTGCTGATCAACGAGCGTATCCGCGAAGAGCTGCGTAGCGGCGCCACGCCGCAGGCTGCGATCGCGGCAGGCTTCGAGCGCGCATGGGCCACCATCGTCGACTCCAACGTCACCACCCTGATCGTCGGCCTGGCGCTGCTGGTGTTCGGTTCCGGCGCGGTGCGCGGCTTCGCGGTGGTGCACACGCTCGGCATCCTGACCTCGATGTTCTCGGCGGTGTTTGTCTCGCGCGGCATGGTCAACCTCTGGTACGGCCGCAAGAAAAAGCTGAGCAATATCTCCATCGGCACCGTGTGGAAGCACAACGAAGCCAAGAATTAAGGACGGGATAGAACAAGATGGAATTTTTCAAGATCAAGCGGGACATCCCGTTCATGCGCCACGCGTTGATTTTCAACGTGATCTCGGCGCTGACCTTCGTGGCTGCAGTGTTCTTCCTGTGGAAGAACGGCCTGCACTACTCGGTCGAATTCACCGGCGGCACCGTGATGGAGCTGTCCTACCCGAAGGCGGCCGACCAGGAGAAGATCCGGGCCACGCTGCGTTCGATCGGCTACGAGGCGCCTGAAGTGACCAGCTTCGGCACCGCGCGCGATGTGCTGCTGCGCCTGCCGCCGGCCGACGGCACCGGCGGCACCGACGCGCAACGCGTGTTCGGCGCACTGTGCCAGGCCGAAGGCGGCACGGCACGCCAGATCCAGAACGAAGGCGACACGACGGTGCGCACCAACTGCGTGAACGCGGCGGGCCAGGAAGTGCTGTCGCTCAAGCGCGTGGAATTCGTCGGCCCGTCGGTGGGCGAGGAACTCGCGCAGAACGGCCTGAACGCGCTGGTGATGGTGGTGATCGGCGTGATGGCCTACCTGGCGCTGCGCTTCGAATGGAAGTACGCCGTCTCGGCGATCATCGCGAACCTGCACGACGTGGTCATCATCCTTGGCTTCTTTGCCTACTTCCAGTGGGAGTTCTCGCTGACGGTGCTGGCGGCGGTGCTGGCGGTGCTGGGTTACTCGGTCAACGAATCGGTCGTCATCTTCGACCGGATCCGCGAGAACTTCCGCAAGCAGCGCAAGATGAGCGTGCACGAAGTGATCGATAACGCGATCACCAGCACCATCTCGCGTACCATCATCACCCACGGCAGCACGCAGATGATGGTGCTGTCGATGCTGCTCCTGGGCGGCCACACGCTGCACAACTTTGCACTCGCGCTGACGATCGGTATCTGCTTCGGCATCTACTCGTCGGTGTTCGTTGCGGCAGCGATCGCAATGTGGCTGGGCGTGAAGCGCGAAGACCTGATCAAGCCGGTCAAGGAGCGCGACGAAACCGACGGTGCCGTCGTCTAAGCGAGCCCGCCCCGACCAGAAATGCCGCCCGGCTCGCGCCGCGCGGCATTTTTTTCGGCTGTGCCGTACAGATCGCCGCAGATCACGTAAGTTGCCTCCAGTTATCGCAAGATGACGCCAGAAGCACCGTGTATGCCTTGAAAGGCTGCGGATCGGCACGGATCGGCCCGGATCGGCGAAATAGGGCGGAAATACGCTCCGTATTGACGCAATGGGTTAGAAAACCCGTTTTTCTGGCAGAAAACACGGTTTTTTCGACGATTTCGCCGAAATCTCAGGAGTTGTGTGCGCCACCGCACGGAACAAACGTAGTCGGAATCCTAATATGGACACGTCTCTTTCAGGACATCCCTAGTTTTGGACTTCAGCCCGCTTCCCCAGCGGGCTTTTTTTTGTTCGGCGCGCGTTTGACTTCGGTCATTCCGGGATTTTCCCGCCGAGGAGTATGGTGATCCTTCCCCCTGACGGATTTTGAAAGGAAGCGCCATGAGCCCCGGAAAAATAGCGGCGATCGCCATCATGTTTCCCCTCGCCCTCGGATCCGTCTCGGCCGCCGAGCTGAGCAAGGCGGACCAGGAATACCTGCGCGACCGCGCTCGCACCCTGATGGTCGACGTGCAGGCCGGCCAGCTGGGCAGCAAGACGGCGACGACCGACGAGGTGCGGGCGTTCGCGTACCGGCTGCTGAACGACCACCAGCGCGCGCTGGACAACGTGCGCAAGCTGGCCGCGGCCCGCAAGCTGGAGATTCCCGCGGCCCCCACCGAGCGCGACCTCAAGGCGGTGACACGGTTGAAGGGCATGTCCGGCGTGGAATTCGACGAGGCGTTTATCAGGCGTTCGATCAGCGCGCACAAGGATGGCACCAACGAAGACCGCAAGCGCATGTATGGCACCAAGGACCCCGAGTTGCGCGCGCTGGCCAGCGCCTCGTACGAGGTCGAGACTGCACACCTGGCGCTCGCCAACCGCGCAATGGCAAGCATTCGCGTGCGCTGAGTACGCGGGACGAGCGGGTCAGCGCCGCACGGCGCATAAAGCGCTTGACCCTGACACTAGCGTCAGCATCCACCATGCGTGTTCCACATACCGTCACCACGAAAGGAACACGCATGCATCCTACTTCCCGCGCCCTGTTTGCCGCCATCGCGCTGGCGTTTTCGGCCCACGCATCGGCCAACGTACTGGGCGCGACCGCAGCTTGCGGCACCGGCCCTTCCGACCCGGCCGCCGCCTCGCCCGGCACGCTGGCGCGCGCGCTCTACGAGATCGTGTCCGGCCCGGCCGGCGCCGCCAAGGACTGGGCGCGCCTGCGCCGCCTGCACGCACCGGGCGCCCTGATCACGCCGACGCTGCATGGCGACGGCGGCTTCCTCGCCGCCCCGCAGACGCTGGAACAGTTCATCGGCCTGAACGACAGGCTGTTCGGCCAGCGCGGCTTCTATGAGCGCGAGCTGTCCCAGGACGTGCGCGTGCTGGGGCACGTGGCGCATGTATGGAGTTCGTACGAGACGCGCGAGAAGGTGGACGGCCCCGTGCAGAACCGTGGCGTGAACACCTTCCAGATGCTCAACGACGGGACGCGCTGGTGCATCCTGTCCGCGACCTGGGATGCCGAGAAGCCGGCGCACCCGCTGCCCGCCGTGCTGTGACTCTGCCGCGCGACTACCAGGAGGTGGGCGGGTCGCGCTGCTGTTCCTGCAGCGCCGCCAGGCGTTCGGCGGCGCGCGCGCGGATCTCCGCCAGCGCAGCGATGCGCTGGTCCAGTTCGTCCAGCTTGCGGCCGTATTGCGCGATCACGTCCGGGCAGATGCCGGGACCGGCGGTGCGCGCATCCAGCATCGACACGATCGGGCGGATCTCGTCGAGCGTGAAGCCGTTGCGCAGCAGGGTGCGGATGCGGTCCACGAACTGCACCGCGGACGGATCGAACCGGCGGTAGCCATTCGGCTGGCGCACCGAGACCAGCAAACCGTTCTGTTCGTAGTGGCGCAGCGAGCGCACGCTCGCGCCGGTGCGCGCGGCCAGCTCTCCGATCGACAGCATGGGTGCTACCTCAGCGCATCCGTCAGCGAGCGCACATCGTCCGCCGATTCTTCGAGGATGGCGGCGAGCGTCCCTTCGCCCACCGCGAAGTCGATGGTGCACGCCGCCTGGTGCGTCGTGGCGCCTGGGCGCTGGTGCAGGGGCGACGGGGTAGGGGACAAGTCGTTGGCGAGCATCAGCGTGTCGCCCAGCGTTTCCGGCGGCAGCACGCGCATGCCGTCCCACATGTCCTCCACGGCGGCCAGCACCTGCTGCGGCACGCCCAGCTTGAGCAGTACCCCGCGTCCGACTTCGGCTTCGCCGTGTTCGATCCATTCTTCCGGCTCGCCTTCCAGCAGCCCCGGATATTCCTCGGCGCGCGAGAGCAGGTAAAAGCCGCCGATTTCGTGCACGATGCCGGCAAACAGCGCGGTCTCCGGATCGATGCGGGTGATGCGGCGCGCAATCACCATGGACAGCGCGGCCACGTGGGCCGAATGCTCCCACAGCCGGTTGGACATCTCGCGCAGGGCCGGATCGCGGATGGCGCCGTTCAGCTGGCGCACGATCACGGAAGCGACCAGCGCGTTCAGCGTGCGGAAACCCACGCGCTGCACGGCGCCCTTGACGTTGGTGACTTCGTTGCCGGCGCGGTCGTAGGCTGCGGAGTTGGCGATCGCCACGGTACGGGCGGCCAGCAGCGGCTCGGCCTGGACCAGGCGCGCGGCGGCGTCGAGATGGCAGTCGGGCTCGCTCAGGGCGCGCTGCAGCCTGAGCGTGGCGTCGACGTGCGTGGGGAAGGTCAGTTCGCCGCGGCTGGCTTGCGTGGCGATGTTCCGGAAGGCGTCAAGTCTGTGCATGCAAAAAATAATACTCCAGAAATCACAGAACAAAGATTCCTAGAAGTAAAATTTATTGCATCGCCATGGGACCGTCCCTGCAGGACGGTTCCTGTCTCCATTGAGCGACAGCGGGGCGGTTCAGGGCTCGCCGAAGATGGCGTCGTAGCCGTCCTGGGGGCCGTCCGAATCCTCCAGCTCGTCTTCCAGGCCCATGTCGTCCAGCTCCTCGACCGCATTCATGAAGCTGTTCGGCTTGGTCGCGCCGATCAGGCGGTAGATTTCGCCATCCTCATTGCGCAGGCCGATGATCATCTTCTCCTTGCGCACTTCCGCTTCGCTGGCCTGTTCCAGCAGGATGTTGGCGATGATGGTCTTGTCGTAATTGGCAGGCTTTTTGCCTTGGAGCAGCACGGTTTTCAAATTTTTTCCTCGTTGTGTTCATGTTGGCTGGCGCTGGCCAGCAGCTCCGTCAGGTGCAAGAGCGGCCCGTCGATCGCATCGAAACGTAGCGTTCACCCATAGTGGAGTGATTATATCCGTGCTGGCAAAACTGCATGATCGCACCGGCGCCAGGGGAGCGGCTTGCAACTCCGGTATCATAACGGGCATCCAATCCCGGACCGTCCATGCCCGCTACCGCAGCCCATGCCATTTGAAGACCTTGCGCGCCTCGCGCAGGAGAAGCCGCTGCGCGTCCTGCTGATCCACGCGGGCGAACCGGATGCGCTGACCTGGTCCGGCCTGTACCAGCCCCTGCGCCTGGCCGCCAAGATCCTCGGCCCCGAGCGCCTGCACGTGGACGTGCGCCATCCCGACAAGTTTGCCTCCGAAGCGCAGCGCCACTGGCACCTGGTGCTGCTGGTGGCCGACGAGGCGCAGGCGGCATTGCGTCCGGCCCAGCTGCGCGTGGTCAGCGAGCGCTGCCGCAGCGCCCAGTTCTGGGGCGGCGTCGGCGCGGGCGTGCTGTGGCTGGCCGACTGCGGCGCCCTGAACGGGGTGCGCAGCGCCCTGCCGTGGGCGCTGTACGCCGAAGTCGACACCGCTGCCGAGCACGCCATCCTCATCCCCAATCTCTACGAGATGGACGGCAACCGCCTGACCTGTTGTGGCGGGGCTGCCAGCATCGACTTCGCCCTGACGCTGGTCGAGTCGATGTTCGGCGCCGGCGTCCAGGCCCAGATAAAGGAAACGCTGTGCATCGACCGGGTGCGCGGCCGCGAAGAGCGCCAGCGCGTCGCCCTGCAGGCGCGCTTCGGGACGCTGCAGCCCAAGCTGTCCGAAGCGGTCACCCTGATGGAAGCCAACATCGAGGAACCGCTCTCGACCGACGACATCGCCAACCTGGTCGGCCTGTCGCGGCGCCAGCTGGAGCGCCTGTTCAAGCAATACCTCGACAGCCTGCCGTCGCGCTACTACCTGGAGCTGCGGCTGCGCCGCGCCCGCCAGTTGCTGCTCGACACCAACTATTCCATCGTCCAGGTTGGCCTGATGTGCGGCTTCTCGTCCGGCTCGCACTTTTCCACCGCCTTCGGCGCCCTGTTCGGCAACACCCCGCGCGAAGAGCGCCAGCGCAAGCTCTCCACCCGCTAACCGCAAAATGGGGACAGACCCCGCCCAAAATGGGGACAGACCCCATTTCCAGACTTCGGAAATGGGGTCTGTCCCCATTTTGGGTCTGTCCCCATTTTGGGGGCGGGAAAAGCGAAAAATACTGTCGCAGTTTCAAAAGAATCTTGCACTTGCGTTTCCTATAATGGCTTGATCCGCCGTTGCGAACACAGCAATGGCAACTTCGACCCCACGGATGAGGACCGCACATGAACGCAATGACCGAGACTGCCACCACCCGCCCTGTCACGCGACAGACTTTCGACGACGTCCTGGTGCCTACCTATGCGCCCGCCGCCATGGTGCCGGTGCGCGCTTCGGGCCTCGACCTGTGGGACCAGTCCGGCAAGCACTACCTCGATTTCACCTCCGGCATCGCGGTGTCGAGCCTGGGCCACTGCAACCCGAAGCTGGTCTCGGCCCTCACCGAGCAGCTCAACAAGGTCTGGCACCTGGGTAACGGCTACACCAACGAGCCGGTGCTGCGCCTGGCGCTGGCGCTGACCGAAGCCACCTTCGCCGACCGCGCCTTCTTCTGCAACTCCGGCGCCGAAGCCAACGAAGGCGCGCTCAAGCTGGCGCGCAAGTACGCGCACGAGAAGTTCGGTCCGCACAAGTCGCGCATCATCTCCTGCCTGTCCTCGTTCCACGGCCGCACCCTGTTTACCGTGTCGGTCGGCGGCCAGCCGAAGTACACCGAAGGCTTCGAGCCGCTGCCGCCGGCGATCGACCATATCCGCTACAACGACATCGAGTCCGCGCGCGCCGCGATCACCGACGACGTGGCAGCCGTGATCGTCGAGCCGATCCAGGGCGAGGGCGGCGTGATCCCGGGCGACACCGCGTTCCTGAAGGCGCTGCGCGAGCTGTGCGACCAGACCGGCGCGCTGCTGGTGTTCGACGAAGTGCAGTCCGGCGTGGGCCGCACCGGCGCGCTGTACGCCTACATGCAGCACGGCGTGACCCCGGACATCCTGACCTCGGCCAAGGCGCTTGGTAACGGCTACCCGATCGGCGCCATGCTGACCACCAACGAGATCGCGCAGCACTTCGGCGTCGGCTCGCACGGCACCACCTACGGCGGCAACCCGCTGGCCGCGACCGTGGCGCTGAACGTGATCGAAACGATCAACCAGCCGGAATTCCTGGCGCGCGTCAAGGAAGCATCCGCCAGGATCATGGCCAACCTGGACAAGCTGGGCGCCGACTACCCAACCGTGTTCGGCAAGGCGCGCGGCGCCGGCCTGCTGATCGGCCTGCCGCTGGCCGACGCCTACAAGGGCCGCGCCAAGGACTTCACCAAGGCCGCCGAAGCGCTCGGCCTGATGCTGCTGATCGCCGGCACCGACGTGATCCGCATGGCGCCTGCGCTGATCGTCTCGGACGAGCAGATCGCCGAGGCAGACCGCCTGCTGCGCCAGGCCGTCGAGACCATCGTCAACGCAGCCTGACGACCTGTCAGCGGCCCGCCGGCGCGCCCGGCGGGCCGTTGCGCATATCAACGCTCATCCAGCGGAGACCACATGTTTGTTGTCCGTCCCGTAGCACACACGGATATCGATGCGCTCGAATCGCTCGCCCACGAGTCGATGCCGGGCGTGCACACGCTGCCGAGGACCCGCGAGCAGATCGCCGCTTCGGTGGAACTCTCGATCGCCTCCTTCGCCGCCCACGTCGACATCCCCAGCGAGGAGTCGTACATGCTGGTGCTGGAGGAAGCCGAGACCGGCGCCATCGCCGGCACCGCCGCGATCCACGCATCGGCCGGCTCCAACGGCACCTATTTCTCGTTCCGCAATGACGTGATCCAGCAGGTCTCGCGCGACCTGAACGTCAGCCACAGCGTGCACGCGCTGACGCTGTGCTCGGAACTGACCGCCTACTCGCAGCTGTCCGCCTTCTACGTGCGCGACCGCGCGCATGCCGGTCCCGAGGCGGCGCTGCTGTCGCGCGCGCGCCTGATGTTCGCCGTGCTGGCGCCGCACCGCTTCGCCGACCGCTTCTTCGTGCCGCTGGCCGGCATCACCGACGCCAACGGCAACTCGCCGTTCTGGGACGCGCTGGGCCGCAAGTTCTTCAAGATGGACTTCCTGGACGCAGAGCGCGTGATCGGCGGCGCCCGCAACCGCACCCTGATCGTCGAACTGATGCCGCACTACCCGGTCTACGTGCCGCTGCTGCCGGGCGATGCGCAGGCTGCGATGGGCCAGATCCATCCGGACGGCGAACTCGCATTCCGCCTGCTGGCCGAGGAGGGCTTCGAGGCCGACGAATACATCGACATCTTCGATGGCGGCCCGATCCTGCAGGCGCACAAGCACAGCCTGCGCACCTTCACCAGCTCGCTGCAGCGCCGCGTGTCGGACGAGCCGCAGGCCTTCAGCGAAGCCTCGACCACCTACGCGGTCGCCACCGGCGCCGGCGCGCGCTTCCGTGCCGTCATCGTCGAATGCCCGCCGCTGGACCAATCCGATACCGTGACCCTGTCCACCCAGGCGCGCCGCCTGCTTGGCGTTTCCGCGGGCGACTCGGTCGTCTGCGTTCGCATCTAAGGAGCTACCCATGCTGGTCATCCGTGCAATCAAAGCCGCCGACCTCGACGCCCTGATGGAAATGGCGCGCGGCGCCGGCAGCGGCATGACGACGCTGAAGCCGGACCGCGTGCTGCTCGGCGCGCGCGTCGACACCGCGGTCGCCTCGTTCGCCGAAGAGATCCCGCCCGAAAAGCGCGACTACATGTTCGTGATGGAGGACCTGGCGAACAACGTCATCGCCGGCGTGTGCGCGATCAAGGGCGCGGTCGGCCTGGACGAGCCGTTCTACAACTACCGCATCGGCACGCTGGTGCATTCGAGCCGCGAACTGAACGTGTTCACGCGCATGGAAACGCTGTACCTGTCGAACGACCTGACCGGATCGACCGAACTGTGCTCGCTGTTCCTGCGTCCCGAATACCGCAGCGGGAACAACGGAAAGTGGCTGTCCAAGAGCCGCTTCCTGTTCATCGCGCAGTTCCCGCACCTGTTCACCGAGCGCCTGATCGCCGAGATGCGCGGCTACCAGTCCGAGGACGGCCGCGTGCCGTTCTACGAGGGCCTGGGCCGCCACTTCTTCAAGGCCGACTTCAACCACGTCGACGAGCTGACGGGGCTGGGCAAGAAGTCCTTCATCGCCGAGCTGATGCCGCGCCAGCCGATGTACGTGGACTACCTGCCGCAGGACGCGCGCGAGACCATCGGCCGCGTGCACACCAATACCGTGCCTGCGCGCCGGCTGCTGGAGGCGGAAGGCATGCACTTCGAAGGCTACGTCGACATTTTCGATGCCGGCCCGGTCCTGCAGGCCCGCATCACCGAACTGCGTGCGATGCGCGAGAGCGAGCTGGTGACGGTCGACCCGCAGGCGCAGTCCGAGGACACCGAGCCGCTGATCGTCTCCAACACGGGCATGCGCGATTTCCGCATGATCCTGGCGCGCACCAATCCGGTCGGCGGCAGGCTCGCCCTGACGGACCAGGAACGCGAACAGCTGCACTGCCAGCCGGGCGAGCAGGTACGCACGCTGACACTCAACGTAAGGAAGAAATAAATGGCAAACCTGTCGAACTTCATCAACGGCGAGTGGCTGGCCGGTTCCGGCCGCGAGCTGGAAACCATCGATCCCTCCACCGGCCGCCAGACCTGGACCAGCAACGAATCGACCGCGGACGACGTGGCGCGCGCCGTGCAGGCCGCGCGCGGGGCCTTCGACGCATGGGCCGAACTGGACGTGCAGGAGCGCATCGCGATCACCCGCAAGTTTCGCGACCTGCTGAAGGAAAACGCCGAGGACCTGGCCGCGACCATCGCCGAGGAAGTCGGCAAGCCGCTGTGGGAAGCGCGCACCGAAGTGACCACCATGGCCAACAAGGTCGACATCTCGGTGCAGTCGTACGAGCAGCGCACCGGCGAGACCTCGGCCAAGGTCGCCGACGGCAACGCCGTGCTGCGCCACCGCCCGCTCGGCGTGTTCGCCGTCTACGGCCCGTACAACTTCCCCGGCCACCTGCCGAACGGGCATATCGTTCCCGCCCTCATCGCGGGCAACACGATCGTGTTCAAGCCGAGCGAATTCGCGCCGCGCACCGCCGTCAAGACCGTGCAACTGTGGGAGCAGGCAGGCCTGCCGAAGGGCGTGCTGAACCTGGTCAACGGCGGCCGCGACACCGGTATCGCGCTGGGACAGAACCAGGACATCGATGGCGTACTGTTCACCGGTTCCAGCCAGACCGGCACCGCGCTGCACAAGCAGTTCGGCGGCCAGCCCGGCAAGATGCTGGCGCTGGAAATGGGCGGCAACAACCCGCTGGTGGTGTGGGACGTCAAGGACATGGACGCCGCCGTGCACCATGCCGTGATGTCGGCCTTCATTTCGGCCGGCCAGCGCTGCACCTGCGCGCGCCGCCTGATCGTCAAGGATGGCGCCGAGGGCGACGCCTTCGTCAAGCGCCTGGTCGACGTGGCCTCGAAGCTGTCGGTCGGCCCGTCCAAGGCCGAGCCGCAACCGTTCATGGGGCCTGTGGTGTCGGCCGCAGTCGCGAAGCGCCTGGTGCAGGCACAGGCCGAGATGGCCGAAAAGGGCGGCAAGGTGCTGCTGCAGATGACGCAGCCCGATCCGAATGCGGGCTTCGTCACCGCCGGCATCGTCGACACCACCGACGCGCAGGGCATCGCGGACGAGGAATGGTTCGGTCCATTGCTGCAGGTGGTGCGCGTGAAGGACTTCGACAGTGCGATCAAGGCGGCCAACAATACCGAATTCGGCCTGGCCGCCGCGCTGCTGTCGAACGACGAAGCGCTGTGGAAGAAATTCAGCATCAAGGCGCGCGCCGGCATCGTCAACTGGAACCGCCCGACCACGGGCGCCGCCAGCTCCGCACCGTTCGGCGGCGTCGGCAAGTCCGGCAACCTGCGCCCGAGCGCCTACTATGCAGCGGACTACTGCGCCTATCCGGTCGCATCGATCGAAACGTCCGAACTGGAGCTGCCGGCCAAGCTCTCGCCCGGCCTTTCCCTGTAAGAGGAGGATCGCATGACCGCACGCGAATTCAATTTCGACGGCCTGGTCGGCCCGTCGCACAACTATGCCGGACTCTCGTTCGGCAACGTGGCGTCGTTCTCGAACGTGAAGAGCGCATCGAACCCGAAGCAGGCCGCCCTGCAGGGCCTGGCCAAGATGCGCGAGCTGTCGCGCCGCGGCTTCGCGCAGGCGCTGCTGCCGCCGCAGGACCGGCCGAACATGCGCCTGCTGCGCCGCCTCGGCTTCACCGGCACCGACGCGCAGGTGCTGGAAAAGGCGTACAAGGAAGCGCCGGTGATCCTCGCCTGCGCCTACTCCGCTTCGTCGATGTGGACCGCGAACGCGGCCACCGTCAGCCCGTCGGCGGACACGCATGACAAGCGCGTCCACTTCACGCCCGCGAACCTGAACAACAAGCTGCACCGCTCCGAGGAGCACGTGCAGACCGAGCGCACGCTGCGAGCCATCTTCAAGGACGACAAGTACTTCGCGGTGCACCCGGCGCTGCCTTCCACCGGCGCGTTCGGCGACGAGGGCGCGGCCAACCACACCCGCCTGTGCGCCACGCACGGCAGCCGCGGCGTGGAGTTCTTCGTGTACGGCCGCGTCGAGTTCGATCCTTCGGCGCCGCATCCGAAGAAATACCCTGCGCGACAGACCTTCGAGGCGTCGCAGGCGGTCGCGCGCCTGCACGGCCTGGACCTGGAGCGCACCGTGTTCGCGTCGCAGAATCCGGACGTGATCGACATGGGCGTGTTCCACAACGACGTGATCGCAGTCGGCTCGGGCAACGTGCTGTTCTACCACGAGCTGGCCTTCGCCAACGAGGCGGCGACGATCGCCGACCTGCGCAACGCGATGGCGCTCGATAACGCCGAGCTGGTTCCGGTGCGCGTCCCGGCTGCAGACGTGACGGTCGCCGACGCGGTGGCCAGCTACCTGTTCAACAGCCAGCTGCTGCAAAAGCCGAATGGCAAGATGGCGCTGGTGGTGCCGCAGGAGTGCCACGAGAACGCGGCGGTCGCGCACTACCTCGACGGCATGGTCGGCAGCGGCGGCCCGATCGAGGAACTGATCCACTTCGACCTGCGCCAGTCGATGCGCAACGGCGGCGGGCCTGCCTGCCTGCGCCTGCGTGTGGTACTAACCGCCGAGGAGGCGCAGGCGATGCACCAGGGCGTGATCATGACCGAGGCGCTGTACGCCAGGCTGGTCGCGTGGGTCGAAAAGCACTACCGCGACCGCGTCGAACCGCAGGACCTCGCCGATGCACAGTTCGCACGCGAATGCCAGCAAGCGCTGGAAGACTTGACCCAGGTCCTCGATTTGCCGGGCCTGTACGACTTATAATTCCGAGGTTTATTTTTAACGGGCCAACCCCGTTGCAATTCTGGCAGCAAAGTGGAAGCCACAAGCCGAAGCCGGCCGCCGGACACCCAAAACAGTATGGAGAAGCAGATGAATCAACAGCCTAACGATTTGCGTCAACAGACGCTGGACCTGGTCAATGCCAGCATGCCCGCCGGCGACAACGGCCAGGTGCCAAGCCTGATCGCTGCCTGGCTCGGCTCGCTGGACGACGAAGACCTGGCAGGCACCTCGCCGGCCAGCCTCGCGCCAGTGCTGTGGGAAGGCTTCCGCCAGGCGTCCAAGCGCATCGTGCCAGGCTGCCAGATCGCCCAGCTGCGCTACCAGGACGCCAGCGGCGCGCCTGCTTCGGCCCTGCTGATCCTGAACGACGACATGCCATACCTGGTCGATTCGATCGTGATGGCGATGCGCCGCGAGAAAGTGGTCGCATCGTCCGTTCTGAACGCCGTGCTGCCGGTGCGCCGCGACGCGAACGGGATGGTGGTGTCGGTGTGCGAAGCCGGCACCCCGCTGGAATCCATGATCGTCTGCCTGCTGGCGGAAGAACTGAACGCCGACGAAATGTCCTCGCTGGTCGGCCGCATCCAGATGGTGGCGCGCGACGCCGCCGTGGTGCGCCGTGACGCGCTGGCGATGGCCGACCGCCTGACCTCCGTGGCCGCCGCTTCGGCGCAGCAGGGTCCGGAAGGCCAGGAAGTTGCCGCTTTCCTCGAATGGGCCAAGAACGAAGGCTTCGAGCCGTTCGGCTACGCCTACTATTTCGTCAAGCCGGGCTCGAACGAGCTGGAACGCGACATCCCGAGCCGCATCGGCGTGCTGCAGGACACCGCGCATCCGGTGTACGGCACCTGCCTGGCCAACATCCCGGGCCAGCTCGACGCGCTGGGCGCGCGCCAGCACCCGCTGTCGATCGTCAAGGCCGACGTCGAAGGCACGCTGCACCGCGACACCCCGCTCGACTTCATCGGCGTGCGCGCCAATGACGAGAAGGGCAATATCGTCGGCGAACACTGCTTCGTCGGCCTGTTCACCCGCGCCGGCAACTCGACCCCGCTGGCGCGCCTGCCGTTCGCGCGCGGCCGCGTCACCAAAGTGCTGTCGATCGCCGGCGTGCGCCAGGAGGGCTTCCGCGCCGAGAAATTCATCGAGATCCTCGAATCGCTGCCGCGCACCGAAGCGCTGGAAGCCGATCCGGAATGGCTGGCGCAGGTGTGCAGCTCGGTGGTGTCGCTGTACAAGCAGCCGCGCGCCAAGGTGTTCGCGCGCCGCGACGTGTACGGCCGCCACATGAACGTACTGGTGTACCTGCCGCGCGAGCGCTACTCCGCAGCCGTCGTGCACTCGCTGTCGCAGGCGCTGAAGGACAGCACCGGCGCCAACGACGTGCGCACCCAGACCCTGGTCGCCGACGGCCCGCTGGCGCGCGTCTACCTGATCGCGCGCGGTGCACGCCACCCGCTGGACCTGCAGGCCGACATCGAGTATCCGCTGATGGCGGTGCTGGGCGGCTGGCACAACACGTTCGACGCGCTGACCGGCCATGTTACCGACTCCGACCTGCGCAACAACCTGCGCAAGCTGGGCGCCACCCTGCCGGTCAACTATGTCGCGGCGACCGATCCTGAAGTGGCGTTCCGCGACCTGCAGAAGATCCTGTCGAACGGCTCGGACGACCATGTTTCGGTGCGCATCGACACCGGCGCCAATGGCGCATCGATCCGCATCTACTCGGTCAACAAGGTGCCGCCGCTGTCGCGCCTGCTGCCATCGCTGGCCAATGCCGGCATCGGCATCGAGCGCGAGCATTCGCACTACATCACCATCGAAGGCAAGCGCCACTACGTGACCAGCCTGACCGCCGACGATGCCAGCGACGCCAAGCTGGCCAACCCGCAGGTGGTGCGCGTGGCCGAAGAGCTGTTCGAGTCCCTGTTCAACGACCAGGCCGAAGACGGCCGCATGAACGGCCTCGTGATCGAAGGCGGCCTGTCGGTGCGCGAAGTGCAGCTGGTGCGCGCCTACATCAGCTACTGGCGCCAGGCCGGTTCCAAGTTCACCGTGCGCTACATCGCCGACTGCCTGCGCCGCCAGCCGGCCCTGGTCAAGGAACTGGTGGAAGCCTTTATCAAGCGCTTCGATCCGCAAGGCGGCGACGCCGCGCGTGCCGAGGGCAACGAAATGCTGGCGTCGATCAAGTCGCGCCTGGCCACCATCAACCACGCCGACACCGAGGAGATCTTCGCCGCGCTGATCGAACTGATGTCGGTCACCCTGCGCACCAACTACTTCCAGAACGCCCAGCAGGGCGACAAGATCATCTTCAAGTTCGACACCTCGAACCTGGCGCTGGTCCCCGAGCCGCGTCCGTACCGCGAGATCTACGTGTTCTCGCGCCGCTTCGAAGGCGTGCACCTGCGCGGCGGTCCGGTTGCCCGCGGCGGACTGCGCTGGTCGGACCGCATGGAAGACTACCGCACCGAGGTCCTTGGCCTGGTCAAGGCGCAGATGGTCAAGAACGCCGTCATCGTGCCGGCCGGCGCCAAGGGCGGCTTCGTCTGCAAGCAGATGCCTGCCGACGCGGTGCGCGAGCAGATCGCGGCCGAAGGCGAGGCATGCTACCGCCTGTTCATCTCCAGCCTGCTGGAAGTGACCGACAACCGCGTGCGCGGCGAGATCGTGCCGCCGGCCGACACCGTGCGCTACGACCAGGATGATCCGTATCTGGTGGTGGCAGCCGACAAGGGCACCGCGACCTTCTCCGACATCGCCAACAGCATCGCGGTTTCGCGCGGCTTCTGGCTGGGCGACGCGTTCGCGTCGGGCGGCTCGAACGGCTACGACCACAAGAAGATGGGCATTACCGCCAAGGGCGCGTTCGAAGCGGTCAAGCGCCACTTCTACGAGCTGGGCCACGACATGGCGACCGAGCCGTTCACCGCGGTCGGCGTGGGCGACATGTCCGGCGACGTGTTCGGCAACGGCGCGCTGCTGTCGAACCAGATGAAACTGGTCGCTGCATTCGACCACCGCCATATCTTCCTGGATCCGACGCCGGACGTCGCGGTGTCGTTCGCCGAGCGCCAGCGCATGTTCGCGCTGCCGCGCTCCTCGTGGGAAGACTACAACAAGGACCTGATCTCGAAGGGCGGCGGCGTGTTCCCGCGCAGCGCCCGCACCATCGAACTGACGCCTGAAGTGCGCGCGGCGCTGGACATCGAAGAGACCTCGCTGGCCCCGCAGGAACTGATGCACCGCATCCTGCTGGCGCCGGTGGACCTGTTCTACAACGGCGGCATCGGCACCTACATCAAGGCATCGACCGAAACCCATGCACAGGTCAAGGACCGCGCCAACGACAACATCCGTGTCGACGGCCGTGAACTGCGCGCCCGCATCGTGGCCGAAGGCGGCAACCTGGGCGCGACCCAGGCCGGCCGTATCGAGTTCGCGCTGCACGGCGGCCGCATCTTCACCGATGCGATCGACAACTCCGCCGGCGTGGACTGCTCCGACCACGAAGTGAACGCCAAGATCTGGCTGGACACCGAAGTCAACGCAGGCAAGCTGTCCGAAGAGGACCGCAACAAGCTGCTGTTCGACATGACCGGCGACATCGAAGACCTGGTCCTGCGCGACAACACCCTGCAGACCCACCTGCTGACCCGCGAGTGGCAGGCGCAGTCGAACCCGGACGTGGTCGACGGCTATGCGGCGCTGATCACCGCGCTGGAGAAGGAAGGCGCGGTCAACCGCGAGCTGGAGCAGCTGCCGACCGACACCGTGCTGGCGTCGCGCAAGGAAGCGGGCATCGGCCTGACCACGCCGGAACTGGCGGTCGTCATCGCCAACGTCAAGAACCGCTACAAGCGCACCCTGTCCGCGCTGCCGCTGGTGGACGAGCCATGGGCCGAAACCGTGCTCAAGCCGTACTTCCCGGCCATGATGGTGGAGAGCCGCAGCGCGCTGGAGCACCCGCTGGCGAACGCGATCCTGGCGACCGTGCTGGCCAACGAGTCGGTCAACCGTTGCGGTCCGCTGATGCTGCGCGAGATGGCCATTTCGCACAACGTCGACGAAACCGAAGTGGTCAAGGCATGGGGCCAGGCATGGTCCGCACTGCACCTGGCGCCGGTGTTCGAGGCGCTGGACGCGGACGCGCTGAAGATCCCGCGTGACGTCTCGATCAAGGTCGATGCGCGCACCCGCGTGATGTTCAAGGGCGTGATCGAAGGCGTCCTGTCCGTGGGCGGCGACAAGCAGCGCGCGGCGGAAGGCATGGCGGAACTGACCCGCCTGTTCGCCGACCCGGCAATGCTGGCCGCCCTGGCGCCTGCGCATGCCGACGCCGACACCGCGGCCGGCATCTCGCCGGCGTTTGCCAAGGCCTGGAAAGCGGTCGACGCGATCGACTCGGTGGCAAGCTTCGTGTTCTCGGCAGTCTCGGTGACCCGTCCGACCGGCATGTCGCTGGCCCAGTTCCTGCAAGTGGGCATGGCCCTGCGCAGCCAGGCCGGCATCGACACGCTGGAACGCGGCCTGAAGCTGTCGGCCACCAGCAAGTCGCAGGAACAGCTGCGCAGCTATGCGCAGCAGGCCCTGCGCCGCACGCAACAGCGCCTGCTGGCGCAGGTGCTGGCAAGCTCCAACGGCGGCAACACCTCGGACGCAGTCAAGCAGGTCACCAGCACCATGGGCCTGTCCGGCTATGCGCAGGCGACCGACCTCGAGCAGGCAATGCTCGACGTGTGGGCGCTGTCCGAAGCAGCCAACACCGTGGCGAAATGACGCAAGGGGTCCCTGCCGCTGTCCGCGCGCTGGCCGAAGCTGATTTCAGCGAGGTCGCGCGCCGGTTCGGCGCCGCCGGATTCACGGTCGGGCTGCCCGCCAGGGGCATCCTGACCGTGCGCTCCGGCGCCGTAGCGCAGGCGGCACCACGGATGGCCAGCCCGGCCAGCGTGCTGCTGTCCGTCGGCGTGCATGGCGACGAGACGGGGCCGATCGAAATGGTCGCCCACGTGCTCGAAGCCCTGTCGCGCGAACCGTCGGCGCTGGCGGTGGACCTCATGCTTTGCGTCGGCAATATCGACGCCATCTCGCAGGGCAAGCGTTTCATCGACGCTGACCTGAACCGCATGTTCCGGTCCGAGCGCGGCTCGCTGGCAGGGACCGCGGAGTCGGCCCGCGCCGATGCGATGATCGCCGCCACCGCCGGCTTCTTCGCCGGGGCGGGACCGGAGCGCTGGCACCTCGACCTGCACACCGCGATCCGCCCGTCCTACTACCCGGCCTTCGCGATCGTGCCCGAGCTGATCGCGCAGGGGCCGAAGGAAAAGCTGATCTCATGGATGGGAGCGGCCGGGATCGGCGCGATCATCATGAACCCGTCGTCCGCCGGCACCTACAGCTACTATTCGGCCGAACACCACGGCGCCGCTGCTGCCACCGTGGAGCTGGGCCGGATCGGCACGCTGGGGCAGAACGACATCGGCCAGTTCGCCGATGCCCAGCGCGCGCTCGATGCGCTGCTGCGCGGCGGCGCCACGCAGGCCGGCAAGGCGCCCCATGTGTTCAAGGTGGCGCAGAACATCATCAAGCTGTCCGAGTCGTTCTCCATGAACTTCGGCAGCGAGACGCAGAACTTCACCTCGGCGCCGCGCGGAATGGTGATCGCCACCGACGGCGACACCACCTACACGGTGCAGCACGAGAGCGAAATGATCGTGTTCCCGAATCCGGGCGTCCGGCCCGGGCTGAGGGCAGGGATGATGGTGGTGCGGATCGCGTAATTTTGCGGTTCAGCCCCCGAAAAATGCAGGCTATCGCATAACGCCGCCCCACCCGGGCGGCGTTTTGCTATCGTTAGCCGGTCAATAACAATAAGGGACTTCACCATGCGTACTCTTTCCGTCCTCGCCCTCGCCTGCGCCACCCTGCTGGGCGGCTGCGCCATCGTGATCGCGCCGGGTAACGGCGAATCCGGCATCTACACCGCCTGGAGCAGCAAGACCACCGTCGGCAACGGCAACCTGCAGGCAGAGCGCCGCGACGTCGTCGCCCTGCGTTCGCTGAACCTCGGCGGCCGCATGCAGGCCGACGTGCGCGTCGGCGGCACCCCGTCGCTGGAGATCGAGGCGGACAGCAACCTGCTGCCGCTGGTCAGGACCGAACAGACCGGCGACACGCTGCGCATCTGGATGGAAGGCAGCGTCAAGACCGACAACCCGATCCGCGTGCGCTACACCGTCGCGTCGCTGGACCATGTCACCACCGCCGGCTCCGGCCGCCTGAACGTGACGGGCCTGAACGGCGGCACCTTCACGCTGATCGCCAGCGGCTCGGGCCGCACCGAATTGTCCGGCCGCGTCGACCGCCTGAATGCGCAGCTGACCGGCTCCGGCGGCGTCATCGCCACCGGCCTGACCGTGGGCGACGCCAACGTCGGCCTGAATGGCTCCGGCAGCATGGTGCTGGGCAGCGTCAGCGGCCGCTCGCTGTCGGCGAACCTGAACGGTTCCGGCCAGATCGAAGCAGGCGGCAATGTCGAAAAGCTCAACGCCAGCGTGCACGGCTCCGGCGGCGCCAACTTCGCGCGCCTGTCCAGCCAGACCGCTGACCTGTACAGCAACGGCTCCGGCGACATCTCCGCCATCGTCAAGGACGCGGTCATCGCCAAGTCGAACGGCTCCGGCCACATCACCGTCTACGGCAATCCTGCGCAGCGCACCGTCAGCGGCAAGCGCGTCCAGGTCGTCAACTAAAATAGAGCGGGGGACTGTCCCCGATGGGGGGCAGTCCCCGGCTCTTGCGCCGGCACCCGGGACCGGTCCCCTGCAACGCCTGACTGGACCAACATGCCTACCAAGCTTCTCCGCGGCCTCTGCGCCGCAGCACTCCTCACGCTTTCTTCCGTGCCCGCGTTCGCGCAAGCCGTCGCCGCCGAACAGGAACCAGTCCACGTCAGCGCCCTGCGCAATCCTGAATTGAAGCGTTACCGCGCCATGGCAGCAGGCCTCGACGCATTCGACGACAACCGCGCCCTGGCTCCGCAGGCGAAGGAGCTGCGCTTCAAGCTGCGTCCACGCGCCAGCGCCGCGTCCGACGCGATGGACAAGCTGACCCTGCACATCACCGGCGACACCGTGTCGATTCCCGTGCCGATCGGCACGGACGGCAGTTTCGTCCTGCCGCGCAGCGAGCAGGCGGACGACGAAAACGCCGACCTCATGCTGAACAAGAAGAAGGGAGGCTTCCGCTGGCATGCCGACGTGCGCAGCGCCGGCGTACCGGACGGCATGCGCCGGCTGGGCGACCTGCGCCTGGAATGCCGGGTCATGGTCGCCGTGGCCAAGGAAGAGATGCCGCTGTGGGTCAAGCTGCTCGTCAACAGCTTCCTGTTGACCACCGACTGGTGCAGCGTCGAGAAGCTGCAGCTGTCGAGCCGCGCCGACCGCAAGATCAGTGCGGCGACGCTGGTGGACGGCGCGGTGCGCAAGCCGCTCGAACTCAGCGACGAGGGCATGGGCTTCGTCGCGCCGCTGGGCGACCGCCGCTTCCCGAACGACGCGCGGATCGAATTCCAGTTCGCAGCCGACGCTCCTGCCGTCCCGGCCGAATAGCGGCCCGCCGTCCCGGCGCCAGGGCGGCATTCGGCTGGGATGACGGCGTTGGCCGCACGCGGTCGTGCAAATTGCGGCCGGTGCATCGTTTTTTGTCTTTCACTCAGTAAAACGGCCCTATAATCGCTAGGTTTTTTTCCCGCGACTGAGGACACCCGTGACGACCACGAACCCTGGCTATAAGCTGTTCCGCACCAAACCGGTAGCAAAGCACCCCGATGGCCAAGGCCAGGGAGAGCTGAAACGGACGCTCGGCGCCTTCCCGCTGACGATGATCGGCGTGGGCGCGACCATCGGCACCGGCATCTTCTTCACCATGGTCGAAGCGGTTCCCAAGGCCGGTCCGTCGGTGATCCTGTCCTTCCTGCTCGCGGCGATTACCGCCGGCCTCACGGCACTGTGCTATGCGGAACTGGCCTTCAAGATCCCCGCATCCGGTTCCGCTTATTCCTTTGCCTACGCTTCGCTGGGCGAATTCGCCGCCTTCATCGTCGCTGCCTGCGTGCTGCTCGAATATGGACTGGCCGCGAGCGCCGTGGCGATCGGGTGGTCGGATTACCTGAACAATTTCCTGGTCAATTCAACGGGCTACGAGATATTGCGCGAGCTGCGCTCGCCCATGATCGTCTCGACCGACCACGGCGTCGAATTCCGTCCGGGGCACATCAACCTGCCGCCGATCCTGCTGGTCGCGATGTGCGGCGTGCTGCTGCTGCGCGGCGCCAAGGAGTCGGCCACCGCGAATAACGTCATGGTGATGATTAAGCTGGCGATCCTGCTGTTCTTCGTCGCGATCGCCTTTACCGGTTTCGACGCGGCCAACTTCACCCCATTCTTCAATACCGACAACTCCAAGGGCCTCGCGGGCATGGCCGGCATCACGGCCGCTGCCGGCACCGTGTTCTTCTCCTTCATCGGCCTCGATACCGTCGCCACGGCGGGCGAAGAAGTCAAGGACCCGCGCCGCAACGTCCCGCTGGGCATCCTGGCCGCGCTGGTCATCGTGACCGTGTTCTACATGCTGGTGGCAGTGGCCGCCGTGGGCGCGCAGCCTGCGGCCATGTTCGCGCACCAGGAAGCCGGCCTTGCCGTGATCCTGCAGAACGTCACCGGCCAGGCCTGGCCTGCGCTGATCCTGTCCGCAGGCGCGGTGATCTCGGTGTTCTCTGTTACCCTGGTGACCATCTACGGCCAGACCCGCATTCTGTACGCCGTGTCGCGCGATGGCCTGATCTCGCCGTCGTTCCACAAGGTGGGCGAGCGCAGCGGAGCGCCGGTCAGCAACACGGTCCTGGTGTGCATCGTGGTGGCGGTGATCGCCGGCCTGGTGGACTCCACCTTCCTGTGGGACATGGTGTCGATGGGTACGCTGACCGCATTCATCGTGGTCTCGATCGCGGTGCCGGTAATGCGCCGCCGCGAGACGCCGGGCGCGCCGGTGGAAGGCTTCCGCGTGCCATTCGGCCCGTACGTGATCCCGTGCCTGTCGGTCGCAGCCTGTCTGTACATCATGGTGGGGCTGCCGCCGTCGACCTTCCGCATCTTCCTGATCTGGATGGCGGTCGCGGTCCTGACCTACTTCACCTACAGCGTGCGCAACTCGCGCCTGAACCGCAGCTAATACTATGCAGGGGCAGCGCAAACGTGCTGCCCTTCATTCAGCCTGCTCTGCCTCGGTTTACCGAGGCAATCAACCTCGCGACAGCGGACCTGTACGCGGCGCTGTCCTCCCTTTGTCTACAGCGAGCACCTGCACGATCAGCATGCTTTGCCAGCGCCTTATTCAAGAGCGTTTTGACTGAGCCGTGGAGCGCTTGCCACTCGGCGAGCGCATCCTGATGGAGAAGAGACGGTAAGGAGCGCTGGCTGATCGTTCAGAGCTCGTCAAGGCTTACCTCGACCAGCCGCGATTTATCGGCGAGGCGAGCGAGGACGGTCTGTTGTAGATCCCGGTCGGCCAACTCGTCCAGCAGGGCTTGTAAATAAAAAAAGCCCGCTTGGAAGCGGGCTTTTTGATGGGGCAGGGGACGATTACTCGGCGCCCATTTCCTTGATCAGGTTGTCGGCGTGGTCGACATGCTTCATTACCCACAGCATGTAGCGCACGTCCACCTGGATGTCGCGGGTGTTGGCGGCGTTGAAGTCCCAGTCCGAGATGATCGAATCGAGCGTGCCATCGAATGCCAGGCCGATGAACTCACCCTTCGAGTTCAGCGCTGCCGAACCGGAGTTGCCGCCGGTGATGTCCAGCGTGGCCAGGTAGTTGACAGGAACGGTGCCCAGCTTCGGATCGACATACTTGCCGAAGTCCTTGGCCTTGATCGCTGCCAGCTGCTTCACAGGTGCGTTGAACTCGCCTTCGCCGGTTGCCTTGGCAACGACGCCCTTGACGGTGGTGAACGCGGTCCAGGAACCGGTGCCGTCGGCGCCGTGGTCGCGGCCCTGGATCTTGCCGAAGGTCACGCGCAGCGTGCCGTTCGCGTCAGGGTACACGGCCTTGCCCTTGCTGTTCATGTAGGCGATCTTGGCCTTCATGTAGTTGGCGTAGGCTTGCTGGATCTTGCCGGCCAGCTCTTCGTCGGCCGCTTCACGCTTCATGCTGTCCTCGTACATCGCGACGGCAGCCTTGATGAAGCTGTCGTTCGATGCCTTGAAGTCGGCCGGCTTCTTGCCCAGCCATGCGGCGCGCTCGGCGCTGTTGGCCAGCTTGGAGCCTGCATACATGGTATCCAGCAGTGCCTTCAGTTCGGCTTCCTTCATGCCGTCCTTGATGCCCATCGCTGCGTCGAAGGCGGCGTTGCGCTCGGCGGCTGGCTGTGCTGCGTACTTGACCAGGCTGTTCAGGACCAGTGCCTTGTCGACCTTCTCGACGTAGGTGCGGTCCATGCCTTCGACCGACGCCTTGAGGCGGCCCATGTCGCGTTCCTGCATGCCGGCGCGGCGCTCCGCGTCAGGCTTGGTGCTTTCGTGCGCCAGGCGGTACAGGGTGCGGGCGGCGGTCAGGAAGCGTGGCGACGAGCTGTCCAGGTTCCAGTCGCGCTTGACTTGGGCGTCGCGCTGGGCGATCAGCTTCTCGACCGCTTCGATGTCGGCCGCGAATTCCTTCTTGCGCTTGGCATCGGCGTTGACCCATGCCTTCAGGTCCGCATGTTCCTGGGTCTTGCGGGCCAGGAAGTCGCTGTTCTCGTACGAGCTCAGCATGCCCTTGCGGTTCTTGAAGTAGTTGTTGACGTTCGCCTTCAGGCCGGCGTACTTGAGCGCTGCGCCGCGGTCGCCTGCGGTTTCGCGTTCGATGATCGCCAGCGTCTCAGCCGAGCGCTGCACGAATGCCGGGTAGTTCCACTCGAAGGTGTACGCCACTTCCGACGGCAGGCGGTGGCGGTTGGTGCGGCCTGGGTAGCCCATCACCATGATGAAGTCGCCTTCCTTCACGCCTTCCTTGGCGATCTTCAGGTGGTGCTTCGGCTGGTAAGGAACGTTGTCCTTGGAGTAGTCGGCTGCCTTGCCGTCTTTCGAGACGTAGGCGCGGTAGAAACCGTAGTCGCCGGTGTGGCGTGGCCACATCCAGTTGTCGGTGTCGCCGCCGAACTTGCCGATGCCTTCAGCCGGCGCGTGCACCAGGCGCACGTCACGGATTTCCAGCTGCTTCAGGCGGTAGAACTCGAGGCCGCCGTAGAACGAGGCCACGGTGCAGCGGTAGCCGGCTTCTTTTTCGCACTCGGCCACCAGCGCCTTCTGGTTCTTTTCGATCGCATCGATGCGCTTCTTGCCGGTCAGCTTGGCCACGGCAGGGGTGATGATGCGGTCGGAGACGTTCAGCACTTCTTCGGTCACGAACACGCGGCTGCCAGGTGCGGCAGGCAGTTCTTCGGCCAGGGTCTTGGCCAGGAAGCCGTTGGCCAGCAGGTCGCGTTCCTTGGTCGAGTTGACGGCGACGCTGTTGTAGACGCAGTGGTGGTTGGTTGCAACCAGGCCTTGCGGCGAGACGAACGATGCCGAGCAGCCGCCCAGGCTCACGATCGCGCCAGCCGGGAACTCGGTCAGCTTGGTCAGCTTGGCCGGATCCAGCTCGAGGCCGGCAGCCTTCAGTTGGTTGGCGATTTGCGGCAGCTGCTGCGGCATCCACATGCCTTCATCCGCGTAGGCGGCGGAGGCGGTCGACAGGATGGCGAGCGCGAGAAGTGATTTTTTCATGCTTGTCGGTCTCTTGAATATATATGTATGCATACATTGCGGCAGATGTGCTCTGCCGGGAGCGTCTGAGAGTATCCGCACCGCTGCCGTAATAGTCAATGAAAAATACCCAAAATGGGGACAGACCCAAAAATGGGGACAGACCCCATTTCGGTATGTGAAATGGGGTCTGTCCCCATTTTGGGGAGTTGTGATTGTGTTACAGCTGGGCGCCGAACATGGAGTAGAACTTGGATGTCATTTTTTCCAGCAGGGGCCGGTTTTCCCACTCGGCAAGCGTGATCTGGCGCGATTTCTTCCAGTCCGCTTCGAACACTTCGGCCTGGCGCGCGGCAAACTCGCGGCTGAACACGTTGAGGTTGGCTTCGTCGTTGATCTTGAAGGAGCGGTTGTCGAAGTTGGTGGAGCCGACCGACACCAGCAGGCCGTCCACGATCAGGCACTTCACATGGAACATGGTCGGCTTGTATTCGGCAATCTTGACGCCGGCCTTGAGCAGGTCGCCCCAGCGCTCGCGCGATGCCGCACGCACGATGGCCGTGTCGATGTGCTTGCCGGGGGTAATGATGCGGATGCGCACACCACGCTTGGCCGCTTCCGCCAGCGCGTCGATGGCCAGCTTGTCCGGGACGAAGTAGGAGCTCGACAGCATGATCTCGCGGCGCGACGCGGTGATCGCCATCAGGTACATGAGGTGCATGCTTTCGCTGCCGCCTGTGGGCGAGCTGCTGAACATCTGCGCGGGCATGTTGCCGGCGGGCTCCAGCGCGGGGAAATATTCCTCGCCATCCAGCACGGAACCGGTCGACTTGCTCCAGTTGTCGTTGAACACGGCCTGCATCTGTCCGACCACCGGCCCGCGCACGCGGAAGTGGGTGTCGCGCCAGTGGTTCTTGTCCTGCGCGTCGCCGCGCCACTGGTCCGCCACGCCCACGCCGCCGGTGAAGCCGAGCTTGCCGTCGATCACGAGCACCTTGCGGTGGGTGCGGTTGTTCAGGCGCGTGAACTTCCACCACGCCGGCTTGTGGTAGCGCTCCACTTCCACGCCGGCCTCGCGCATCTCCTCGATCGATGCGGCGTCGAGCTTGACGCTGCCCATGAAATCGAGCAGCACGTGTACCTTGACGCCGTTGCGGGCGCGTTCCGACAGCGCGTCGGCAAATTCCTTGCCGATCGATTCGGACCAGTAGATGAAGGTTTCGAAGGTGACCGTCTTCTGCGCCGAGCGGATCGCTTCGAGCATGGCGGGGAAGATGCGGTCGCCGTTGATCAGCTCTTCGACGTGGTTGCCTTCCAGGATGGGCGGTCCGAGCAGCACGCCCAGGGAACGGCGGAATTGCTCGTCGTCGGTGCCATAGCTGCGCGACAGTTTTTCCTCGAGGCGCCGCTCGCCGGGCATCAGGTTGAACGTCAGGAATACGGCCAGCAGCGTCAGCAGTACGGATACGAGCGCGATCATTATGGGCGATCTCATGGATAAATTCCGGGGCGAAAAAAAACCAACGCTTTCCGATCAAGCGTTGGTTTCGGTGGGCAAACTACATTTTTTAACGAACGCGGCCACGACGCAGCAGGTTCACGATGGCCAGCAGGATGACTGCGCCAAGGAAGGAAACCAGCAGCGAGGTGACGCTGAAGTCGTCCTGGTTGATGGTGCCGGTGCCAAATAGCGGCGACAGCAGCCAGCCACCCAGGAACGCGCCAACGATACCGACGACAACGTTGAGAATCATGCCCTGTTCGGCATCCGTTTTCATGACCAGGCTGGCAAGCCAACCCATAATACCGCCAATGACGATCCAGATAATGAATAACATGTCGATCCCTCCTAAAGTAATTAACACGCATTGACCAATGCGAAAGCGCTGGCCGTGAATGCAGATTAGTCATCGTCGAGTTCGGGGTCGGTGCGGCAACGAACGTAGCGCAACGCTTGCAGAATCGGTGGCGCGTAGGTGCGGCACCGTACAGATGCCGGGTATCGAAGAGCTTAACGTAGTTCGACCGGCAAGCAAGTGAGCCTGCCCACCACACAATTCCCAGAAAGGAAATGAGACATGGCAACTTATGACGACACGACCAAGAGCAACCGCATGGTGACCGGCCTGTTCCGCGACCGCGACAGCGCCGAGCGTGCATATAACACGCTGCACGAGCGCGGTTACAGCAAGGATGACGTGAACCTGGTGATGTCGGACGACACGCGCAAGCGCCACTTCGGCGATCAGGAGACCGAACTGGGCACCAAGGCCGCTGAAGGCGCGGGCGTGGGTGCGGGCATCGGCGGCGCGATCGGCGCCGTGCTGGCAGGCATCGCAGCCGTGGGCACCACGCTGGTGCTGCCAGGCATGGGTATCGTGATCGCCGGTCCTGTGGCCGCTGCGCTGGCAGGTGCGGGCGCGGGTGGCGTGACTGGCGGCCTGATCGGCGCGCTGATCGGCGCCGGCATCCCGGAAGAGCGCGTCAAGCACTATGAAGAAGGCATCAAGAGCGGCGGCATCGTGATGGGCGTGAGCCCGCGTTCGGACGAAGACGCAGCCCACATCGAACAGAGCTGGAAGGACAACAAGGGCGAGCACGTGATCGGCACCGGCCTGGGCGCTGGCGCTGGCGCGCTGGCCGGCGCGGGCATCGGCGCTGCAGCCGGTCCTATCGGGATGGCGGCTGGTGCGGCCATCGGCGGCATCTCGGGCGGCCTGGCAGGCAAAGGCGCGGCCGAAGTCGTCAATCCGAAGCGCGGCGACGAGCTGCATGACCACAACCTGGCCAAGGGTGTCGGCGCCGGTTCCGGCGCGGCAGTGGGCGCGGCTGCAGGCGCGGTTGGCGGCCCGGTCGGCATGGCCGCTGGCGCTGCGATCGGCGCAGTGGCAGGCGGCATGGCTGGCAAGGGCATCGGCCACATGGTCAACCCGGAGCAGGAGCGCGAGTACTGGAGCCAGAACTACCAGACCTCGTCCTACTACACCCCGGGCTACACCTATGACGACTACGGTCCTGCCTACGAACTGGGCTACAACGGCCGCGGCCGCTATCCTGGCTCGTTCGACAGCGCTGAAAACGACCTGTCGGATGACTGGGAACGCGTAAAAGGCAAATCGCGCCTGAACTGGGAGCAGGCCAAGTCTGCAACCCGTGCGGCGTGGGATCGCGTCGAGCGCGCGATGCCGGGCGACGCGGACCGCGACGGCCGTTAATCAGCCGGGGACGGTCCCTGCGGGACTGTCCCATGGCTTGAATCAGGAGGGCGCTGCCTCGCAAGGGCAGCGCCCTTTTTTGTTTTTCTTCGGGCCGGTGGCTTCCAGCCTTCGCTGGGATGGCGGCAGCCCGGGGATGACGGATGGCTGGCGGCCGTGTTAACGTACGACCTCGACATACAAACACACGGGCAATCGATGAAACCATACGCCGCCGCGCTGCCGGACGCACGCATCGATGGCAGCATGAACGGCAAGGACACTTCGATGGATTTTCCGATGCAGCGCACCGCCTGCGCCAACTGAATACATGAAGCTGAACAGACTATTTTTACCGTTGGCCGCGCTGGCCGCCTTTGCGTACGCCAATTCGGACGACCTCGTGGCCAGGCACCCGCCGCCGATGCAGGGCGAACTGGCCGGCGGCATCCCGCGCAACTGCGCCGGACCCGCCTACCCGGCGGAGGCCCGGCGCTATGAGCTGGAAGGGAAAACCGTCATCGAGCTGCTCATCGGAGAGGATGGGCGCGTACACGACAAGCGCGTGCTCGCGTCGAGCGGCTGGGCCTTGCTGGATGACGCCACCCTTGGGGCGATGTCGGCCTGCCGCTTCACGCCCATGACGCGCGACGGCAAGCTGGCCGGCGCGACGTGGAAGAAGATGGCGTTTTCATGGGCGCTGGAGGATGGCGGGAATACGCCGGGCACGCGACCCGAGATCGTGCCGGAGTCCTGCGCGGCGGCAGGGCGGCTGGTACTGACGGAGGGGCCTGCCGGTGGGCAGGGCGTGCTCCTGCGCTTCCTGATCACGCCGGCGGGCACGGCGTTCGGCATCAAGGCCGAGCGCGGATCGCATGACGATGCGGCCCGCGCCGAAGCCGTGCGTGCCGTGGAAAGCTGCAAGTTCACGCCAAGCCTGTACCGCGGCCTGCCTGGCCCGGGCCACGCCTTCGCCAGGTATCAGCCCGCCTGATACGGCCGGGGCCCGCCCCCCCCGGTGTCGCTTACTGCTGCTTGATGGCTTCCACTTCGATCTGCAGCTTCACCAGCGGATCGAAGGCGGCGCCGCCGTAGCCGATGCCGAAATCGGTCCGCTTGAACTCCGCCGACGCATCCGCGCCGCACACTTCACGCTTGAGCTGCGTGTTCTGCACGCACTTGAACTTGTTGATCTTCAGTTGCACCGGCAGCGTCACGCCATGCAGCGTCAGCTCGCCATTCACCGTCGCCGGCACGTCGCCGTTGAAGGTCATCGAGGTGCCCTTGTACACGGCGGTCGGGAATTTTTCGACGTCGAACATGTCGGCCGACTTGATGTGGTTGTTCAGGCGGTCATGGCCAAAATCCACCGACGCCGCGTCGATGGTCACGTTGATGGTGCCGGTCTTGGCGACGCGGTCCAGGGTGATCGTGCCTTCAGTCTTGTTGAACTTGCCGCGCAGGATGGACAGGCCCTTGTGGTCCACTTCCATGCTCGGGTAGGTGTGGTTCGGGTCGATCTGGTAGACGTCAGCGGCAAATGCGCTGCTGCCAAGGACTGCGGTGAGGGCTGCTGCGAAGATCTTTGCTTTCATGTTCATCCTTACGGTGGGGTGGGATTACTGTGCTGCCGTGATGCGGAACTTGATGATCACTTCGTCGGCGACCATGCTGGTATCGAGCCAGTCGCCTTCGCCGACGAGGAACGCGGTGCGGCGAATCGGCAGCTGTCCCTCGAACAGGAACCTGGTGCCGGTCTGCCTGACCGTCAGCGGGAAGCGCACGTTCGCGGTGCGGCCCTTGATGGTGAGCTTGCCGTCGACGGTGAGCTTGCCGGGCGACGTGGCGCGGATGGCCGTGGACACGAAGGACGCGCGCGGATACTGCGCCGTGTGGAACCACTCCTTCTTGCCCACCTCCTTGTTCATCTCCTCGTCGCCGACATCGAGCGTGGTGGTGTCGATCTGGACGTCCGCGCGGGCGGCCTGGGGCTTGGCCGGATCGTAGTCGACCCTGGCCGTGAAGCGCTTGAACACGCCTTCGACCGGCACGTTCATCTGGCGGAAGACCGCGGTGACGCTGCTGTTGGCGGCATCGGTCTTGAGCGGGCCGGCCATCGCAAGCGCGGGGATGGCGAGCAGCAGGGGGAGGAGGAGACGTTTCATGATGGGCTTTCCGAATCAGGTGCGGACCGGCAGCATACGCCGGAGGACGCTGTCATGATCGATGAACTGGTGCTTCAGCGCGGCCAGCACATGCAGTGCAACGGTGGCGGCCAGCAGCATGTTGAGGCCGAAGTGCGTGGTCTCGAGCAGTTCCTTGAGTTGCGGGTCGCGGCCGATCAGCACGGGCAGCTCGATCACGCCGAAATACACCACCGGCACGCCGGCGGCCAGCGAATAGAAATAACCGGACAGCGGCACCGCGAACAGCAGCACGTAGAGCAGGGAATGCGAAGCATGCGCGGCCATCTTCTCCCAGGCGGGCATGGTGTCGGGCAGAGCCGGCGCCCGATGCCTGAGGCGCCACAGCAGGCGCAGCGTGGCCAGCAGCAGGATGGTGACGCCCGCCCACTTATGCCAGGAGAAGTAGCGCAGCTTGGCCGGGGTGAGGCCGGGGATGTCGGTCATGAAGACGCCGAGCGCGAAGTTGGCGATCACCAGCAGGGCGATCAGCCAGTGCAGGGCAATGGCGGTGGCGGTGTAGCGCTGCATCACGCGGGTCTCCGGACTCTATAGTTCTTGTTAGAACAAAATAGTAGCAAAAAACACCGGCCTGCGTTGAGGCGTACAAAAAAGGGACCGTCCATGACGGACGGTCCCCTGTATTGCTGCTACCGCGAATGCGAACGGAATGCGGGGTCAGCGCTGCCGCCCTGGCATGCGGCGGCAGTCCCCGTTCCCTGTCAGATCGCGCGGGCGAGCTGCTCGGCGATGCCGGTGTAGTTCATCGGCGTCATCGCCAGCAGCTGGTCCTTGGCCTGCTGCGGGATCGCCAGGCCGGTGATGAACTCGCGCAGCGCATCTTTCGAGATGCCCTTGCCGCGCGTGAGTTCCTTGAGCTGCTCGTACGGGTTCTCGATGCCGTAGCGGCGCATCACGGTCTGCACCGGCTCGGCCAGCACTTCCCAGTTCGCGTCCAGGTCCTGCTCCAGGCGGGCGGCGTTCACTTCCAGCTTGTTCAGGCCGCGCAGGCAGCTGTCGTAGGCCAGCAGCGCGTAGCCGAAGCCCACGCCGATATTGCGCAACACGGTCGAATCGGTCAGGTCGCGCTGCATGCGCGAGACCGGCAGCTTGTCGGCCATGTGGCGCAGCGTCGCGTTGGCCAGTCCCAGGTTGCCTTCGGAGTTCTCGAAGTCGATCGGGTTGACCTTGTGCGGCATGGTCGAGGAACCGATTTCGCCCGCCTTGGTGATCTGCTTGAAGTAGCCCAGCGAGATGTAGGTCCAGATGTCGCGGTTCAGGTCCAGCAGGATCGTGTTGGCGCGGGCGATCGCGTCGAACAGCTCGGCCATGTAGTCGTGCGGCTCGATCTGGATGGTGTACGGATTGAAGGTCAGGCCAAGGCGCTGCTCGATCACGTCCTTCGAGAACGCGGCCCAGTCGAATTCCGGGTAGGCCGACAGGTGCGCGTTGTAGTTGCCCACCGCGCCGTTCATCTTGCCCAGGATTTCGACCGCGGCGATGCGCTTGACCGCGCGCTGCAGGCGGGCCACCACGTTGGCCATCTCCTTGCCCAGCGTGGTCGGGCTGGCGGTCTGGCCGTGCGTGCGCGACAGCATCGGCAGCGCCGCGTTGTCGTGCGCGAGGCGGGTCAGCTTGTCGATGATGGCTTGCAGGGCCGGCAGCATCACGCCGTCGCGCGCGGCCTTGAGCATCATGCCGTGCGAGGTGTTGTTGATGTCCTCGGAAGTGCAGGCGAAGTGGATGAACTCGGTCGCCGCGACCAGCTCCGGCACATCCTTGACCTGTTCCTTGAGCCAGTATTCGACCGCCTTCACGTCGTGGTTGGTGACGCGCTCGATGTCCTTGATGCGCGCGGCGGCGTCTTCGTTGAAGTCGGCGGCGATGCGCTCCAGGTGCGCGTTGGCTTCTGCGGAGAAGGGCTTGATCTCGTCGAAGCCGGCTTGCGACAGGGCCTGCAGCCAGGCGATTTCCACCTTCACGCGGTGGTGCATGAAGCCTGCTTCGGACAGGATCGGGCGCAGCTTGTCGGTCTTGGCGGCGTAGCGGCCGTCCAGTGGGGACAGGGCCGACAGCGTGGAGTAGGGAGTCGTGGTCATGGCGTTGGATGGGAGGCGCAAAGAATGCGATTTTACCACCGAAGGAGCCGTCCTTCCGATGTATGCGGGCTGCCACAACGGCCGCGGCGCTGGGGACGCGGCAGGCCCCGGTGCTATACTTGGGATCAATCCGCTACTGCATTTTTTATGAAACTCATCGGTTCCAACACCAGTCCCTATGTCCGCAAAGCCCGCGTGGTGCTGGCGGAAAAAAAGCTCGATTACCAGTACGAGCTGGAAAACGTCTGGGACGCAGGGACCCGCATCCACGAGGCCAACCCGCTGGGCAAGGTGCCCTGCCTGATCCTCGACGACGGCACCGCGCTGTACGACTCGCGCGTGATCGTCGAATTCCTCGACACCATGTCACCGGTCGGCAAGCTGCTGCCGCCGAACGGGCGCGACCGTGCGGACGTGAAGTGCTGGGAAGCGCTGGCGGACGGCGTGCTCGACGCGGCCGTGCTGGTGCGCCTGGAGCGCACGCTGCGCCCGCGCGAGCAGCAAAGCGATGCGTGGATCGAGCGCCAGATGCACAAGGTGCAGGCGGGGCTGTCGGTGATCTCGGCCAACCTGGGCGAATCGCCGTACTGCGCCGGCAACCATTACACGCTGGCCGACGTGGCGGTGGGATGCATGCTGGGGTGGCTGTCGTTCCGCTTCCCCGAAATCGGCTGGCGCGACGATTTCGCCAACCTCGCGCGGTTGTACGACAAGCTGGCCGAGCGCCCGTCGTTCCGCGATACCGTCCCCCACCTGTAAAGGGGACGGCCCCCGCCGATCACATCTGCGATTGCAGGTAGTTCTGCAGGCCGATCTTGTTGATCAGGTCCAGCTGGGTCTCCAGCCATTCGATGTGTTCCTCGGTATCGTCGAGGATCTCCACCAGCAGTTCGCGCGACACGTAGTCGCCGACCTGCTCGGCCGCCGCGATGCCTTCCTTGATCGTGACCTGCGCCGCCTGCTCCAGCTTGAGGTCGCAATCCAGCATTTCCGGCGCGTTTTCGCCGATCAGCAGCTTGTGCAGCGCCTGCAGGTTCGGCAGGCCGTCCAGCATCAGGATGCGCTCGATCAGCTTGTCGGCGTGCTTCATCTCGCCGATCGACTCGTCGTACTCCTTCTTGCCGAGTTTTTCGAAGCCCCAGTGGCGGTACATGCGCGCATGCAGGTAGTACTGGTTGATCGCGGTGAGCTCGTTGGTCAGCTGCGCGTTGAGCAGCCGGATGATGTTCTTGTCGCCCTTCATGAGATGCCTTCCCGGGTGTTTGTTGTCGTGTCGGCCATCATAACAAATATGAAGGCAGCGGGAGGGGAGGGGGGGTATGTGCCGGACGGGCGGGCCGCCCGAAAAAGAGGGGGGGTATGTGCCCCGGGCCGGGCCGGGGGCAGATACTGGGGGAGTATGCGCGGCCGGCTTACGCGCCGGCAGGCTCGCGGCGGAACGACAGTTCGGTCGCCGCGACGGTGGTGCTTTCGATGTGGTCGTGCAGGACCTGCCGCGCGCAGCTGACGCACTTGCCGCAGCAGGTGCCGACGCCGAGGTCGCGGCGCAGGTCGCCCATCGAGGTCAGGCCGAGGTCGGCCGCCTGGCGGATTTCACGGTCGGAGATGTTGTTGCAAACGCAGACGATCATGGCTATTGGTATCCGGTCAATCTCAGGTGAGGGCACTTGCCGTTTCACTAATGAGAATCATTATCATTCACGTTCATTGTGCGGTAAACGCGTTTCCGATGCAAGCGATTTGTTGCGTTGCGACCTCGATAAATAGAAATTATTCGCATTTAGACGTATCATGTCAGGGTACGCGGCCCCTGCGCCGCAGCGCCCACTCTCAAGGCCACCCGATGACTCTCGCTCCGACCCTGACCACGCTCGACAACCTCACGGTTGGCCAGAGCGCGACCGTAATCCACCTGGCGCCCAGCGCCGACCTGGCCTGGAGCGGCATCGACGTCTCGCGCCGCCTGATGGAGCTGGGCTTCGTGCCGGGCGAGCGCATCCGCGTGCTCAAGCGCGGCTTCCCCGGCGGCGAGCCGGTCGCGGTCCGGGTGGGCCAGTCCACCTTCGCGCTGCGCCGCTTCGAGGCGGCGCTGATTTCGGTCACCGCGGAGTAATGATGGGCGCGATGGAACAACAGGCGGCCGTCCAGCCGCTGGTAGCACTGCTTGGCAATCCCAACTGCGGCAAGACCGCGCTGTTCAACCGCCTCACCGGCGCGCGCCAGAAGGTCGCCAACTACGCCGGCGTCACGATCGAGCGCAAGGAAGGCGGCTTCACCTCCCCCGGCGGGCGCCACTACCGCGTGCTCGACCTGCCGGGCGCCTACAGCCTGTCCGCGCAGACCCCCGACGAAGCGATCACGCGCGACGTGGTGGCCGGCCTGCGCGCCGGCGAACGCGCGCCCGAAGCGCTGGTCATGGTTGCCAACGCGACCAACCTGCGCCTGAACCTGCGCCTGGTGCTGGAAGTGCAGCGCCTCGGCCTGCCGATGGTGCTGGCGTTGAACATGACCGACGTCGCCCGCAAGCGCGGCATCCGCATCGACACCGCCCGCCTGTCGCAGGAGCTGGGCATGCCGGTGGTGGAGACGGTCGCGGTGCAGAGCGGCGGCGAGCAGGCGCTGGTGCGCGCGCTCGACGCGCTCGCATTCGGACCGGCCGTGGCGCCGCGCGCGCTGTCCGAGCTTGATGCGGTGCCGGTCGAAGAGACCCAGCGCGAGGTGCGCCGCATCCTCGATGCCGCCACCAGCCACGAGCACGACACCGGCAACCTGACCGAAAAGATCGACAACGTGGTGCTGCACCCGGTCGCCGGCCCGGTAATCTTCGCGGCGCTGATGTTCCTGGTGTTCCAGGCCGTGTTCAGCTGGGCCGCGGTGCCGATGGACATGATCACCGCCGGCGTGGACGCGGTTGGCCAGTGGGTCGGCGCCCAGATGGGCGAGGGCATCCTGCGCAGCCTGCTGGTGGAGGGCATCCTGAGCGGCGTCGGCAGCGTGCTGGTGTTCCTGCCGCAGATCCTGATCCTGTTCTTCTTCATCCTGGTACTGGAAGACTGCGGCTACCTGCCGCGCGCAGCCTTCCTGCTCGACCGCATGATGGGCGGCGTCGGCCTGTCGGGGCGCGCGTTCATTCCGCTGCTGTCCAGTTTCGCCTGCGCGATCCCGGGCGTGATGGCGGCGCGCACCATCCAGAACCCGCGCGACCGCCTGGTCACCATCATGATCGCGCCGCTGATGACCTGTTCGGCGCGCCTGCCGGTGTACGCGCTGGTGATCGCCGCCTTCATCCCCGACCGCGAAGTCGGCGCCGGCGTCAGCCTGCAGGGCCTGGTGCTGTTCTGCCTGTACGCGGCCGGCATCGTCAGCGCGATGGGCGTGGCATGGTTCTTCAAGCATTCGCTCGGCTCCAAGACCCGGCAGCCGCTGATGCTGGAGCTGCCGAGCTACCACTGGCCGCACATGCAGAACCTGGCGCTTGGCCTGTGGGAACGCGCGCGCATTTTCCTGCGCCGGGTCGGCACGCTGATCCTGACGCTGATGGTGCTGGTGTGGTTCCTGTCCAGCTTCCCCGGCGCCCCGGAAGGCGCCACCCAGCCGGACATCTATTACAGCATCGCCGGCATGCTGGGCCGCGCGCTGGCGGTGGTGTTCGAGCCGATCGGCTTCGGCTGGCAGATCTGCATCGCGCTGGTGCCGGGCATGGCCGCGCGCGAAGTGGCGGTGGGCGCGCTGGGCACCGTGTATGCGCTGTCCGCGCAGGGCGGGGGCGACATCGAAACCGCCCTGGTGCCGCTGATCGCGCAATCGTGGTCGATGGCCACCGCGCTGTCGCTGCTGGCGTGGTACGTGTTCGCGCCGCAGTGCCTGTCCACGCTGTCGGTGGTGCGCCGCGAAACCAACAGCATCCGCTACCCCCTGATCATGGCGGGCTACATGTTCGCGCTGGCCTACGTGGCGTCGTTCATCACCTACCGCACCGCGCTGGCGCTGGCCGGAGGCTAAATGCAGGAACTCGCCGTCGCACTGATCGTCGCCGTCGCCGCCATCTATATCGGCATGAAATACATGCCGGCGGCGCTGCGGCGCAGGCTGTCGCTGCGGCTCGCGGCGCACCCGCGCGTGGCGCGCTGGTTCGGCCAGTCCGCCGGCTGCGGCAGCGGCTGCGATACCTGCGGCAGCTGCGACACCACCCCTGCGCCCGGTCCGGCCGGTCCGGCCGGGCGCGTCATCCGCATCCACCCGCGCGACTGAGCGGGTCCGCTTTACTCCCATCCTGCGCGGTTTCGGTCGACACCGGCCTCCGCCTGTCTCACGCCTCGTGCCAGCGCCGCCTTTCCGTGCGACCATAGGCGTCTGATCAAAACAACCACGAGAGACATGCCATGAAATGGGTTCGCAGGATAGCGATCGCAGTCTTGCTGCTGGCCGGCGCGGTCATTGGCGCCTTGTGGGTGAGCGCCTTGCGCTCGGAACGCCCGGTTGGGTTCCAGACGGTGGTCGCCACCACCGGCGGCGGGCAGCGCTTCGCCATGGGCGTGTGGTATCCGACCACCGCCACCACCTGGCCCACCACGCTGCTCGGGATGGTCGTGATGGATGTCGCGGCGGACGGTCCGGTGTCCGGCAAGGGGCTGCCGCTGGTGGTGATCTCGCACGGCAACGGCGGCGGGCCGGGCGGCCACGCCGACATGGCGCTGGCGCTGGCTTCCGCAGGTTACGTCGTCGCCGCGCCGATGCACACCGGCGACAACTACGCCGACCAGTCCGGGCTCGCTTCGGCCACCTACCTCGGCAACCGTACCCGCGAGCTGGCAGCTGCCGTGGACTACATGCTCGGCCAGTGGGGCGGGCGCGCGCATATCGATCCGAAGCGCGTTGGCGCCTATGGCTTCTCGGCCGGCGGGCTGACGGTGCTGGCCGCGGCCGGCGCAAAGCCTGACCTGGCGTATGTGGCCACCCACTGCGCGAAGGCGCAGGAGTTCACCTGCGGCCTGCTGCGCCAGCTGAAGTCTCCGCTGGTGCAGGCGGATGCCAAAGTGGACGACACCTGGGGCAAGGATGGGCGCATCAGGGCGGCGGTGGTTGCGGCGCCCGCGCTCGGCTTTGCCATGCGGCCCGGCGCCCTGGACGGGGTCGACATCCCGGTGCAGGTGTGGGAAGCGGAACTGGACACCAATGTGCCCGATGCCATCGACGCGGTGCGCCGCGGACTGGGCGACAAGGCCGAGTACCACGAGGTGCGCGGCGCCGGGCACTTCTCGTTCCTGGTGCCCTGCGGGCTTGTCGGGCCGCCGGGGTTGTGCAGGGAGCAGGGCGAATTCGACCGCCGCGCCTTCCATGCGACGATGAACCGGAGCGTGGTGGACTTTTTCGACAAGCACCTGTAGGCGCGGGCCCTATCCCGGCTTCAGCGGCGGCGCGGGGCGCGGCGCGACGCTGTCACGCAGTCCCAGCCGCACCATCAGCCGGTGCGCGTCGTACGGCGCATGCACCTTGATGTCGTTGTCGAAGTAGCAGAACACATCGCGGCTGGCGCGCTTTGGCGGCGCCAGCGCGCTGACGGTGCGCGCATCGTCCGGCTGGCCGCCCAGCGACCAGGCCCGGATGCGATCTGCCCAGCGGTCCAGCGCCTCGTCCGTGTAGCCGCTCGCGTACAGCTCCTTCTCGCCGTGCAGGCGCAGGTACATGAAGTCCGCGGTCACGTCCTCGAAGTACGGCCATTTGCCGGCGGTGTCGGCCACCACCACCGCGACCTTGTACTTGCGCAGCATCTTCACGAAGCGTTCGTCGGCAAAGCTGTCGTGCCGCACTTCCACCGCATGGCGCATCTTGCGCTTGGCGTCGATCTCCAGCGCGGCGCGTCCTGCCATGCGCGGTTCGTGCTGGCGCGCCAGCTCCAGCGCGTGCGCGGTGTCGTGCGGCAGGATGCTGAGGAAGTGCTCCATCCGCTCCGGATCGAACGCGAAGTTGGGCGGGAACTGCCACAGCATCGGCCCCAGCTTCTCGCGCAGCTTGAACATGCCCGAGGCGAGCACGTTCGACAGCGCAGGATCGACGTCGCGCAGGCGCAGGATGTGGCTGATGTAGCGGTTGCCCTTGACCGAGAACACGAAGCCGGGCGGCGTCGCCTCGTACCAGGCCGCGTAGCTTTCCGGGCGTTGCAGCGAATAGAAGGAGCCGTTGATCTCGATGGTGGGCAGCTGGCGCGAGGCGTATTCCAGCTCGCGGTGCTGCGCCAGGCCGGGCGGATAGAACTCGCCGCGCCACGGCACGTAGCGCCAGCCGGAAATGCCGATGTAGATCTTGCCGCCCATGCCCCACAGCGTAAGCCCGGGCTTGGCGCTTATCTGTTCGGCATGCCACACACGCTTACTGGACTTCGATCTTGCCGAAGTAGCCGTACTGCAGGCTGCCGGCGATGCGCCGTGCAACCAGCATGAACTCGTCCGCCACGTCCGGCGCGAACAGCCGCGCCACGGTGGCCCCGAAAATGTCGAGCCAGCGGCGGAAATGTTCCGGCTCGACGCCCCGGATCTGCATGTGGGTGCCGAACACATTGCCCTGGAACTCCCGGGTGCCCAGCATGACGGTGCACCAGAAATCGGTCAGGCGCTCGAAGTGCGCGTCCCAGTGATCGCCAATGGCATTGTCGAAGACTGGCCCGAGCACGGGATCGGCGCGCACGTCGCCGTAGAATTCGTGGACGAGGCGGGACAGGGAAGAACGGTCGAGGGTCAGCGCAGACATGGTAAGCCGGGAATAAACATGCACTACGAATGCTACATTTATTCCCGGCGCCGCGCAACCGCCCCGGGCGGGCGGTATTACTGCACGACCGGCAGTTCGATCACGCTTTGAGCATCCGGGGTGCTGTAGACGCGGTGCACCGCCTTGCGGTAGTCCGCCGGCTGCGCGAGGAAGATATTGGGCACGAAGGTCTGCGGGTTGCGGTCATACAGCGGGAACCAGCTGGACTGCACCTGCACCATGATGCGGTGCCCCGGCAGGAACACGTGGTCCGCGTTCGGCAGCGCAAAGCGGTAGCGTTCGACCTTGTTGGCCGGGATCGCGGACGGCGTTTCGAGGCTGTTGCGATAGCGGCCGCGGAAGATGTCCATCGAGATTCCCAGCTGGTAGCCGCCCATCCGCGGCTCGTTCGGGACTTCGTCCGGGTACACGTCGATCACCTTGACCACCCAGTCGGCATCGGTGCCGGTGGTGGAGGCGAACAGGTTGACCATCGGCGCCCCGGCCAGGTGCACGGGCGACTTGAGCGGCTCGGATACCCAGGTGAGCACGTCCGGGCGATCGGCGACGAAGCGCTGGTCGCTCACCAGCCATGGGCGCCACACGTCCGGATCGGTGGCGCGCACCGGGCGCGGGACGAACGGCACCGGCTTGGACGGGTCGGACACGAATTCGTCGAACGCGCCCCGGGCCGGCTTGTCGAAGCCCAGCTTGCCGCCCGCCGCGAGGTACAGCGGCGTGGTGGCCTGGGCCAGCGGCCATTGCGCGTGCCGGCGCCAGCGGCCGGTGCCGGTTTCGTACGACAGCACCGGCGGCGTCTGCGCGCGCGGCGCGCCGTCCTTGAGATGCTGGTTCAGGAAGGGCAGCATGGTCTCGCGGCGGAATTCGGCCGCGGTGTCGCCGTCGAAGCGCAGCGGCCCGAGCGCGCGGCCCTCATAGTTGACCTGGCTGTGGCGCCACGGACCCACGACCAGGTGGTTCATGTCGTTCTGCCTGTCCTTCGGTTCGGTGGCCGCGTACACGGCGTAGGCGCCGTAGATGTCTTCCTGGTCCCAGCGGCCCACCACGTGCATGGTCGGCACCTTCAGCGGCCGGCTGCCCAGCACGCGGTCGAGCGCCTGCCCCTGCCAGTAGCTGTCGTAGGCCGGATGCTCGAACACCTTCTTCACGTAAGGCAGGCCCGCCACGCCAAGCTGCTGCGCCAGGCCGCCGACCGAGCCGGCGCGCAGGTAGCCCTCGTAGTCGTCATACACGCCGGTCGCCACTTCCGCCCCGCTGCCGCGCGCGGTGGTCTGGCTGGCAAAGTAGAACAGGTTCGGCATGCGGAAGGCGCCGTTGTGGAACCAGTCGTCCCCGCGCCAGCCGTCCACCATCGGGCTCATTGGCACCGCCGCCTTCAGGGCCGGGTGCGGATCGGCCAGCGCCATCAGCACGGTGAAGCCGTCGTACGAGGAGCCGACCATGCCGACCTTGCCGTTGGTCTCGGGGACGTTCTTCACCAGCCAGTCGATGGTGTCGTAGGCATCCGTAACATGATCCACCGCGGTGCCGTTCAGCGGACCGCGGATCGGGCGGGTCATCACGTAGTCGCCTTCGGAGCCGTGCTTGCCGCGTACGTCCTGGTAGACCCGGATGTAGCCGTTGGCGATGAACTGGTCGTCGCCTTCGGGCAGCGCGGTCGCCATGTCCGGGCTGAGCGCGCGCGCACTGCGCCGCGCCGCGTTGTAGGGCGTGCGGGTCAGCATGATCGGGGCTTTGGCGGCGCCTTTGGGCATGAGGATGATGGTGTGCAGCCTGACGCCGTCGCGCATCGGGATCATGGCCACGCGGCGCACGTAGTTGGCGTTGGCAGGGAGCGCGCTGTCGAACGATGCCGGAATGTCCGGCTGCATCGGCGGCGTGTCGGCGTGGGCGGAAAAACCGGATGCAAGCAGGGCACAAAGCAGGGAAAGTCGGGCGGTCGAACGGCGCGGCATGAGGTCTCCGAATGTGAAATGGCTGGCGCGCGATTCGCTGTCAGTACGATCGCGCCGCTGCATAGTACCGATCCCTGGCTCCTTTAGCAAAGCGGCATGGGCAGTTTTGCCACGCGTGACAAAGAACGCATTTTGTTAAATTTAAAACAGGTATGCTTGCGTTCCGAGCCTAAAGCCCCGCCATGGAAACCATCAGCCGTTACCTGCTTGCCGCCCTGATCGCGCTGTCCGCGCTGGCGGCGGCGTGCCTGACAGGCGTGCTGTTCTACCTGTGGCCTACCGGCGCCAACGACCATTCGCTGGTGCTGCACCCGCACACCTTCGCCCGCCTGGAAGGACTGCGCATGGAGCGCAAGTTCTATCCCGACCCGCAGACCATGTACCAGGGCGCGCCCAACGAGATGGTGCGCGCCGAGGCGCAGCGCGCGGTCGACGCGATCATCGCCTCGGTCGAGCTGTCGATTTCCGAGCAGCCGCGCCGCTCGGCCCTGCTGGCCGCCCTCAAGCGCGAACTGCCGCGCCTGGACCGCCTGGGCCCCCATGAAAAGGACGAGGCGCTGCACTACGTCGAACGGATGGTCGCCACCATCGGCGTGGCCGGCACCGACGAGCTGCTCAACGTGTGGCGCTACGGCGTGCCGTTCGAACACGTCATCCTGCGCTAGCCGGCCGCTTTCGCGCCGGCAGGCGGAATGCTAAGCTATCGGACTCGTCTCCCACCCATTCCACTCCCATGGCCAAGCTGTTAGCCATCGACGGCCTGAACATCGTCCGGCGCGTGTACGAAGCCGCCAGCGACGAACCGGATTCCCCCGCGAAGGCGGAGGCCGCGCTGCGCCATTCGCTGTCCTCGTTCCGCAACCTGCTGGGCGCGCACGCGCCCAGCCACGTGCTGGCCGCGTTCGACCATGGCGGCATGACCTGGCGCCACACCCTGTACCCGCGCTACCGCGAGCAGCGCGCGCCGATGCCCTCGCCGCTGCGCGAGGCGCTGCCGGGCTTCTACGACCGCCTGCGCGAACTTGGCGTGCACGTGTGCTGCGTGCCGGAAGTGGAGGCGGACGACGTGATCGGGACCTGCGTGATGCGCTGGCTGAACGAGGGCCGCGGCGACGCCATCGTCGCCACCACCGACAAGGACCTGCATGGGCTGATCGGGTACGGCGCGCTGGTGTGGGACCACTTCAAGGGCGAGTGGCACGACGACGCCTGGGTGCGCGCGCGCTTCGGCGTCGCGCCCGAGCTGCTGCCCGACCTGCTGGCGCTGATGGGCGACGTTACCGACGGCGTGCCGGGCGTGTCCAAGATCGGCATGAAGACCGCGGCGCGCCTGCTCAACGCCTATGGCAACCTGGACGCGGTGATCGCCGGCGCAGGCATCCTCAAGACCCCGGTGGGGGAGCGCCTGCGCGCCGAACGCGAGACGCTCGACGTGTCGCGCAAGCTGGTCGAACTCAAGCTGGACGTGCGCCTGGGCGTCACCTGGAAGGCCCTGGCCTACGGGCAGGTGGCGGCATGACGCTCAAGGCGGTCATCGTGGATCCGAACGCGGTTGCGCGCGGCCTGCTGGGCACGGTGCTGGCCGATGGCGGCTACGAGGTGGTGGGCGCCACGCATAATGCCTCGCAGGGGCTGGCTCTGGCGGTCAAGCACGCGCCGCATTTCATCTGCCTGGCCTCGGAACAGGCGGGCGATACGGGGGAGATGATCGAACAGGTGCGGATGGCCGCGCCCAAGACGCTGGTGTTCGTGGTGTCGGCCACGCTCGATGCGGCTACCGTGCAGGCAGCGCTGGCGCGCGGCGCGCACGGATTCATCGTCAAGCCGTTCAAGGCGGATGCGGTGCTCAAGGCGATCCGCAATACGGTCCTGTCCGTGGTCCGCAAACAGCAAACGTAGGGACGGGACGGTCCCCGGGAACAGTCAGCGCCGGGTCGCGCTGGCGCTGTCGATGATGCCGCCGCCCAGGCACACGTCGCCGTCATACAGCACGGCCGACTGTCCCGGCGTCACGGCCCACTGCGGCTCCGCGAAATCGAGCGTGAACCGGTCCATGCCCTGCGGCGCCACGCTGCAGGCCACATCGTGCTGGCGGTAGCGCGTCTTGGCCGACAGCGCGCGCGCCTCCGGCGGCACGCCGGCGATCCAGCTGGCCTGGCCCGCTTCCAGCTGCGGCGACAGCAGCCACGGATGGTCGTGGCCCTGCACGATGTACAGCGTGTTGTTCTCGACGTCCTTGCGCGCCACGTACCAGGCGTCGCTGGTGCCGTCCGGGTTCTTGTACGATTTCAGGCCGCCGATGCCGATACCCTTGCGCTGGCCCAGCGTGTAGAACGACAGGCCCACGTGCTCGCCCACGGTCTTGCCGTCGTCCGTCTTGATCGGACCCGGCTTGTACGAGAGGTAGCGGTTGAGGAAGTCGCGGAACGGCCGCTCGCCGATAAAGCAGATGCCGGTCGAATCCTTCTTGGCCGCATTCGGCAGGGCGAGCTTTTCGGCGATCTTGCGCACTTCGGTCTTCGGGATCTCGCCCAGCGGGAACAGCGTGCGCGACAGCTGCGCCTGGTTCAGCCGGTGCAGGAAGTAGCTCTGGTCCTTGGTGTGGTCCACCGCCTTGAGCAGTTCGAAGCGGCCGGCGTTCTCGCGCACCCGCGCGTAGTGGCCGGTCGCGATCAGGTCCGCGCCCAGCTTCATCGCGTGGTCGAGGAAAGCCTTGAACTTGATCTCGGCGTTGCACAGGACATCCGGATTCGGGGTGCGCCCGGCCTGGTACTCGCGCAGGAACTCCGCGAACACGCGGTCCTTGTACTCGGCGGCGAAGTTGACCGCCTCGATGTCCACGCCCACCACGTCGGCCACGCTGGCCGCGTCGATCCAGTCCTGGCGCGTGGAGCAGTATTCGGAATCGTCGTCGTCTTCCCAGTTCTTCATGAACAGGCCCACCACCTCGTAGCCCTGTTCCTTCAGCAGCCATGCCGACACCGAGGAGTCCACGCCACCGGACATGCCGATCACGACTTTTTTCTTGCTCATGCTTGGTTTGATCCTTTAAGCGGCAGCCTTGCCGTTGCCATTGCCATTGCCGTACACGGAATCGTGCGTGTGCACGATATCGAGCGGCGCGCGCTGGCCGCGCAGGTAGTCGTCGATACACTGCAGCAGCAGCGGGCTGCGGTGGCGCTCCTGGCAGGCTGCGATTTCTTCGCGCGTCATCCACATGGTGCGCAGGATGCCGTGGTCGAGCGGCCGGTCCGGATAGTGCGCGCCGACCTCGCCGCAGAATGCGAAACGCAGGTAGGTCACGTCCTCCTTGCGGCGCAAGGAATGGTAGGTCGACATGTACATGCCGACCAGCGCGGTCGGCTTGAAGTCATGCGCAGTCTCTTCCAGCACTTCGCGCGTGACCGCTTCCGGCAGCGATTCGAAGGGGTCGAGGTGGCCGGCAGGCTGGTTCAGGCGTACGCCGTCGCTGGTCTCTTCTTCGATCAGCAGAAAGCGTCCGTCGCGCTCGATGACCGCTGCGACGGTGACGTTGGGTTTCCAGGTGTGCGGCATGCGCGTCCTTTTTAATGAGCCGACATTCTACATGGGGCAGGGTAATACTGCTGGCGCAACGCTTGCCGATAATTGTCTTTTTGGCATGAAATTGCGCGCCGCGCATTCTACCGCACCCGCGCGGCGGGGGAGCGCGCAATTCAACTTGCGGACGCCCCGAGGCAGCGCCGCATCAGGCAAATTCCGTATTTGCATATTTCTTGACAATCTTTCATATCGATAAGCTGCGGTCATGCCAATGTTGTAAGATGACCCGAAGTCAATTGTAAGGAGGCAACTCATGAAGATTGGTATCCCGGCCGAGACCCGGCCGGGCGAAACCCGCGTTGCGGCAACGCCCGAAACGGTCAAGAAGCTGGCCGCGAAGCACCAGGTGATCGTGCAATCCGGCGCCGGCCTGCATGCGTCCGTCCCGGACGAGGCCTACGCCGCAGCGGGCGCCAGCATCGGCAGCGCCGCCGACGCGTTCGGCGCCGACCTGGTGCTCAAGGTGCGCGCCCCGGATGCCGGCGAGCGCGCCCTGATGCGCAGCGGCGCCGTCCTGGTGGGCATGCTCAATCCCTTCGACAAGGAAAACACCGAAGCCATGGCGCAGGCGGGCATCCTCGCCTTCGCGCTGGAAGCGGTGCCCCGCATCACGCGCGCCCAGTCGATGGACGTGCTGTCCTCCCAGGCCAATATCGCCGGCTACAAGGCCGTGATGATCGCGGCGAACACCTACCAGCGTTTCATGCCGATGCTGATGACCGCCGCAGGTACGGTCAAGGCCGCGCGCGTGCTGATCATGGGCGTGGGCGTGGCCGGCCTGCAGGCGATCGCCACCGCCAAGCGCCTCGGCGCGGTGATCGAAGCGTCCGACGTGCGCCCGCCCGTCAAGGAGCAGGTCGAGTCGCTGGGTGCCAAGTTCATCGACGTTCCCTACCTGACCGACGAAGAGCGCGAGATCGCGCAGGGCGTGGGCGGCTATGCGCGCCCGATGCCGGCCGCATGGATGCAGCGCCAGGCCGAACTGGTGCACGAGCGCGCCAAGCTGGCCGACATCATCATCACCACCGCCCTGATCCCGGGCCGCAACGCGCCGATCCTGATCCCCGAAGACACGGTCAAGGCCATGAAGCCGGGCTCCGTGATCGTCGACCTGGCGGTGGAACAGGGCGGCAACTGCGCGCTGTCCGAGCTGGGCAAGACCGTCACCCGGCACGGCGTGCACATCGTGGGCGAACCGAACCTGGCCGCGCTGGTGGCGGCCGACGCCTCGGCGCTGTACGCGCGCAACGTGCTCGATTTCCTCAAGCTGATCATCGACAAGGACGACAAGCCGGGCGGCGCTCCGCTAGTGATCGACCGCGAAGAAGAGATCCTCAAGGCCACGCTGCTGTGCGCGGACGGCCAGGTACTGCGCAAATAACAAGGAGGACCACATGGAAGTCAGCGACACCATTACCAACCTGATCATCTTCGTGCTGGCGATCTACGTCGGCTACCACGTGGTGTGGACCGTCACGCCGGCGCTGCACACGCCGCTGATGGCCGTCACCAACGCGATCTCCGCGATCATCATCGTCGGCGCGATGCTGGCGGCGGGCCTTACCGAAGGCCTCACCGGCCAGGTCGCGGGCACCGTTGCGGTGGCGCTGGCTGCCGTCAACGTGTTCGGCGGCTTCCTCGTCACGCAGCGCATGCTCGAGATGTTCCGGAAGAAGGAACCGAAAGCCAAGGCGGGAGACAAGGCATGAACTACATCAGCATGAACCAGGTCACCCTGCTGTACCTGGTCGCATCGATCTGCTTCATCCAGGCGCTCAAGGGCCTGTCCTCGCCGGCCAATGCGCGCAAGGGCAATGCCTTCGGCATGATCGGCATGGCGATCGCGTTCGCCACCACGGTCGCGCTGATTGTCCGGCTCAAGGCCGAAGCGGCCGACGGCACCTTCGGCTACATGCTGGTGGCGCTCGGCACGCTGGTGGGCGGCGCGATCGGCGCCATGCTCGCCAGGCGGGTCGAGATGACCAAGATGCCCGAGCTGGTCGCAGCGATGCACTCGCTGATCGGCCTGGCGGCAGTGTGCATCGCGATCGCGGCGGTGTCCGAGCCGTGGGCCTTCAACATCGCCACGCGCGGCGACCCGCTGCCGGTGGGGAACCGCCTGGAGCTGTTCATCGGCACCTTCGTCGGGGCCGTGACCTTCTCCGGTTCGGTGATCGCATTCGGCAAGCTGTCGGGCAAATACAAGTTCCGCCTGTTCCAGGGCGCGCCGGTGCAGTTCGCGGGGCAGCACCTGATCAACCTCGCGATGGCGGTCGCCGTGATCTCGCTCGGCCTGGTGTTCACCTTCGATCCCGGCGTCGATCCGGCGTGGACGCCGTTCCTTGCGATGGCGGCGCTCTCGTTCGTGCTGGGCGTGCTGATCATCATTCCGATCGGCGGCGCGGACATGCCGGTGGTGGTATCGATGCTGAACTCCTACTCCGGCTGGGCCGCGGCGGGTATCGGCTTCTCGCTGAATAACTCGATGCTGATCATCGCAGGCTCGCTGGTCGGCTCGTCCGGCGCGATCCTCTCGTACATCATGTGCAAGGCGATGAACCGCTCGTTCTTCAACGTGATCCTGGGCGGCTTTGGCGGCGAACCGGCGGCGGCCGGCGCGGCGGGCAAGACCGAGCAGCGCCCGGTCAAGTCGGGCTCCGCGGACGATGCCGCCTTCATCATGTCGAACGCCGAGTCTGTGATCATCGTGCCGGGCTACGGCCTGGCGGTCGCGCGCGCACAGCATCCGCTCAAGGAGCTGGTGGAAAAGCTGACCGGGAAGGGCGTGAACGTGAAGTACGCGATCCACCCGGTGGCAGGGCGCATGCCGGGCCACATGAACGTGCTGCTGGCCGAGGCCGAGGTGCCGTACGAGCAGGTGTTCGAGATGGAGGACATCAATGCCGAATTCGGGCAGACCGACGTGGTGCTGGTGCTGGGCGCGAACGACGTCGTCAACCCGGCCGCCAAGGACCCGAAATCGCCGATCGCCGGCATGCCGATCCTGGAGGCCTACAAGGCCAAATCGATCATCGTGAACAAGCGCTCGATGGCGTCCGGCTATGCGGGCCTCGACAACGACCTGTTCTACCAGCCCAACACGATGATGGTCTTCGGCGACGCGAAAAAGGTCATCGAAGACATGGTCAAGGCCGTCGACTGAATCAGGGGACGGTCCCCGGCGGGACCGTCACCCGATTATTTGGTGCGCCTGGAGTCGTCCGCGGATGCCGGGCGCTACGCAGCCTCAACCCGGTTGCGCCCGCCATGCTTGGCCCGGTACAGCGCCTCGTCCGCCTTCGCCACGGTGGCATCGAATTCGCTATCGTCCATCGGCAGTTGCGCCAGTCCCGCGCTGAGCGTCACGCGCAGCACGTTCCCGCCCGGCGTCTCCACCTCGTGCGCCTGCACCGCCGCGCGAATGCGCTCGGCGACCCGCATCGCCTGCGCCACGGTCGCGCTGGGGAACAGCAGGCTGAATTCCTCGCCGCCCGTGCGCGCCACGACATCGCTGGCGCGCGCCGCCTTGCGGATCACCTCCGCCAATTCCTGCAGGACCTGGTCGCCCGCCGCGTGCCCGTAGCGGTCGTTGATCGATTTGAAGTGGTCGACATCGGCCACGCCCACCGTCACCGGCGCGCCGTCGCGGCGCGCACGCGCCATCGCCTGCCGCGCCTCGTTCTGGAACGCGCGCCGGTTCGGCAGCCCGGTCAGCATGTCGGTCAGCGCCTGGTGTTCCAGCTGTTCGAGGAGCTCGCGCTGTTTTGCTTCGAGCGCGCGGCGGGGACGCTGGTCTTCCATGAACGCGCCAAGGAAGCGCACGCCGTCCGTATCTCCCAGGTCGACAGCTTTCATACTGACCGGGATCATTTCGCCGCTGCGGTGCCGGACCATGAATTCGCGCACCCGTCCCAGCACGGAGGACTTGCGCCGGGCAGCGACGTAATGCTGCACGTAGCCATCGTGCTCCGCCACCAGCTCGGGATCGATCAGAAGGTTGAAGGACTGGCCGACCAGCTCACCGGACGGATAGCCGGTCAGCTGCGCCATCGCCGCATTGGCATAACGGATCGTGCTGTCCCCGTCGATGATCAGGACTGCGTCGAGCGATTCCTCGATCAGGGCGTTGATGGCAGGGAGGGGAAGGAGAGTAATCATCGCCCCCATATTTTACGTTGTTTGGGGTATGCTGCCGTCTTTTTCCGGCCCTTAAGCGTATGAAAACGATCACGATGTCCCACGCCTTGACCTGCCTGTTCGCCATCGCGATCGCCTGCGCAGCGCAAGCGCACCCCGCGGCGCCTACGGTCGACAGGGAGCAGCTGTTCGCCGACGCGCGTACGCTGTCGTCGCCGGCCTACGAAGGCCGCCGCACCGGCACGCCGGGTAACCGCAAGGCGCGGGAATACCTTGAGCAGCGACTGCGCGCGACCGGCATCGCTCCGCTCGGCGCATCGTTCGGCCAGCCGTTCTCGTTTACCCGCCGCGAAGGCAAGGAGGGCCAGAACGCCCGGCAGGTCGGCGCGGTAAACCTGGTCGGCCTGGTGCGCGGCACCAGGAACCCGGAACGCTACATTGTCCTGTCCGCGCACTACGACCACCTTGGCCTGCACAAGGGGAAGATCCACCCGGGCGCCGACGACAACGCCTCCGGCGTGGCCGTGGTGCTGGCGGCCGCGCGCTGGTTCCGCGCCAACCCACCGGAACACTCGATCGTGTTCGCGCTGTTCGACGGCGAGGAGATGGGGCTGCGGGGCGCGAAGCATTTCGTGTCCTCGATGCCCTTGAGGAGCGACACAGTGGTCGCGAACCTGAATTTCGACATGGTCGGCCGCAACGACAAGGGCGAGATCAACGTGGCTGGCACCAGCTATACGCCAGCGTTGCGCGCGGTGGTGGACCAGGCGGCGCAACGCAGCGGGCTGAAGGTCTCGTTCGGGCACGACCAGCCAAAGACGCTGACGCGCGTCGACGACTGGACCCAGAGCTCCGACCATGGCGCCTTCCACGACGCCGGCATTCCGTTCCTGTACTTTGGCGTGGAAGACCATGCGGACTACCATGGCCCGGGCGACACCTTCGAGAACCTGACACTGGAGTTCTTCCGCAAGGCTGCGCAGTTTGCGCTGGATACGGCGGTGACGCTGGATCGCAGCGCGGCACCCGCGCGCTAATCCCGCGGCGGGGCAGTCCCGCACCCGTTCAGGCGCGGCGGCCGAACATCATCAGTTCGGCCAGCAGCATGCGCGCGGGACGCGCCGCATCGAGCGCGCCGAGCGACAGGCCCAGTATGGCCTGGCTGGCACCCTGGCGCGCGAATGCGCGCGCCATCGCATCGGTCGCGGCGATGACGGTGTCGCGGTCGGCGCGCCGCTCTTCGGCGAAGCGGGCAAGCGCCTGCGGGCCGGGGCCGCGCGCCAGCAGCCGCGCCAGCACCGCCGCGTCGCGCAGGCCCAGGTTCAATCCCTGTCCGGCCACCGGGTGCAAGGTTTGCGCCGCGTTCCCTACCGCCGCGATGCGCGCGCTGCCCTCTGTCCCCGCGTTCAGGCCGAGCGGGAAGGCAACGCGCTTGCTGGCGCCGCTGAAGCTGCCCAGCCGCGTGCCGAACGCCTCGCCCAGCGCGGCCAGGAACGCAGCGTCGTCGAGCGCCGCAACCTGCTGCGCGCGATCCGGCGCCATGCACCAGACCAGGGCATATTGATGGCCATCGCTGCCGTCCTGCGGCAGCATCGCGAGCGGCCCTTCTTCGGTAAAGCGTTCGTATGCGCGGTTCGCCACCGGGCGCGTCGCCGTTACCCGCGCAATCACCGCCGTCTGGCCGTAGTCGCGCACGCGGCTGCGCCCGGCCTGCTCCCCGAACACGCCGCCTTCCGCCTGCACCACCACGCCTGCGCTGATCGTGCGGCCATCCTCCAGCGTGAGCTGCACGGCGCCGGGCTGTTCCTGCGCTGCGGTGACGCGCGCCGGGCGCAGTTCCGCGACGCCCGCGCGGCCGCAGGCTGCACCCAGCACGCGCACCAGGTCCCCGTACTGCGCCACATAGCCCAGCGCATCGAGCTGGTGCTCGCTGCGGTCCATCAGGCTGCGCCCGAAGTGCCCCCGCCGCGAGATGTGGATTTCATGGATCGGCGTGGCGGCGACCGGCCACGCGCCTGCCTGCTCCAGCAGCATGCGGCTGCCGTGCGAGATGGCGATCGAGCGCGGATCGCGCAGGGCCTGCTCGAGCGGCTTGGCGTCCAGCAGCGCGATGCGCGCGGGCGCCAGGCCGCGCCGCACCAGCAGGGCGGCGAGCGCCATGCCGACCGGGCCTGCGCCGCAGATCGCCACATCGTAGTCGTGAAGTTCGTTGCTCATCGTTGCATCAGGTGTTCAATGTCGGCGACCAGCTTGGGCGCGTCGGACAGCACGTCGCATGCGCCGGCCGTGACGAGCACGTCGTCCTCGATGCGGATGCCGATGTTCCAGTACTGCTCCGGCACGCCTTGCGCCGGGCGTACGTAGATGCCCGGTTCGACCGTCAGCACCATGCCCGGCGCCAGGGCGCGCGAGGGCCGGCCTTCCGCCTGCAGGTCGCGGTAGGAACCGCAGTCGTGCACGTCCATGCCCAGCCAGTGGCCGGTGCCATGCATGTAGAACTGCTGGTGGGCGCGCTCGGCGATGGCGTCGTCGGCGCTGGCGTGCGGCACCAGCTTCAGGTCGACCATGCCCTGCGCCAGTACGCGCAGCGCTGCGTCGTGCATGCCGCTGTAGGGGAGGCCCGGGCGCGCCTCGGCCATCGCGGCGGCCTGCGCCGCCAGCACCAGTTCGTACAGCGCCTGCTGCGGCGCGCTGAAGCGGCCGCTGGCCGGATAGGTGCGCGTGATGTCCGATGCGTAGCCATCCAGCTCGCAGCCTGCGTCGATCAGCACCAGGTCGCCGTCCGCCACCTGGCGCCGGTTCTGGTTGTAGTGCAGGATGCAGGCGTTGGGGCCGGAGGCGACGATCGGCGTGTAGGCCGGGGACTGGGCGCCGTTGCGGCGGAACTCGTACAGGAGCTCCGCCTCGATTTCGTATTCGCGCATGCCGGTACGCGTCGCGCGCATCGCGCGTTCGTGCGCGCGCGACGAGACCAGCGCCGCGCGGCGCATGAGCGCCTGCTCGGCGTCGTCCTTGATGAGGCGCATCTCGTCGAGCAGCACGCGCACGTTGTGCACGGTTTCCGGCGCGGTGACGCCGCTGCGCGCGCGCTGGCGCACCGCGTCCAGCCAGCGCGCGAGCTGTGCGTCGACCTGTGCGTGCTTCCCGCTGGCGTAATACAGCGCGCTGGCATCGGCCAGCAGGCCGGGCATGCGCGCATCCAGTTCACCGACCGCGTAGGCCTCGTCGAAGCCGAAGGCCTCGCGCGCGCCGTCCGGGCCATGGCGCAAGCCATCCCAGATCTCGCGCTCCGGATCGCGCGGGCGGCAGAACAGGATCGCCTTGCCCTGCGCGAGCACCAGCACCGCTTCCGGTTCGTCGAAGCCGGTCAGGTAGTAGAAATAGCTGTCGTGACGGTAGGGATATTCGCTGTCGCCGTTGCGCAGCGCCTCCGGTGCTGTGGGCACGATCGCGACGGCGCCCGGCTGCATCGCAGCGGCCAGGCGGGCCCGCCGTCCAGCGTAGCCGGGCATGGCGGTCATGCGGCGGGGGCCTTCGCCGCCAGCGGCGCGTTCAGTTCTTCCAGCTGGCCGACGGTGCCGACATTGACCCATTCGCCTTCATAGATCTCGCCGCCCACCTGGCCCAGGTCGATGTACTTGCGCATCAGCGGTCCGAAACGCACGTAGTCGCCCGGGGTGATCCCGTCGAACATCTCCGGACGGTACACGCCGATGCCGGCGAAATTCCATTTCGGGGAACCCTCGTTCGACAGCGCGTACATGTTCAGCGCAAAGTCGCCGTCCGGGTTGTGCCAGGGGTTCGGCGTCAGGTACAGCCAGGCGACGTCGCGCTTGTCCTTCGGGTACGGGTTGCCCCACATATCCTTGTCGTGCAGGACGTCCAGCACCTGGGTGTAGTCGAAGTAGGGGCAATAAATGTCGCCCGATACCGCGACGAAGGGCTGGTCGCCCAGCAGGTGCAACGCGTTGGCGATGCCGCCCGCGGTTTCCAGCGGCGCCGGCTCGTGCGAATAGGCGATGCGGGCGCCGAACTTGCTGCCGTCGCCCAGCTCCGCCTCGATCATGTGGCCGAGGTGCGAATGGTTAATCACGATCTCGGTGATCCCGGCGCGCACCAGCGACAGGATCTGCCAGACGATCAGGGGGCGTCCGCGCACCTTGAGCAGCGGCTTGGGGCAGGAGTCGGTCAGCGGGCGCATGCGCTCGCCGCGGCCTGCGGCAAAAATCATCGCTTTCATGTCGGCAGCCTCAGAACGTGTAGCCGACTTGCGGCGCCTTGTCTTCGAATTCGTCCATCAGTTTGATGAGCGGCTTGAGGACGGTGTAGCGGTTGGCGGTCTTGCGCACGTAATCGATCACGGTCGGCAGGTCGCCCAGGTAGTTCGGCTTGTTGTCGCGGTAGTTCAGGCGGCAGAAGATGCCGAGGATCTTCAGGTGGCGCTGCAGCGCCATGAATTCGAAGTCGCGGTAGAACGAATCGATGTCCGGATTGACCGGCAGGCCGACCTTCTTCGCGCTCTGCCAGTAGCGCACCACCCAGTCGAGCACCAGTTCCTCGTCCCATTGCACGTAGGCGTCGCGCAGCAGCGAGCCCAGGTCGTAGGTCACGGGGCCGAACACGGCGTCCTGGAAATCCAGCACGCCCGGGTTGCCGCGCTCGAGGAACATCAGGTTGCGCGAGTGGTAGTCGCGGTGCATGTAGACCTGCTGCTGCGACAGCACGTTGGCGCAGATCGCTTCGAACACGGCGTCCAGCGCAGCCTTCTGCTGCTCGTCCATCTGCACGCCCAGGTGGCGCTCGATGAACCATTCGGGGAACAGGTTCAGCTCGCGCATCACGAAGGCGCGGTCGAACTCGGGCAGCACGCCCGGCCGGGAAGCCAGCTGGAACTTGATCAGCGAGTCGACCGCGTCCGAGTACATGAAGGCGGCGTTGTCGATGTCGATGCGCTGCAGGTAGGTGGTGGTGCCCAGGTCGGACAGCAGCAGGAAGCCGCTCGGCACATCCTGCGCGACGATGGCCGGCACGGTCACGCCGGCCTCCAGCAACAGCCCCTGGACGTGCACGAAGGCCGGCACGTTCTCGCGTTCCGGCGGCGCGTCCATGGCGATCAGGGTGTCGCCCAGCCTGTCGCGCAGCTCGGGCAGGACGTCGAGCCGGAAATAGCGGCGGAAACTGGCGTCAGCCGACGCAGGGCGGCGGCTGGCGATATCGACCAGGCCAAGCGTGGAGAGCCAGGCGGTAAGTTGGTCGATGCGTGCGTCAGTGGGGGCGGGCGTACCGGAAGGGGAATGCGAAAAAGACATGAAGCGGAAGCCGGGAAAACCCGTGTTTGGTATCGATTCCCATATAATAAGGGATTCAATCTAAAAAATCGCCATTTATGGTGTTCCGCTTCGTCCAATGACCTGGTTTTCGGCTTCAAAGTACCCGACGCGCCGCGCATTCGCGCTCACTGCCATGGCCGCCGCCGTTGCGGGCAGCGTGCAGGCGCAGACGCGCACCGAACGGGCCGAGGACCCGGACGCCCCGGTGGTGGCATCGGCCGAGCAGGTCACCGGCCGCCCGGACCGCGAAGTCACGCTCACCGGCGACGTCGAAATCACCCGCGGCCTGACCCGCATGAAGGCCGATACCGCCTGCTACCTGGCGGTCGAGGACGAGGTGCGCGCGGCCGGCAACGTGCAAATGTGGCGCTACGGCGACCGCTACCGCGGCGAGGAGCTGCGCCTGAATCTCGATTCCGGCAAGGGCTATGTGATCCGCCCCCAATACTGGCTGGAACTGAACAACGCGCAGGGCCAGGCCACGCGCATGGACTTCCTGTCCGAGGACGTGGCCGTGGTCATCGACGGCACCTACAGCACCTGCGCCGGTCCCGATCCGGACTGGTACCTCAAGGCCGACACGCTGCGCCTCGACGCCGGCCGCGACGTCGGCATGGCGGCGCGCACGGTGGTGTACTTCAAGGGCGTGCCGATTATCGGCGCGCCAGCCCTGTCGTTCTCGCTGTCGGGCGCGCGCCGCTCCGGCTGGCTCCCGCCATCGGTAGGCCTGGGCTCGAAGGGCGACAGCGAGATCACGCTGCCTTACTACTTCAACATCGCGCCCAACCGCGACCTGACGCTGACGCCGCGCCTGATGGGCAACCGCGGCCTGATGGCGATGGCGCACGCGCGCTACCTGGGCGAGACCTACGCCGGCGAGACCCAGGTCGAGGTGCTGCCGGACGACAAGCAGACCAACACCAACCGCTGGCAGGTCAACTCGTTCCACTCGCAGCGGCTGGCGCCGAACTGGTCGTACGGCTGGAACGTGCGCGCCGCCTCCGACGACGAATACCCGAGCGACTTTTCCAAGTCGGTCAACAGCACGGCGGAACGCCAGCTGCTGCGCGAGCTGCGCACCGATTACGTCACCAAGTACTGGAGCCTGTCGGCGCGCGCGCAAGGCTACCAGGTGCTGCAGGACCCCGCCTCGCGCACCAATTCCGCGTTCACCGTGCCGCGCCCGTATGACCGCCTGCCGCAGGTGAACTTCCGCGCGGCGCGCTACGACGTGGCGGGCTTCGACTGGTCGGTCGACGCCGAAGCCACCCGCTTCGCGCACCCGACCCTGATCGAAGGCAACCGCGCGGTGGTCAACCCGCAGCTGTCCTACCCGATTGTCCGCTCCGGCTACTTCGTCACGCCCAAGCTGATGCTGCACGCGACCAAATACGACCTGGAGACGGAGTTCAACGGCGCGCGTTCGTATTCGCGCACGCTGCCAACCTTCTCGGTCGATTCCGGCATGGTGTTCGAGCGCCCGTCCACGCTGTTCGGTTCGGCCGTGACGCAGACGCTCGAGCCGCGCCTGTTCTACGTGTACACACCGTACAAGAACCAGGACAACCTGCCGAACTTCGATTCGGCGGAAACGGGCTTCAACTTCGCGCAGATCTTCACCGAGAACCGCTTCATCGGCCAGGACCGCATCAGCGACGCCAACCAGATGACGGTGGCGGTGGTGTCGCGCTATATCGAGGAATCCGGCGCCGAGCGCCTGCGCCTGGCGCTGGGCCAGCGCTTCTATTTCAAGGACCAGCGCGTCACGATCGACCGCTCGGCGCCGCGCAACGAATCGCGCTCCGACCTGCTGCTGTCGGCATCGGGCCGCATCACGCCGGAATGGAACTTCGACAGCGCAGTACAATACAATGCAAGCGCGAAGCAGACTTACACCTCGAACTACGGCGTGCAGTGGATGCCGGGCGAGAAGAAGGTGGTCAACGCCTCCTACCGCTACCTGCGCGACAGCTTCAAGAACGTGGACATTTCGTCACAATGGCCGATCGCGCAACGCTGGTATGGCGTGGGCCGGGTGAGTTATTCTCTGCGTGACCGCAAGCTGATCGAAGGGCTGGTCGGGCTCGAATACCGGGCCGACTGCTGGGTGTTCCGGATGGGAGCCCAGCGCTTCGTGACGGCGGCGCAGCAGACCTCGACCCCGGCGTTCTTCCAGCTTGAACTGAACGGACTGTCCAAGCTCGGCTTCGGCAGCCCGCTCGAGTCGTTCTACCGCAGCATCCCCGGCTACACGCGCCTGAACGATGGCACGTCGCGCTGACAATCCATTTATCCGAAAGAGTACTTTCAAGATTATGCGACACACCGGACTCCACCAAATCAGCCTTGCCGCCGCGCTGCTGTGCGCCCTGACCGCTGGCACGGCCAACGCGCAATCGGCGGCGCCGGCCGCGCCGGCCAAGCCCGCGGCGCCGACCGGCTTCCTGCCGCCGGCATCGTCCTCGGCAAATGTGATCGACTCGATCGCGGTGGTGGTTAACGACGAAGTGATCACCCGTAACGAGCTGGCCGGACGCGTGCGCGACATCGAAAACCGCATGCGCGCGGCCAACGCGCCGATGCCGGACCGCGAGGACCTGGAACGCCAGGTCACCGAACGCATGATCGTCGAGCGCGCGCAGCTGCAGCTGGCGGCCGAATACGGCGTCAAGATCAGCGACATCGAGCTCGACCGCGCGATCGTCCGCATCGCCGAAGGCCAGAAGATGTCGGTGCAGGAGCTGCGCAATGCGATGGAAAAGGACGGCATGCCGTTCGCGACCTTCCGCGAAGAGATCCGCAAGGAGATCATCCTGACCCGCCTGCGCGAGCATGAAGTCGACGCCAAGATCCAGGTGTCGGACGCGGAAGTGGACACCTTCATGGCGGGCGAGCAGGCCGCCGCGGCGCAGAACGTGGAACTGAACATCGCGCAGATCCTGGTGCGCATCCCCGACAACGCCTCGCCGGAGCAGATCGCGGCCCGCCGCGCGCGCGCCGACGAAGTCATGCGCCAGCTGCGCACCGGCGCCGACTTCGCCCGCGTGGCGGCGACCTTCTCCGACTCGCCCGACGCGCTGCAGGGCGGCGCGGTCGGCTGGCGTCCGGCCAACGGCCTGCCGCCGGTGATCGGCGAGGCGCTGCTCAAGCTGAACGCGGGCCAGGTGACGGAGCCGATCCGCAGCTCGACCGGCTTCCACATCCTCAAGCTGGTCGACAAGCGCACCCAGGCCAAGCAGGACGATGCGCCAGTGGTGCAGCAGACCCGCGCGCGCCACATCCTGCTCAAGATCACGCCGACCATGTCGGAAGCGGAAGCGCAGAAAAAGCTCACCGAACTGAAAGCCCAGGTGGACAGCAAGTCCGCAAAGTTCGAGGACCTGGCTCGCCAGCACTCGAACGACGCCTCGGCGGCCAAAGGCGGCGACCTGGGCTGGCTGTACCCGGGCGATACGATGCCGGAATTCGAGAACGTGATGAACGCGCTCAAGCCGGGCGAAGTGTCGGGCATCGTCAAGACTCCGCTGGGCCTGCACCTGATCGAAGTGGTCGAGCGCAAGGCCGACGACCAGGCCAAGGAACGCAAGCGCCAGGAGGCGCGCCAGGCCCTGTTCGCCCGCAAGCAGCAGGAAGCGCTGGAAGACTGGGAGCGCCAGGTGCGCGACCGCGCCTACGTCGAGTTCCGCGAACAAGGCTGACCCCATGCCAGCACCCAGGCCGGCGATCGCGATCACCACGGGAGAGCCGGCCGGGATCGGCCCGGAAATCTCGATCCGCGCCGCGTGGGCGCTGCGCCACGAAGCGAACTGCATCCTGCTTGGCGACAGCGCGCTGCTGGCGCTGACCGCCGCGCAGATCGATCCCGCGATCCGCCTGTCCGCCCTGTCCCTGCAGGCCGTCCGCAACGGAGGGCTGCCGTCCTTCGGGCCTGAGCGCCTCACCGTGATCGACGTGCCGCTGGAAGTGCCGGTGCGCCCGGGCGTGCTCGATGCGGCCAACGGACGCGCGGTGCTCGCCACCCTCGACCTGGCGCTGGAAGGCATCGGGCGCGGCTGGTTCGACGCGATGGCCACGGCGCCGCTCCAGAAAAGCACGATCAACGATGCCGGCGTCGCGTTCTCCGGCCACACCGAATACCTCGCCGAGAAGACCGGCACCGCGCAGGTCGTGATGATGCTGGCCGGCCCGCTGCCCGGCGGCCATCCGCTGCGCGTGGCGCTGGCCACCACCCACCTGCCGCTGCGCGAGGTCGCCGGCGCGATCACGCAGGACGGGCTGGCGCGGGTGCTCGACATCATCGACCACGACCTGCGCCGCCGCTTCGGCATAAATTCGCCGCGCATCCTGGTCGCCGGACTGAACCCGCACGCGGGCGAGGGCGGCTATCTTGGGCGCGAGGAGATCGATACCATCACGCCGGCCCTGGAAGCGGCGCGCGCCCGCGGCATCGACGCGCGCGGCCCGTACCCGGCCGATACGCTGTTCCAGCCCAAGTACCTCGAGGACGCGGACTGCGTGCTGGCGATGTACCACGACCAGGGCCTTCCGGTCCTCAAGCACGCGACCTTCGGCCGCGGCGTCAACATCACGCTCGGCTTGCCGCTGGTGCGCACCTCGGTCGACCACGGCACCGCGCTCGACATCGCGGCGCGCGGCACCGGCATCGCGGACAGCGCCAGCATGGAGCAGGCGGTGCGCACCGCGCTGGCCATGGCGCGCGCTTCCGCCGGCCAATCACAGACAACGGAAACATGAAACACATCGCACGCAAACGCTTCGGCCAGAACTTCCTCACCGACGACCACGTCCTGAACAACATCATCGACGCGATCGGCCCGCGCCAGGACGACACGATGGTCGAGATCGGCCCCGGCCTGGCGGCGATGACCAAACTTCTGCTCAAGCAGCTGTCGCACATGCACGTGGTGGAGCTGGACCGCGACCTGGTCGCGCGCCTGGAAAAGCAGTTCCCGCGCGAGAAGCTGACCGTGCATTCGGGCGACGCGCTCAAGTTCGACTTCGGTTCGATCCCGGTCCCGGAAGGGAAGAAGCTGCGCGTGGTCGGCAACCTGCCGTACAACATCTCGAGCCCGCTGCTGTTCCATCTCGCGGAGTATGCGGACGCGATCGAGGACCAGCATTTCATGCTGCAGAAGGAAGTGGTCGAGCGCATGGTGGCCGAGCCGGGCACCAAGGCCTATGGCCGCCTGTCGGTGATGCTGCAATGGCGCTATGACATGGCGCTGCTGTTCATCGTGCCGCCGGAAGCATTCGACCCGCCGCCCAAAGTCGATTCGGCGATCGTGCGCATGGTGCCGACGCGCCGCAAGCTGGCCTGCGACGGCGCCCGGCTGGAGCAGGTGGTGCAAAAGGCGTTCTCGCAGCGCCGCAAGGTAATCCGCAACTGCGTGGCCGGCATGTTCACCGAGGCGCAACTGGTGGAAGCCGGCATCGACCCGCAGGCGCGGCCCGAGGCGGTCAGCCTCGAACAGTACGTCGCGCTCGCCAACCTTCCTTAAGATTCAGGGCCTGCCCCGCGGGGCAGGACAAAAAAAAGCCCACCAGGCGGTGGGCTTGAATCCAATTCTTTCTGAGGAGAGTTGGAGGAGACAGGTGCAGTATGCTGCGATACAGCATATTCGTCCAATTTATATTTGGAATACCCCCTATGCTCCGTATTTATATCTCATCAATCAGGTCGCCGGGACGCAGGTGACCGCGACATTGGTGACATTCGCCTGGCCCATGGTGCCCACGCCGTTCGCCACCGTGCAGCGCAAGCCGGTCGGGTTGGTCAGTACCGTGACGCCGTAGGTGGCACCATCTTCGACCTTGTCCGGGAACGAGAAGCTGGTCGTGTTCTTTGGCAGCGTCGCCGAGCTGGCACTGCCGTTGACGAGCACCAGGCCATCGGCCGTCAGGCCGCTCACCGTGCCGCCCACGGTATACGCGTTCTGTATGCAATCGACGAAGATGTTCATGTTGGCCATCTGGCCGGCGGTGCCCGTGCCGCGGTACACGGTGCAGGTCTGGTGCGGCGGCTGGGTCAGTGCGGTCACCTTGTAGGTGCTGCCGTACTCGATCGCGGTCGGGAACGAGAACGAGGTGGCGTGCGCTGCGGGCATCACGGTTTCGCCATTGTTCGACAGGACCAGGCCGTTGTTGCGCAGGCCGGCGATGGTGCCGCTGACGGTGAACTCTTCCGTGCCGCCGCAAGCTGCCAGGGCCAGCAACAGCGCGCCGGCGGCGCCGGCGCGTACAAAATTAAACTTCATCGAAATTCTCTCTGTAAAAAATGGCTTATTGGCAGGTGATATGGACCGCGTTCAGCTTGTCCGTCGAGCCCATCACGCCGGTCGCCGCACCGCTGGTGACCGCGCATTGCTGGCCGGCCGGCTGGGTAAAGATGATCAGGCCGTAGGCGCCGCCGTCCGCGACCTTGGTCGGCATCGTGAAGGTGGTCGCGCCCGGTGCAACGTTCAGCTTGTCGGCGCCGTTGATGAGGACCATGCCGGTGCCGGTCAGGCCGGAGATGGTGCCGCCCAGCTGGTACGAATTGGTCACGCAACGGATCTCGACCGATTCGATGCTGTAAGAACCGGTGCGGCCGCGGTTGAAGTGCGGCGTGCACACCGCGCCGTTCGGCTGGGTCTTGATCTGGACGTCGAAGGACTCGTCGTTGTCGAGCCGCTTGTCGAAAACGAATGCCTGTGCGAAGGCCGGGATCGTCTTGGTGTCGCCGTTGCCACGGTTCTCCAGCACCAATCCTTCCTTGGTCAGCCCGGAAATCGAGCCCGCCAGGTACAGGTCGCCGTCACCGCTTCCGCCACAGGCGGCGAGGGCAAGCGCGGCGCAGAAGGCCGCGGCCAGGCGGGAAGGCTGGGTGAAGCTTTTCATAATCTCTCCAAAACGCTACAGATGGCAAATGGTCGTCATTTTAGTTCATTTGCATTCAGAAAAACTGCTTTTGCTGTGACGGCTTGTAACAATGACAGCGCCGGATGGAAGGCGGGCGGCTGCTGCCGGGCGGCGCATTTGATTTTGCCGGCGCACGCCGCTATGCTGGCCGATCCAACCTTCCGCCCGCTCCCATGACTGCTCGCCGACCCTGGCCCAAGGCCATCCTGTTCGACCTCGACGATACGTTGTGGCCGATCGAGCCGGCGATCGCGCAGGCCGAGCAGCGCCTGTACGCCTGGCTGGAAGAGCATGCGCCCGCAGTGGCCCGGCGCCACACCATCGAATCGCTGCGCGCGGCGCGCATGGCATTGCTGGAACGGGAGCCCCATTTCCATCTCAACCTGGCTGAGCTGCGCCGCGCCGGCCTGACCGCGGCGTTCGCCGAGGCGGGCGAAGACCACGCCAAGGTGGAGCTTGCGATGGCGGAGTTCATTGCCGGCCGCAACGCAGTGGTGCCCTATGACGACGTGGCGCAGGGCCTGGACCGCCTGCGCGGGCGCCTGCTGGTGGGCACCATCAGCAACGGCACCGCCGACCTGGAAGCGATCGGACTGTCGCACCACTTCAAAGTGTCGGTGGCCGCGCACCAGCTGGGCTGCCTGAAGCCGGACGCGGCGATCTTCCATGCCGCCTGCCGCGAGCTGGGCGTCGACCCGGCGGACGCCGTCTATGTCGGCAACGATGTGTTGCTCGACGTGCAAGGTGCGCAGCGCGCCGGCATGCGCGCCGTCTGGCTCAACCGCACCGGCAGCCGGGCGCACCTGGAGCACGAGGTGGTGCCGGACGCCATCGTGGCCGATTTCGACGAATTGCTCGACTGGCTGCAACGCGAGCACGACTGATCTGCATCAAACGCCGGGCCGGGTCAATTGCCCATGCACACCATGCTTGCGAGGGTGCATAATATGGCTCATTGAAGCCTCGCAACGCGCAGACCATGCAACTCGACTCCCGTGCCCAAACGCTGCTGAAAGCCCTGGTGGAGCGGTATATCGCCGACGGCCAGCCGGTCGGCTCGCGTGCGCTCTCCAAGATCTCCGGCCTCGACCTGTCGCCGGCGACCATCCGCAACATCATGGCGGATCTGGAAGAGATGGGCTACGTGGCCAGCCCGCATACCTCCGCCGGACGCATCCCGACCCCGCGCGGCTACCGCCTGTTCGTCGACACCCTGCTGACCGTGCAGCACATCGACGAGAATTCGGTGGAGGCGCGCATGCGGCTGCAGCCGCAGCAGCCGCAGCGCGTGATCGCCAACGCGGCGCAGATGCTGTCCTCGCTGTCCCAGTTCGCCGGCGTGGTGATGAGCCCCAAGCGCGAGTCCGCGTTCCAGCAGATCGAATTCCTGCGCCTGTCCGAAAAGCGCATCCTGCTGGTGATCGTGGATCCGCGCGGCGACGTGCAGAACCGCCTGCTGCTCACCGACGTGGACTACACGCCGTCGCAGCTGATCCAGTCGGCCAACTACATCAACCAGAATTTCGCCGGCCTGTCGTTCGACGAAGTGCGCACGCGCCTCGGCCTGGAGCTGCGCCAGCTGCGCGACGACATGGGCCGCCTGATGCAGGCGGCGGTCGAAGCAGGCAGCGAGGCGATGCAGGAACACGCGGACGACATGGTCATCTCCGGCGAGCGCAATCTGCTGTCGGCGCCCGACCTGTCTTCGAACATGGCGTCGCTGCGCCAGATGTTCGACATGTTCGAGCAGAAGACCGGCCTGATGCAGCTGCTGGACGTCTCCAGCAAGGCCTCCGGCGTGCAGATCTTCATTGGCGGCGAATCGCACCTGGTGCCGATGGACGAAATGAGCGTGGTCACCGCCCCGTATGAAATGAACGGCCGCATCGTCGGCACGCTGGGCGTCATCGGCCCGACGCGCATGGCCTACGAGCGCGTCATCCCGATCGTCGACATCACCGCCAAGCTGCTCAGCAACGCCCTCAGCCACGGCTGACCGGGCGCATGCGGAAGGGATGTCCCTGCACGACCCATTCACGTGCACGGATTTGCCGTTGAGGTTTCGTTCAGGTTTCACCGAAGGGATCGTCCGCTTTTACTGCTGACCTGGGCCAGCCGGTACATGGTATTTTTCGTCCATGTACATCACGTCGGGCTGCACATGAAGCTACCTCCCCAGGTTTACCGCCACCTTCAGATTCGCCGCGTCCGGGGAGAACTCGACCGGGACAGTTTTCCGCGGCTGCAGATGTTCCTGCTCGTCGGCCTGACGGGCGGCGCCGGGTTCCTGGCGTCGTACCTGCTGCTGCACGCGGGCCTGGTCCAGATGTGGCTGCGTTACCTTGCCGCGCTGGGCATCGCCTACGTGGTGTTCCTGGGACTGTTGTGGACGTGGCTCCGGACACGGGCCGCGGACTATCTCGATGTCCCGATCGACGTGGTGGCCCATGGCGGTGGCGGCGGCGACGCGCACGCGTGCTACAGCGGGCAGGGCGGGACGTTCGACGGCGGCGGCGCCAGCGGCTCGTATGAGGTGGCGGACGCCAAGGCGTCGTTTATTGCAGGGCAGGGCGCAGGGGCGCCTGAACCCGGCGCTGTCGCGAGCGCCGGCGATGCCGCCCTCGAGGCGGTCACCGAGCCGGAGGCGATACCGTTCGCGGTCATCATCTTCTTTGCAACGCTGCTGTTCTCGTCGCTCTTCATGGTCCATTCGGCGCCGATCCTGTTCGCCGAGCTGGTCGTGGACGGGGTGCTGTCGGCGAGCCTGTATCACAGGCTGCGCGGCCTGCCGCCTTCGCATTGGCTGGAAACGGCGATCGCCCGGACCTGGTGGCCGTTCGTGCTGACGGCGCTGATGCTCGTGGCGGCAGCGCTGTGGATGGAGGGACAGGCGCCCGGCGCACATTCGATTGGCGAGTACCTGCTGCGGGCCAGCCAGGCATCTTGAGGCGGGTAGGGCTTGGTTCGGGCAAGGGCGCCGTCGGCGCCGGTTGGGCTGGCGGAATCGACCATGTGATGGCCGATTCCGCCAAAGGGCAGGTTCCGCCCGCTTAGCCGCGGTGGGGGCAGTTGGTCTTGGTGCAGCTGCCGTAGATGGCCAGGGCGTGCTCGGCGATGCTGAAGCCGCGCTCCTTGGCGATGGCCTGCTGGCGCAATTCGATCTGCTCGTCGTAGAACTCTTCCACACGGCCGCAATCGACGCACACCAGGTGGTCGTGGTGCGAGCCGGCGTTCAGCTCGAAGATCGCCTTGCCGGTTTCGAAGTGGTTGCGGTGCAGCAGGCCCGCCTGCTCGAACTGGGTCAGCACGCGGTACACGGTCGCCAGGCCCACATCCATATTTTCCGACAGCAGGATCTTGTAGACGTCTTCGGCCGTGAGGTGGCGCACCTCGCTGTTCTGGAAGATTTCGAGGATCTTCAGGCGCGGGAGAGTCGCTTTAAGGCCACTCGCCTTGAGGTCTGTTGGGCTGGAGCTCATGTTTTTCTCGCTTTGTTGCATAGTGCATTATCATATAGTGTTTTAAGTCTTTTAGCACTTTGGCTCACTGATTCGAGGTTCAACCTATGCGCGTTCCTGCAGTCGTAACAACCCGTTCCATCTCCCGCGCATCCGCGCTCGCGCTGGCCCTGTTCGTGCTCGCCGGCTGCGCTTCGCAGAAGGGCGTGCTGAAGGACGGCGTAGCCGTGTCGACGCCAGCCCAGTCGCAGGCCGACGCCAATGCTGCCCAGTCGACCGCCACCGCGAACGCCGGCGCCACCACCACGCAGGCTTCGCGCCTGCAGAAATTCATGTGGTTCTTCTCGCCGTACCGTCCGGATATCCAGCAGGGTAACTTCGTCTCGCAGGAGATGCTGGACAAGCTCAAGCCGGGCATGACCCGCGAGCAGGTGCGCTTCGTGCTCGGCACGCCGCTGCTGGCGTCGATCTTCCATGCGGACCGCTGGGACTACCCTTTCCGCCTCCAGCGCGGCAATGGCGAACTTACCACCAGCCGCGTCACCGTCTACTTCAAGAACGATGTCGTCGAACGCTTCGATGGCGGCAACCTGCCGACCGAGCGCGAATACATCGAGCGCATCGCCGGCCCGATCCGCGCGGCCGAGAAGCTTGCGCCGAAAAAGCAGGATCCTTCTTCCGTCAGTGTGCAGGCCCGTCCGGACGGCACCCGGAGCGAGTAATGGCAAAGTTGAACGTCGCCGTCGCCGGCGCCAGCGGCCGCATGGGCCGTATGCTGGTCGAGGCCATCGCGCAGTCAGGTGACCTGGCGCTCTCCGGCGCGCTCGACCGCGCCGGTTCGGCGTCGGTGGGCATGGATGCGGGCGCATTCTCGGGCCAGCTGGCCGGCGTGGCGATCACGGCGGACTTCGACCGCGCTCTGGCGCAGGCTGCCGTGCTGATCGACTTCACTCGGCCGGAAGGCACGCTCGAACACCTGGCGTACTGCGCGGAGCGCGGCATCAAGCTGGTGATCGGCACCACCGGTTTCGACGAGGCCGGCAAGGCGGCGATCCGAGCTGCCGCCGAAAAGACGGCGATCGTGTTCGCGCCGAACATGAGCGTGGGCGTCAACGTCACCCTCAAGCTGCTGGAGATGGCGGCCAGGAGCCTGTCGCAAGGCTACGACATCGAGATCATCGAGGCGCACCACCGCCACAAGGTGGATGCGCCGTCCGGCACCGCGCTGAAGATGGGCGAAGTGATCGCCGATGCGCTTGGGCGCGACCTCAAGGAAGTCGCGGTCTACGGGCGCGAAGGCGTCACCGGCGAGCGCGATCCGTCGACCATCGGCTTTGCCACCATCCGCGGCGGCGACATCGTGGGCGACCACACCGTGCTGTTCGCGGGCACCGGCGAGCGGATCGAGATCAGCCACAAGTCGAGCAGCCGCGTCACCTACGCGCACGGCGCATTGCGCGCGGCGCGCTTCCTGGCCGACAAGGCCACCGGCCTGTACGACATGCAGGACGTGCTGGCCCTGTCCGAATGAGCGCGGCGTCAGCCAGCCAGTTCAGCCTGTCCCAGTACTGGGCGCAGGCCGACGGCATCAGCCACGGCGTCGCCTACGTGCTGCTGGCGATGTCGCTGGTGAGCTGGTTCGTGATCCTGTCCAAGGCGTTCTCGCTGTGGCGCGTGCGCCGCGCGGCGCCTGCGGTGGACGCGTTCTGGGCCTCCCCGAGCACGGACGACGGCATCGCGCTGTTGCGCGCAGCCGACCGCGAGAGAGTGTTCGCGCCGCTGCCGGAACAGGCAGTGCAGTATTCCGGCGCCGGCGCTGCATCGATCGCGGGCGGGATGTCCAGGTCGGAGCAGGTCACGCGCGTGTTGCGCCAGCAGATCACCCGTTCCGTTCATCGCGTCGAAGGCGGCCTGACGCTACTGGCGTCCATCGGCGCGACCGCGCCGTTTGTCGGCCTGCTCGGCACCGTGTGGGGCATCTACCATGCGCTCGGCAATGTGTCGGCGGCGGGCGTGGTCCAGATCGACAAAGTGGCCGGCCCGGTGGGCGAGGCGCTGATCATGACCGGCTTTGGCCTGGCGGTCGCGATCCCGGCGGTGCTTGCTTATAACGCGTTCAACCGCGTGAACCGCATCACCGCGGCGGAACTGGACGGCTTTGCGCACGACCTGCTGGCGCGCTTCGGCAAGTGACCATGTCCTTCGGCGCTTTCAACCCGTCCCGCCAGCACCAGATGATGAGTGACATCAACGTCACCCCGATGGTGGACGTGATGCTGGTGCTGCTGGTGATCTTCATCCTGACCGCGCCGATGTTCACGCACGCGATCAAGCTTGAATTGCCGCGCGAGCAGGCTGCGGCGGCGCATGCGGCGCCCGACACCGTCAGCATTTCGCTCGACGCGGCAGGCAAGATATATTGGAACGACCGGCTGGTGGACGACGCGGCATTCGATGCGATGCTGTCCGCTGCCGCGTTCGACGGCGCGCAACCGGAGATCCAGCTGCGCGCGGACCGCGCCACGCGCTACGAAAGCGTCGCCAAAGTCATGGCGGCCGCGCAGGCGCACGGACTCACCCGGCTCGGCTTCGTGACCGACCCGGCAAAGAAGGAGCAGTAAATGGCACAGGCAGAACTGAATGGCGCAGCGATCGTCGACTGGACCAGCTTCCATGCGGAGAGCCGGCGCGCGTTCGGTTTCCCCGACAGCTACAGCAACACCATGGACGCGTGGGTCGACTGCCTGTCCTACCTGCGCGATGCTGACAGCATGAGCGCGTTCCACCTGGCCGGCGACGAGGTGCTGACCATCGTGGTCAAGGATGCGGCAGCGATGCGCGTGACCGTGCCGGAAATCCTGGAGGAGATGGCGTTCTGCATCGGCGGCATCAACGAACGCTACGAAGACTACGGCGAGCCGCCCGCCCTCAAACTCGCACTCCGCTAAACCAAAAATGGGGACAGACCCCAAAAAACCAAAAAAATGGGGACAGACCCCATTTGGCACTGCGAAATGGGGTCTGTCCCCATTTTTTTTGAGGGTCTGTCCCCGTTTTTTGGGGTTAGCGGATGGCGGACGGGTCGAAGAGAGGGTTCTTGATCAGCCCGAGCAGGTTTCCGAACGGGTCGGCCAGTTCCACCACCCGAATGCCTTCGCCTACGTCCTGGATCGGCTGGTCCAGCGTGGCGCCCAGCGCAACCACACGCGCCACTTCCTTTTCGATGTCGTCCACGCCCCAGTAGGCGATCGATCCCTGCTTGCCGGGCGTCCCGTCCGGGACCAGGCCCAGTTCGAAGCCGCCGACCGAAAAGCCGACATAAAACGGCTGGTCGAAGTAGGGCAGGCGTTCGAACACTTGTGCGTACCAGTCCCTGGCCCTGGCCAGGTCCGCTACCGGGTACACCACCGTCCGTAATCCCTGGATCATCTCTTTCTCCTTGTTGTCGTGTCTGTGGTACTGCTTGGTTTGGCCTGCCAGTATAATGTGTAGTTTACGTCCAACTTCCCCAGCCGCAGACCATGCAAGATAAATATAGCCCAGCCGAAGTCGAACAGAGCGCCCAGGCGCACTGGAAGGCGATCGACGCGTATAAAGCCATCGAAAACGACCCGCGCTTCCCGAAGGGGAAATACTACGCGTGCTCGATGCTGCCTTACCCGTCCGGCAAGCTACACATGGGCCACGTGCGGAACTACACGATCAACGACGTGATGTACCGCTACCTGCGCATGAACGGCTACAACGTGCTGATGCCGATGGGCTGGGACGCGTTCGGCATGCCGGCGGAGAATGCGGCGATGGCCAACAACGTGCCGCCGGCGCAGTGGACCTACTCGAACATCGAGCACATGAAGGAGCAGATGCAGTCGATGGGCCTGGCGATCGACTGGTCGCGCGAGATGACCGCCTGCAAACCCGAGTACTACAAGTGGAACCAGTGGATGTTCCTGAAAATGCTCGAGAAGGGCATCATCTACCAGAAGACCGGCACCGTGAACTGGGACCCGATCGACCAGACCGTGCTCGCCAACGAGCAGGTGGTGGACGGGCGCGGCTGGCGTTCGGGCGCGCTGATCGAAAAGCGCGAGATCCCGATGTACTACGCGCGCATCACCGACTACGCGGAAGAACTGCTGGACTATGTCGAAAACAAGCTCCCGGGCTGGCCCGAGCGCGTGCGCATCATGCAGTCGAACTGGATCGGCAAGTCGACCGGCGTGCGCTTCGCGTTCCCGCACGAGGTGCGCGGCGCGGACGGCGCCCTGATCAACGACGGCAAGCTGTACGTGTTCACCACCCGCGCCGACACCATCATGGGTGTGACCTTCTGCGCGGTCGCGGCCGAACATCCGCTGGCGCTGCACGCCGCGGAAAGCAATCCTGAACTGCAGGCCTTCATCGCCGAGTGCAAGCTGGGCTCCGTGATCGAGGCCGACATGGCGACGATGGAAAAGAAGGGCATGCCGACCGGCCTGTTCGTCACCCATCCGCTCACCGGCGACAAGGTCGAAGTCTGGGTAGGCAACTACGTGCTGATGACCTACGGCGACGGCGCCGTGATGGGCGTGCCCGCGCACGACGAGCGCGATTTCGAATTCGCGAAAAAGTACAAGCTGCCGATCAAGCCGGTGGTGTCCGTGGCCGACCAGGTCTACTCGACCGATGCGTGGCAGGAGTGGTACGGCGACAAGGAGCACGGCATCGTCACCGACTCCGGCAAGTACAACGGCATGAACTACGCGCAGGCCGTGGACGCGATCGCCGCCGACCTGGCTGCAATGGGCCTGGGCGAGAAGAAGACCACCTACCGCCTGCGCGACTGGGGCATTTCGCGCCAGCGCTACTGGGGCACGCCGATCCCGATGATCCACTGCGCCGACTGCGGCACGGTGCCGGTCCCCGAGAAGGACCTGCCGGTCGTGCTGCCCGAGGACTGCGTCCCGGACGGCACCGGCAACCCGCTCAACAAGCACGAGGCCTTCCTCAAGTGCGACTGCCCCAAGTGCGGCAAGCCTGCGCGCCGCGAGACCGACACCATGGACACCTTCGTGGACTCGTGCTGGTACTACATGCGCTATACCTCGCCGGGCTCGAACGAGTCGATGGTCGACGCGCGCAACGACTACTGGATGCCGATGGACCAGTACATCGGCGGCATCGAGCACGCGGTCCTGCACCTGCTGTACGCGCGCTTCTGGACGCGCGTGATGCGCGACCTGGGCCTGGTCAAGTTCTCCGAGCCGTTCACCAACCTGCTCACGCAGGGCATGGTGCTGAACGAGACTTACTTCCGCGAAGACGCGTCCGGCAAGAAGACCTGGTTCAACCCGGCCGACGTGGAACTGACCACGGACGACCGCGGCCGCCCGGTCAGCGCGGTCCTCACCGCCGACGGCCAGCCGGTGCAGCTGGGCGGCACCGAGAAGATGTCCAAGTCGAAGAACAACGGCATCGACCCGCAGGCCCAGATCGGGCAGTACGGCGCCGATACCGCGCGCCTGTTCACCATGTTCGCGGCGCCGCCGGAGCAGACGCTGGAATGGTCCGAGTCGGGCGTGGAAGGCGCGAGCCGCTTCCTGCGCCGCGTGTGGGCGTTCGGCTACGCGCAGCGCGAACGCATCGCCGCCGGCCTTGCCGCGCCGTTGATCGGCGGCGCTGGCGAGGCGCACAAGACCCTGCGCCGCGAAGTGCACAAGATCCTGCAGCAGGCCGACTATGACCTGAAGCGCATCCAGTACAACACCGTGGTTTCGGCGGCGATGAAGATGCTGAACACGCTTGAATCGGCCAAGCTGGATGATTCCCCCCTGTCTTCGGCGGTGATCGCGGAGGGCTACTCGATCTTCCTGCGCGTGCTGTATCCGGTCGCGCCGCACATCACGCATGCGCTGTGGGAGCAGCTGGGCTACGCCGCGGCTTACGGCGACATCCTCGACGCCAAGTGGCCGGAAGTCGACCCGGCAGCGCTGGAACAGGCCGAGATCGAGATGATGATCCAGGTGAACGGCAAGCTGCGCGGCTCCGTCACCGTGCCGAAGGACGCCGACAAGGCGGCCATCGAAGCGGCGGCGCTGGCCAGCGAGGCGGCGCAGAAGTTCGTGGAAGGCACGCCGAAGAAGGTCATCGTCGTGCCGGGCAAACTCGTCAACATCGTCGCGTAAGAGGCGCCATGGCTACTCGTCCACTCGTCCGCATCGCCGGCACCTGCGCGCTGGCGCTGGCACTCGCATCGTGCGGCTTCCAGCTGCGCGGCTCGCAAGGTTCGGCCGAACTGCCGTTCTCCAGCATCTACGTGGGCTTCCCGGAGACCTCTCCGCTGGGCGCTGAGCTCAAGCGCAACCTGCGCGGCGGCAAAGCGGTGGTGGTGGACGAGGCGACGCAGGCCGACGCCGTGCTCGACGTGCTGTCCGAGAGCCGCAACAAGCAGATCCTGTCGCTGAACAGCGCGGGCCGCGTGCGCGAATACCTGCTGCTGTACACGCTGGTATTCCGCGTCCGCGACAACAAGGGCGGCGAGATCATGCCGGCCACCGAGATCACCCTGCGCCGCAATATCAGCTTCAACGAATCCGAGACGCTGGCGAAGGAATCGGAAGAAGCGCTGCTGTACCGCGACATGCAGGGCGACCTGGTGCAGCAGATCCTGCGCCGCCTGGCCGCGATCAAGCGCGCCCCCGTTCCTCTCGCCGTACCGCCCCGCGCCTGACGATGCAGCTTCGCGCCGACGCACTGGACGCGCACCTCGCGCGTTCGCTCGCTCCTCTTTACGTCATCACCAGCGACGAGCACCTGCTGGCGATGGAGGCGGCCGACAAGATCCGCCGCACCGCGCGCGCGCAGGGCTATTCCGAGCGCGACGTGCTCACCGTCGAACGCAGCTTCAAGTGGGGCGAGCTGCTGGCCGCGAACCAGGCGCTCTCCCTGTTCGGCGACAAGAAGCTGATCGAGCTGCGCATCCCGACCGGCAAGCCGGGCAAGGATGGCGGCGCGGCGCTGCAGGCCTACGTCAAGGACCTGTCGCCCGATAACCTGACCATGATCACGCTGCCCAAGCTGGACTGGCAGACCGCCAAGGCGGCCTGGGTCGGCGCGCTGCAGCAGGCCGCGGTGTACATCGAGATCCCGACGATCGAGCGCGCGCAGCTGCCGGGCTGGATTGGCACCCGGCTGGCGGCGCAGCAGCAGAGCGCCGACCGCCAGAGCCTGGACTTCATCGCCGACCGCGTGGAGGGCAACCTGCTGGCGGCGCACCAGGAGATCCAGAAGCTGGCGCTGCTGCACGGGCCGGGCCAGCTGAGCTTCGAGCAGGTGCACGACGCGGTGCTGAACGTGGCGCGCTACGACGTGTTCAAGCTGTCCGAAGCGATGCTGGCGGGCGATCCGGCGCGCCTGGTGCGCATGCTGGAAGGCCTGAAAGGCGAGGGCGAAGCGCTGCCCCTGGTCTTGTGGGCGGTGAGCGAGGAAATCCGCACGCTGCTCAAGCTCAAGGCGGGCATGGCGGCGGGACGTCCGCTCGGCATGCTGCTGAAGGAAGCGCGCATCTGGGGCCCGCGCGAACGCATGATGGAACCGGCGCTGCGGCGCCTGTCGCTGCCGGTGCTGGAGCGCGCGCTGCGCGACGCGGCGCAGGTCGACAAGATGGTCAAGGGCCTGCGCGCGCGCGAGTTCGCCGGCGACGCCTGGGACGCGATGCTGCAGCTTGCCCTCAAAGTCGCCAGCCGCTGAATACCGGTGGTCCCCACGCGGGGATGACGGTGGAAGGGCGAAGATCGCCGCAATACCGGGCAGTTCAGCGCGATACCGCGCAGATCGTTACAATTGAGTCCACAACCATCAAGTACGGCGGATCGCTGCATTTGGCAGCAGATCGCGCCACATCGGAACCACAGCATGGAAATCGCCGCATACATGAGCAAAGTCGGGCAGCAAGCCCGCCGCGCATCGCGCGAGATCGCCCGTTCCGACAGCGCCACCCGCAACCGCGCCCTCGAACTGATCGCCGCCGCCATCGAGCGCGAGGCCGCCGCCCTGCGCAGCGCCAACGCGCAGGATGTGGACGCCGCGCGCGCCGCCGGCCTGGACGCCGCGATGCTCGACCGCCTCGCCCTGTCCGGCGCCGCCATCTCCACGATGGTTGCAGGCCTGCGCCAGGTCGCGCAGCTGCCGGACCCGGTAGGCGAAATCAGCAACCTCAAGGTGCGCCCCAGCGGCATCCAGGTCGGTCAGATGCGCGTGCCGCTCGGCGTGATCGGCATCATCTACGAAGCGCGCCCGAATGTGACGGTGGACGCGGCGGCCCTGTGCCTCAAGAGCGGCAACGCGGCGATCCTGCGCGGCGGTTCGGAAGCGATCCGCAGCAACCGTGCGCTGGCCGCGCTGGTCGCGGAAGGGCTGGCCGGGGCCGGCCTGCCTGCCGACGGCGTGCAGGTGATCGACACCACCGACCGCGCCGCGGTCGGGCTGCTGGCCACCATGCCCGAGTACGTGGACGTGCTGGTGCCGCGCGGCGGCAAGGGCCTGATCGAGCGCCTCGCCGCCGAAGCCACGGTCCCGATGATCAAGCACCTGGACGGCATCTGCCACGTCTTCATCGACGCCGCGGCCGACATGGACAAGGCGCAGGCGATCGCGTTCAACGCCAAGTGCCACCGCTACGGCACCTGCAACACGATGGAAACGCTGCTGGTCGCGCGCGTAATCGCGCCGGCCGTGCTGCCGCGGCTGGCAACGCTGTACGCGCAGCAGCAGGTGGAGCTGCGCGCCGATGAGGAGGCGTACAGCATCCTGCAAGGCTACCCGCAGCTGGCGCGCGCCACCGATGCGGACTGGTCGACCGAGTACCTGGCGCCGGTGCTGGCGGTCAGGGTAGTGGCAGGCATGGACGAGGCCATCGACCATATCAATACCTACTCGTCGCGCCACACCGACGCCATCGTCACCGAAAACTATTCGGACGCGATGCGCTTCCTGCGCGAGGTCGATTCGGCATCCGTGATGGTCAATGCATCGACCCGGTTCGCGGACGGATTCGAATACGGACTGGGCGCGGAGATCGGCATCTCGAACGACAAGCTGCACGCGCGCGGCCCGGTCGGGCTGGAAGGCCTGACGTCGTTGAAGTACGTCGTGCTGGGGCACGGCGAAGTACGCACATAACAACAAACAAGGATCATCAATGCTCTGGATTAAATCGATTCACATCGTCCTCGTCGCCTCCTGGTTCGCCGGCCTGTTCTACCTGCCGCGCATCTTCGTCAACCTGGCGATGGAAACCGAGCCTGCCGCAACCAGCCGCCTGCTGCTGATGGCGCGCAAGCTGTACCGCTTCACGATCATGCTCTCGGTGGTGGCGGTGCTGACCGGCCTGTGGCTGTGGCTGGGCTATGGCTTCAAGGGCGGCTGGATCCACGCCAAGCTCACGCTGGTGATCCTCGTCATCGGCTACCAGCACGCCTGCGGCTCACTGCTGAAAAAGTTCGAGCACGGCAAAAACGTACGCAGCCACAAGTGGTACCGCTGGTTCAATGAAGTGCCGGTGGTGCTGCTGCTGGCGATCACGATCCTGGTCGTGGTCAAGCCATTCTAAGTAACATCAACACAACGGATAAAGGGTTCCCCGAATGACGTCATTTTTCTGCCCATGCCCGCGCGGCATGGAGGCCGCACTGGCCGAAGAGCTGGGCGAAATCGCCCAGCAAAGCCGCACCCTGCGCGTGCACAACCAGGTACCGGGCGGCGTGCACTGCTCCGGCGAGATGCAGGACGCCTGGCGCATCAACCTGCACTCGCGCATCGCCTCGCGCGTGCTGATGCGTATGGCGCAATCGAGCTACGTCAACGAGAACGACATCTACGACCTGGTGCTGGCGCAGCCGTGGGAAGACTGGTTCAGCGTGCACCACACGATCCGCGTCGACATCACCGCGGTCAAATCGCCGCTCAAGAGCCTGGAATTCACCACGCTCAAGATCAAGGACGCCGTCTGCGACCGCTTCCGCGACCAGTTCAACAAGCGCCCGTCGGTCGACACGCGCGAGCCGGACATGCGCATCTTCGGATTCCTCGACCAGCGCAACTTCACCATCTACCTGGACACGTCCGGCGAGGCGCTGTTCAAGCGCGGCTGGCGCGAGGAGACCGGCGACGCGCCCCTGCGCGAGAACCTGGCGGCCGGCCTGCTGCGCGTGGCCGGCTGGAAGCCGGGCGTGCCGCTGTTCGACCCCATGTGCGGCTCGGGCACCATCCTGATCGAAGCGGCGCAGATGGTGCAGGGCATCCCGGCCGGCGCGCGCCGCCGCTTCGCCTTCGAGAAGTTCGCCGGCCATGACGCCAGCGCGTGGACGCAGATGCGCACCGACGTCAAGCCGAATCCGCTCCCGGCCGAACCAACCATCTTCGGCAGCGACATCTCGGGCGACATGGTGGCGATGACGCGCCATAACCTGCGCGCCGCCGGCATCCTGTTCGACGTCCCGCTCAAGCAGATCGAGGCGCAGGAGGTCAAGCCGCCCACCGAACAGCCGGGCATCCTGCTGACCAACCCGCCGTACGGCGAGCGGATCGGCGTGCGCGGCGACTCCACCATCCCGGCAGACGAGATGGCGACCGGCTTCTACGCCGCGCTGTCGAAGACGCTCAAGCAGCGCTTCGCCGGCTGGACCGTGTACCTGTTCACCGCCGACCTGTCGGTGCCCAAGCTGCTGCGCCTGAAGGAGTCGCGCAAGACGCCGTTCTTCAACGGCGCGCTCGAGTGCCGCCTGTTCAGGTTCGACATGGTGGCCGGCTTCAACCGCCGCGAGGAAGCGATGCCGAAGTCTGGCGGGGCGTAAGCCATGTTCCCGCCCCAGCCTCCCAGCCTGCCGCCGGACGAACCGGACACCCAGCCGGTTCCGCCGCCTCCGCCGCATCCGGTGAAGGTGCTCTCGGCAACCGGGCTGGCGGTGGTACTGGCCTGCCTGTCGATGCTGGGGCCGTTCTCGATCGACACCTACCTGCCGGCATTCCCGGACATCCAGGCATCGCTGCGCGCCTCGCCGCTGGAAGTGCAGCAGACGCTGACCGCCTACATGCTGGCGTTTTCGGGCATGGTGCTGTGGCACGGCTCGATCTCGGACGCCTTCGGGCGCCGCAACGTGATATTGATTTCGCTGGTGGTGTTCGCCATCGGCACGCTGGGCTGCGCCTCGGCCTACACCGTCCACTACCTGTGGGTGTTCCGCATCCTGCAGGGCGTGTCCGCCGGCGCCGGCGTGGTGGTGGGGCGCGCGATCATCCGCGACCTGTACCACGGCGCACCGGCGGCCAGGCTGCTGTCGATGGTGACGATGATCTTCTCGATCGCGCCCGCGGTGGCGCCGATCCTGGGCGGCTGGGTGGTCAAGTTCACCAACTGGCGCGTGATCTTCCTGCTGCTGCTGGCCTACACGATCGTCCTGTTCTGGGTGTGCTGGCGCCGCCTGCCCGAGACGCTGCCCCAGGAAAAGCGCCAGCCTTTCAACCCGCGCTTCCTGTGGCACAGCTACAGCACCATCTTCCGCTCGCCGCTATTCCACATGAAGGCCGGGCTGGTGGCCTGCAATTTCGCGGGCCTGTTCGTGTACATCACGGCCGCCCCGGTGATGCTGCCGCAAAGCCTGCACCTGGGGCCCGACCAGTTCGGGTGGCTGTTCATCCCCGCGGTGTCCGGCATCTTCTTCGGGGCGCTGCTGGCCAACCGGCTGGCCGGGCACACGCCGATCCAGACCCAGATCCGGCTGGGCTTCGTGTGCATGCTGTCGGCCGCCGCGGCCAATGTGCTGTTCCATGCCCTGCATGCGCCGGCGCTCCCGTGGACGGTCGCGCCGCTGTTCTTCTACACCTTCGGCATGTCGATCGTCGCCCCCGGCGCCACCCTGCTGGCGCTCGACCTGTTCCCGCACATCCGCGGCACGGTGGCTTCGGCCCAGTCCTCGGCCAGCACGCTGCTGGCGGCGGTGGTGGCCGGGGTGATCGCGCCCGCGCTGTCCCACTCGGTGCTGCTGCTGTCGATCGGCCAGCTGGTGTTCGCGCTGGCCGGAGTCGGCCTCTGGATCGCCTCGCGTCATTACAAGCGCCGTACAGAGCCCGGTTTGCCGGGTTAACGACAGTTGCGTGGCAAACATGAAACGTTTTCTTGAGCACTGTTGTACTAAATCAACTATCGCGTGTATATATGCTAAGATGCATTAGTAAACGCTAAATAAGAGAGGGATTCACCCTTCTGCCCGGCGCATCACACCATATAAAAATACGCACGGCGGCTCATCCCGCTGACGGAAAAAAACCCTCGGACGACGAGTGCTGAGACCATGCATCAATCGGACCACGACATTCGCAATCGATTGCTCATTGCCCGTCTTCCGGCAATGCCGCAGATCCTGATCAAGCTCATCGAGCACTTGCAGGCTGACGACCTCGGCATGCCCGAGCTGGCCGCCCTGATCGCCAAGGATGCGGGCATGACGACCAAGATCCTGTCGGTTGCCAACAGCTCGGCCTACCACCGCGCCAGCCGCAGCCCGGGCCTGGAGCAGGCCCTGGTCGCCCTCGGCACCGACATGATCAAGACGCTGGTGATCAGCGAGTCGGTGTACCAGACGTTCTCGAACTTCCCCCATTCCGGCAGCACCGACCTGCGCGCTTTCTGGAAAAGCTCGCTCACGGCCGCCGTCATCGCGCGCGACATCGCCCGCCGCATCGAATACTCGCATGCCGAGGAAGCCTACCTGGCAGGCCTGATGCACAACGTCGGCCGCCTGGCGCTGCTGGCCACCGCGCCCAAGGAATACGCCTACAACTTCACCGCGCGCGACGACGAGGACCTGTGCGCGGTGGAGCAGCGCACGCTCCAGATCACCCATACCGAAGCCGGCGCCTGGCTGGTCGAACGCTGGAACCTGGACTCCTTCCTGGCCGATTCGCTGCTCTACCACCACGAGGCGAGCAGCCGCCTGGAGTCCGCGCATCCCCTGATCCGCATCGTGCGCGTGGCGCACGTGCTGGCCTGCCACCTGGACGACCAGCAGCAGGTCGCCGAGACGCTGCCGCTGTGCGGCCTGGCCCAGCACGAGGCGCAGGAACTGGCTGCCAACGCCGCGCGCCAGGTCGAGAAGTCGGCCGCCTGCCTGGGCATCGACCTGGAAGGGGCGGACGACATCGTCCAGCCGCAAGCCTACGCGCCGCCGCCGGCCGACCCGGTCCAGCAGCGCCTGTCCGAGGAAGTGCGCAACCTGGTGATGGTGTCGGAAGTCGGCCAGTCGCTCGCGCGCCAGCAGGGCGAGACCGGCCTGATCGAATCGATGACGCGTTCGGCGCGCATCCTGTTCAACTTCGACACCGCCGTGGTCCTGCTCGAAAACCCGACCGGCCAGGCGCTGGTGGGCACGCCGGGCGGCAATGACCAGCAGCGCATCTCCGAATTCTCGATCCCGCTGGCCAAGGGCGGCGTGGTGGCGGAAGCGGCGCTGGAACGGCGCCTGGCCTTCGTCGACCGCAGCACCCCGGGCCTGGGCCTGGCCGAAGAACAGCTGCTGCGCATGCTGGGCAGCGAGACCATGGTCTGCGTGCCGCTGGTGGCCGGCGCGCGCTGCCTTGGCGTGATGCTGGGCGGCGTCGCCGCATGGCAGGTTGGCGCGACCCAGCGCCGCGAGCGCTTCATGCAGGCCTTCGGCGTGCAGGCGGCCAATGCGCTGGAAACCGCGATCTCCGAACGCGGCCACGCGCGCCGCCAGCTGGCCAACGTGGCCGAGGAATACCGCGAGGCGTCGCGCCGCGTGGTGCACGAGGTGAACAACCCGCTCTCGATCATCAAGAACTACCTCAGTGTGCTGGACAACAAGCTGGCGCGCCGCGAACCGGTGGTGGGCGAGATGTCCATCCTGAATGAAGAGATCGACCGCGTGGGCCAGCTGATCAGCGGCCTGGCGGACCTGCAGCCGTCCACCACCGTGCGTCCGACCGACGTGGCCAAGGTGGCCGAGGACGTGCTGCGCCTGTTCTCCGCCACCGACTTCGTGCCGTCCAAGGTCGACGTCGCGCTGGACATGGGCGAGCACCCGTCCGACGTCGAAGGCGATGCCGACATCCTCAAGCAGATCCTCGTGAACCTCGTGAAGAACGCGGTGGAGGCCTTGTGCGACGTGCCGGACGGCGGACGCATCGTGATCGCCAACCGCGGCTACGTGAACCGCGACCGCAAGCTGTACCTTGAACTGGCCGTCACCGACACCGGACCCGGCATGCCGCCGGAAGTGCTGGCGCACCTGTTCTCGCCGGTGCGCTCGTCCAAGCCGGGAGCGCACCACGGCCTCGGCCTGTCGATCGTGCACAGCCTGGTGCGCAAGCTCGGAGGGCTGGTCAGCTGCCGCAGCAGCCGCGCCGGCACCACATTCGAAATCCTGCTGCCGGTGCGCGCCGCCAGCGCGCTCGCGGGTCCACAGCCGCGCGCACTAGATTCTGTTTAAGGCTTTACCATGATCCACGAACCTGGCAAGGCCACCCCTGCGGCAAGCGCAAACAACGTGGCCACGCCCATCGACGGGGAGGCGCTCCCGCGCCTGCTGCTGGTAGACGACGAACCGCGGCTGCTCTCGTCGCTGTACGAACTGCTCAACACCGGCGCCTACCACCTGGTCACCGCCACCACCGGCAACGAGGCGCTGGGCCACCTGTCGCGCGCGCATTTCGACCTGGTGCTGCTGGACCTGCGCCTGCCGGACATGAGCGGGCACGAGATCATGGATTTCATGAACTCCAAGGGCATCGATTCGGACGTGATCGTGATGAGCGGCGATGTCGGGATCGAAGCGGCCATCGGCGCGCTCAAGCGCGGCGCCTACGACTACCTGCGCAAGCCCTACAGCCGCGAAGAACTGAGCAAGACGGTCGGCAACGCGCTCAAGCAGCGCCGCCTGGCCGAGGCCAATGCGCGCATCGCCTCGCAGCTGGAAACGTCCGAGAAGATGTACCGCTACCTGGTCGACTCCTCGCCGGACATCATCTATACGCTCAACCACGAAGGCAAGTTCACCTTCGTGAACGACCGCGCGCACCAGCTGCTCGGCCTGGCCCGCGAAGAGCTGCTCGGCAAGCACTACTCGATCCTCGTGCACGACGAAGACCTGGAGCGTGCGCGCTACGTGTTCAACGAGCGCCGGATGGACGAACGCGCCTCGCGCAATGTCGAATTGCGCCTGAAATGCTTTAACGGCACCGGCGGCGAACGCACCTTCAACAACACGCTGATGACGATCCCGCTGAACTCGATCGGCATGCACGTGCCGCACGGCGAAGTGAAGAAGCACGAGATCTTCGGCACCTACGGCGTGGCGCGCGACATCACCGACCGCAAGCGCGCCGAGGAAGTCATCTCCTACCAGGCCTACCACGACATCCTGACCGACCTGCCGAACCGGATGCTGTTCAAGGACCGCCTCGGCCTGGCCCTGATCCAGGCCAAGCGCAAGATGGCGGAGCTGGCGGTCATGTTCATCGACCTGGACCGCTTCAAGCTGGTCAACGACACGCTCGGCCACGTCAAGGGCGACGACCTGCTCACGCAGGTGTCGGCGCGCCTGAAGGAATGCCTGCGCCGCGGCGATACGCTGGCGCGCCAGGGCGGCGACGAATTCACCATCGTGCTGCCGGAACTGCGCGAACGCGCCGACGCCGGCGCCATCGCGGAGAAATTCCTCGACTGCCTGCAGCGCCCGTTCGACCTGGACGGCCACCAGGTCCACATCTCGGCCTCGATCGGCATTGCGATCTATCCGCACAACGGCGAGACGATCGACGAACTGCTGCGCCACGCCGACATCGCCATGTACCAGGTCAAGGCGCAGGGCAAGAACGGCCATGCGTACTACGACGATTCGATGCAGGACGTGTCGCACCAGAAGATCGCGCTGGAACAGGCGCTGCGCCGCGCGCTGGAGCAGGGCGAGCTGGAGATGTACTACCAGCCGCAGGTGGACGTGGCCACCGGCCGCATCGTATGCGCCGAAGGCCTGATGCGCTGGAACCACCCGACCCGCGGCCTGCTGACCGCCGGCGAGTTCCTGCCGTTCGCGGAAGAGAACGGCCTGATGCTGCCGATCTCCGACTGGATGCTGGGCGCGCTGTGCCGCGACCTGATGGTGTGGAACGCCAACGGCGGCTCCGACGTGCGCCTGTCGCTCAACCTGTCCCCGCAATACCTCGACCGTGGCGATTTCTTCGAGAAGATGCGCGGCGCGCTGCTGCGCTACGGGATCTCGCCGCAACAGATCGAAGTCGAAATCACCGAGAACATCTGCATCCGCAACCCGCAGCACGCGATCGAACAGCTGAACCGCCTCGGCCAGCTGGGCGTCTCGGTGGCCATCGACGATTTCGGCACCGGCTATTCGTCGCTGTCCTACCTGCACCGCTTCCCGGTCAACACGATCAAGATCGACCAGTCGTTCGTGCGCGAGATCCACGACGACAGCAGCCACTACCCGGTCATCCTGGCGATCATCTCGATCGCGCGCGGGCTGGGCCTGAACCTGGTGGCCGAAGGCGTCGAGACCGAGATCCAGTCGCGCTACCTGCAGGCCAACGGCTGCACGACGATGCAGGGCTACTACTACCATCGCCCGATCTCGCTGACCCAGTTCGTCGGCGTCCTGCAAAAGCAGGCCGGACCGGCTGCGCTGGAAGCGCCGGTCGCCATCCAGGCCTAAGGCACGCATCTCCCCATGTCACCGGACACCTCGCCCCCGGACGGCTTCACTGCGGAATACCTGCGGGTGAAGGCGCTCGCCGAGCGCGGAGTGGCCAACGCCCAGCACCGCCTCGGCTTCATGTACGTGAACGGCCAGGGCGTAGCGAAGAACGAGGAACTGGCGCTGCTGTGGTACCGGCGCGCGGCCGCGGCCGGCGTCGAGCAGGCCCAGTACAACCTGGGCGTGATGTACCAGAAGGGCCAGGGCGTCGATTGCGATTTCGCCGAGGCCGCGCACTGGTACCGGGAAGCCGCCGAGCAGGGCTACGCCGCCGCCCAGTACAACCTGGGCTGGATGTACGCCAAGGGCCAGGGCGTGGCGCAGGACCCGCACATGGCCATGCACTGGTTCAGCCGCGCCGCCGAACAGGGCGACCCGGGCGCGCAGAACAACCTCGGCATGATGTACGAGACCGGCAAGGGCGTGCCGCAGGACCTGGACCTGGCGCTGTCGTGGTACCGCCGCGCCGCAGGGCAGGGCTACGCGCGCGCCCAGTACAACCTGGCGCTGCGCTACGACAGCGGGCAGGGCGTGCCGCGCGACCAGGACGAAGCCGTGGCCTGGTTCCACAAGGCCGCCGCACAGGGCTACGCGCCGGCGCAGTTCAGCCTCGGACTCAAATACGACAAGGGACAAGGCGTCGAGCAGGACAGCCGCTCCGCGATCGACTGGTACCGCCGCGCCGCGGAGCAGGGCCACGCCAGCTCGCAGTTCAACCTGGGCCTGATCTACGAGAGCGGCCACGGCACCAATTGCGACGAGCAGGAAGCGCTGCGCTGGTTTGCCAAGGCCGCGGCCCAGGGCCATGCCGGCGCCCAGGACATCATGGGCATGCGCCACGAGCATGGCCAGGGCGTGGCGCAGGACTACGTCCGCGCCGCCGACTGGTACCGCAAGTCGGCGGAGCAGGGCTCGGCCAGCGCGCAATACCACCTGTGCCAGCTGTACGCGGCCGGCCTGGGCGTGCCGCTCGACGCGCAACTGGCGCAGGAATGGTGCGAGAAGGCCGCCAGCCAGGGCCACCTGCGCGCGCAGTTCGACATGGGGCTGCGCTGCGAGCATGGAAACGGCGTCAAGCGCGACCCGCGCGCCGCGCTGGCGTGGTTCCTGCGCGCGGCCGAACAGGACTACGCGCCGGCCCAGTTCATGGCCGCGCGCCTGTTCGACGACCCGGACGTGCAGGTGCCGGACGCCGCGCAGGCGCTGCACTGGTACCGCAAGGCGGCCGAACATGGCCACCCGCAGGCGGAGTTCGCGCTCGGCCTGCGCTTCGACAACGGACACGGCGTGCCGCGCGATTACGAGGCCGCGCACTTCTGGTACCTGCGCGCCGCGCGCCAGGGCCATGCGCGCGCCCAGTTCAACCTGGGGGTCATGCACAGCTGCGGCCACGGCGCCCAGCTCGACCTGATGCAGGCTTGCGGCTGGCTGCTGCAGGCCAGCCAGAACGGCTACGAGGCCGCGCGCGCCCAGTTGCGCCGCCTGCAGGCCCGGCTCAACCCGGCGCAGCTCGACACGCTGCACCGCTTCACCGCCAACGACGCCAGCGGCCAGCACACCGCCATCGCTGCCTGACACGCGTCCGAGGCCCAACCTCCCTGGAAGGAACCCGATGAAACAATCCAAGCTGCTGCTTGCGCTGGCGCTCGGCACGGCGTCCCTGGGCGCGATCGACCTGCCTGCCCACGCGGCGCCGGCCGCCGCCCAGGCTGCGTCCACCTTCGACCGCAAGGCCTATGAAATCCCGTACAAGAAGTTCGTGCTGTCGAACGGCCTGACGCTGATCGTGCACACCGACCACGCAGTGCCGGTGGTGGCGGTGAACATGTGGTACCACGTCGGATCGCGCAACGAGAAGCGCGGCAAGACCGGCTTCGCGCACATGTTCGAGCACTTCTTCTTCAACGGTTCCGAGAACTATCCGTCCGGCTTCCGCGAGGCGATGGACGACCTGGGTGCGAACAACCGCAACGGCACCACCAATTTCGACCGCACCAACTTCTTCGAGGACGTGCCCGTGTCGGCGCTGGAGCGCACCCTGTTCCTCGAATCCGACCGCATGGGCTTCCTGGCCAACTACATCAGCAAGGAGATGCTCGAACGCGAGCGTGGCGTGGTGCAGAACGAAAAGCGCCAGGGCGAGAACCAGCCGTATGGCCGCGTGCGCAACGAGATCAACGCCAAGATGTACCCGTACTCGCACCCGTATTCGTGGTCGCCGATCGGCAGCATGGAAGACCTGAACGCGGCCACCCTGCAGGACGTGCGCGAGTGGTACCGCACCTTCTACGGCCCGAACAACGCGGTGATCTCGCTGGCCGGCGACATCACGCCCGAGCGCGCATATGAGCTGGTCAACAAATACTTCGGCGCCATCCCGCCGGGCCCGCCGCTGCCGCGCACCGAAACCTGGATACCGGTCCTCGACCGCAACATCCGGGACGAGATGGAAGACCACGTTCCGCAGGCGCGCGTGTACCGCAGCTGGCACGTCGCGGCCTGGAAGGACGCCGACTCCGGCCGCCTGTCGCTGCTGGCCGATGCGCTGGCAGGTTCCAAGAGCGCGCGCCTGACCCGCCGCCTGGTGTACGACAAGCCGATGGCCACCGCCGTCGCAGCCTATGTGGGTTCGGGCGAACTGGCAGGCACCTTCAACATCGTCGCCACCGTCAAGCCGGGCCAGGACCCGCGTGAAGTCGAGCGCGAGATCGACGCCGTCATGCGCGAGCTGCTGGACAAGGGCCCGACCGCGGCCGAGATCGCGCGCGCGCGCGCCAGCACGCTGGCCGGCTTCTCGCGCGGCATCGAGCGGCTGGGCGGCATGGGCGGACGCTCCGACGTGCTGGCGCAGGGCCAGACCTACGGCGGTTCTCCGGACGCCTACCTGAACACGCTGCAGGTGATCGGTACCGCCACCCCGGCGGAAGTGAAGGCGGCGGGCGACCGCTGGCTGCGCGCCAACCATTACACGATGACGGTCAAGCCGTTCGCCAAGCTGGCCGCGGCAAAGCAGGACGTGGACCGCAAGGTGCTGCCGGCGCTGGGCGACGCGCCCGAGGTCAAGTTCCCCGAAATGCAGCGCGCCACGCTGTCGAACGGGCTGAAAGTGATCCTGATGGAGCGCCACAGCGCGCCGATCGTCAACATGACGCTCGCGGTCGACGCGGGCGTGGCGGCCGACACCGCAGCCAAGTCCGGCCTGGCCTCGCTGACGCTGGAAATGCTCGACAAGGGGACCCGCAAGCGCAACGCGTTCGAACTGTCGGACGCGCTCGAATCGCTGGGCGCGCAGCTGTCCACCGGCAGCACCGCCGACATGTCGCTGGTGGCCATGGAAACCATGTCCACCAACCTCAGGCCGTCGCTCGACCTGCTGGCCGACGCGGTCCTGAACCCGGCGTTCGCCAACGACCAGTTCACGCTGCAGAAGCAGCGCCGCCTGGCGCAAATCGCGCAGGAGAAGGTCGACCCGAACGCGCTGGTGGGCCGCCTGGTGCCATCGATCCTGTACGGCGACGGCCACGCTTACGGCAAGCCTGTGAGCGGCACCGAAAAGACCATCGACAGCATCACGCGCGAGGACCTGGTCAGGTGGCACGCGGACTGGTTCAAGCCGGGCAGCGCCACGCTGATCGTGGCGGGCGACACCACCATGGACAAGCTCAAGCCGGCGCTGGAATCGGCGTTCGGCGCCTGGAAAGCGGGGGCCGCGCCGGCCAAGCAGGTCGCCACTGTCGCACCGACGCGCGGCAAGCGCATCTTCCTGGTCGATAAGCCGGATGCGCCGCAGTCGGCCATCGTCGCCGCGCACGTGTCGCTGCCGCCGGGCCAGCCGGAAGACCTGGCGTTCGAGCCGGTGATGCAGAACTACGGCGGCATGGCGACTTCGCGCCTGAACCGCAACCTGCGCCTGGAAAAGCACTGGAGCTACGGCACCCGCGGCCAGCTCACCAGCGTGCGCGGCCAGCGCGCGTTCATCACGGTCGCGCCGGTCCAGACCGACAAGACCAGGGAAGCGATGATCGAAGTGGACAAGGAAGTGCGCGGCATCGCCGGCGCGCGTCCGATCGCCGGGCAGGAGTTCAACAACATCATGCGCAACATGACCTCGCGACTGGCCGGCCGCTTCGAGACGCTCGATTCGCTGGAAGCGGCTGCCCGCATGAGCATCAACCTCGGCCTGCCGGACGACTACTGGTCGAAGTACGCGGGCAATATGCGCGCCCTGACCGAACCGCAGCTCGCCAGCGCCGCCGCCCGTTTCATCCATCCGGACGAAGTGGTGTGGATCGTCATCGGCGACCTGCGCCGCATCGAAAAGGGCGTGCGCGACCTGAACTGGGGCGAAGTCACCGTGCTCTCCCCCGACGGCACCGTCGTCCGCTAAGCAAGGAGGGGGACTGTCCCCGAAAGGGGACCGTCCCCGGCTTTTTCGCGAAATCGGTCATAACGTGGCCGATTCCGCCATCCCGGAAATGGGGACAGACCCCATTTTCGAAATGGGGACAGACCCCATTTTCACGTAAGCGTCTCCTCGCCCCCACACGGCAAGACTTCTCGGCCGGTCCGATCCCTCGCTCATGCTAAAATACTGTACAAACGTACAGTTTTCTCCTTAGCATCCATTCGAGCGAACCTATGACAGAGCTGGACCACTACCTTGCCACGCACTACCTCGACGTTGCCCAGTCCGCGGCCGCCGCAAACCTCACCGCTGACGAATTCGAAGCATTGGTCGACCGCCACCTGGTCCCGGCTCCGTCCTATGTAGTCACCTCCGATGGCACCCTCGTATCCCATGTCTTTGGCGCGCTGCCAGCGCCCGGCTCACGGGAAGATCGCTATTTCCATCCATCGCAATCCATCTGGATCGCCCGCGCACGCCACGCCATCGCCACATGCGGCGAGGACGGCGCCGAAGCGCGACTGAAGGAACAGTTCAGCACCGCCTTTGCCTGCGCCCTGGCCGCCCTGAACCTCTCGACATGGCGTCTGCGCGACAGCTTCGATGACAGCGGATTGCCGATCGCCGCAGGCCTTAACGCGCGCACCGACAGCGCCTGGTCGCATTTCCTGCACGGGACCTTTGGCCTGTGCGTGGCGAGTCCGGTGTCCGAAGCGCACATCGCCTACAAGGAGGTATTGCAGGAAAAGCTGGCCTGCCTTAGCGACCATGGCGCACGCATTGCGTTCCCGGCAGGGCAGGGCGCATGCATGCTGGAATTGATCGACGCTTACGCCGCCGCTTCCATGCCGTTCTCGCCGATCGAATATGCCCGGAGCAGCCGGAAACGGCTCGTCGACGACCTGCGCACGAAGCTAAGCGCGGAACTGGCCCCTGCATAACGCACAGGCAGGAAATGACAAAGCTCTCCGACAAGCTGGAAATCCTGGCCGACGCCGCCAAGTACGACGCCTCCTGCGCCAGCAGCGGCGCGCCCAAGCGCAGCTCGGACGGCAAGGACGGCTTCGGCGCCACCAGCGGCATGGGCATCTGCCACAGCTACACGCCGGACGGCCGCTGCGTCTCGCTGCTCAAGATCCTGCTCACCAATTTCTGCATCTACGACTGCCAGTACTGCGTCAACCGCCGCAGCTCGAATGTCCCGCGCGCCCGCTTCGCCGTGGCAGAAGTGGTGAAGCTCACGACTGATTTCTACTTCCGTAACTACATCGACGGCCTGTTCCTCAGTTCCGGCATCATCCAGTCCGCCGACTACACGATGGAGCAGCTGGTCCAGGTGGCGCGCGAGCTGCGCGAGGTGCACCAGTTCCGCGGCTACATCCACCTCAAGACCATTCCCGATGCCGATCCCGCGCTGATCGCCGCGGCCGGCAAGTACGCCGACCGCCTCAGCGTGAACATCGAGCTGCCGACCCAGACCAGCGTCGAGAAGCTGGCTCCCGAGAAGAGCGTCCACACCATCAAGCTGGCGATGGGCGCGATCCGCGGCAAGCTCGATGAAAAGGAGGCCGAGCCCCGCTCCCCGCGCTTCGCGCCGGCTGGCCAGAGCACGCAGATGATCGTCGGCGCCGACGCCAGCGACGACCAGACGATCCTGTCCACCGCCGAAACGCTCTACACCAGCTACAAGCTCAAGCGCGTGTACTACTCCGCGTTCAGCCCGATCCCGCAAAGCCCCAAGTCGGTGCCGCTGGCGCCGCCGCCGATGCTGCGCGAGCACCGCCTGTACCAGGCCGACTTCCTGCTGCGCAGCTACGGCTTCCAGGCCGGCGAACTGCTGCCGGCTTCCGGTGGCAACCTCGCGCTCGACATCGACCCCAAGCTGGCATGGGCGCTGTCGCACCGCGAGCACTTCCCGATGGACCTGAACCTGGCCGACCAGTCGATGATCGCGCGCGTGCCCGGCATCGGACTGCGCAACGCCAAGCGCATCGTCGAACTGCGCCGCACGCGCCGTGTGCGCTACGCCGACCTCACGCGCCTGCGCTGCAGCATGAAGAAAGTCGCGCCGTTCATCGTGGTGGCCGACTACCACCCCGCGCGCGACACCACGCCGTCCGAAGCCCTGCGCCAGTCGCTCGCCGATGCGCCCCAGCAGATGAACCTGTGGCCGGAGCTGAAGGCGGCATGAGCGCATCGGCCGCGGTGGCGGAAGGGCGGGCGGTCTTCGCCGACTCCTTCGACACCTGGCGCAGCGCCGCGCGCGACCTCCTTGCGCACGGCATCGCGCCGCATCAGGTGCAGTGGACCGAAGTCGAAGGCGGCGGCGACCTGTTCGCGATGGCCGCGCCGGCAGGGCGCGGGGACGCAGTCGAACACGCTACGCCCGGCCCGCCCTTCCAACTTCAGGTATCGCGCGCCCTCATGGAGTTGCTACAGACCGCCGCCTGCTGCCGCGTCCCCGACCGCTGGGCCTTTCTGTACCGCGTGCTGTGGCGCTGGCAGCACGGCGAGCATGACGTCGCCTCGCCGGCCGACGAGGATGGCGCGCGCCTGACCGGCATGGCCAAGGCGGTCAGCCGCGAGATCCACGACATGCATGCCTACGTGCGCTTTCGCGAGCGCGCGCCCGAGGCCGGACCGCCGCGCTTCGTCGCTTGGTTCGAACCGCAGCACGACGTGCTGCCGCAGGTTGCCGAACACTTCCGCCACCGTATGGGCGGCGCCACCTGGATGATCGCCACGCCCGCCGCCACGGTGATGTGGGACGGCACCACGCTGCATTCCACCGGCCCGCTACTGACCGGCGCCGCCGCCATCGAGGACGCAGGCGAGGCGCTGTGGCTGACCTACTACCGCAGTATCTTCAACCCCGCGCGCCTGAACACCCAGGTCATGCAGGGACACATCCCGTCGCGCTTCTGGAAGAACCTGCCCGAGGGCGCGATCGTCCCGGCCATGGTGACCGAAGCCGCCAACGGCGCCCGCCGCACCGGCCAGGCGCAGGCGGTGGGCCAGCGCAAGGGCCGCACGGTGCCGGTCGCGCCGGAAAGCGCGCAGCCGGAGCGGGACGAGCCGTCCACGCTCGACCAGTGCCGCCGCTGCGACCTGTGGAAGAACGCCACGCAGGGCGTGCCGGGCGAAGGCGCAAAACGCGCCAGGATCATGCTGGTGGGAGAACAACCGGGCGACCAGGAGGACATTGCCGGCCATCCCTTTGTCGGACCGGCCGGCCAGCTGCTCGAGCGCGCAATCGCCCGGGCGGGGCTGGACCGCAAGAAGCTGTACGTCACCAACGCCGTCAAGCACTTCAAGTGGGAGCCGCGCGGCAAGCGCCGCATGCATAAGACGCCGGCGCAGCGCGAGGTCGACGCGTGCCGCTACTGGCTGGAAGGAGAACTGGCCAGCGTGCGCCCGCAGGTGGTGGTCGCGCTGGGCAGCACCGCGCTCAAGGCAGTGCTGGACAATCCCGGCGCAACCCTGAAGGAATCGATCGGCGAGCCGTTCATGCACGATGGCCGCTGGGTGGTCGCCACCTACCATCCTTCGTTCGCGCTGCGCGTGCCCGATGCGGAGGCGCGCGAACAAGCCTTCGACGCCATCGTCGTCGCCCTCGAGCGCGCCCGCCAGCTCGGTGCCCCGTAACCGGTCACCGCGAGCCCTGTTCAACCGGGCTCTCCAGTTGCCGCAGGTCATGTACACTTCTCCGTCGACAACACCGGACGGCCCTCCGCCATGACCCCATCCCTATCCCCAGCTCCATCTTCGATCACCGTGTTCCCTGCCGCTCTGATTGCAGAAGCCGGCCACGCGCCCTGCGCAGGCTGCCGCAACGGCATCGAACTCGATATCGAATTCGAATTCGCGTACCAGCCGATCGTCGACGTCGCCACGCGCACGATCTTCGGCCACGAAGCGCTGGTGCGCGGTCCGAACGGCGAGTCGGCCTACAGCGTGCTCTCGCAGGTCAATGACCAGAACCGGTACAAATTCGACCAGGCCTGCCGCGTCAAGGCGGTTGCGGGCGCCGCGCGCCTCGGACTGCCCGGCTACCTGTCGATCAACTTCCTGCCCAATGCCGTCTATCGTCCGGACCTGTGCCTGCGTACCACGCTGGCCGCCGCGAAGGAACACGACTTCCCGGTCGAGCGCATCATCTTCGAGGTGACGGAAAGCGAGCAGGTGCGCGATCGTAAGCACCTCGTCAACATCTTCGAGGAATACCGCCGCTTCGGCTTCATGACGGCCATCGACGATTTCGGCGCCGGTTACGCAGGCCTGAACCTGCTGTCCGAATACCAGCCGCACATCGTCAAGCTGGACATGGACCTGGTGCGCGACATTGACAGGCACCGCCCGCGCCAGGTGATCGTCTCGAGCATGGTCGCGATGTGCCGCGACCTCGGCGTGCGCGTGCTGGCCGAAGGTGTCGAGACACGCGCCGAGCGCGACTTCCTGCGCTCCGCCGGAATTGGGCTGATGCAGGGCTACTTCTTCAGCAAGCCGGTGTTCCAGGGCGGCGGCACAATCGACCCCGCGCTCTGGGATTAATCGACACGCATTGCGAAGGGATGTTTCCGAAAGTCGCTGGTCCTCAGGTACACTTGGTGATCGCCTTTTCCGGAAGCTGACTGATGACCGATCGCGCCGTTCCAACCCTTGGCGGGCTGCGCGCCTGCCTGATCCTGCTGGCGATGTCCCTTGCAGCGCACGCACAAGCCAACCCGGCCAGGATCCGTCCCCTGACGGATGCGCCTGAGGCGCTCCAGCCCTTCCTCGAAAAAGCGCGCGCGGCCGACGCCATCAAGGACCCGCTGGCGCGCTGCCTGGCGTTCCCCGACCTGCCCGGGAACCAGTGGCCGGCCGGTCTCGCCAAGGCGCACTGCGAGCTGGCGCACGGCCCGCGCATCACCATCGGCAAGGTCAGGCAACTGCTCGATGCGAAGGCCTATGCCGAGCTGGATGCGCTGTATCGCGCCGACCTCGAGAAGCACTTCGCAAAGGATGCGCCGAGCGAAGCCATCCACCGTGGCTTCGACGATTTCGATGGCCTGCAGGAGTCGAACGACGTCACCAAGCGGTGGCTGGACAATGCGCCCGACAGCCCGTTCGCGCTGGCGGCGCGTGGCATCCATCACGGGAACGCCGCCGCGAAAGCGCGCGGGGGCAATCTGGCCAGGGAGACCTCCGACGCAAACTTTGCCCGCATGTCGCTCCTCGCCGACATGGCGATCGACCTGCTGGAGAAGTCACTGAAGCGCGAGCCAAGGCTGCTCGCCGCGCACGAGGAGCTGATTGGAGTGGCCAGCCTTGCGGGCCGCGCGGACGTGGGCGAGCGCGCATTCAACCAGGGCAGCGCAATCGACAAACACTGCCGCCGGCTGACCGGGGCGCAGATGCGATCGCTGCGTCCGCGCTGGGGCGGCAGCTACGAGAAAATGGCGGCCTATGCGGTGCAGCTGGAACCGTTCCAGAAAGAGCGCCCGCTGCTGGCGCTGACCCTTGCCGAGATCCCATCGGACATGGCCACCTGGGTCATCGAACATCCCAAGCACAAGGAAAAGATCGAATTCCTGCTGCCCGCAGCACAGCGCTCGACCTTTTTCGGGGTCCATGAAACGCTGGCGCGCAGCATGACGACCGCCGAGATCGACGAGTGGACCAAGCTGGTCTACCTGTTGATGGTGGGCCGGTTCTTCGACGACGACCGGTGGATCACGCGCGAGAAGGGCCGCACCCTGCTTTATTCCGGCCAGGCCGAATGGTCGCTGCCGGCATTGGAGAAGGCAGCGCGCATGGAGGCGTCGGACTCGGGAGTCAGGAGCATGCTGGCCCATGCGTACTTTGAGCTGCAACGCTGGCCCGAAGCCGAGAAAGCCTATGCCGCGCTGCTCGATTTCAAGGAGACGCGCGAAGAGGGGCTGCGTGGCGCGTTCGAAGTGACGATGAGGCTGGCCAGGCATGCCAAGGCGCTGGAGTATGCCGAACTTCTGAACAAGGAACATCCCTCGTATGCCTTCGCATGGTTCATGCGGGCCTGGTTGCTCGACAAGGTGGGCAAGCGTGCTGGCATTTACGAGGCGTTGGAAAAGTATGTCTCGCTGGCCGATCCCGCCAACCCGGAGGAAGCCAGGCCACTCGCCGAAGCAAAGCGCATCCTCGCCGCCCGGAAGAAGAAATAAGTGTTCAACTTCAGCATTGTTTAAGTAACAATCGTTATCTTTCCGTCACCTCCACGACGGAAAGATAACGAAATGCTGAAACGCTTGTTTGCCGGGTTCTTCGCGATGGCAATGGCCTTGCCCGCGATGTCGCAAAGCGAACCGGAACCGGTAGCGCCTGACAGCGGCGAGACGATCCGCGTCGTCGGCCAGCGTCCCGGTCCGGGCTTGTGGAAGGTGTCCAAAGGCGACCACGTGCTGTGGGTGTTCGGCACCTACTCGCCCTTGCCGGTCAAGATGGAATGGCGCTCGCATGAAGTCGAAGCGATCCTCGCGCAATCCCAGGAATTCCTTTCCCCGCCAATGGCAACGCCCGATATCGGGCTGCTGCGCATGGCCACGATCCTCCCATTCGCCTTCGGTATCAACGACCTGCCGGAAAAGCAGACCCTGAGCGACGTGCTGGCCCCCGATGTGTACCAGCGCTGGCTGACGCTACGCGACAAATATCTCTACAAGAAGGATGGACTGGAGCGCATGCGCCCACTCCTGCTGGCGTCACGCCTTCACAGCGCCGCTCTCGAAAAGGCTGGTCTCGAAAACAGCCGGTCCGTGCGCGAAACGATCAACAAACTCGTGAAGCAGCACGGGCTGAAAGTCACGAGCAGCGAAATCAAGATTCCTGTGGATAGCCCGGTCAAGCTGGTCAGGGAGTTCAAGAAAAGCTCGCTGGAAGACATCTCGTGCTTCACAAAGACGATGGACCAGCTGGAGAACGACATCGACGCCATGCGCACGCGCGCCAATGCGTGGGCGAAAGGCCATGTCGACGTGATCCGAAAGCTCGACTTTGCCGATCGCGACACCGCCTGTACGGCGGCGATCCTGTCCAGTTCCGTCCTGAAGAACCAGCCCGGCTTCAAGGATATCGACAAGCGCATGCAGGACCTGTGGATCGCGAATGTCGAGAGATCGCTGGCACAAAACAAATCGACGTTTGCCGTGCTGTCGCTGAAACATATCCTTGCACCGGACGGGTACCTGTCAGCCCTGCGGGCAAAAGGCTATTCGGTGGAAGACCCGGAGTAAGGGAAGGGCTGGCGTCGCTAGACCAGGGTCATCCAACGCCAGCCCATGGATTGCCAATCTGAACAAAGCGCGCGTAGAATGCGGTTGCAAGGCGGGTGTAGCTCAATGGTAGAGCAGAAGCTTCCCAAGCTTACGACGAGGGTTCGATTCCCTTCACCCGCTCCATGTGCACGTTTTTGTCTACGGCCTCAATTGAGGCCTACAGCGCATTGCTTCAATGCGCGTAGTTGTTCGTCGCCCGGAAACTGTTCGACCCTGTACCGGGCCGGATACGCCTCTGGCTGGAGCACCATGAGCTCGCCTGCAATCCGGACAAGATCGTCCCAGCGCACTTCGATCCGCGGCTCTTCGCCGAGAGCGCCGAGCACGATTCTGTCCGTCCTGGGGAGAAGCGAATCAACGTCCTTCGCCCAGGTGCTCAAGCTATATTGTTCTCCCGTTCGGCTATTTTCGATAAGCATATAGGTGGCGACAAAAATATCGATGTCCTGCTGTTCATGGATTTGATCCAGCAGCTTGGACTGCACTCCGTAGTCTTCGAGCAAATACTGTCGCCTCAAGCTTTCGAGTTTCGCCATCACGACAGGTTCTTCAGGAGCAAACTCCACCGGACCATGCTCGCCAAACTCGTACATCACTGCTGACACGGTCCGCTCCTCCTCTTCGGCGCACTGCATGGCGAGGTCGATCATGGCCAGCATGCCCGTGGGATTATGGCGGGAGGTGAGCAAAAGACGTCCGCGAGTCGGTACCATTGCGACTGGAGCGGCGAACATCCGAAACGCGAGGTCAGGCAGAAGAATCCTGGAAGAGTCGTAGGCATCGTTCCAATCGCTCACAAACACCCCAGGAATTATCTCTGCGAGTGAATCGACCGTGACGTCGCGCAGGTTGTCCGTCGCGGTAGCCATGACTTCGCCGAACGACATACCCCATGCGCGCAAGTTGTCGGTGGTGACCATCGACATTGACTGTTCAGAATCGATTGCAAGCATCAGGACGGCATCACTGCTGAATGGTTCGAATACGGTAAGCGGGCTAGCTTCGGACTTCGATGCCAGTTGGGTAAGCCTCAGGTATTCGCAATATCCGCGGGCTCGCACCAGCGGCATCAAACGGTCTTTCACATCTTCGAAACTGCTGGGCACTTCTTCGGTAACGAATAAAGAGGCACATTTCGCCAACAGTGCGTCGCGCTCGTGTTTCGGTGCCGCGACATATTCGCGATACAGGTTGTGCAGGTTAACTACCTGGTCCGCACCGCCGACCAGGATGCGGAAGTCATCGGCGTCAAATTGCATTGGTTTGCTGACGCCGCTTTTTTGGGCAGCCGTCATCAATAGTTGTGCGAACTTTTCCGGGGAAGGAGTGCGGCTGAAGAGATCAATGATTGCCATGCGCGTCAGTCACCTTATCGAGATGAATTTTGTCCGTCAGCTTCCAATGGCCGTCGCGGTCGGCACGCAAAGTGAAGCGTACCGGCACGGAGGGATTACTTCGAGGGTCCGCCGGCGCATATTCTTTGCCTTCCAGGACAAGCGTGTCGGATGCGACGCTCACCACTCGGGTGACAAACCGGACCGGGCTATCGAATCGAATGACGGGCGATGACAATTCGGGCTGCACCACATATTGCCCCGTATTGACCGTGGCGATCGCCAGGTGTGTGGCTTCCGTTCCCGAACCTCCCTGGCATCGGATATCGCCCGTCCATAACACCGCATATTTGGGCAGCCGGTCGTCCAGCCTGCCCGGGTCCATGAGATAGACGTTCCCAGGCTGTACCTTGACTCCCGCGCACGCGATCGCGCTGGCATACCTCTCCACCGCATTCGCAATTCGCGCCCGGACGTCTTCCGTTAGATCCGGAGCGGCATGGGCCTGCGTGCTGAATGCAAGGCCGGCAAACAGTATCGCCAGTGGAGATTTCATGTCGTGATCCGCAAAGGTTGAGAATCATCATATTGCCAAGAATCTAAGCTCGACGCACCAATATTTCATTTCGTCGTTCGCGTACGTGGTTTCGTATCTCGTCGCCTGTCGCTGTTTCCATCGATTTCCCGGCCCTAGACTGCATCCATGACATATATTTATGGATGAAAAGGAGCCGGACATGTGGAATCGCATCGCCAAGTGGTACAACGACTGGGAGCAGGAGCAGCTTGACGTGCTGGCGGATCCATCGCTCGCCGCGAAAACGGCACCGGGATATCGCCGCTATGTCGCCGAGAAGCTGGCCGAGCTGTCCCCGGTCGAGCGGCAGCAGCTGCGCGCGTTCTCGATCAAGTACCAGGGCCGCACGCTCTACATCGCCGTGGCGAAGTTTGCGCTGCTGTTCAGCCTTTGCGGCGTCCTGCTGCAGCTGGGTCTCAAGAAGGAATTCGATCTGGTGGAAGGGCTCGTGGTCGGGAACGTGTTCGGGTTCGGTCTGCTCATGGGCTTCCTGGGCGTCTGGTTCAACTCGCGCCGGATGGCCAGGCATAAATTCAAACTGGTGGCCATCATTGTCGGTTGCGCGACGCTCGGCGCGCTGGTGGGAGCCAGCGCCGCAATGATCGGCAAGGGCAAGCCAATCGACTACATCATTGGCGAGCTTCCGATGGTTGCCCTGCGCGTCGGCGTGACCACAGGAGCCGCGATGTCGGTGCTCCTGCTGCTGCTTACCTGGATCAGGGTGCGCCAGTCGGAGATGGAAGCGCAGCAGCTGCAGGCTGAAGCGGAGCGCGAGCGGCTCGGACGCGAGGTAAGCGAGTCCCAGCTGCGCCTCCTGCGCGCCCAGATCGAGCCGCACTTCCTGTTCAATACGCTCGGCGCCGTGCAGCAGCTGGCCGAGCAGGGCGCGCCGCGCGCTGCCGAACTGACCGCGAACCTGATCGACTTCCTCCGCGCGAGCATGACGGAGATGCGCAGCGACCAGGTGCTGCTGTCCTCCGAATTCGCGCTGGTCGAGTCCTACCTGAAGGTGATGAAGACACGGCTGGGCGATCGGCTGACGTTTTCGGTATCGTTGCCGGAGCCGCTTGCCGCCGTGAGCGTGCCCAGCATGATCCTGCTGACGCTGGTCGAGAATGCGATCAAGCACGGCATCGAGCCTTCGCTGCGCGGTGGCGACGTGACGGTATCGGCCCATCACGAAGGTGACCGCATCAGGATCCGTGTGGAGGACACCGGCATCGGGATGAACGCGCTGCCCGGTGGCGGCAACGGACTGGAAAACGTGCGGCGCCGCCTGCAGCTGGCGCACGGCGATGCGGCTGCGCTGGAGCTGCACGACGGGCATGGCAACGGCTTCGTCGCGGATATCCTGATCCCCGCGCAGATAGAACACAAGGTGGCGGCATGACGACGGTACTGGTCGCGGAAGACGAACCGCTGATGCGCGAGCGCCTGCTGGCGATGCTGGAGGTAAGCTGGCCCGACGCGCGGGTCGTGCAGGTAGCGGAAAACGGCAACGACGCGTGGGATGGCTTCCTTGAACACGAGCCGGAAGTGGTCTTCCTCGACATCCGCATGCCCGGGCTGTCCGGGCTCGAAGTGGCGGAGCGCATCGGCAAGTCGGCGCATGTGGTCTTTGTCACCGCGTATGACCAGTACGCGGTCGAAGCATTCGACGCGGGCGCGGTCGACTATCTGCTGAAACCCGTGCAGGCCGACCGGCTGGGCAGGGCGGTCTCGCGCATCCGCGAAAAGCTGGACCGGCCTCCGGAAGACCTGGGCGACATCCTGCGCCAGCTGAAGTCCGCGATCCCGGGCGCGCAGCGCGAGCGGATGAAGTGGATCAAGGCGAACGTCGGTAAGCAGATCCGCCTGATCGACGTGAACGACGTGCTGTTCTTCCAGTCGGATACCAAGTACACGCGCGTGGTGCTGGAGGGCTCGGAGGCGCTGGTGCGCATTCCGCTGAAAGACCTGCTGGGCGGGCTCGATCCGGACAAGTTCTGGCAGATCCATCGCGGCACGCTGGTCAACGTGAATGCGATCGCCGCTGCCGAACGGGTCGATGCCGAACGCCTGCAGGTGCTGCTGCGCGGCTGCGACGAGAAGCTGGTGGTGAGCCGGAAGTTTGCCCACCTGTTCCGCGACTGACCTCCTGCCCGGCGGCTAGGCCGGGCCCAGCGCCGGCCATTCCGCCGTACGCACGGCGGCCGAATAGGTCCGGCTCACCGGCACCTCCAGGCCGTCTGACAGGACGAGCGTCAGCTTTGCGCCGTCGCGCCGGATCGTCCTGACGGCATCGTGCGCCACCCACCAGCTCCGATGTACCTGCAGGCCGGTCGACTCGTCCAGCTCCTTGAGGGCATCGCCCAGCCGCATCAGGATCAGGTCCGATCCCGCCGGCGTAATGACACGCAGGTAGTGGTCCTCGGCGCCCAAGGCGAGCAGCTCTTTCCCCAGGTGCGACGGAATGCGCGCCATGAAAGGCTGCGGACGGATGCCGGCAGGGGGCGCTTCCGGCTGCACGGGCATCTCCGGCTGCGCCTCGGCCGGCGGCGTTGTCAGCAGGAGCGAATGCGCCGAAGGCCGCTGGCGCATCAGGAACAATACGATCAGGAGCTGGATCAGCGCCACGCTGCCATAGAGGCGCGGGATGACTTCCAGCGGTATCGGCTTCGACAGGCGCGTGAGCGACTCCGCCCATCCCACCGCAAACGTGGTCGGCACGGCCGACGCGAGCGTGATCACGGCAATGCGAACGGACTGGCGCATCTTGATCCGCAGCGCGGCAAGCGCGTGCGCCGCGATCACGATGCTGACGGCGCCGAACAGGACGAGCCCAATCCAGTATGCATATCGGGCGCCCGTTCCCAGGTCCTGGTAGGTGCCGAACGGGCCGATCACCGCACAGACAGCGCCGAGCACGACGGCAGCCGCGAGCTGGAACAGCGCGCGGGACAGATCGAATTCACGCTTCGTGAACTGCATATGCTGGTGCTCCTGCGAATAAACCGGTCGGTTGGCGAAACCACGCTGGCGCTGGTTGGCCGAATTCAGAAAACTACCGATTCTAGCAACAACTCATCCGTCCCCGGTCGCCGGAAGGCGGTACTCATCACATTTCAAACAGGAGAAGTAACGTGTCCAAGTTCAAGCTTTTCAGCCGTATCCTGGTCGCTGGCGCAGCGTTTGCGGCATTCGCCGGCGCCAACCCGGCCGCCGCCCAGTCCGGTGCCGTCGCCCCGGAGCTGGCGCGCACGCTGCAAAAAGTGGCAGATGCCGCGGACGATGCCTGGAACCGCCGCGACGTGGCGGCCATGACGTCTCGCTTCGCCAGCGACGCGACGGCAACCATCGGCGGCACCCAGCAACTGACCGGCAAGGACCAGCTCGGCGCCTTCTACACCAACTCGTTCAAAGGCCTGCCCCATGGGATGACGCACCGCACGGTCGTGCGCCGCATCGAAAAGCTGGGAGATATGTATGCCACCGACAGCGCGGTCTTCCTCGAGATGCCGGATGGCGCGAATGGCAAGCGGGTGGTGCGCGAGTTCTTCACCTTCGCCCTCATTCGGCCGGCCGGTGACGATTGGGAATTCGTTGCCGTGCGCGCCGTGCCGCTCGGCCCCGCGCAGCTCGCAGCGAAGTAAGTGCTTACGGCTGTGCCGGGGCGGTGGATCGCGCCTGCGTTCCGGACGGTACCGATGCATAGATAATGATCGGCTGTAGCTGTTGGGCGGGTGGCATCGTCCTGGGTGTCGCGTGGTTCAGCACGAACGTGACGATGGTGATCGCGGCCATGCTGACGGCCAGGATGACGCCGACGATCCACCTGACGGCGTTATCGATGTCATGCTTTGTCTCAATGCGATAGTCGTGCAGCTGCTGGCTTAGTGTATCCAGCCGAGCCTCGACGCGATCGAAGCGTGCATCGATACCATCGAAACGCTTCATCGCATCCGCCGCGAATGCCTCCAATTTTGTGATGCGCTCTCTCATGGAACCATCGTAGCCCCCACCCCCACCTCCGTCAAAGCCCGCACGCGTTACGTCTGGGTCGGAATTGTCTGATTCGTCGTTCTTGAGCGGATGCATGGTCATGGTGATGGCGGAGAAGAGATTTTTGCCATTGTCCGGCCACGTCGAGACTTGCCACTTGAGTTAGCTCGCGGGAAGCGCGCCGGGGCGTTGCGCTATAATGGCGCCCCGGCCGCAGGGCCCGGCTTTGCCCGTTTCGCTTCCTGAAAATACCCATGTCTTCCGATACCCCAACCAACGGCCAGGGCCGTCCGATGCTGTACGACCCGACCGAACACCGCATCCGCAGTTTCGTCACCCGCGCTGGCCGCCTGTCTACCGCGCAGGCTCGCGCGCTGGAAGAGCTGGGTCCGAAGTACCTGGTCGAATACGCGAAAGCGCCGCTCGACACCGCCGCGGTGTTCGGCCGCAAGGCGCCGGTGATCCTCGAGATTGGCTTCGGGATGGGCAACACCACGATTCACATCGCCAAAGAGATGCCGGAGAAGGACTTCATCGGCGTCGAAGTGCACACGCCTGGCGTGGGCAGCCTGCTCAAGCAGATCGGCGAAGAGGGCGTCACGAACCTGCGTGCGATCCAGCACGATGCGGTCGAGGTGCTCGACCACATGATCGCCGACGGCTCGCTGGCCGGCGTGCACGTATTCTTCCCGGACCCGTGGCACAAGGCGCGCCACAACAAGCGCCGCCTGATCCAGGGGCCGTTCGTGAAGAAGCTGTGCGACAAGCTGGAGACCGGCGGCTATATCCACCTCGCCACCGATTGGGAAGACTATGCGGTGCAGATGCTGGAAGTGCTGAGCGCCGAGCCTGCGCTGCAGAACACGGCCGAGGGCTACGCGCCGCAGCCGGCGTATCGTCCGCTGACCAAGTTCGAGAACCGTGGCATCAAGCTGGGCCACGGCGTGTGGGACCTGGTCTTCACCAAGCGCTAGCGCGACCAGGCTGTGCACGGCACGGCGCGCCACGCCCCGTCGGGCGGTGACTAGTCACAGAGATAGCGTCTCCGACAAATGCCGGTACACGGCGGACACCCGTCGCAGGTGCCGGGCCTCGGGATGCGTGAGCAGCCACAGCTCGGTCTGGCATTCGTCGATAACGTCGGTCAGCTGGACCAGGTCGGTGCGTGATTGCGCCAGGAACAGCGGCAGGACGCCCACGCCGAGACCTGCAGCTGTCAATTCCATCACCGTCAGGATACTGTTGACCCGATACCGGGTGACCGCCTTTGGATGGCGGCGCTTGCGCCAGACCACGGACGGGTGGTCGGGCAGCGCGTCGTCCGGCGCGATCCAGGCCGCCTGGCCCGACTCGACTTCCCGATAGCTTTGAATGGGCCCATGCCGTGCCGCGAACAGCGCTACCCGGATGGGGCCGAGGTGCTTGCCCACCAGGTGTTGGGGCGGCCGTTTGGTGGCGCGCACCGCGATATCGGCGTCGCGCCGGGTCAGGCTGGTGACCTCGTTACCGGTGTGCAGTTCATACGCCAGCAGCGGGTGAACCGCATCGAGCGTGCGCAAGGCAGGGGCGACCAGTCCGTGCAGGATGGTATCCGTCGTGGTAATCCTGACCGTGCCCGTCACCTGCTCCGTGGCGGACTGCGCCGCCGACCTCGCCTGTTCCAGGCGGGTTTCCACCTGTTCCGCATGCTCTGCCAGGACCTGCGCCAGTTCGGACGCCTGGTAGCCGGCCCGCGAGCGGTTGAACAGCCGCTGGCCGATCCCGCGCTCGATCCGGCCGATCGCACGGAACACCGTGGATGCATCGACACCAAGCCGTTCGCCGGCGCCGGCCAGGTTCCCCGCGCGCACCAGGGCCAGCACGACCTCCAGGTCGCCGGCGCTCATTCGGTATTGCAGTTCTGCAGACATGGAGTGTGAAAACGCCTATTCCAATTGCGTGCCTGCAATTCTACGATAGATGGCATCCCACTTGAACGGAAAAATGCCATGAACCTCCCACAATCCCATACCACCCCCGGAGCAGGCCCGACGAAACCACGTTTCACCCTGGTCAGCCATGTACTGTGCCCGTACGTGCAGCGCGCCGTCATCGTGCTGACGGAAAAGGGCGTCGCCTTCGAACGCGTCGACGTCGACCTTGCGAACAAGCCAGCCTGGTTCCTCGCCTGCTCGCCGCTCGGCAAGACGCCCGTCCTGCTGGTCGATGATGAACCGGTCTTCGAATCGGCAGTCATCTGCGAGTACCTCGACGAGACACTGGCGCCGCGCCTGCATCCCGAGGCCCCGCTCGAGCGTGCCCGGCAACGTGCGTGGATGGAGTTCGGTTCCGCGCTGCTGAACGCGATTGGCGGCTTCTACAACGCCAGCGACGAGGCGGCACTGGCATCGCAGGCCGCCCTGATCCGCTCGCGGCTGGAGCAGGTCGAGGCACAGCTGCGCGAAGGCCCCTTCTTCGCCGGAGCCCGGTTCGGCCTCGTGGACGCCGTGTTCGGCCCCGTGTTCCGCTACTTCGACGTGTTTGACGAGCTGGCCGGCTTCGGCTTCTTTGACGGATTGCCGAAAACGCTCGCATGGCGGAAGGCCCTTGCGTCGCGGCCCTCTGTCCGCGACGCCGTGCAACCGCGCTATCGCTCACTGCTGCTCGAATTCCTGCACCGGCGCGGCTCGGCACTGTCGGCCAGGATCGAAGCGCAAGCCGCGGTGCTGTCCTGAAGCGGCGGCCGCTTACGCCATGTCGGCGATGAGGGAGATGATTTCGTCGCCGTAGGAGGCGAGCTTCTTGTCGCCGACGCCGGTCACAAAGCGCAGGTCGCCCAGCGACGCCGGCTTGGCCTTGGCGATCTCGCGCAGCGTCGCATCCTGGAACACCACGTACGCCGGCACATTGTGCGCGCGCGCCGTCTCCACCCGCCACCAGCGCAGCTTGTCGAAGATGGCCTGCTCCGCCGGGGACAGGTCGGTCTCGGTATATCCCTTCGGCGCCGCCTGGCGCTTCTGCTTCACCGGTTTCTGGTACTGGCGCAGCTGCACCTTCTGTCCGCCCTTGAGCACAGGCCGCGCCGCATCGGTCAGGCGCAGCGAACTGAATTGTTCGTGGTCCACCGTCACCAGCCCGAGCGCGATGGCCTGGCGCAGGATCGCGCGCCATTCCTGCTCGCTGCGGTCGGCGCCGATCGCGAACACCGATAGCTGGTCGTGATGCCACTGGCGAATGCGCTCGCTTTCCACGCCGCGCAGCACATCGATCACATGCCCGGCGGCGAAGCGCTGGTCCACGCGGTAGATCGTCGAGAGCAGCTTCTGGATTGGCACCGTGCCGTCGAACGACACCGGCGGCATCAGGCAGGTATCGCAGTTGCCGCACGGGCCGGACGATTCGCCGAAGTAGCCGAGCAGGCGCATGCGGCGGCAGTTCAGCGTCTCGCACAAGCCGAGCATCGCATCGAGCTTCATCGACAGCACGCGCTTGAAGGTTTCGTCGGCCTCCGACTCGTCGATCATGCGCCGCTGCAGCACCACGTCCTGCAGGCCATACGCCATCCACGCAGTGGCCGGTTGTCCGTCGCGGCCCGCGCGCCCGGTCTCCTGGTAATAGCCCTCGATCGACTTGGGCAGGTCCAGGTGGGCGACGAAACGCACGTCCGGCTTGTCGATGCCCATGCCAAAGGCGATGGTCGCGACCATCACGATGCTCTCTTCGCGCAGGAACTTCGACTGGTTGGCCGCGCGCTTCGCGTGGTCCATGCCGGCGTGGTAGGGCAGGGCGCGGATGCCGTTCTGCTGCAGGAACTCCGCGGTCTCCTCCACCTTCTTGCGCGACAGGCAGTACACGATGCCCGCGTCGTCGCCGTGCTCGCCGGTGATGAAGTCGAGCAGCTGCTTGCGGCCGTTGGTCTTCTCGACGATCAGGTAGCGGATGTTCGGGCGGTCGAACGAGGAGACGAACTGGCGCGCGTCTTCCAGCTGCAGGCGCATCGCGATCTCGGCGCGCGTCTGCTGGTCCGCGGTCGCGGTAAGCGCGATGCGCGGCACGTCCGGGAAGCGCTCGTGCAGGATCGACAGCTTGATGTATTCGGGCCGGAAGTCATGGCCCCATTGCGAGACGCAGTGCGCCTCGTCGATCGCGAACAGCGCGATGCGCGAGGACTCGAACAGCTCCATGCAGCGCGGCGTCATCAGGCGTTCCGGCGCCACGTACACGAGATCGAGCTCGCCCATGCGCACCTGGCGCTCGATGCGCATCGACTCTTCGAAGGTCTGGGTGGAGTTGAGGAAGGCGGCGCGCACGCCCACTTCCGCCAGCGCGTCGACCTGGTCCTGCATCAGCGCGATCAGCGGCGAGATCACCACGCCGACGCCGTCGCGCAGCAGCGCCGGGATCTGGTAGCAGAGGGATTTGCCGCCGCCGGTCGGCATGAGCACCAGCGCGTCGCCGCCGCTACCGACGTGCTCGACGATGTCGGCCTGCTGGCCCCGGAAGGCCGGATAGCCGAACACGGTCTGCAGCTGCTGGACCGCGCGCGCGCTGATATCGGTAGTCATGATGGCTTAGTGCGCCCAGTCAACCAGGTTGTAGTGGGCCGTGATGAGGATGACGATGCCAAACACAATACGATACCAGGCGAAGATCGTGAAGTCGTGCGAGCTGATATAGCGCAGTAACCAGCGCACGCACAGGAATGCCGACACGAACGCGGCCAGGCCGCCGATGCCGAACAGCGGCAGGTCGGACATCGTCAGCAGCTCGCGCTCCTTGATGACCGAATACACGGTGGCCGCCAGCAGCGTCGGGATCGCGAGGAAGAAGGAGAATTCGGTGGCCGCCTTGCGAGACAGGCCCAGCAGCATGCCGCCGATGATGGTCGCGCCCGAGCGGCTGGTGCCGGGGATCAGCGAGAACGCTTGCGCCAGCCCCACTTTGAGCGCGTCGGAAATGCGCATGTCGTCCACGCTCTGGATGCGCGCGTTCGCCTCGCGCTCCTTGCCGTTGCGCTCGACCAGCCAGATGATGATGCCGCCGACGATGAACGCGATCGCCACCGGTACCGGATGGAACAGCACATCCTTGATCATGCCGCTGAACACCAGGCCCAGCAGTGCCGCAGGAATGAACGCCACGATCAGGTTGATCACCAGGCGCTGCGCCTTGGGGTCGTGGCCCAGGCCCGTGATGACCGAGCCGATGCGCGCGCGGTATTCCCAGATCACCGCCAGCATCGCGCCGGCCTGGATGGCGATATCGAACACTTTCGCGGTCTCGCCCGTAAATCCGATCAGGCTGCCGGCCAGGATCAGGTGGCCGGTGGACGAAATGGGCAGGAATTCGGTGAAGCCCTCCACCAGACCCATGATGATGGCTTGAAGCGCGAGAGTGAGATCCATGTAAATCGTGTCGTTGTGCAACCGAAATCGAACGGCTGAGGTACTGCGTAGCGGACCGGAAGCTTACCACGCAGCAGCCCCGGCCAGCCGTATTCCGTCGCTTTCAACGCAAAATCCCGCCAATCCGCGCACAACGGCCTCCCGTCATCCCGGCGAAAGCCGTGATCCATGCTGAGCCGCCCCATCGATGACTCGTCACATCGTGTAGTGACCACAACTCACAATATCGACGCCTATGCCCAGCGGGAAGCTCGAAAACGCCGACCTCATCGCGGCTGCGAATAAATACACCTTCTTCAAGCCTTCCCGCGCCACGATCGCCAAGGTCGCACCCGGTGAGGTGGTCAAGCTGACGCCAAGCGCTGTTTCGTCACGCACCGCATCCTGCGAGACGGCGTTCCGGTCGGCTGCCTGTAAAGCGCACACTGAACGCAAGGAATCTGGCCGAGCTTGCCGGACGAATTCCCGGACCGGGCGCTGAAACGGGTCCGGTTCGGTTGTCTAGCCAGGTGCTGTGGCGCTTTCGAGCTGCGCCAGCCAGATCATCGCGTGTTCGCGGTCCGGGCCGCACATGTCCGCCGCCGGCTGCAGCCCGGCGCAGACGGCCGGCCGCCCGGGCTGCCCAAAAATCAGGCAGCGATTGTCGTCGGCCAGTTGTACGCAGCGTACCCCGGCCGGTTTCCCATCCGGCATGCCGGGGATCGCGCTGGTGATCGAGGGCGCGGTGCAACATGCGCCGCAGCCGGGTCGGCAGTCGAGCTTGGTGTCCATACGCCTAAAAAAGTGTCACCGTGACCGGTGCATGCTTTGCTACAATCATTTCAGATAAGTAAGCGGAGGGCGCCAGCCCGGCCGCTGCCCTGATTAACTACACAGTCGTTTATTGGACCGCATCATGGTTGCCCCTACAGGCGCTAAAGCACCCCGCTGGGAACGTCGCAAGGATGCGCGGCCGCAGGAACTGCTGGCCGCCGCCCTCGACCTGTTTGTCGAACGCGGCTTTGCCGCCACCCGCCTGGAAGACGTGGCGCGGCGCGCAGGCGTCTCCAAGGGCACGCTCTATTTGTATTACGCCAACAAGGAAGAGCTGTTCAAGGCCGTGGTGCGGGACAGTATAGTAACAGCGATCGGCGACGCGGAAGATGTCGTGGCCGGGTACGAAGGCGAATCGGGCGAGCTGCTGCGCGCCATCCTGTTCGGCTGGTGGGAGCGGGTGGGCGGCACCAAGGCGTCCGGCATCGTCAAGCTGGTGATGGCGGAGGCCAACAATTTCCCCGACCTCGCAGCCTTCTACCGCAAGGAAGTGATCGTCCGGGGCACCCGTGTGCTCAGCAGCGTGCTCGAACGCGGCGTGGCGCGCAAGGAATTTCGCGTGGCGGACATCGAAACCAGCACGCAGGTGCTGATCGCGCCCATGCTGATGCTGACCCTGTGGAAGCATTCCTGCGGCCCGTGCGACCAGGGCGATGTGGATGCCGAGCGCTTCCTGTCGAACTTTGCCGCCATGGTCCTCGGCGGCATCCAGGCCGATTAGCCCTGAAAAAGGCGCTAACTCGGCAATTTCGCAGCTTCAGCCCCCAAAATATGCAGACTGTCGCAATTTGGGGGCTTCCGCGGCTCCTTATCAGTAAGATATTCGTACTGGAGCCTTTCAACGATAAAATATCGGATTCTTTATTTTTGCCCAGAGCATCAACATGAACATCGAACAAGCACGCTTCAACATGATCGAACAGCAGATCCGTCCATGGAACGTCCTGGATCCGGAGGTGCTCGAGCTGCTGACGGTGGTCAAGCGCGAGCAGTTCGTCCCCGAGGCGTACAAGAGCCTGGCCTTCGCCGATACGGAAATCCCGCTGGGCGAGGGCGAAGCCATGTTCACGCCAAAGATGGAAGCGCGCATCCTGCAGGAGCTGCAGGTGAAGAAAGACGAAAACGTGCTGGAAATCGGCGCCGGATCCGGCTACATGGCGGCACTGCTGGCGCACCAGGCGCGCCACGTGACCACCGTGGAGCTGCTGCCGTCGCTGAAGGAACTGGCGCAGTCCAACCTGTCCAAGGCCGGCGTGTCCAACGTCACGGTGGAACTGGGCAATGGCGCGGCCGGCTGGACCAGCGGCGCCCCGTTCGACGTGATCGTCATCTCGGGCGCACTGGAAGCGCTGCCGGAAGCCTTCCTCAAGCAGGTCAAGGTCGGCGGCCGCATCGCCGCGATCGTCGGCCATGCACCGGTCCAGGCGGTCAACATCATCACCCGTGTATCGGATACGGCGTACGACACCGTCTCCATTTTCGAAACCAACGTCAAGCCGCTGCGCGCCGCGCCGGCACCGTCGCGCTTCACGTTCTGACCGATGCTTCACCTCAGCGCCCCCGAGCTGCAATCCTGGCTGGAAGACGAATCCCGTCCCCGCCCGGTGCTGCTGGATGTGCGCGAAGGGTGGGAGTTCGGGACTTGCCATATCGGTGGCTCGACCCACATGCCGATGAATTCGGTTCCCGTGCGACTGGGAGAGCTGGACGAGGAAGCGCGCATCGTGTGCGTATGCCATCACGGCGTGCGCAGCATGCATGTCGCGCACTACCTCGAGCGCAATGGATTTAGGGATGTAATCAACCTGACGGGCGGGATCCACGCCTGGGCGGTCCAGGTGGACCCATCGATGCCGCAGTACTGACAATTTTAGAGACACCAACGGAGAATAAGAATGCATAAGTCCCTCATCGCCGTGCTGCTCGCCAGCGCTTTCTCGCTTGACGCCCACGCGGCGGACCTGCTTCAGGTCTACCAGCAGGCGCTCGCCAACGATGCGACCTTCGCCAGCGCGCGCGCATCGCTGCAGGCGGGGATGGAGAGGGTACCGCAGGCACGCGCTCTGCTGCTGCCATCGATCAGCGGTTCGGCGTCGATCTCGCGCGGCTCGAGCGAAACCACGCCATGGAACGTTGGCCAGACCGTCACCAATCCACAAACCGGCCTGCCGTTCACCATCGGCTCGATCGACGACGATTCGCGCTCGCGCCGCTATGGCGTGTCGCTGTCGCAGCCGCTGTTCAACTGGGCCAGCTGGCAGACCTACCAGCAGAGCAAGCTCACCCAGGGCATCATCGAAGCGCAGTTCGCACAGGCGCAGCAGGACCTGATCACCCGCGTGGCGCAGGCCTACTTCGACGTGCTGGCCTCGCAAGACACGCTGGAGTCGATCCGCGCGCAGAAGACCGCGACCACCGAGCAGCTCGCATCGGCCAAGCGCAACTTCGAGGTTGGCACCCAGACCATCACCGACACGCACGAAGCGCAGGCCGCGTATGACCTCGTCGTGGCGCAGGAATTCGCCGCCGCGACCGACCTGGAAAACAAGCGCAGCGCGCTGCAGTCGATCATCGGCACCGCGCCAACCGCACTGGCGCCGCTCAAGCCAGGCGTCGCCCTCACGCCGCCACAGCCGGCCGTGATCGACCAGTGGGTGTCGTCGGCAGAAACCCAGAACTTCGCCGTCATCGGCGCAACCCTGAACGTGGAATCGGCCAAGCGCGACATTTCGCGCAATCGCGCGGGCCACTACCCGACCGCGAACCTGATCGCTGACGCGAACCGCGTGCGCGTGCCCGGCCAGAGCGAAGGCTCCGGCACGGTGAAGAGCAACAGCATCGGCGTCACGTTGGCAGTCCCGATCTTCAACGGCTTTGCCGTCACCAGCCGCGTGCGTGAAGCCATCGCACTGGAAGACAAGGCCCGCAACGACCTCGAAGCGACCCGCCGTAACGCGGCACAAGGCGCACGCGTGGCGTTCGCCAGCGTGAACAGCGGCCTGGCGCAGGTGCGCGCGCTGGAAGCGGCGGAAGTTTCGAGCCAGTCCGCGCTCGATTCCAACAAGCTGGGCTACCAGGTGGGCGTGCGTATCAACATCGACGTGCTGAACGCGCAGAACCAGCTGTACCTCACCCGCCGCAACCTGTCGCGCGCGCGTTACGACACCATCATCAACGGCCTGCGCCTGAAAGCCGCCGCCGGCGTGCTGAAGGAAGCCGACCTGGTGACCATCAACACCCTGCTGCAGCATTAAGACGTCGACCGAAGGGGGCAGTACTGTCCCCGGACGTTCGCACAAACGACACGGCGCCGAAAGGCGCCGTTTTGCATTGGTCCGTCCAGAAGGCGTTTTGTCGGAATCGGCCCATTCATGGCCGATTCCGCCAGGCCCGGGGCTATCCCTGCTGGGCGGGCGGTTCTCGCCGCAGACTTTTGGCGGAATCGCCCCATTCATGGCCGATTCCGCCAAATTCGGGGCGTGCCGGGAAGCGCGGGACAGTCCTTCCCGCCACCCTGTCAGCGCAGGCCGCCGCCCGAGCCCTGGTCCTTGCGCTCGATCAGCTCGACCTTGTAGCCATCGGGATCGGTAATGAACGCGATCACGGTGGTGCCGCCCTTGACCGGGCCCGGCTCGCGCGTGACGTTGCCGCCGTTGGCGCGCGCCGATTCGCAGGCGGCATAGATATCGTCGGCCGAGATCGCGATGTGACCGTACGCGGTGCCCATCTCGTACTTGTCCACGCCGTAGTTGTAAGTCAGCTCCAGTTCCGCATGCTCCGGGTTGTTCCCGTAGCCGACGAAGGCCAGCGTGTACTTGTATTCAGGGTTGTCGGAGGTGCGCAGCAGCTTCATGCCCAGCACCTTGGTGTAAAAGTCGATCGAACGCTGCAGGTCGCCGACCCGCAGCATCGTATGCAAAATGCGCATCTTGGTTCCAGTACTCGTGAGGTAAAGGAGGATTGTAGCGTCAAGCCTGCAGCTTTGCGTCGAGCGTGATATTTGCCTTCAGTAGCTTGGAAACAGGGCAGTTCTCCTTGGCGTCCTTCACCGCGGCGTCGAACTTCGCCTGGTCGGCGCCCGGAATCTCCGCATCGAGTTCGAGATGGACGGCAGTGATGGTAAAGCCCCCATCGGACTTCTCAAGCGAGACAGTGGCCTTGGTGCTCAGCCTGGTCGCGGTCATGCCGGCTTCGCCCAGCTTGCCCGACAGCGCCATCGTGAAGCAGCCCGCATGCGCGGCGCCGATCAGTTCTTCCGGATTGGTGCCCGGGCCGTCCTCGAAGCGCGCCTTGAATCCGTAGGGATGGCGGTTGAGCGCACCGGTTTCGGTCGAGATGAAGCCGGTGCCGTCCTTGATGCCGCCGGACCATTCGGCGCTCGCTGTCTTCTTGATCATTGCTTTCCTCCAGCTGGGGTTGGTGTGTTGGCGCCTGCCGGGGTCAGGCGCCAGATGATATTGCCGACGTCGTCGGCCAGCAGGATCGCGCCCTGCTTGTCGACCGCCACGCCGACCGGGCGGCCGTAGGCTTCGCCGTCGGGCGACAGGAAGCCGGTCAGCAGGTCCTGCGGCGGGCCGCTCGGCATGCCGTTCGCGAACGGCACGAAGATCAGTTTGTAGCCGCTGCGCGGGTCGCGGTTCCAGGAGCCATGCTGTCCGACCAGCGCGCCGTTGGCGAACTGCGGCATCAGCTTGCCGTCATAGAAAGCCAGCCCGAGCGAGGCCGTGTGCGAACCCAGCGCGTAGTCGGGCACAATGGCGCGCGCCACCAGGTCAGGGCGCTGCGGCTTGACGCGCTCGTCCACGTTCTTGCCGAAGTAGCTGTACGGCCAGCCATAGAAGCCGCCGTCGCGCACGCTCGTCATATAGTCGGGGACCAGGTCGTTGCCCAGTTCGTCGCGCTCGTTCACGGCGACCCACAGTTTGCGCGACTGCGGGTTGAATGCCATGCCGACCGGGTTGCGCAGGCCGCTCGCGAAGATCCGCCCCTTGCCGCTCGCGCGGTCGAACTCCCAGATGGCGGCGCGGCCTTCCTCGATCTCCATGCCTTTTTCGGCCACGTTCGAGTTCGAGCCCACGCCCACGTAGAGCTTCTTGCCGTCCGGGCTGGCGACCAGGCTCTTGGTCCAGTGATGGTTGATGCCGGCGGGGAGGGCCGCCACGCGCGTTCCCTTCGCGGCGATGGTGGTGTCGCCTTCCTTGTACGGGAATCGCAGCAGCTCGTGCGCATTCGCCACGTACAGGTCGCTGCCCACCAGCGCCATGCCGAACGGCGATGCCAGGCCTTCGATCAGCACCGAACGCTGCGCCGCCCTGCCGCTGGCGTCCACGCCGCGCAGCAGGGTGATGCGGTGCGGGGCGGGCGCGGCTGCGCCGGCGCGCTTCATTGCGGCGCCCATCACGGCTTCCCTGATGCCCTTGGTTTCCTTGGGCGGACGGTTGGTCTCGGCCACCAGCACGTCGCCATTGGGCAGCACGTACACCCAGCGCGGATGCTGCAGGCCGGTGGCGTAAGGCGTGGCGCGCAGGCCCGCTGCCGCAACCGGTGCGGTTCCCTCCGGCCATGGCACGGCTTTCGCCACATTCACGGTGGGCAGCAGCGATTTTTCAGGCTTGGGCAGGGCCGGATTCGGTCCGTAGCCCGTGGGGTATTGCTGGGCATGGGCCAGGCCGGCGGCGAGCGTGGCGGCACAGGCCGCGAGCAGCGGACGCTTCACTTGGCGCCCCGCGGGTCGCGGTGCGTGGCCGGACGTTCGCGCATGTCCTTGTCCGCATTGCCGGTCGGGCGCGCCTGGCCGTTGCCGGTCGGCGTGACCGCTTTTTCCACCCCGCGCGTGCCGTGCAGGTCGGTATCTACCAGGCCCTGTTCCAGGTCGCTTGCGGCCTGTTCCATGACGCCGCGCGGACGCTGGTCCTGCCCGTCGGGTGTTTCGTCGCGTTCGTGCGGCAGGCGCTTCTCCCCATCGTTGAGCATGCGCTCTTCCGTGTTGACCCTGCGGTCGCGTGCTTCAGTTGCCATTGCCAATTCCTCCGGAGCATATCGGTTTTGCCCCATCGTACTGCCGCGCCACACTGTCAGTCGCGCAATTGGATGATGCAATTTAGCAATGAAGCCGTTACCATCGTGTATTGCCAAATTAATTAGAGCGCTCCATGCACGACGCCACCCAATGCCTGAACTGCGGCACCCCCGTCCACCTGAACTACTGTGCCAATTGCGGCCAGGAGACCCGCCTCCATGTGCCCAGCGCGCGCGAATTCATCCACGAGTTCATCACCCATTACATCGCCGTCGAGGGCAAGCTGTGGCGCACCCTGAAGCTGATGCTGTTCAAGCCGGGCAAGCTGACCACGGAATACCTGGCCGGCCGGCGCGCGAGCTACATCATCCCGCTGCGCATCTTCCTGACCTTCAGCATCCTGTTCTTCGCCACCATGAAGCTCAGCAATGTGGACCTGGTGAACTCCGACGCGGGCAAGACCGGGCAGGAACAGGCCGCGCGCGCCAATGGCGCAACGCTGTCCGGGCCGCCCGCCGCCGGATCGAAGGAGGAGGAAGAGGCCCGGCGCAACGGCAGCGATCTGCAAGGATTGGTCGACTACATCGGACCCGGGCCTGTCGCGAAAATGAAGAGCGTCCTGGCGCTGCCGGAGGCCCAGCGAAACAAGGTATTCGCCGCCGGGTTCTACAGCTATGCGCCGTATGCGATGCTGCTGCTGATGCCGCTGTTCGCCTTCTACCTCAAGCTGCTGTACCTCGGCAGCGGACGGCGCTACGGCGAGCACTTCCTGTTCGCGCTGCACACCAACGCCTTCGCCTACCTGCAGATCACGCTGATGATGCTGTCGCCCTGGGGCTTCCTCACTTTCCTGCTTGGCGTGTGGCTGGTGTTCTACCTGCCGACCGCCATGCGCAGGGTGTACGGCGGCTCGCGCATCGTGACCTTCCTGCGCTGGGTCGTGCTGGCCACCCTGCACGCATTGAGCCTGGCGGTGGCCGTGCTGGCCGCGCTGGTGCTGCCGATGATAAGCTGACCCGGATGGCCGCTTTGCCAATCCGGCGCCACCTTGTTTATACTGTGAATCCATACAGCCGCCCGGATCGTCCCGACTAAACGGACCCTTATGCCCGCTAACGACAAACACAAGACCATCGCGCTCGCAGTCCGGCACAACACCGCCGGCATCGAAGAGCCGGTCCGCAGCGTGATCGGGTTCCTGGAACAGGCGGGCTACCGCATCGTGCTGGAAGACGACACGGCCGCCCACCTCGGGCTGCCCGGCATGGAGGCGCTGTCGATCGAGGCGATCGGGCTGCAGGCCGACCTGATGATCGTGATGGGCGGCGACGGCACCATGCTTGGCATCGCGCGCCAGCTGGCGCCGTTCGACGTGCCGCTGGTCGGCATCAACCAGGGCCGGCTCGGCTTCATGACCGACATTCCGATCGAGCGCATGCTTCCCGCGCTGGGCGAGATCCTGGGCGGGCAAGCGTTCGAGGAAAAGCGCACGCTGCTGGAAGCGCGCGTGGTGCGCGACGGCGCGGTGATCGCCAGCGGCCTGGCCGTCAACGACGTGGTGGTCGCGCGCGGCGCGGGCGCCGGCATGGTGGAGCTGAAGGTCTCGGTGGACGAGCGCTTCATGTACAACCAGCGCTCGGACGGCCTGATCATCGCCACGCCCACCGGATCGACGGCCTACGCATTGTCGGCCGGAGGCCCCCTGATGCACCCGACCCTGAACGGCATCGGCATGGTGCCGATCGCCCCGCACGCGCTGTCGAACCGGCCGATCGTGCTGCCCGATTCCTCGCATATCGTGATCGAGGTGGTGAGCGGGCGCGACGTCAGCGTCAACTTCGACATGCAAACCTTCGCGAGCCTGGCGCACGGCGACCAGATCCTGATCCAGCGCTCGCCCGACACCATCACCTTCCTGCACCCGGAAGGCTGGAGCTACTACGACACCCTGCGCGAAAAGCTGCACTGGAACGAATACCCTTCGGTCGAAGGCAAGCTCACAAAAGGATACTGATTTACCCATGCTGCGTACGCTTACCATCCGCGACTTCGTCATTGTCGACGCGATCGAACTCGAATTCCCAGGCGGCTTTACCGTCTTCACCGGCGAGACCGGCGCCGGCAAGTCGATCCTGATCGACGCGCTGCAGCTGGCGCTGGGCGGGCGCGGCGACGCCAGCGTGGTGCGCGAGGGCGCGGCCAAGGCCGACATCAGCGCCGAGTTCGCGGCGACCGGCGAGGCGGCGGCGTGGCTGGCGGAGAACGAGTTCGCGCTGGAAGAGGGCGGGGCGCTGCTGCGCCGCGTGATCGACAATGCGGGCCGCTCGAAAGCCTTCATCAACGGGGTCGCCGCCACTGCCACCCAGCTGCGCGACCTGGGCGAGCTGCTGGTCGATATCCACGGCCAGCACGCGCACCAGTCCCTGCTCAAGCCCGAGGCGCAGCGCGCGCTGCTCGACAACCAGGCCGGTGCCGACGTCAAACCGGTCGCCGCGGCCTACCGCGCCTGGCGCGCCGTCGCGCGCCAGCTCGACGAGTACGAAACCAACGCGAAGAACGTGCTGATGGAGCGCGAGCGCCTGGAGTGGCAGGTGGGGGAGCTGGACAAGCTGTCTCCCAAGGCCGGTGAATGGGCCGAAGTCAGCGCCGAACACGGGCGCCTGTCGCATGCGGCCAGCCTGCTGGAAGGCGCGCAGGAGGCTTTGGCGGCCATTTCCGAATCCGACCATCCGATCCTGTCGCAGCTGAACGGCATCAACAGCCGGCTGGCCAAGCTGGCCGACATCGACGCCGCCCTCAAGCCGGTGCTCGACTGCGTCGAGCCGGCCCGCATCCAGCTGCAGGAGGCGGTGTACGCGCTCAACGATTACCTGGGCCGCGTCGAACTCGATCCGGCGCGCCTGCAGGAAGTCGAGTCGCGCATGGAGGCGCTGCACGGCACCGCGCGCAAGTTCCGCGTGGCGCCGGAAGCACTGCACGAGGAGCACGCGCGCCTCTCCGGCGAACTGCGCCAGCTGGCCGACGCCAGCGACATCGAGGGCCTGCGCAAGCAGGAGGCGAAAGCGCGCGCCGCCTACATGGACGAGGCGGCGAAGCTGTCCGCGGTGCGCGCAGCAGCCGCCCGCGACCTCGGCGCGCAAGTGACGCGCGCGATGCAGGAGCTGAACATGACCGGCGGCGCGTTCGCGGTCGCGCTCAACCCCTGCGAGCCGTCCGCGCACGGAGTCGAGCAGGTCGAGTTCCTGGTGGCGGGGCATGCCGGCGTGGCGCCGCGGCCGCTGGCCAAGGTGGCCTCCGGCGGCGAGCTGGCGCGCATCTCGCTCGCGATTTCCGTGATTACCTCGAATGCGACCACCGTGCCGACCCTGATCTTCGACGAAGTCGACAGCGGCATCGGCGGCGGCGTGGCCGAAGTCGTGGGGCGCCTGCTCAAGCGCCTCGGCCAGAACCGGCAGGTGCTGTGCGTGACGCACCTGCCGCAGGTGGCCAGCCAGGCGAACGCGCACTTCCAGGTGGCCAAGGGCACGCTCGACACGGGCAAGACGGTGTCGCGCATCGAAGTGCTGGACAGCAAAGCGCGCGTGGAAGAAGTGGCGCGCATGCTGGGCGGGATCGAGATCACCGCGACCACGCGCAAGCACGCGCGCGAGCTGCTCGCATCCTGAGCGGTGGGGGCTGTTCCGGCGGGACTGTCCCCGGCCCGCGCACATTAAACCTATAATGCCGCTTTTACCATAACCGGCAATCACATGGCCTTCAGCAGCGAACCCACCTTCACCCACGGCGCCGAACAGCGCACCGCCATCGTGCTGGTCAACCTCGGCACGCCGGACGCGCCTACGCCCAAGGCAGTGCGCCGCTACCTGAAGGAGTTCCTCTCCGATCCGCGCGTCGTGGAGATCCCGCGCGCCATCTGGTCGCTGATCCTGAACCTGGTGATCCTGCCGTTCCGCTCCGGCCAGTCCGCCAAAAAGTACGAGTCGGTCTGGACCCGCGACGGCTCGCCGCTGATGGTCCATACCCAGAAGCAGGCCATGCTGCTGCGCGGCCTGCTGGGCGAGCGCGGCCACCGCGTCGAGGTCGCAATGGCGATGCGCTACGGTTCGCCGTCGATCCCCGAGGTGCTGGACAAGCTCAAGGCGGACAACTGCACCCGCATCGCGATCCTGCCCGCCTACCCGCAGTATTCGGGCACCACGACCGCCTCGGTGGCCGACGCCGTGTTCGACCACTACAGGAAGGTGCGCAACCTGCCCGAGCTGCGCATCGTGCGCGGCTACCATGACCACGACGCCTACATCGCCGCGCTGGCCGCATCGGTGGAGGCGCACTGGGAGGCCAACGGCCGCGCGCAAAAGCTGGTGATGAGTTTCCACGGCGTGCCCAAGCGCACGCTGCTGCTGGGCGACCCCTACCACTGCGAGTGCCACAAGACCGCGCGCCTGCTGGCGCAGCGCCTGCGGCTGCAGCCGGACCAGTACATCGTGACCTTCCAGTCGCGCTTCGGCAAGGCCGAGTGGCTGCAGCCCTACACCCAGCCCACGCTGGAACAGCTGGCGCGCGACGGCGTGCGCAGCGTGGACGTGATGTGCCCGGGCTTTGTCGCCGACTGCCTGGAGACGCTGGAAGAGATCGACATGGAAGTGCGCCACGCCTTCATGGCCGCCGGCGGAGAGAAGTTCAGCTACATCCCCTGCCTGAACGAGTCGAAGGAATGGATTGCGGCCCTGGCCGAGATCGCCGAGCAGCATCTGGTCGGCTGGCCGACGGTGCAGTCCAACACCGCGCGCGAGGCGGCGCGGGCCGAGCTGGAACTCGGGCGTGAAAAAGCTGTCTCCATGGGTGCGTTACAATAGCGGGTTGCAAACCGTGCAAGACGGTCCGCTCAGGGCAGAACGATATCCGACCAGCAGATACAGGCCGTGGCGAGCATCGTCCAGGCCAGCACGCCCGCAGTCAGCAAGTGCAGCTTGAAGGTCGGGTTTTCCATAGGGTCTCGCGGTGGGACTTATCGATAGCCCATCATATCGCCACGCGGGAAGCCTCGCATTGTCCAGACAGTAATAAATGTAACGACAGTTACATTTGGGCGGTAGAGCCTGCCGGAAATATTGCAGTAATAGCCTTGAAAATCGGCGCGGCACCCCCATCTGGGGCGCTGTAGGTTGGCGTTGCCCGCCTGATAATAGCTAAGTCATTGATTCTAGGAGTTTTTTCGATGCAAGATCAAGAAAATCAGGAAGCGCCGGTGGACACGCAACCGGACAGCACCGCAGCGCAGCCGCCCGAGGCCAACGCGGGGCTCGAGGAACAGCTGGCCCAGACGGAAGCCAAGCTGGCGGAAATGCACGATGCGTTCATGCGCGCCAAGGCCGAGGGCGAGAACATCCGCCGCCGCGCCCAGGAAGACGTCGCCAAGGCGCATAAATTTGCCATCGAGAGCTTCGCCGAGTCGATGGTGCCGGTGCGCGACAGCCTGGAAATGGCGCTCAAGGTCGAGACCCCGACCATCGAGTCGCTCAAGGAAGGCGTGGAACTGACCCTGAAGCAGCTCACCTCCGCATTCGAAAAGAACCGCTTGCTGGAAGTGATGCCGGCGCCGGGCGACAAGCTCGACCCGATGAAGCATCAGGCTGTCTCGCTCGTTCCATCCGAGCAGGAGCCGAACACCGTTGTGAGCGTTCTCCAGAAGGGCTACACGATCGCCGACCGCCTGCTGCGGCCAGCCATCGTGACCGTTGCGCAGCCAAAATAAGGCCGGCTTGACGCGGCGGGGCTTGAAAGCGCAAAAGTTTTCACCATATTCGACACATCAAAAATCAGGCATAAAAGGATAACAATCATGGGCAGAATCATCGGTATCGACCTGGGCACCACCAACTCCTGCGTGGCAGTCATGGAAAACGGCCAGCCAAAGGTCATTGAAAACGCGGAAGGCGCGCGTACCACGCCTTCCGTCGTCGCCTACCTCGACGACGGCGAAATCATCGTCGGCGCGCCGGCCAAGCGCCAGGCCGTGACCAACCCGAAGAACACCCTGTTCGCGGTGAAGCGCCTCATCGGCCGCAAGTTCGACGAGAAGGAAGTGCAGAAGGACATCGGCCTGATGCCTTACGAGATCGTCAAGGCGGACAATGGCGACGCCTGGATCCGCGTGCGCGACCAGAAGCTGGCGCCGCCGCAGGTGTCCGCGGAAGTGCTGCGCAAGATGAAGAAAACCGCCGAAGACTACCTCGGCGAAGAAGTCACCGAAGCGGTCATCACCGTGCCGGCCTACTTCAACGATTCGCAGCGCCAGGCGACCAAGGACGCCGGCCGCATCGCGGGCCTGGACGTCAAGCGCATCATCAACGAGCCGACCGCGGCAGCCCTGGCCTATGGCCTGGACAAGGCCAGCTCGGGCGACCACAAGATCGCCGTGTATGACCTGGGCGGCGGCACCTTCGACGTCTCGATCATCGAGATCGCGGACGTGGACGGCGAGAAGCAGTTCGAAGTGCTGTCGACCAACGGCGACACCTTCCTGGGCGGTGAAGACTTCGACCAGCGCCTGATCGACTTCATCATCGACGAATTCAAGAAGATCAACGGCCTGGACCTGAAGAAGGACCCGATCGCGCTGCAGCGTATCAAGGCATCGGCCGAGCGCGCCAAGATCGAACTGTCGTCGGCACAGCAGACCGAGATCAACGAGCCGTACATCGCGATGGCGAACGGCGCGCCGGTCCACCTGAACATGAAGATCACCCGCGCCAAGCTGGAAGCGCTGGTGGAAGACCTGGTCGCACGCACGATCGAGCCTTGCCGCATCGCGATGAAGGATGCGGGCGTGGACATCTCCAAGATCGACGAGATCATCCTGGTCGGCGGCCAGACCCGCATGCCGATGGTGCAGGAAAAGGTCAAGGCCTTCTTCGGCAAGGATCCGCGCAAGGATGTCAACCCGGACGAGGCAGTCGCTGTCGGCGCCGCGATCCAGGGCTCGGTCCTGTCGGGCGAGCGCAAGGACCTGCTGCTGCTGGACGTGACCCCGCTGTCGCTGGGTATCGAAACCCTGGGCGGCGTGATGACCAAGATGATCCACAAGAACACCACGATCCCGACCAAGTTCTCGCAGGTGTTCTCGACCGCCGACGACAACCAGCCGGCCGTGACCATCAAGGTCTACCAGGGCGAGCGTGAAATGGCGCAGGCCAACAAGACCCTGGGCGAGTTCAACCTCGAAGGCATCCCGCCGGCACCACGCGGCACCCCGCAGATCGAAGTGACCTTCGACATCGACGCCAACGGCATCCTGCACGTGGGCGCGAAGGACAAGGCCACCGGCAAGGAAAACAAGATCACCATCAAGGCGAACTCCGGCCTGTCCGAAGAAGAGATCCAGAAGATGGTGAAGGACGCCGAGCTGAATGCCGAAGAGGATAAGAAGCTCAAGGAACTGGCGGAAGCGCGCAACCAGGCCGACGCCCTGATCCACTCCACCCGCAAGTCGCTGACCGAATACGGCGACAAGCTGGAAGCCGGCGAGAAGGAAAAGATCGAAGCGGCGATCAACGACCTGGAAGGCTCGATCAAGTCGGGCGACAAGGCCGACATCGACGCCAAGGTGGCAGCGCTGTCGACCGCCGCGCAGAAGCTGGGCGAGAAGATGTACGCTGACCAGCAGGCGCAGCAGCAGGCCGGCGCCGGTGCGCAGGCCGGCGCGGCGCCAGGTGGCGACGCAGGCGGCGCACGTGCCGAGCAGGACGACGTGGTCGACGCGGAGTTCAAGGAAGTTAAAGACGCCAAGTAAGACCGTCGTCCCGGCCCAGGCTGGGATGACGAAACGCCGAGCCGATGCAACCCCCCAGGTTCGCGGCTCGGTTTTTTGCAATAAAAGTCAGAAGCAAGGTGCCGACAAATGGCAAAGCGTGATTACTACGAAGTTCTCGGCGTCGCAAAGAACGCCTCAGAGGACGAGATCAAAAAAGCCTACCGCAAGTTGGCGATGAAGTACCATCCGGACCGCAATCCGGACAGCAAGGACGCCGAGGACAAGTTCAAGGAAGTCAAAGAGGCGTACGAAATGCTGACTACGCCCGACAAGCGCGAGGCCTACGACCGTTACGGCCACGCGGGCGTCGATCCGAACATGGGCGGCGGTGGCGGCTTCGGCGGCGGCGGCTTCTCGGACGCGTTCGGCGACATTTTCGGCGACATCTTCGGCGGCGGCCGCCGCAGCGCGGGCCCGCAGGTATACCGCGGCGCCGACCTGCGCTACAACCTCGAGATCACCCTCGAGCAGGCCGCGCACGGATTCGACACCACCATCCGCGTCCCGTCGTGGGACAAGTGCGACACCTGCCACGGTTCCGGCGCGAAGCCCGGCACCCAGCCGGTCACCTGCACCACCTGCGCCGGCCATGGCCAGGTGCGCATGCAGCAGGGCTTCTTCAGCGTGCAGCAGACCTGCCCGAAGTGCCACGGCAGCGGCAAGATCATCCCCGAGCCATGCGGCGCCTGCGGCGGCGCGGGCCGGATCAAGCGCAACAAGACCCTGGAAGTGAAGATCCCTGCCGGTATCGACAACGGCATGCGCATCCGCTCGACCGGCAACGGCGAACCGGGCACCAACGGCGGCCCTCCGGGCGACCTGTACGTGGAGATCCACATCAAGCCGCACCCGGTGTTCCAGCGCGAAGGCGACGACCTGCATTGCGAGATGCCGATTTCGTTCGTAAAGGCTACCCTGGGCGGCGAAATCGAAGTGCCGACGCTGACCGGCAAGGTCGCATTCACCATCCCTGAAGGCACCCAGAGCGGCAAGACCTTCCGCCTCAAGGGCAAGGGCATCAAGGGCGTGCGTTCCGGCTTCTCGGGCGACCTGTTCTGCCACGTGCAGGTGGAGACCCCGGTCAAGCTGAACGACAAGCAGAAGGACCTGCTGCGCGAGTTCGAGCGCCTGACCATCGAAGGCGGCTCCAGGCACAGCCCGCAGAGCAAAACCTGGAAAGACAAAGTAAAGGACTTCTTCGAATGAGCTTGACCACCAGCGAACTCCTCAAGCGCAATGAGGAATGGGCGAAGCAGCAGCTTGACCTCGATCCTGATTTTTTCAAGAACCTCTCCGCCCAGCAGTCGCCTGAGTGGTTGTGGATCGGCTGCTCCGACAGTCGCGTGCCCGCCAATGAGCTGGTGGGGATGGCGCCGGGCGAGCTGTTCGTCCACAGGAACATCGCCAACGTGGTGGTGCACTCGGACCTGAACTGCCTGTCGGTGCTCCAGTTCGCGGTGGACGTGCTGAAGGTGAAGCACATCGTCATCGTCGGGCACTACGGCTGCGGCGGCGTGCATGCGGCGCTGACCAACCGCCGTATCGGCCTGGCCGACAACTGGCTGCGCCATGTGCAGGACGTCGCGCAGAAGCACGACTGCTACCTGGGCGACGCGCTCAAATCGGAACGCGAACGGGCCGACCGGCTGGTCGAATTGAACGTGATGGAGCAGGTGGTCAACACCGTGCAAACCACGGTGGTGCAGGACGCATGGGATCGCGGACAGCAGCTGTCGGTGCACGGCTGGGTGTACGGCCTGCAGGACGGCATCCTGCGCGACCTCGGCATGACCGTGAGCGCCGCCTCCGACCTGGCGGTGAAGACCCAGGAGCGCCTGAGCGGCTACGGCTGTTGATGGATACCGGCGCGGACCTGGTCCGTTTGCGTGAACTGGTCCGCGCCTTCGTCGCCGAGCGCGACTGGGAGCAATTCCATACCCCGAAAAACCTCTCCGCCGCGCTGTCGGTGGAGGCGGCCGAGCTGCTGGAACACTTCCAGTGGCTGCAAACGGGAGAGGGCGCAGAACTGGGCGACGACAAGCTCCGGCAAGTGCGCCACGAGCTTGCCGACGTCTTCTTCTACCTGATCCGCATTGCCGACCGCCTTGGCGTCGACCTCGACGCGGCCCTGCAGGAGAAGATGGTCCTCAACCGCGAAAAGTACCCCGCCGACAAAGTGCGCGGCAGCTCCCGCAAGTACAACGAATACTGACGGGCCGTCCCGGCTACAGTCCTCCCATGCAGACGTACTTGATGACGAGGTAGTCATCCATTCCGTACTTTGAACCTTCGCGGCCCAGACCGGATTGCTTCACGCCGCCGAACGGCGCCACCTCGGTCGAAATCAGGCCGGTATTCACGCCCACCATCCCCGACTCGAGCGCATCGGCCACGCGCCAGACGCGCCCGATGTCGCGGGCATAGAAGTATGCCGCCAGGCCGAATTCGGTGTCGTTCGCCATGGCGACGACTTCTTCCTCCGTCTTGAAGCGGAACAGCGGCGCCAGTGGGCCGAAGGTTTCTTCGCGGGCGACCATCATGCTCGCGTCGACGTCGGCCAGCACGGTCGGCTGGAAGAAGGTCTGGCCCAGCGCGTGGCGCTGGCCGCCCGCCAGCAGGCGCGCGCCCTTGGACAGCGCGTCCGCGATGTGCTGCTCGACCTTGGCAACGGCCTTCTCTTCGATCAGGGGACCCTGCGTCACGCCTTCGTCCATGCCGCTGCCGACCTTCAGGCGGCCGACGGCCTGGGCCAGCTTTTCCGCAAACTGTTCGTACACGCCGTCCTGCACGTAGAGCCGGTTCGCGCACACGCAGGTCTGTCCCGTATTGCGGTATTTGGAGGCGATGGCGCCTTCCACCGCCGCATCCAGGTCGGCGTCGTCGAACACGATGAACGGCGCGTTCCCGCCCAGTTCCAGCGACAGCTTCTTGATCGTCGGCGCGCACTGCTGCATCAGGATCCGTCCGACTTCGGTGGAGCCGGTGAACGACAGCTTGCGCACCACCGGATTGCTGCACATTTCGCCGCCAATGGCTTTGGAGTCTCCGGTGAGCACGCTGAACACGCCTTTCGGCACGCCCGCGCGTTCGGCCAGCACCGCCAGCGCCAGCGCGGAGAAGGGCGTCAACTCCGCCGGCTTGACGACGATCGGACAGCCCGCCGCGAGCGCAGGGCCGACCTTCCGCGTGATCATCGCGGCAGGGAAGTTCCATGGCGTGATCGCGGCGCACACGCCCACCGGCTCGCGGGTGACGACCATGCGGCGGTCCGGCCACGGAGACGCCAGCGTGTCGCCGCTGATGCGCTTGGCCTCTTCGCCGAACCACTCCAGGAAGCTGGCCGCGTAGGCGATCTCGCCCTTCGATTCGGCCAGCGGCTTGCCCTGTTCCAGCGTCATCAGCGCTGCCAGGTCTTCCTGGTTCTCCATCATGAGGTCGTGCCAGCGGCGCAGGACTGCGGCGCGCTCCTTGCCCGTTTTCTTGCGCCACGCGGGCCAGGCGGCGCTGGCGGCCTCGATCGCCCGCCTGGTTTCGGCGGCGCCCATGCGCGGCACGCTGCCCAGCAGCTCCCCGTTGGCCGGGTTGTGCACGGCGATGGTGGCGCCGCCGTCGGCGTCGAGCCATGTGCCGTCGATGTAGCACTGCTGGCGCAGCAGGGTAGGGTCGTGCAGCTTGATCATGCGGTTCTCCGGAAAGGCGGCCACGAAGGCAGTGACCCATATGGTAGCTTTTTTGTTCACGCCGCGCCGGTGGCGAGGTAGAATCCGCCGGTCCAAAACACGGGGTTACTTATGGTCCGCCACATCCTTGCCTGCGCAGCGATTGCGCTGTGTGCTTCCCTGTCGCATGCGTCCGAAATGGAGGCCGCGAAGGCATATCAGGATAAGCACTTCAGGCAGGCAGCATCGCTGTACCTGCAGGAGTTCGACAAGGCGCCGAATGCCGCGCTGCTGTACAACGCTGCGTGTTCGTTCGCGCTGGCCGGTGAACGCGACAACGCCATCTCCACCCTCACCCGCGCAATCGAAGAGGGCTGGGTGGAGGCGGAACACACCGCCGCCGACACCGACTTCGACAGCTTGAAGGGCGACCCTCGCTGGCCCGGACTGATCGACGCGATGAGGCAGAAACAGGTGCTGGAGGCGCGCTTGTACAACTCCCCGGCCCTGGCATCCGGGTACACGGAAAGCCTTACCGAAGACGAAAAGATCGCCGGCCTGTCCAAAGTGTGGTCCGAGGTGAAGTACAACTTCGTGTACACCGCGACGCTCAAGAAGCTCGACTGGGACAAGCTCTATCTCGATTACATTCCCAAGGTGCGGGCGACGCGCTCGACCGCGGAGTACTACCGTGTGCTGACGGAGCTGATCGCCAGGCTGCAGGACGGCCATACCAACGTCTATCCCCCCGAGCAGCTGTGGGACAAGGTCTGGGCGCGCCCGCTGATGCGTACCATGCCGGTCGAAGGCCGCGTATTCGTCGAATCGGTGTTTTCGCCCGAACTGGAGGCGCGCGGGATCGTGCCGGGCCTCGAGGTGACGGAGGTGGATGGCATGCCTGTGGCCGCGTATATCGCGCGCGATCTCGCGCCTTACCAGAGCGCGTCCACGCCGCAGGACCTGGAGCGGCGCACGCACGCGTACAGCTTCCTGTCGGGCGACGCCGAAAAGACGGTGAAGGTCACTTTCGTGGGCAAGAGCGGCAAGCGGTTCACCGCGGACATCGCCCGCGTGCCGCTGTCGCAATGGCGCAAGAGCGCGCCCCGGACCGAGCCGTTCGTGATGAAGATGCTGCCGGGCGGCGTGGCCTACGTGGCGCTGAACGGCTTTGGCGACCAGCAGGCGGCGGACGGCTTCATGGCGGCGTGGCCGCAGATCCGGAAGGCGCGCGCCCTGGTGATCGATGTGCGAGCGAACGGCGGCGGAAACTCGGACGTGGGCTACCGCGTGCTCGGCACCCTGACCGACAAGCCCTTCACCACCACGAAATGGTCGACACGCGAATACCATCCGGCGTTCCGCGCATGGGGCCGGCCGGCGCGGATGTTCGCGGAAGGCGCAGGACAGTGGAAGGCGGACGGCGAGCGCCTGTTCAAGGGGCCGGTGGCAGTGCTCACCAGCAGCGCGACCTACTCGGCCGCAGAGGACTTCGCGCTGGCCTTCGATAACATGAAACGCGGCGCGATCATCGGCGAGCCGACCGGCGGCAGCACCGGCCAGCCGCTGTTCTTCCGCCTGCCGGGTGGCGGCCAGGCGCGCGTGTGCACCAAGCAGGACACCTACCCGGACGGCCGACCGTTCGTGGGCGTCGGAATCCAACCTTCCATTCTCGTTCGGCCCACGGTCGCCGACTTGAGAAAGAGCAAGGACACCGTCCTTGACGCCGCGTTAGCGTACTTATCCGCAACGTTGCGCTCAAAATAATGCAAGTTGGCATATGATGAAGACATCATGCGCCAACCGATCGTCCTTGTTACCGCGTGTTCCGCCAAGCTGGGGAACCATCCCTACCACACCGTCCAGTTCAAATACGTGGATGCGGTGGCGCAGGGCGCGCGCTGCTCGCCCTTGATCCTGCCGGCGCTGGGCAGCGCGACCGACCTCGATTCCGTACTGGGCGTCGCGCACGGCGTGATGCTCACCGGTTCCCCTTCGAACGTCGATCCCTCCCACTACGGACAGGATGTGCACAACCCTGCGCTGCCGCGCGATCCGGCGCGGGACGCGACCACGCTACCCTTGATCAAGGCCGCGATCGAGCGCGGCATCCCGCTGCTGGCGGTGTGCCGCGGCTTCCAGGAAGTGAACGTGGCGCTGGGCGGCACGCTGCACCAGGCCGTGCAGGAAGTGCCGGGAATGATGGACCACCGCGAGGACCCGGCCGCGCCGCTGGACGAGCAATACGGTCCCGCGCACGCCCTCGAGCTGGCTGCCGGAGGCAAGCTGGCCGACATCATGCAGGCGGGCCGGATCACCGTGAACTCGCTGCACGGCCAGGGAATCGCGCAGCTGGCGCCATCGCTGGCCGCCGAAGCGTTTGCACAGGATGGCCTGGTCGAAGCGTTTTCCTGCCCGTCCGCGCCCGGCTTCGTGCTGGGCGTGCAGTGGCACCCCGAATGGCGGGCGCAGGAGAACGAGGATTCGCGCAAGCTGTTCAATGCCTTCGGCGACGCCTGCCGCCAGTACAGGAGCATGCTCCCACTGCGCGAACCCTAGCTCCGCGGCCTGATCGACAACCCACCGTGCGCCGGCGAGTGCACCCGGCGCGAATGCAGACCCCTGAGAGAACAACATGGCTATCCGCGAGAATTTCACCTACACCGACATGGACCTGTGGCTCAATGAGAAGCGGGTCACTGAAATCGAGTGCCTGATCCCCGACCTGACCGGGGTCGCGCGCGGCAAGATCCTGCCGCGCACTAAGTTCACCGAGGACCGCGGCATGCGCATCCCCGAGATCATCCTCGGCATGACCGTGACCGGCAATTCGCCGGTGGACAACGAGCGTTACGACCACGCGATCTCCACCACCGACCGCGACATGATCCTGAAGGCCGACCCGACCACGATCACGATGGTGCCGTGGGCCGCCGACCCGACCGGGCAGGTGATCAACGACTGCTACTTCGCCAACGGCGAACTGGTCGACTTCGCCCCGCGCTCGGTGCTGCGGCGCGTGCTCAAGATGTACCGCGACAAGGGATGGGAGCCGCGCGTTGCGCCGGAGCTGGAGTTCTACCTCACCGCCCGCAACACCGACCCGGACCTGCCGCTGCGCGCGCCGGCCGGCCGCAGCGGCCGCGCCGAGACCAGCCGCCAGGTGTACAGCATCGACGCGGTCAACGAATTCGATCCGCTGTTCGAGGACATCTACGACTACTGCGAACTGATGAACCTCGACGTCGACACCCTGATCCACGAGATCGGCGCCGGCCAGATGGAGATCAATTTCCTGCACGGGGAGCCGCTCGGCCTGGCCGACAAGGTGTTCTACTTCAAGCGCACGCTGCGCGAGGCCGCGCTCAAGCACGACATGTACGCCACCTTCATGGCCAAGCCGATGGCCGGCGAGCCGGGGTCGGCGATGCACGTGCACCAGAGCGTGGTGGACGGCCGCACCGGCGAGAACATCTTCTCCAATCCGGACGGCACTGCGTCCGACCTGTTCCGCTATTACATCGGCGGCCTGCAGCGCTATATGCCGTCGGCGATGGCGATCGTCGCGCCCTACGTGAATTCCTACCGCCGCATCGTGCGCCACACCGCCGCGCCGATCAACATCCAGTGGGGCGAGGACAACCGCACGGTCGGTTTCCGCGTGCCGGTGTCGGGCGCATCCGACCGCCGCGTCGAGAACCGGATCATCGGCGCGGACGCCAATCCCTACCTTGCGCTGGCCACCACGCTGGCATGCGGCTACCTCGGCATGCTGGAACAGATCGAACCGCTGCCGATGGTGAAGACCAGCGCCTATGACCTGGAGGTCGAGCTGCCGCAGGGGCTGTCCGAAGCGCTGCACCTGCTGCGCCGCGAGGAAAAGCTGCGCGAGATGCTGGGCGAGCGTTTCATCGACGTGTACTCGGCGGTCAAGGAGCTGGAGCACCAGGAATTCATGACCGTCATCAGTCCCTGGGAACGCGAACATCTGCTGCTGCACGTGTAAGGAGCCGTCCATGGAAAACTTCGACACCCGCGCGATCCAGAAGCTCGACTCGGCGCACTACCTGCACCCATTCACCGATTCGCTGGAGCTGTCCGGCCGCGGCGCGCGCGTGATCGTGCGCGGCGAGGGCATCTATGTATGGGACTCGGAAGGCAACCAGATACTGGACGCCATGTCGGGGCTGTGGTGCGTGAACGTGGGCTACGGCCGCGCCAGCATCGCCGACGCGGTGTACAAGCAGATGATGACGCTGCCCTTCTATAACAGCTTCTTCAACACGACCAATGTGCCGGCGGTGCAGCTGGCCACGCGGCTGACGGAGCTGGCGCCTCCCGGCTTCTCGCGCGTGTTCTTCACGGGGTCCGGCTCGGAGGGCAACGACACCAACCTGCGCATCGTGCGGCGCTACTGGGACCTGATGGGATACAGCGAGCGCCACATCGTCATCAGCCGCCACAACGCCTACCACGGCAGCACCGTTGCGGGAGCGTCGCTGGGCGGCATGGCCGGCATGCACGCGCAGGGCGGGCTGCCGATTCCCGGCATCGTGCACGTGATGCAGCCGAACTACTTCGAATGCGGCAAGGGCATGGAGGAAGAAGAGTTCGGGCTGATGGCGGCCCGCTCGCTGGAGGAAAAAATCGTGGAGCTGGGCGCCGACAAGGTGGCCGCCTTCATCGCGGAGCCGATCCAGGGCGCCGGCGGCGTGGTCATTCCGCCCGCGAATTACTGGCCGGAAGTGCAGCGCATTTGCGACAAGTACGACATCCTGATGATTGCCGACGAGGTGATCTGCGGCTTCGGCCGGCTCGGGACCATGTTCGGGTCGACGTCGTTCGGCATCCGTCCGGACCTGATGACATTCGCGAAGGGCGTCAGCTCAGGCTACGTTCCGATGGGCGGCGTGCTGGTAGGCGACCGCGTGGGCGATGTGCTGGTCGCGAAAGGCGGCGAATTCGCGCACGGCTTCACGTACTCCGGGCACCCGGTCGCGTGCGCGGCCGCCCTGGAGAACCTGCACATCATCGTGCAGGAAAAGCTGGTGGAGCGCGTGGCGGAGACCACCGGTCCTTACCTCAAGCAGCAATTCGCAAAACTGGCGGAGCATCCGCTGGTGGGCCATGCCAACAGCTACGGCATGGTCGCGGGGCTGAACCTGGTGCGCCGCAAGGGCGAGCGATTGCACGACCACGAGCTGTTCGCGCCGTCCGAAGGCGTGGGCATGAAGTGCAGGGCGCACATGTTCAACAACGGCGTCATCATGCGGGCGGTCGGCGACAGGATGATCGTCGCGCCGCCGCTGGTCATGTCGACGGATGATATCGACGAGATGGTGAAGCGGATCCGCAAGAGCCTGGACGATACCCTCGCGGACCTCTAGCCCCGCGTCAGGCGCTGGCTTGCTTCAGTTGTTCGGCCGCTTCGTGGCGGTTCCTGAGCACCTGCGGCGCCAGCGAACCCGCTGCCATGCCGGCGAATGCCGCCAGCAGTCCTGCCAGCTGGCCAGGGAACTGCTCGCCCAGGCCGGACACCTGCGGGAAGAACAAGATCCAGGTGAACACACCCGCCGCGATCGAGACGATGGCGCCCTGCGTCGTCGCGCGCTTCCAGTACAGGCCCATCACCAGCGGCACGAATGCGCCGACCAGCGTGACCTGGTACGCGCTCGACACCAGGTCATAGATCGAGGTGCCCTGCATGGCGATCGCATACACCAGCACCAGCGCCGCGAACACGACGATCGAGCAGCGCATTGCGAACAGGCGCTCCTTGTCGGTCATGCCGGGGCGGAGGTTCTTCAGGATGTTCTCGACGAAGCTGGTGGACGGCGCCAGCAGCGTCGCCGACGAGGTGCTCTTGATCGCCGAGAGCAGCGCGCCGAAGAACAGGATCTGCATAATCAGCGGCATCTTGGTCATGATGAAGGTCGGCAGCAGGCGCTGGTAGTCGTCCTTTGCCATGTCCAGGCCGGCCTGGCCCATCACGGTGACGGCGGCGAGCACGATGAACATCGGGACCGCTGCGAACAGGATGTAGCTGGCGCCGCCGATCACGGCGCCGGTGCGCGCGGTCGGCGCGTCCTTGGCGGACATCACGCGCTGGTACACGTCCTGCTGCGGGATACTGCCGAACATCATGGTCACGGCCGCGCCGATGAAGAAGGCGATATCGGTAAAGGTCGCCGGCGGCAGGAAGTTCCACAGCGAGCTCGCGTCCGCGGTGGCCAGGACGTTGGCGGCGCCGCCGGCCAGGTCTGCCGAGAAGTACGCGATGACCGACAGGCCGACCACCAGCACGATCATCTGGATGAAGTCGGTCAGCGCCACGGCCAGGAAGCCGCCCACCACCACATAGATCAGCACCGCCAGCGTCCCCACGATCATGCCGGCGGTCTCGGACATCGCGCCGTTGGTCAGCACGGAGAACACGAGGCCGAGCGCGGTGATCTGCGCGGCCACCCAGCCCAGGTAGCTCAGGATGATCGCGGACGAGCAGAACACTTCGATGCCCTTGCCATAGCGCTGGCGGTAGTAGTCGCCGATCGTCAGCAGGTTCAGTTTATACAGACGGGCCGCGAAGAACATGCCCACCAGGATCAGGCAGGTGCCCGCGCCGATCGGGTCCTCGACGATGGCCGACAGGCCGCCCTGCACGAACTTGGCCGGGATGCCCATCACCGTTTCGGCGCCGAACCAGGTGGCGAACGTGGTCGTGACCACCATGATGAGCGGCAGGCTGCGACCGGCGATGGCGAAGTCGGCAGTGTTCTTGATGCGCGAGCCGGCCCACACGCCCAGCGCGAGGGTGCCGAGTAAATACAGCGCAACAAAAGAAATCAGGGTGGCGTTCATGTAGGTGTTTGCTCCGCAGGGGCCGGGCCGAAGTAGCGGCAGGAAATTTGCCGTCCGAAAAATTCGCGATTATAGCCCCAGAAAACCGCCGCAGGGTCATTGGCCGGGACCAAAAAAAAATTGAAACAGGGCGCCATTCCGGCGGAAACAAAAAAATGGGGAGCAAAAGCTGATAAATTACTACTTTGCAATTTTGCAAGGCAAAGGAACCACACCATGTTGATGACGAATATCGAAACCATCCCGGGCAAGACGATCAGTGCCTGCCACGGCGTCGTGTCGGGCAGCACCGTGCGCGCGAAACACGTCGGCCGGGACATCATGGCAGGCCTGAAGAACATCGTGGGCGGCGAACTGCGCGGCTACACCGAGCTGCTGGAAGAGTCGCGCGACCACGCGATCGAGCGCATGAAATCGCAGGCAGCGCAGATGGGCGCCAACGCCATCGTCAACGTGCGCTTCTCGACCTCGTCGGTCGCGCAGGGCGCGGCGGAGATCTATGTCTACGGCACCGCGGTGACGGTGGACTGATTTCATGTTCGAGATCCTGATACGCTTGCGATTTGGATCATTCCAATCGTACTGGGCTACGTGTTCGGGCGCGCGGCAGAGGCCAGGCATTACCGTTCCATCGTCCAGCGCGAGAAGGAGTGGCTGCACCTGCCATCGACCTCGTCGCGCTACCTGCTGCAGCCGGCCCGGCGCGTCGAAAGCAGCGTGCTGGTGCATGGCAGCTGCGTGGTGGCGATCGACTACTTCAAGCGCGCGGTTGCTTCCCTGCGCTCGCTGGTCGGCGGCGCAGTCAAATCGCACGAAACCCTGATCGACCGCGCACGCCGTGAAGCCGTGCTGCGCCTGAAGGAAAGCTGCCCGGGTGCGCACGAAATCGTCAACCTGCGCATCGAAACCTCGTCGATCTCCGGCGCCGCACCGGGCAGTGTCGGTTCGGTCGAAGTGCTCGCCTACGGCACCGCCATCTATTACCGCGACTGAGAACGATGGAATACAAGCCTTCGCTCCCCGGGCAGAACGACAATGTCTCGCAGGAGCACCCGCTGAAGGATTTCGTGGTGATCCTGGGCGTGATCGCCGTGATCGCGGCGGTGGGCTTCTGGCTGCTGGGGCTTGCGGTCGACGCGATGGTGGACAACATGAGCCACGAGACGGAGGCCCGGCTGTACGAGCTGATGCCTTCAACGCCGGCCCCGGCGCAGGGAAAGCCGGCGCCGCAGCAAGTGCGCCTGCAGGCCATGGTGGACGGCATGCGCGCCTGTGCCGGGGTGCGCACCCCGGCCCGGGTCACGTTCGCGGAATCGGAAACGCCGAATGCGGCCGTCATGCCCGGCGGGCAGATCGTCGTCTTTTCAGGGCTGATGGACGAAGTGAAATCGGAGAACGGGCTGGCGTTCGTGCTCGCCCACGAGCTTGCGCACATCACGCACCGCGACCACCTGCGCGGCCTGGGACGCGGCCTCGTGCTGTTCGGCGTGTCGGCGGTGCTGCTCGGGAGCGACGCCGGCCTGACCGAGCTGCTTGCCCCGGTCGGCCACCTTGGCGCGGCAAGCTACTCGCGCAGCCGCGAGGAGGCGGCCGATGCCGCCGCCCTGCGCACGCTGAATTGCCTTTATGGCCACGCTGGCGGCGCGACCGAGCTGTTCGAATCGATGAAGGGCGAGCCGGACGCGCTGACCGAGCTGTCCCACTATGCCGCATCGCACCCGTCCATGCAGTCGCGCATCGACGCGCTCAATGCCGCCATCCGCGCCGCCGGCATGAAATCCGGCCCGACCCGCCCGCTTGAATGACCCGGCACCCTGCGGAAGCGGGGGACCCTTACTGAATCTCCGGTAGCCGCATCCGCTGAAATGGCGGGATCGCTGGTATATTTAAAAATTATCGAAAATGCACAAGGAACACCCATGTCCACTACCACCTGGCACGACCGCGCCGCCTCACTCTCCATCGACGGCCGCGCTTTCATCGATGGCAAACGCGTCGACGCGCTGTCGGGAAAGCGCTTCGACTGCCTGTCCCCCATCGATGGCCGCAAGCTGGCGGAAGTCGCGCGTTGCGAAGCTGCCGACGTGGATGCCGCTGTCGCCGCCGCGCGTGCCGCCTTCGAGGACCGCCGCTGGGCCGGCGCTGCGCCGGCCGAACGCAAGCGCATCCTGATCCGCTTCGCGGACCTGATCATGCAGCACCAGGACGAGCTTGCCCTGCTCGAAACCCTCGACATGGGCAAGCCGATCCGCTACAGCCGTGCCGTCGACGTACCGGCCACGCAGAACTGCATCCGCTGGTATGCCGAGGCGGTCGACAAGATCTACGACCAGGTCGCGCCGACGCCGGACAACAGCCTCGCGCTCATCACCCGCGAGCCGGTCGGCGTGGTGGCAGCCATCGTCCCGTGGAACTACCCGATGATCATGGCTGCGTGGAAGATCGGCCCTGCGCTCGCCGCAGGCAACAGCCTGGTGCTCAAGCCGTCCGAAAAGTCGCCGCTGACCGCGTTGCGGCTCGCGGAGCTGGCGCTGGAGGCCGGCATTCCGGCCGGCGTGTTCAATGTGCTGCCCGGCTACGGAGCGGAAGCGGGGCAGGCGCTCGGCCTGCACATGGACGTGGACTGCATCGCCTTTACCGGCTCGACCCGCGTCGGCAAGCAGATCCTGCAGATGGCGGGCCAGTCGAACCTCAAGCGCGCGTGGACGGAGCTGGGCGGAAAATCGGCCAATATCGTGTGCGCCGACTGCCCCGACCTCGACGCGGCTGTGAAGGCGGCGATCGGCTCGATCTACTTCAACCAGGGCGAGAGCTGCAATGCGCCTTCGCGCCTGTTCGTCGAAGCGCCGATCAAGGACGCGTTCCTCGAGAAGGCCATGAAGATGATGCCGCGCTTCGCACCTGGGGATCCGCTGGACGAGAAAACGGTGATGGGCGCGATCGTCGATGCGACCCAGCTGAACACGGTGATGGGCTACATCGAATCGGGCAAGCAGTCGGGCGCCACGCTGCTGCACGGCGGCGCGCAGGCGCGGCTCGACACAGGTGGCTTCTACGTCGAGCCGACGCTGTTCGACAACGTGGACAGCAGCATGAAGATCGCGCAGGAAGAGATTTTCGGCCCCGTGCTGTCGGTACTGACGTTCACCGACCTCGACGAGGCGGTACGCCAGGCCAACGCGACGCAGTACGGCCTGCAGGCGGCGGTGTGGACCGCGGACATGTCGAAAGCGATTCGCACGGCGCGCGCGCTGCGCGCCGGCACCGTGCACGTGAACCAGTACGACAACGACGACATCACCGTACCGTTCGGCGGCTACAAGCAGTCGGGCAATGGCCGCGACAAGTCGCTGCACGCATTCGACAAATACACCGAGCTGAAAACCACCTGGATCCAGGTGTGAAGGTTGGGGACGGTCCCCGCTGGGGAATGTCCCCTATGAATACGAGCGTACAACGCCGTATTCGGCGCCGGCGCCGAGCTTGGACTGCACCAGCGCATACCCATCCACCTGCCACCGCAGCGCTTCCAGGCCCTGTGGCGGCGTGGCATTGCCCGCCCGCCGCGCCATGGTCACGTGCGGCTTGTAGGCGCGCTCCTCGACTGGCAGGCCAAGCGCCGCCACGCGTTCGTTCAGGCGCGCATGCAGCTCGATCAGTTCAGGCGGAATCGCCAGCGGCTCGAGCACCGCGATCGACTGGTGCCATACCACCGGCCTTCCCAGCTCGACCTCGAACGGCGTAAACGGCACCTCGAATCCTGCCACCAGTTCGGGCAGCCGTTCTTCTTCCACGCTGCCCAGGAAGTTGAGCGTCAGATGCAGCTTCGCGTCCGCCACCGGCGCGGCGTGGTTGGGCCAGCGCCACGCGTCGCGCCACTCCGTCAGCCGCTGCCGGATCGCTTCGTCCGGCCACAATGCGAGGAACAGGCGCACGCTCATGATCGCCTCAGAAGCAGTGTTCCACAGAGGGGAACGATCCGTCCTTCACCGCGCTGACGTAGGCGGTAACGGCTGCCTCGATACTGGTCTGCCCTTCCATGAAGTTCTTCACGAAGCGCGCTTTGCGGCCGGGGAACACGCCCAGCATGTCGTGCATGACCAGCACCTGGCCCGAGCAGTCCGGGCCCGCGCCGATGCCGATGGTGGGGATCGCCAGCAGCTCGGTAACTTCCTTGCCGAGTGCGGACGGAATCGCTTCCAGCACGATCAGCTGCGCGCCGGCCGCCTGCAGCGCCAGCGCATCCTTCTTCATGGTGTCCGCGCCTTCGGTGGTCTTGCCCTGCACCTTGTAACCGCCCAGCTGGTGCACCGACTGCGGGGTCAGGCCGACGTGCGCGCACACCGGCACCGCGCGTTCGGTGAGGAAGCGCACGGTATCGGCCAGCCACGCGCCGCCTTCCAGCTTGACCATCTGCGCGCCGGCCTGCATCACCTTGACGGCGTTGGCATAGGCGGTCTCCGGCGTGCCGTAGGCGCCGAACGGCAGGTCAGCTACCACCAGCGCGTTGCTGTTCCCGCGCGCGACTGCGGCGGTGTGGTACGCGATGTCGTCCACCGTTACCGGCAGGGTGGAGGTGTGGCCACTGCAGACCATGCCGAGCGAATCGCCGATCAGCAGCACTTCCACGCCGCAGCGGTCCATTAGCGACGCGAAGCTGGCGTCGTAACAGGTCAGCATGGCGATCTTGCTGCCTGCCGCGCGCATGGCGTTCAGGGAAGGCACCGTGACCGCCTTGGCCACCGGTTTCGCTGGCGTCACCGGCTTGTCGCCGCCCGCCATGTCCTTGCCCTGCAAATACCCGCTCATAGGTCCCCCGTCAGTTCAATAAAAAAGGCGCAACAAAGCGCCAGTGTAATGCGGCCGCCAAAAAACTGCTTACGACCGGAAGATAAAGTAGACCGCGCCCATCAGGCACAGGCCGGCCCACACGTAGTCGAGCTTGAACGGCTGGTTCATGTAGAACATCGCGAACGGCACGAACACCGTCAGCGTGATCGCCTCCTGCATGATCTTCAGCTGCGACAGCGACAGCTCGGTGTGCCCGATGCGGTTGGCCGGAACCTGCAGCAGGTACTCGAACAGGGCAATGCCCCAGCTGACCAGCGCGGCCACGAGCCAAGGCTTGGACGCCATGTTCTTGAGGTGCCCGTACCAGGCAAAGGTCATGAAGATGTTCGACAGTGCCAGCAGGACGGCCGTCTGCACCACGACGGGAATCTGAGGGAACAGCATCACGCGAGCCTTTCGATCGCCTGGCCTGCGACGCCCGCGAGGAAAGCCGCGGCGGGACCTGCGCCGGGAATATCGGCCTGCGGCGCGATCTCGAGCAAGGGAGCAAGCACGAACGCGCGCGCCGTCATGCGCGGATGCGGCACCTGCAAGCGCGCGCTGTCGATGATGGCGTCGCCGTAGAGCAGGACGTCGAGGTCCAGCGTGCGCGGCGCATTGCGGTAGGGCCGCTCGCGCCCGTGCGCCAGTTCGATCGCCTGCAAGGCGTCGAGCAGGCCGTGCGCGTCCAGCGCGGTGTCGACGCAGGCAACCGCGTTGATGTAATCGTCGCCGGACGAATCGATCGGCGCCGTGCGGTACAGCGACGAGCGCGCCTTCAGCATCGTGTGAGGCATGCGCGCGATGCGCTCCAGCGCGTCCTCGACGTTGGCGCGGGCGTCACCCAGGTTGGCGCCGATGCCGATGTAGGCGATCATTCCCCGCCGTCGCCCGAGCCGCCGGAACCGCCGCCGTTCTCGCCGCGGTTGCGGCTGCGCGGACCACGCCGCGGACTGCGTTTGCGCTTGGCGCCGCCGTTGCCGCTCGGTGCGTTCGCGATCAGTTCCTCGCGCTGCTCCGGGTCGGCCTCGTAGAAGGCAGTCCACCATTCGCCCAGTTCGGCGTCCAGTTCACCCGATTCGCAGCGCAGCAGCAGGAAGTCGTAGCCTGCGCGGAAGCGCGGATTCTCCAGCAGCTTGATCGGCGCCTTGCCCTGGCGGCGCTCGAAGCGCGGCTGCATCGACCAGATGTCGCGCATGTCGGAGCCGATCCGGCGCTGCAGCGCGAGCTTTTCGGTCTGGTCTTCCAGCACGTCGTCGGCGGCCAGGTGCAGGGCAGGGATCGGCGATTCGCCGGCGGCCTTGTACGCATTCCACTTTTCCAGCACCTGGTGCCACAGCAGCGACGCGAACAGGAAGCCCGGCGAGACGCCTTTGCCGGCCATGACGCGGCGGTCGGTGGACTCCAGCGCCAGCGTCACGAACTTCATGCTGATCGGCTGCTCCAGCACGACGTCCAGCAGCGGCAGCAGGCCGTGGTGCAGGCCTTCCTTGCGCAGTTGCTGGAGGCAGGCCAGCGCGTGGCCGCTCATGAGCAGCTTGAGCATCTCGTCGAACACGCGCGCGGCGGGCACGTTATTGATCAGTGGCGCCATCACGGGGATGGGCGCGCGCGTGGCAGGCTCGATCGTGAACTGCAGCTTGGCGGCGAAGCGCACCACGCGCAGCATGCGCACGGGATCTTCGCGGTAGCGGGCTTCCGGCTGGCCGATGATGCGCAGCTGTTTGGAGGCGATGTCCTCGATGCCGCCGTGGTAGTCCAGCACTTCCTGCGTGGCAGGGTTGTAGTACATCGCGTTGATGGTGAAGTCGCGCCGCGCCGCATCCTCGTGCTGCGGACCGAAGTTATTGTCGCGCAGGACGCGTCCATGCTCGTCCTTGGGGGCGTTGTCCTGCGAGGCGCCGCGGAAGGTCGTCACTTCCAGCAGGTCCTGTCCGAACATCACGTGCACGATCTGGAAGCGCTTGCCGATGATGAAAGCGCGGCGGAACAGGCGCTTGACCTGCTCGGGCGTCGCGTTGGTCGCGATATCGAAATCCTTGGGCTTCACGCCCAGCAGCAGGTCGCGCACCGCGCCGCCCACCACGAATGCTTCATAGCCCGCATCCTGCAAGGTCTGGGTCACGCGCAGCGCATTCGACGACACCAGCTTGGGGTCGATCTTGTGCTGCCCGGGCCCGAGCACGACGGGCTCGGTGTTGCCGTTGGCTCCCTCTTTTTTGCCGAGGATTTTGCGGATGAATTTTTTAATCATTGAACAGATGAAGTAAAGGCCAGCCCTGCGCCTGTGCGTGGCGCATGAGCGCCGCGTTGGGGTTGGTCGCGACAGGGTGGCTGACGACGGATAACAACGGGATATCGTTGTGCGAATCGCTGTAGAAATGGGTGCTTTCGAACTGCCCGAACTCGTGGCCGAGACGCTCCAGCCATGCGTGCATGTGCGTGACCTTGCCGGCGCCGGAGGTGTGCGGTCCGAGCAGGCGCCCGGTCAGGTTGCCCTGTTCGTCGATCTCCGGCTCGGCCGCCAGCAGGTGTTCGACGCCGAACTCGCGGGCGATCGGTTCGGTGACAAAGCGGTTGGTGGCGGTGATGATGCAGACCAGGTCGCCCGCCTCCTGGTGCTTGCGCACGAGGTCGCGCGCGCAATCGCGGATCGCGGGCCGGATCACTTCGGCCATGAACTGTTCCTGCATCGCGGCCAATTGCGTGCGCGGGTAGCGCGCCAGCGTGCCGAGCGCGAACTCCAGGTATTCGACCGGGTCGAGCGTGCCGGCCTTGTACTGCTCGAAGAAATCGTCGTTGCGGCGCTTGAACTCGACCGGATCGACCGCGCCCGTGCGCACCAGGAACTGGCCCCATTCGTAATCCGAATCGATCGGCAGCAGGGTGTGGTCGAGGTCGAAAATCGCCAGCTTAGTCATTCTTGGGGTCCGTCTTGAGCAACAGGTCGCGCAGCAGCGGCAGGGTCACCGGACGCTGGGTTTCGAGGGAATACTGGTCCAGCGCGTCGAGCATGGTCGAGAGCGACCGCATGTCGCGCTGGAAGTGCGACAGCAGGTAGGGTAACACGCTGGCCGACAGCGTCAAACCGCGTGCCTCGGCCGCATGGGTGAGGGCGGCGATCTTCTCTTCGTCGGAGAGACCGTGGATCTGGTACACCAGGCCCCAGCCCATGCGCGTGCGCAGGTCCTCGCGCACCGGCAGCACGGCCGGCGGCACCGGCCCCGTGCTCACCATGTAGGCGCCGTGCTCGCGCACCTGGTTGAACAGGGCGAAGGCATCGATCTGGCGCTCGGGCGAGAGCCGGTGACAGTCGTCCACCAGGTACAGGGTGACGGACGGGTCGAAGGTGAAGTCCTCGGCCGATGACTCCGGGGTGAGGTAGCGCGCGTGCCCGGTCGCGGCCAGGCCGTGCAGCAGGTGGGTCTTGCCGGCCGCGGCCTCGCCCCACAGGTAGGCGAAGTGTTCGCGCGATGCGCGTTCCGCGAACTGGTGCATCACGTGCGTCAATTCGGCATTCTGTCCAACCTCGAAGGTTTCAAGGCTCTGCGCGGGTTCCGCGCCAAGGTCGAGCACCAGTTGTTTCATCGGTTGGCCGTACAAAAAATCGTCTGCATCACGCATTATAAAAGCTGCTGCGCAGGTAGTGGGCGGCAAGGTGGCGGAAAGCCACCATCAGCACGGCCGACGCTGGCAGGGCGAGCAGCACGCCGGCGAAGCCGAACAGCTCTCCGAACGCCAGCAGCGCGAAGATCACGGCCAGCGGATGCAGGCCGATGCGCTCGCCCACCATGCGCGGCGTCAGCACGAAGCTCTCCAGCACCTGGCCGAAGCCGTAGATCGCGCCCACGATGGCCAGCCCTTCCCAGCCCTGGAACTGCAGCACCGCCGCGATCAGGGCCAGCGCCAGGCCGAGGCCGAAGCCGAGGTAGGGGATGAATACCAGCAGGCCGGTCAGGATACCTACCGGCAGCGCCACATCCAGGCCGGCGATCGCCAGCGCCGCCGAATAGTAGGCCGCCAGCACCAGCATGACCAGGATCTGGCCGCGCAGGTACTGCGCCAGCAGGCCGTCCGCTTCCTTAGCCAGTTCGACCGTGCGCTCTGCCCAGCGGCGCGGGATCGCCAGCTCGATGCGGGCCAGCAGCTGGTGCCATTCCAGCAGCAGGTAGAACAGCACCACGGGGATCAGCAGCATCTGCGCCAGGATCGCCAGCACGGCAGAGCCGCCGATGCGCGCGGAGGCGAGCAGGGTGCTCCAGATCGCGTCGCCGTCGGTGGCCATGCGGGCCGCCACCATGTCGCGCAGGCCGCTCGAATCGAGTCGCAGGTCCACGCCCATCGACTGCAGGCGCGGCGTCAGGGTCTGGTCCAGCCACTGGAAGAAGGCGGGGATCTGCGCCTGCAGCAGCGGGATCTCTTTTTGCAGCACCGGCACCACGATCAGTACCAGCGCGGCGACCATCCCAATGAACAGCGAGATGACGATGACCACGGCGAAAGTGCGAGGAATGCGCCAGCGGACGATGCGGCGGCCTTCGAGGTAATCGACCGCGCCTTCCAGCGTATAGGCGAGGATGGCGGCAGCAAGGAAAGGTGTGAGGACGGGGCCGAGGGCCACCAGCAGCAGTACGACACCAAGCCAGATGGCCAGCCAAAAAGCGGTTTGCTTCTGTTCCGGCGTCAGGAGGAATGGCATCGAGGGTAGTGTGTACGTTAATCGGGGCGCGCGCGGCCAGTTTGATAAAATAGCGGATTGACCAGAAATGGGTGTTTTCTGCCCTGTTTTCGGCCCACTTTCTTCTATTCTACCGCCTCTGCTGCCAAAAACACCATGAACCAACCTTCTAATGTGTCCCTGTCATACCGAGATGCCGGCGTCGATATCGATGCGGGCGACGCCCTGGTCGAAGCGATCAAACCGATGGCCAAGCGCACCATGCGCGAAGGCGTCATGGGTGGCATTGGCGGCTTCGGCGCGCTGTTCGAGATCAGCAAGAAGTACAAGGAGCCCGTGCTGGTATCTGGCACCGACGGCGTCGGCACCAAGCTCAAGCTCGCGTTCGAACTGAACCGCCACGACACGGTCGGCATCGACCTGGTCGCCATGAGCGTCAACGACATCCTCGTGCAGGGCGCCGAGCCGCTGTTCTTCCTCGACTACTTCGCCTGCGGCAAACTGAACGTGGCGACCGCCACCCAGGTGGTCTCGGGCATCGCCAAAGGCTGCGAGCAGGCCGGCTGCGCGCTGATCGGCGGCGAAACCGCCGAGATGCCGAGCATGTACCCGGAAGGCGAATACGACCTGGCCGGCTTCGCGGTCGGCGCGGTCGAGAAGTCGAAGATCATCGACGGCACCAAGATCGTGCCGGGCGACGTGGTGCTGGGCCTGGCCTCGTCGGGCGCGCACTCGAACGGCTACTCGCTGGTCCGCAAGATCATCGAAGTGGCCAAGCCTGACCTGGAAGCCGACTTCCATGGCCGCAAGCTGGCCGACGTGCTGATGGAGCCGACCCGCATCTACGTCAAGCCGCTGCTGGCGCTGATGGAATCGATGGAAGTGAAGGGCATGGTCCACATCACCGGTGGCGGCCTGGTCGAGAACATCCCGCGCGTGCTGCAGGACCACCTGACCTGCGAACTGGATGGCCAGTCGTGGACGATGCCGCCGCTGTTCCAGTGGCTGCAGCAGCACGGCGGCGTGGCCGACGCCGAGATGCACCGCGTGTTCAACTGCGGCATCGGCATGACCGTCATCGTCTCGAAAGAGAATGCAGACGCGGCGTTCGCACAGCTGCAGGCGGCCGGCGAGACCGTGTACCGCATCGGCGTGATCCGCGAGCGCGCCGAAGGCGAGCACCAGACCATCGTCCGCTGATCAAGGAAGGGGACCGTCCCCAGCTTTTTAATTTGCGCTGCCTCGGTCCGCAGCAAAAAGCTGGGGTCAGACCCGTAGGGTCAGACCCCTTTCTTTTCTAGCGCTTGAGGACCTTGGCGACGGGGTTGGGACGCAGGCGGAAGGCGTCCGGCATGCCGGAGCCGAGCAGGGGACGCAGGTACATCCGGAACGCGTCGGTCACATCGGTCCCGCTTTCGCTGATGAACTCGTCCTCCATGGTGCGCGTCTTGCCGGCCACTGCCTCCAGTGGCAGCAGTTCGTAGTCCACCGAATAGAAGCCGGTGCGCCGGATCGCCACCGAGCCGTCGCGGTCTCCCCACATGGCGAACTGCACCGCCTTCTCGCCGACCTCGCGCGCCTCGCGCTGGTCCACGTCCGACACGCAGCCGATGAAGGAGCGCTGCAGGTAGCCGAAGGTGTCGCCCCGCACGCGCTTGATGCCCAGCTTCGATTTGATCTCTTCGCACAGCAGGTCTGCCAGCGCGCCGGTGCCCGACAGCTGCACGTTGCCGTGGTCGTCCCGCTCGATCTCCTTTGCCAGCAGGGTGGCGATCGGTGCGCCGGAAGCGTCATGGATGCCTTCCGACACCGCGATCACGCAGCGCCCGAACTTCTCGTAGGTGGATTTCACGTCGCGCAGGAAGCGCTCGATTTCGAAGACGCGCTCCGGCATGTAGATCAGGTGCGGCCCGTCGTCCGGGAACTTCTTGCCCAGCGCGGAGGCGGCGGTCAGGAAGCCCGCGTGGCGGCCCATGACGACGCCGACATACACGCCAGGCAGCGAGGCATTGTCGAGGTTCGCTCCTGCGAACGCCTGCGCGACGAAGCGCGCGGCCGAAGGAAAGCCCGGCGTGTGGTCGTTGCCCACCAGGTCGTTGTCGATGGTCTTGGGGATATGGATGCAGCGCAGCGGATAGCTGGCCTTGCGCGCCTCTTCGCTGACGATGCGCACCGTGTCGCTGGAATCGTTTCCGCCAATGTAGAAGAAGTGCTCGATCTCGTGCGCGCGCAGCACGTTGAAGATCTCGTGGCAGTACTTGAGGTCAGGCTTGTCGCGCGTCGAGCCCAGCGCGGAGGACGGCGTGCCGGCCACCAGTTCCAGGTTGTGGCTGGTCTCCTGCGTGAGGTCGATGAAGTCTTCGTTGACGATGCCGCGCACGCCGTGCATCGCGCCGTACACCCGCGTCACTTCGCGGAAGCGCCGCGCCTCGAGCGCCACGCCGACCAGCGACTGGTTGATCACCGCGGTCGGACCGCCGCCTTGCGCTACCAGTATTTTCCCCGAACCCATGCGTTACCTCCCCATGTGAAAAAGCCGCGCAGGTAGCGCGGCTTTTTAGTGTACACCGGGTTGGGCTTACTTCTTCTGGCCGATGTTCCGGTCCAGGAACTTCTCGACGCGGTTGTAGAAGTCCAGGGAGTTCTTCTCCACGCGGAAGCCATGGCCCTCGTCTTCGTACACGACCCATTCGACATCCTTGTTGGTCTGGATGACGGCATCGTGGAACTTGCGGCCGTGGTAGATGGGCACGCGTTCGTCCGCGCCGCCGTAGGCCAGCAGCAGCGGCGCCTTGATGCGCGCAGCCTGCTCGATCGGGGAGGTGGCCTTCAGCTGCGCCGCGTCCTTGACCTGGTCGCCGATCATCTCTGGCATGCCGTACTTCTTCCACTCCGACGACATGTCCGACGATGCGCTCCAGTGGCCGTTGTACATCAGGTTGATGTCGGTGACGCCGACCATGTTGATGCCGCACTTGTACAGGTCCGGGTCGTTCACGAGGCCCATCAGGGTCGCGTAGCCGCCGTAGCTGCCGCCCATGATGCAGATGCGCTGCGGATCGGCCACGCCCTTGGCGATCGCCCAGCGGGTGCCGTCGGCCACGTCGTCCTGCATCTTCAGGCCCCACTGCTTGAAGCTCGACTGGTAATGCTTGCTGCCGTAGCCCAGCGTGCCGCGGAAATCGGGCTCCAGCACCGCGTAGCCGCGCGAGGCCAGGAACTGCACTTCCGGATTCCAGTCCCAGGTGCGGCCGCTGACCCATGGGCCGCCGTGCACCAGCACCACCATCGGCAGGTTCTTGCCGTCGGTGCCGGCCGGGATGGTCAGCCAGCCCGGGATCTCCATGCCGTCACGCGCCTTGTACTTGACGAACTGGGTGCGGCCCATCGCGCGCGGGTCGATCTTCGGGAACGCGGTGCCGATCACGTCGAGCGCGCCGGTTTCGGTGTTGTAGACGCGGATGACCAGCGGCTGGCGGTCCGATTCCGACAGCACCAGCACCCATGGCGTTTCCGGGCGCTGCGCGATCGACAGCATGTTGACGGTGGACGGCAGCAGCGCATCGATCTTTTCCTGCACCTGCTTCATCTTCGGGTCGAACCAGAAGGTGGATGGCGCGTCGGCCGCGTAGTGGATGCCCATCACCTTGTCGCGCACCACCAGGCTGCCGCGGAAATCGAAGTCCTTCAGGTTCAGCAGCGGCTCGGGCGCCAATTCCGCCGTCTTCACGTCGAACTTGTACAGCGCCTGCTTGTCGCCATCGCCGACCGCCGACACGTACAGCGCACCGTCGGGGCCGAAACCGACAGGGTTGAGCATCTTCTTGCCCTTGTAGGCATCGAAGGACACGAGCTTGCGCCATTCATTGTCCATCGCCGGGTCGCGGTAGTGCAGGACCTGCATGTTCTCGACCTGCTCCAGCACCAGGCGCGGTTCGCCGTCCTGGTCGAACATCCACGCGCCGTGGCGCGCCGGACGCTTGACCAGGGAAGCGTGGCCGGTCAGGGTATTGAGCTTGAGGACTTCGGTCGAATCCACCTCGCCGCGGTAATTGCGACGCGCGATCCAGACCGAATTCGAATCCTTCTTGGCGTTGACGTGCAGGAGGTGGGAGTTATACGGTTGCAGCTCGACGTTGTACAGCTTGTCCAGGCCGGCGGAGGCGAAGGTAATCGCGATCAGCTGGCGGAAGTTCTTGCCGTCGCGGTTGACCGCGAACAGGCCGGGCCCAAGGCGCTGGTTGGCGATGCCGATGTGGCGGTCGTCGCTATTGAACACCAGGCGCTCGTCGTTGATCCACTGGAAGTCGCCCACGTCCGAGTCGTCGAACGCTGCAACCTGCTGGGCCGAGCGGGTCGACAGGTCGATCACGGCAAGGCGCTGGCGCGAGCCGTTTGCGCCAAAGCGCACGGCCAGGTATTTACCCGACGGCGACAGCGCCGCTCCGGTGAACGCCGGCTTGGCGAAGAAGTCCTCCAGCGGCGGCCGCGGACCGGCCTGCACCTGCAGGGCCAGCGCGAACAGCGCCAGGGCGATGAAGAATTTGCGCAGCGGTGATGCCATTACGAGCTCCGTTGAAGATGAGCCGCGTAATATACACAACCAGTAATGGCTTGTAACCGTTTGTCTTTAACTGTCGTTATCGGCCAACATGCCTGTCTGTACATGCGCCGGGCGCCCGGCGGCTCTCCCGGCGGCGACGCAGGCCGCCGGCGTGCTTTCAGTGTGCGGACAACGCGGTACACAGGATCAATCATGTCGCCAGCTCCAGTGATGTCGGGCTGACCAATATAAGCCGCATCCGGCCGCCGCGTTTTGCTGGAACTCAGGTTCAGGCGCGCCTTCAGTCCGGTGAGCGCAAATGATCGACGATGCCGCGCCCGGCGCGGCCCGGGGGCGCGGTCAGCAGGCTGACGATGGCCAGCAGCGCCATCCCGGCCGGCACACCGAACACGCCGGCCGAGATCGGCGCGATGCCGAACCACTGGTTGGCGGCCGACCCGCCCACCTGAGGCATGGTGCTGAGCATGTAGAACACGCACACGCCGAAGCCGCCCGCCATCCCGGCTACCGCGCCGGCCTGGTTGGCGCGCTGCCAGAACACGCCCAGCACCAGCGCCGGGAACAGCGTCGACGCGGCCAGCGAGAACGCGGCGCCCACCAGCGACAGGATGTCGGCCGGCTTTTGCGATGCCGCATACGCCGCGATGAACGCGACCGCCAGCAGGAGCAGCTTGGAGATCGTCACCCGCTTCTGGGTGGAGGCGTGCGGGTCGAGCATCTTGTAGTAGACGTCGTGCGACAGCGCGTTGGATATCGCCAGCAGCAGCCCGTCGGCCGTGGACAGCGCGGCTGCCAGTCCGCCTGCGGCAACCAGTCCGGAGATCACATAGGGCAGCCCGGCGATCTCCGGCGTGGCCAGCACCAGCATGTCGCCGTCCATCGCGATCTCGGCCAGCTGCACGACCCCGTCCAGGTTGATGTCGCTGATGCTGATCAGGGGATTGGTGCGGTCGACGTTGGCCCAGTAGGTCACCCAGCCGGGCAGGTGGTCGAAGCTGGTGCCCACGAGGTTGGTGTACAGGTCGTACTTGACCAGCACCGCCAGCGCGGGCACGGCCAGGTAGATCAGGAGCACGAAGAACAAGGTCCAGAACACCGAATTGCGCGTCTCCTGCACCGATGGCGTGGTGTAGGAACGCATCAGGATGTGCGGCAGCGCGGCAGTGCCCAGCATCAGGCACAGGATCAGGGCGAGGAAGTTATTGCGCTTGCCGTCCGATTCCTGCGCCGTCGCGCCGGGGAAGGGCTGGGCGTGCGGCTTGGGCGGCAGCGAGCGCGCGAAGTTCGACTCCGCCTGCGCGCTCCAGGCCCGCCGCGCCTCGTCCGCGCTGCGCGGATAGTTCATCAGCTGGCGCTGGGCGGCGCGGATCTCGGCCAGCGAGGCGTCGCGCAGCTTGAGTTCGTCGAGATGGCGCTGCACGCGGCGGCGTCCTTCCTCCCACGATCCGGGCAGCGCCGCCACCTGCGCGCGGTAGGCGCCGGCGCGCTCGCGGTACAGCGCACGCACCTGCTCCTCTTTCGGATCGGTGCGCAACTGCGCTTCGCGCTCGGTCAGTTGCGGCATCACCGAACCATAGGCGAGCTGCGGCACCGGGTTGCCCGCCAGCTTGGAGGACAGCCACATGGTCGGGGCCAGGAATGCGATCACGATGATGATGTACTGGGCCACCTGGGTCCAGGTGATGCCGCGCATCCCGCCGAGGAAGGAGCACACCAGGATGCTGGCCAGGCCGAGGAAGATCCCGACCGAGAAGTCCACGCCCGTGAAACGCGAGGCGATCAGGCCTACCGCATAGATCTGCGCCACCACGTAGGTGAACGAGACGGCCACGGTGGCCAGCACGGCGACGATGCGCACCGGCGTGCCGCGCCCGTTCGCGTCGCCATAGCGCACGGCCAGGAAGTCGGGGATGGTGTACTGGGCCGAACGGCGCAGGAACGGCGCGATCAGCAGCGCGACCAGCACGTAGCCGCCGGTCCAGCCGAGGATGTAGGCGAGCGCGTCGAAGCCGTGCAGGTACAGGCCGCCGGCCAGGCTGATGAAGCTGGCCGCCGAGATCCAGTCGGCCGCCGTCGCCATGCCGTTGAAGAAGCCGGGCACGCGCCGGCCCGCGACGTAGTATTCGGCAACCTTGGACGTGCGGCTGATCAGGCCGATCGTCGCGTACAGGAAGATCGTCGCGCCCATGAACACATAGCCCAGCCACAGACGCGGCATGCCTTCCTGTTCCAGCAAGGCGAGCGACACCAGGAAGGCGCCGAAGCTGACGGTGAACCAGAAATAGAAGCGGGTCAGCTTGCGGGTGAAGTTGAATTGACGGTTCACGCAAGCTCCTGCCGGAAGCGCGCATCGATGCGGCGCATGCGCCAGGTGTAGGCGCCGACGATCGCCAGGTAGACCAGCGCGGCGCCCTGCGCGGCAAGGTAGAACGACAGCGGCCACCCGAACAGCGTAAAGCGGGCCAGTTCGCGCGCATAGAACAACGGGACCAGCGTGGTCGCCAGCCACAGCACCAGCAGGACGGCGGTCATGCGGCGCGTGCGCTGCCAGTGCCGTGTGCGCGCGGCGATGATCGCGCGGCGGCGCTCGGGATCGATATGCTGTTGGGGTGTCGGCATGGTCAGGCGGGATCAGGGTCCGCTGGCGGGGCGGGGAAGGTCAGGCGGAACAGGCAGCCGGGCAGCTTCTTGCCGTGGCTGCGCGGATTGTCGAACAGGTCGATTTCGGCGCCATGCTGCTGCGCGATCTCGCGCACGATCGCCAGCCCCAGGCCGCTGCCCGGCGCGCCGCTGCCGAGGATGCGGTAGAAGCGCTCGAACACCTTGGCGCGTTCGGATGCGGCGATCCCCGGACCGGTGTCTTCCACCTCCAGGATCGCGCGGCCATCGCTGGAGCGCACGCGCACGGTGACGCTGCCGCCGGCGGGCGTGTAGTGCAGGGCGTTGTCGATCAGGTTGGACAGCAGTTCGCGCAGCATGACCTGGTTGCCGTGCACACGGGCGGCGGGGTCCTGCTCCTCGAAGCCCAGGTCGATGCGCTGCGCGAACGAGGCCTGCACCCAGTCCTGCACGCATTCGCGCGCCAGCACGGCCAGCTCGATGTCGCCGAATACGGCGCCGGCGTGCGGCTGGTTCTCCGCGCGCGCCAGCGCGAGCAGCTGGTTCACCAGGCGCGTGGCCGAATCGGAGCTCTTGGCCAGTTGCTCCAGCGAGCGGTGGATTTCCGCGGCATCGTCCTGGCGCAGGGCGAGCTCGGACTGCATGCGCATGCCCGCCAGCGGCGTCTTCATCTGGTGCGCGGCATCGGCGATGAAGCGCTTCTGCATCTCGATGGTTTGCGACAGGCGGTCCAGCATGTCGTTGAGCGAACCGACCAGCGGCGTGATCTCCTCCGGCACGTGGCGCGCGTCGATCGGCGACAGGTCGTCCGGGCGGCGTGCGCGGATGCGCGCCTGCAGTTCGGCCAGCGGCGACAGGCCGCGCGTGAGCGCGAACCACACCAGTGCCAGCACGATCGGCAGGATGATGAACTGGGGCAGGATCACGCCTTTGATGATCTCGTTGGCGAGCTGGCCGCGCTTGTCCAGCGTCTCGGCGACCTGCACCAGTGCTGGCCGCGTGCCGCCGTTGTGCGTGGCGGCGACGGGCGGATTGACCCAGGCGTAGGCAACGCGGACCGGCGTGTTGTGGAAGGAATCGTTGCGGAAGCGGACCTCGCCGGTGCGAGCCGGCCTATCCTGCGCGGGGGCGGGCAGGTCCCGGTCGCCGTCGAGCACGCGGCCGCCTGGGGCTGCCACCTGGAAGAACACCGCATCGGTATCGTCGGCGCGCAGGAATTCGCGGGCGGCGGGCGAGACCTGCGCCACCAGCTTGCCGTCCACCTCGCGTACCTGCTGCGCGATCAGCGAGACGCGGTCCTCCAGCGCGCGGTCGAACGGCTGGTTGGCGATCGACTTGGCGACCAGGTAGGTGATCGCGATGCTCATCGGCCAGAGCAGCAGCAGCGGCGCCAGCATCCAGTCGAGGATCTCGCCGAACAGCGAGTGCTGGATGCTTTCCTCCGGCTCCGGGCTGGGCGGCTCGTAGAGCTGGGGCGGGTCGTCCACGGGCAGGGGAATGTCCCCGGCAAGGACCTGGTCTTTCGCTAAAGAGCCGGCATCTTCGCTGCTGTTCACCGCGGCGCCGGATCCTGGAATTTCTCGAGGCAGTAGCCCAGCCCGCGCACGGTGGCGATGCGGATGCCGCCGGTCTCGATCTTCTTGCGCAGCCGGTGCACATACACCTCGATCGCGTTGTTGGACACTTCCTCGCCCCACTGGCACAGGTGGTCGACCAGCTGCTCCTTCGACACCAGCCGCCCGGTGCGGGCCAGCAGCACTTCGAGCAGGCCCAGTTCGCGCGCGGACAGGTCCAGCATCTGGTCATTGATATAGGCGCTGCGCCCGACCTGGTCGTACACCAGCGGGCCGTGGCGCACGGTCGCGCTGCCGCCGCCCTGGCCGCGCCGGGTGAGGGCGCGCACGCGTGCTTCCAGTTCCGACAGCGCGAAAGGCTTGGCCATGTAGTCGTCCGCGCCCAGGTCCAGGCCGTTCACGCGCTGCTCGACCGAATCAGCCGCCGTGAGGATCAGCACGGGCAGGCGCGAATTGCGCGCGCGCAGGCGGCTCAGGACTTCCAGTCCGGAGAGTTTAGGGAGACCGAGGTCGAGGATGAGGAGATCGAATTCCTGGGTGAGCAGGGCGGTATCGGCTTCCTGTCCGTTCTTCACGCAATCGATGGCGTAGCCGGACTGGCGCAGGGAGCGGGTCAGGCCGTCGGCGAGGACGCTGTCGTCTTCGGCAAGTAGAATACGCATGATCGAATTTGATTCAAATCAGCCACGGTTAAAAATGCTGCTTGCAAAAACTACTGTTCTTTTATACAGTATCGAAAGTGAAACGCAGCTCCCTGGCGCAATCTTAGACTGAAAGATGACAATGGACGATAAAAAAACGGCAGTATCCGGCGCAGAAAAGGCCAAGGCCCTCGCCGCCGCGCTGGCCCAGATTGAAAAACAGTTTGGCAAGGGCTCGGTGATGAAGCTGGATGCGTCCGCACCAGTGGAAGAAGTGCAGACCGTGTCGACCGGCTCGCTCGGCCTCGACATCGCCCTGGGCGTCGGCGGCCTGCCGCGCGGCCGCGTGGTCGAGATCTACGGCCCGGAATCGTCGGGTAAAACCACGCTGACGCTGCAAACCATCGCCCAGATGCAGAAAATGGGCGGCACCTGCGCGTTCATCGACGCCGAGCACGCGCTGGACGTCACCTACGCCCAGAAGCTTGGCATCAACCTGTCCGAACTCCTGATCTCCCAGCCGGATACCGGCGAGCAGGCACTGGAAATCTGCGATGCGCTGGTGCGCTCCGGCTCCGTGGACCTGATCGTGGTCGACTCGGTCGCCGCGCTGACCCCGCGCGCCGAGATCGAAGGCGACATGGGCGACTCGCTGCCTGGCCTGCAGGCCCGCCTGATGTCCCAGGCGCTGCGCAAGCTGACCGGCACCATCAACCGCACCAACACCCTGGTCATCTTCATCAACCAGATCCGCATGAAGATCGGCGTCATGTTCGGCTCGCCGGAAACCACCACCGGCGGCAACGCGCTCAAGTTCTACGCCTCCGTGCGCCTGGACATCCGCCGCACCGGCTCGATCAAGTCCGGCGACGAGGTGATCGGCAACGAGACCAAGGTCAAGGTCGTCAAGAACAAGATCGCGCCACCGTTCAAGGAAGCGCACTTCGACATCCTGTATGGAGAAGGCACCTCCCGCGAAGGCGAAATCCTGGACCTGGGCGCCGACAACAAGGTCATCGAGAAGTCCGGCTCGTGGTACAGCTACGAAGGCGAACGGATCGGCCAGGGCAAGGACAACGCACGCACCTACCTGAAGGAGCGTCCAGCGCTGGCCCGCGAAATCGAAAACAAGGTCCGTGCGGCCCTGGGCGTGCGCCCGCTGCCGGTGATCGTCGACGAAAACGCGCCGGCGCCCAAGCTCAAGGCCGTCGACTAAGCTGCCATGGCCGCCCAGCAGTTAAGCCTGAAGGCGCGTGCCCTGCGGTTCTTGTCGCTGCGGGAGCACAGCCGGATCGAGCTGGGCCGCAAGCTGGCCAAGTATGCCGAGGAGGGCGACGACGTTGGCGCCCTGCTCGACTTCCTTGAGAAGAACAACTGGCTGTCGGAGGAGCGTTTTGCCGAATCGCTGGTGCACCGCAAGGGCGCGCGCTACGGCAACAGCCGCATCGTCGCCGAGCTGCAAAGCCACGGCATCAAGGGCGAAGCGCTGGATGCACTGAAGGCCGGCCTGGCGCAGGACGAGACCGCGCGCGCCTGCGAAGTCTGGCAGCGCAAGTTCGGCAAGGTGGCGGAGGACCCGGCCGGGCGGGCGAAACAGGCCCGCTTCCTGCTGGCCCGCGGCTTCTCCCAGCGCGCCGTCCGTACCGCCATGCAAGGCACCCTCGACGACGAATAGAGACTGGGGACTGCCCTCGGGGAGTCCCCAAACCCGCAGCAAAACCGGAGCGTCTTCCACCGCAGCTGGCGGCCACCCGCGCAACTGCTCCTCACCGGTGGAGGGCGCTACGCTTTTCCTGCCATGTCGGCATGCCAAGCGCATACGCATACCCCCCTGCTTTTTTCAGGGATCCGGCAGCGCCGCGCATACCCCCCTGCTTTTTTCAGGACACCGGGACTTCGGCGCATACCCCCCTGTTTTTCGAAGCGGCGCCGCTGGAGCGCACATACCCCCCCCCTCATGCCGCATCGCAGCATTTGTTGCCGAAATTTGGGCCCCGCCAGCCCGCTTGTGGTAAACTTCTCCAGTTATAACAGCGACGCATAAGCGTTCTTTCCGTAGAAGCTGCGGAATCGAGAGCTGTACACACTAACCGCAGTATTCAATGCCCTTGCCACCACCAGTCTCCCGCTCACTGAGGCACACTCGCGCCATCGAGGTGCAAGCGTTCGCGCGTGACGACGGCTTGTGGGACCTGGATGCGCGCATCACCGACGTCAAGCAACTGGACGTCACGCTCGCTTCCGGCCTGCGTCCGGCCGGCACCTACCTGCACGATCTGTCCCTGCGCCTGACCATCGACCGCGAGCTGACCGTGGTGGACGCGCACGCCGCCTCCGACGCGGTGCCGTATCCCGGCCACTGCGATACCATCGGTCCCGCGTACAAATCGCTGGTGGGCCTGTCGCTGGTAAAGGGCTTCCGCCTCGCGCTGAAAGAGCGCCTGGCCGGCGTGCTCGGCTGCACGCACCTGACGGAACTGGCGCAGGTGCTGCCGACCGCCGCGGTGCAGGCCTACGCCAACGACGTGATCAAGACGCGCGACGGCGACACCGACGACGAGCGCCTCCCGCACAAGCCGTTCCAGCTCGACCGCTGCCACGCGCTGCGCTCGGACAGCGCCGCCGTCGCACAATACTATCCCCGCTGGGTTGCCAAGGCCGTCCCTGGCCAGCGTCCCGGCGAATTTCTTACACAACCGCATTTCAATAGCTACACATCAGAAGGGAAGCCAGCATGAAAATCCATGAGTATCAGGGCAAAGAGATCCTCCGAAAGTTTGGAGTGACGGTACCGCGCGGCATCCCGTGCATGTCCGTCGAAGAGGCCGTGAAAGCAGCTGAAGAGCTGGGCGGCCCGGTCTGGGTAGTCAAGGCGCAGATCCATGCTGGCGGCCGCGGCAAAGGCGGCGGCGTCAAGGTGGCCAAGTCGATGGAACAGGTCAAGGAATACGCCGAGCAGATCATGGGCATGCAGCTGGTCACGCACCAGACCGGCCCGGAAGGCCAGAAAGTGCGCCGCCTGCTGATCGAAGAAGGCGCCGACATCAAGAAGGAACTGTACGTGTCGCTGGTGACCGACCGCGCATCGCAGCGCGTGGTGCTGATGGCATCGTCGGAAGGCGGCATGGACATCGAAGAAGTCGCCGAGTCCCACCCTGAAAAAATCCACCACATCGCGATCGACCCGGCCATCGGCCTGACCGACGCCGATGCGGACGACATCGCAGCGAAGATCGGCGTGCCAGCCGAATCGATCGCCGACGCGCGCACCCAGCTGCAAGGCCTGTACAAGGCGTACTGGGAAACCGACGCCTCGCTGGCCGAAATCAACCCGCTGATCCTGACCGGTTCGGGCAAGGTCATCGCCCTGGACGCGAAGTTCAACTTCGACTCCAACGCGCTGTTCCGCCACCCTGAAATCGTCGCCTACCGCGACCTGGACGAAGAAGATCCGGCCGAAGTCGAAGCATCCAAGTTCGACCTCGCCTACATCTCCCTCGACGGCAACATCGGCTGCCTCGTGAACGGCGCCGGCCTGGCCATGGCCACCATGGACACCATCAAGCTGTTCGGCGGCGAGCCGGCCAACTTCCTGGACGTGGGCGGCGGCGCAACGGCCGAGAAGGTCACCGAAGCATTCAAGATCATGCTGAAGAACCCTGGCCTGAAAGCCATCCTGGTCAACATCTTCGGCGGCATCATGCGTTGCGACGTGATCGCCGAAGGCGTCATCACCGCATCCAAGGCCGTACAGCTGAAGGTGCCTCTGGTCGTCCGCATGAAGGGCACCAACGAAGACCTGGGCAAGAAGATGCTGGCCGAATCCGGCCTGCCGATCATCGCCGCGGACACCATGGAAGATGCAGCGAAGTCGGTCGTAGCCGCCGCTGCCGGACAAGCCTAATTCGAAGGAAACAACATGTCGATTCTGATTAACAAAGACACCAAAGTAGTCACCCAGGGTATCACCGGCAAGACCGGTCAGTTCCATACCCGCATGTGCCGCGAATACGCGAACGGCAAAGAAGCCTTCGTCGCAGGCGTGAACCCGAAGAAGGCCGGCGAAGATTTCGAAGGCATTCCAATTTTCGCGAACGTCGCTGAAGCCAAGAAGGAAACCGGCGCCAACGTGTCCGTGATCTACGTCCCGCCAGCAGGCGCGGCCGACGCGATCTGGGAAGCGGTGGAAGCCGAGATGGACCTGGCGATCTGCATCACCGAAGGCATCCCTGTCCGCGACATGATGGTCGTGAAAGACCGCATGGCCAAGGCCGGTTCCAAGACCCTGCTGCTGGGCCCGAACTGCCCAGGCCTGATCACCCCGGACGAGATCAAGATCGGCATCATGCCAGGTCACATCCACCGCAAGGGCCGCATCGGCGTCGTGTCGCGTTCCGGCACCCTGACGTACGAAGCAGTGGCGCAGCTGACCGCACTGGGCCTCGGCCAGTCGTCGGCAGTCGGCATCGGCGGCGACCCGATCAACGGCCTCAAGCACATCGACATCATGAAGATGTTCAACGACGATCCTGATACCGACGCGGTCATCATGATCGGCGAAATCGGCGGTCCTGACGAAGCCAACGCAGCCTACTGGATCAAGGACAACATGAAGAAGCCAGTGGTCGGCTTCATCGCTGGCGTCACCGCTCCTCCGGGCAAGCGCATGGGCCACGCCGGCGCGCTGATCTCGGGCGGCGCCGACACCGCGCAAGCCAAGCTGGAAATCATGGAAGCGTGCGGCATCACCGTCACCAAAAACCCATCCGAAATGGCGCGTCTGCTGAAGGCGATGCTGTAATAGTAAGGAAGGGGGACGGTTCCTAACGGATCCGTCCCGGCTCTCCAGCTGGCAGGATGCCAACGCATCCTTCTAGCCGAAAGCCAAAAAGCTGGTAATAATGATGAGGAGCCTTGGCTCCTCATTTTTTTTGAGCAATCTCGTGCTCCCCGTTGCGGCCATCGCATACTGTTCAAGTCCGAAGACATTGTCGCCAACCCGAAACGTCCCGCACCGTGGCTAAAATCATCATCTCCTGCGAAGGGCAACCGATCCGCGAAGTCGAGCTGGGCACCGACCGCATGACCATCGGCCGCCACCCGCACAACGACATCGTGCTGAGCCACCCCACGGTAAGCTCCCGCCACGCCAGCATCACCCTGCTGGGCGACCATGCGCTGCTGGAGGACCTCGGCAGCACCAACGGCACCTTCGTCAATGGCAAGCGGATCGAGCGTCACAAGCTGTCCGACCGCGGGCACGCCATCCTGGCAGCCTGCCACCTCGACTTCGTCGCGGGCCTGACCGCACCTGCCGCCGCCGCCCACCCGGCGCCGGCCGCCGCGCCGGCCGCGCCAGTGCCGCCCGCGGCGCCAAACCAGCCCGTCAGTACGCCACACGAAGTTCCGGCTCCCACTGCTTCGATCGAAGTGCGCTCCGGCGCCAACGCAGGCCGCAAGCTGAATTTGACCAAGCCGCTGACCACCCTCGGCAGCCCGGGCGTGCTGGTCGTGGTCATCGCCCGGGTCGGTTCCGGCTACACGCTCACGCACGTGGAGGGCGGCACGCTGCCGATCGTCAACGGCAAGCAAGCCGGCAGGGACCCGCATCCTCTGGCCAACGGCGACCTGATCGACCTGGCCGGCACCACCATGTCATTTAGTGTCGCGTCCTGACAATTCGCGACCATTCCTGACAAATTTTGTCAGGTTGCATGACAAAACCTGTTCCTTCACCGCCATTTATTGTCAGTTTCATACCAAAATACGGCGATTTCGGGCTGGCACGGCGCTTGCTCATATGGATGTGCGGCGATAAGCCACGCAGAAAACATAACCCCACTGAAGGAGAAATAGAATGAAATCGATGAAAATGGTTAAGAAAGCACAAGCTGGCTTCACGCTGATCGAACTGATGATCGTTGTTGCGATCATCGGCATCCTGGCAGCAGTGGCAATCCCTGCGTACCAGAACTACACCGTGAAGGCGAAAGTCGCTAACGCCCTGTCGGCTGTTTCGGCAATCAAGACGGCTGTCGGCCTGTGCGCACAAGAAAACGGCGGCGCCCTGGACAACTGCGACACCGGCTCGAACGGCGTCCCAGCCTTCACCGCAACCAAGGAAGTCGCTTCGGCTGAAGTTGCTGACGGCGTCATCACCGTGACCTTCCCGGACACCGGCATCGCTGAAGGCGTGGATGGCCTGTCGTTCACCATGACCCCGGCACCGAACGAGTCGACCGTCATCTGGGAACACGACGCAACCAACATCACCCACGAAGCAGCTAAAGAAGCAATCGAGAAGACCAACGTCACCCCAGCAGCAGAAGCGCCGGCCGCAGGCTAATCGGCAGAACCCCGCAGCGCCCTTCAGTGGTGCTCGCAAGCAAAAAAAGCCAGGCTAGTGCCTGGCTTTTTCTTTTCCCGTCGGTTCGCACCGGCCTTCGCCAGGCCGCCGACCGTTGTCGCATCTTCACACCCGTTCATGTTTTGCTGGCATAACACTTGCATAGTGAGTACTGTCCTGCCCGAGGCTGACTGAGAGACCAACCATGAACAAGCAAACCCAATTCCAACGCGGCTTTACCCTGATCGAACTGATGATCGTCGTCGCCATCATCGGCGTGCTTGCCGCCGTTGCCGTCCCCGCATATCAGGGCTACACCATCAAGGCGAAGGTTGGCAACGCCATGCACTCGGTCCAGTCGCTGAAGATCCAGGTGAGCTCCTGCCTGCTGCAAGCGGGCGGCGTTCCTGACGAGTGCGACCAGGGCAGCAACGGCATCTCCGCCTTCACTCCGACCAAGGAAGTCGAAAGCGCCGAAGTGACGGATGCAGAAATTACGGTGACGCTGGCCGAAGGCACCGGCGAAGGCGTGGAGGGGCTGACCATCACCATGACGCCCGAGCTGACCGAATCCAACATCAAGTGGTTCAACTCCACCACGGTCACCAACGAATCCGCCATCGACGCCATCACCCGCAACAACACGGAAGCGCCGCAGCAGGATCAGGGGCAGGGCGGCTGATCTGTCCGGTGCCTCATCCCGCCCACGCTGGGATGAGGCGGCCGGCCTGATGGGCGGCGTTTGCTGCGATGTATCATGAACGGCTCGACAGCTGGCCGCGAAACGCGCGAAGATTAATCCAGAGGACCGCCAGGCCGAAGATACCGATCGCGGCGCCAGTTATCGTGGCAAAGTTCGATTGATCTTCTTCCCCGAGGCCCTCTGCCAGGAATACTGCTCCCACGATCAGATAGAACAGCGGAGCGACATAAATCGACTTGCTCGTTACCTTCAACAGTTTCTTGCTACGCTGGGTCATGGCGTGGAGCGACTCTGCCGCTTCTTCGTGTTTGCCGCGACACGCAAGACTATGGCCGAGGTCAATGGAGCATTCGGCGCAAACGCCGCGGCCACAGACACGACAGATTCCATGAGCACTGCTAGCGGTGTGAGTAAAGCACTTCATCGATTGTCCCTAATGTTGGAATCGTCGCAGACGTGACTTACAGCGCGGCGGTCCAGTCGCCCGATTTGCCGCCGTGCTTTTCCTGCACATGCACGTTGGTCATCACCATGCCGCGGTCGACTGCCTTGCACATGTCGTAGACGGTCAGCAGGCCCACCTGCACGGCGGTCAGCGCCTCCATCTCCACACCGGTCTTGCCCAGCGTTTCAACCTGCGCGCGGCAGTGCACGCTGCTGTTCGCCTCATCGATTTCGAAATCGACGGCGACCCGCGTGATCGCCAGCGGATGGCATAGCGGCACCAGGTCGCTGGTGCGCTTGGCGCCCATGATCGCCGCGATGCGCGCCACGCCCAGCACGTCGCCTTTTTTCGCCGTCCCGGACCGCACAAGTTCCAGCGTCTCCGGCTTCATGCGGATGGTGCCGCGCGCAACCGCGACCCGGTGCGTGTCCGCTTTCGCGCCCACGTCGACCATGTGCGCCTGGCCTGCAGCGTCGAAGTGGGTAAGGGTGTCTGGCTGTTCGGTCATGGCAGAGGTAACAATGTGTTTCAGGGCAGGGCCGGTTGTGCCCCGGCGTCCGGTTGCGGTTATTATAGTCTCGTGAAACCGAAACTCGTCCTCCCGGCGCCACCCGCAGGGCTTCGCATGCGGCGTGCACTCGCAGCCATTGGCATCGTCACGCTCCTGCCGCTCACGGCGGTGCACGGCCAGACCGCGCAATCAAATCTCCCGGTACTGGGCGACACCGCCCGCGCCGACCTGTCGCCCGTCCTCGAGCGCAAGATCGGCGAGGAGGTCATGCACGATATCCGGCGCAACAAGGACTACCTCGACGACGCGCCCATCCTGGAATACCTGAACAACTTCGGCGCCACGCTGCTCGCCGCCGTGCCGGGCGGCCGCGGTGAGATGACTTCCGATTTCTTCTTCTTTGCCGTGCGCGATCCGATGCTCAACGCGTTCGCGATGCCGGGCGGTTTTATCGGCGTCCACTCGGGCCTGATGATCGCGGCGCAATCCGAAAGCGAGCTGGCGTCGGTCATGTCGCACGAGATCGGCCACGTCACCCAGCGCCACATCGCGCGCCAGATCGGCAAGCAAAGCGAATCCGCGCTGATCCCGCTGGCCGCCATGGTGCTGGCCGGCCTGGCCGCCAAGTCGAGCCCCGATGCGGCGATGGGCGTGCTGCTGGGCGGGCAGGGCTTGGCGATCCAGAAGCAGCTGGACTTCTCCCGCGAGGCCGAGCGCGAGGCCGACCGCGTCGGCTTCCAGATCATGGGCAACGCGGGCTTCGATACCTCCGGCATGGTGGCGTTCTTCGGCCGCATGCAGACGGCTTCGCGCATGTACTCGGACTCGATGCCGGCCTACCTGCGCACGCACCCGCTGACCAGCGAGCGCATCGCCGATATCCAGGCGCGTATTCGCGAAGCGCCCAAGCGCGAGCGCGCGGACAGCATGGACTTCCACCTCGTGCGCGCCCGCGCCCGCGTGCTGCAGGACGAGACCTCGGGCGGCACCGGCACCACCGAGATCGCGTTCAAGGACCAGTTGGCCACTGGCACGCGCATCCAGCAGGCAGCAGCACAGTACGGCCTGGCGGTGATCGCGCTGCGGCGCGGCCAGCTAGCGCAAGCGCAGGAGTGGCTCGACAAGGCGCGCACCGGCGTGATGCCGCGCGCCCAGCGCGGCGTGTTTTCGACCACGCCGCCGGTGATGGGCGACGGCGAGGCGATCCTCACCAGCCTCGCGCTCGACATCAAGCTGGCGCCAAAACAGAGCAAGGAAGTGATGCTGCAGGGTCTGAAGGAAGCGGAGCAGGCGCACGCGCGCTACCCGCTGTCGCGTGGCATCGCACGCCAGTACGCCGATGCGATGATCGTCAACGGCAAGCTGGAGGAAGCGGCGCGCTTCCTGCGCGAGCAGGTGCAGCAGTACCGGGAAGAGCCGAAGCTGCACGAGCTGCTGGCGAAGACCTACGCAGCGCAAGGCAAGGTGGCGCTGCAGCACTTGTCGCTGGCCGAATCGTATGCGCTGTCGGGCGGGGTGATGGGCGCGCTGGACCAGCTGGCACTGGCGCGCAAGGCCAAGGATGCCTCGTTCTACGACATGGCCATCATCGATGCGCGCGAACGCGAGCTGCAGGCGCGCCGCCGCGAAGCGCTGAAGGAAAAAGAAGACGAATAACCGTCGTCCCCGCGTTTGCGGCGATGACGGTGGGGCGCGGGGCTAGGGGGAAGGCGTGCGGATGAAGTCCAGGCGCGATGCGACTTCATCCTCGGCGAGTGGCTGCACGGCGATGTCGCGGCCCCCGTAGCGCAGGGTCAGCTGGCCTTCTGGCGCTTCCATCCACGCGAGCAGCGCGTCATCCGATACCGGTTCCCCATCGAGCAGCAGCCATGCTGTCAGCTGCGCCATGTCGCGGTCATCCACCTGTGCCGGCTTGTCTGCGCTGCGCACGATCAACGCGCCGGAAGGCGTCATGAACGCTTCGTCGACCTGCGCGACCGGTTCGCCCGTATGCAGTACCAGGCCGCTGGCCGGATCGGTGCGCGCCACGAACGGCGTCGTTTCGAGCTGCAGGTACACACGCTGCGGACCGTTCTGGAAGTACCAGCATCCGCGCTCGTCGCGCGCGTAGTTCCGGTTGATGAAGCCGACCAGCGCGGCGTTCGCCAGCTTGTCTCCCGGCAGGCCGAGATGCTGCGCGCGCTCGTCGCGCATGCGCCAGGCGCCGCGCGCGTCGAGCGCAAGCCATCCATAACAATGCGGTACGTTCGGCCACTTGGCCATGGCCTGCCTGACGATATCGTCCATAGGGCTAGCTTGTCACAATGCGCGGCGTGCCGTCGCGCGCAAGCTCAGGTTCGCCGTCGAAGAAGTGCAGGATGCGGCGCGGCAGCCAGTCGATCCGGCCCGGCGGCGCACCGACCGCGAAGCCGACGTGGCCGCCTGTCGCGGGATACTCCAGCTGCACGTGCGGCGAGGCTTTGCGCGGCAGGTAGGCGCCCGGCAGGAAGGGATCGTTGCGTGCGTTGAGCACCAGCGTCGGCACCGTGATGTCGCACAGGACGTGCTTGGCGCTGGCGCGGTCCCAGTAGTCGTCGGTGTCGCGGTAGCCGTGCAGCGGCGCGGTCACCACGTTATCGAATGCGTACAGGTCGCGCGCGCCAAGCAGGGTGGCGCGGTCGAACAGGCCGGGGAACTGCTCCAGCTTGGCCAGCGACTTGGGAATCAGGGTGCGCAGGAACATGCGCGTGTAGATCATGTTGATGCCCGAGGATAGCGACTGGCCGCCGCGCGCCAGGTCCATCGGCGCGGACACCGAGACCGCGGCGTCGACGATTTCCGCCGCGTGCTGCGACTCGCCGAGCCAGCGCAGCAGCGCATTGCCGCCCAGGGACACGCCGGCCGCGAACAGTTCGCCGTGCGCGCGCTGGCGCAGGCGGCGCACGATCCAGTCCACTTCCTGCGCGTCGCCGGAATGGTAGAAGCGCGGCGCCAAATTCGGTTCGCCGGAGCAGCCGCGGAAGTGCGGCACCGCTCCCGACCAGCCGCGCGCGGCGACGGCGGACATCAGCGAGCGCGCGTAGTGGCTGTTGGACGAGCCTTCCAGGCCATGGAACAGCACCACCATCGGCATGCCCGGGTTGCCGTCGACAAAGTCGACATCGACGAAGTCGCCGTCCGGCGACTGCCAGCGCTCGCGGCGGAACGCGACCGCCGGCTTGCGGATGCAAGTGGCAGGGTAGATGGTCTGCAGGTGGCCGCTGGGCAGCCACAGCGGGGCTGTGTATTTCATGGAGACCGCTGCGTCATCCCCGCGCAGGCGCTGATCCATGCTGAGGCGCCGGAGTTGCAGGGGCAACCGGGTCGCTCACTCAGTATGGGTCCCGGCCTTCGCTGGGACGACTACGCTTAGTGGTGGCTGGCCACTTCGCCTTCGGCCAGCTTGTACTCGGTGCCGCAGTACGGGCACTTGGCGAGGTTGTCGTGGCCGAAATCCAAAAACACGCGCGGGTGCGAGGACCACAGCGGCATCGCCGGGTTAGGGCAGTAGGCTGGCAGGTCCTTGGCCTTGAGTTCGACCACGTTGGGCGTCTTGGAAGTCATGTGTTCTCCGTCGGGTTGGGCAAAGCGGCCCGTGTATTGAAAACCACGATTCTATCGGATTCACGCATATTGCCGAAATGCTCTGTAGAATAGTGGTCTGATCAAAATCCCGGCAGTACACCCCCCGCTTCATGCCCCCGCACACCGATTCAAGCGCTGTTTCCCACCCCGACCAAGAAGAGGCAAGCTGGCGCGAAGGCCTGAAGGAAGGCATTCCGACCCTGTTCGGCATCGGCGCCTGGGGCCTGGTGGTGGGCATCGCGATGGTGAAAACGGGCCTGACGGTGCCGCAGGCGCTGGCGATGACGCTGCTGGTCTTCGCCGGATCGGCCCAGCTGGCCTCGCTGCCCCTGATCATCGCCAACGCACCGGTCTGGGTGATTTTCCTCACGGCCGTTGTCGTGAATTTACGTTTTGTCATCTTTTCTGCGCTGCTGGCGCCGCATTTCTCGCACCTGCCCTGGCGCCAGCGCTTCGCGCTCGGCTACGTGGCGGGCGACATGACGGTCGCGCTGTTCCTGCGCCGCTATCCGAGCGAGACTTGGGAGCCGGGCAAGCTTTCCTACCTCAAGGGCTTGCTGTACCCCAACTGGGCGGCCTGGCAGGTGGGCTCGATTGCCGGCATCTTCCTGGGCAGCGCGGTGCCGCCGGAGTGGGGCCTGGGCTTTGCCGGCACCCTGGCGATCATCTGCATCATGGTGCCGCTGACGGCCGGCCGCGCGGCGGCGGTGGGCGTGGCGGTCGCGGGCGTCACCGCGGTCCTGCTGAATACAATGCCCTACAAGCTGGGCCTGCTGGCCGCCGTGTTCGCTGGCATGGTCAGCGCCATGATCGTCGAGGAGACATTCGCAAAGGTGAAGAAATGAGCGACCTGGAAATCTGGATCACCATCGCCGCGCTGGTCGCCGCCACCGCGCTGACCCGCAGTTCGTTCTGGCTGGTCGGCCACCACATCACCATCCCGCCGCGCATCCAGGAGATGCTGCGCTTTGCGCCGGCCTGCGCGCTTGCGGCCATCGTCGCCCCGGACATCGCGTTCGGCCCCGGCGGCGAGCTGAATATTTCGCTGGCCAACCCCAAGCTGCTGGCCGGGATCGCGTCGATCGCCTTCTACCTGCTGCGCCGGAACATGCTCCATACGATTATCTTCGGCATGCTCGTATTTACCGTGCTGCGTGTGACGCAGGTGTTCGGAGTGGCCGGATAGGCATGTCAATGCGTTAAAATAACGATCTTTTCTTTCATTCGACATCTGGATAGCCATGCAAGGTGTGCTCAATTTCAAGCGACTGCAAGACCTGATCGACCAGGGCGCCCTCAAGGGCAAGCGCGTCTTCATCCGCGCCGACCTGAACGTGCCGCAAGACGACAACGGCAACATCACCGAAGACACCCGCATCCGCGCCTCGGTGCCGGCGATCCGCGCCGCGCTCGATGCCGGCGCCGCAGTCATGGTCACCTCGCACCTGGGCCGTCCTACCGAAGGCGAATTCAAGCCGGAAGACTCGCTCGCCCCTGTCGGCAAGCGCCTGTCCGAACTGCTGGGCATGGACGTGCCGCTGCGCCAGAACTGGGTGGACGGCGTGGACGTGCAGCCGGGTCAGGTGGTGTTGCTGGAAAACTGCCGCGTGAACAAGGGTGAAAAGAAGAACAGCGACGAGCTGGCGCAGAAGATGGCCAAGCTGTGCGACATCTACGTCAACGACGCCTTCGGCACCGCGCACCGCGCCGAAGCGACCACCCATGGCATCGCCAAGTTCGCACCGGTGGTGTGCGCCGGCCCGCTGCTGGCGGCCGAACTCGATGCACTGGGCAAGGCGCTGGGCGCGCCGGCACGTCCGATGCTGGCCATCGTGGCCGGCTCCAAGGTCTCGACCAAGCTGTCGATCCTGAAGTCGCTGGCCGACAAGGTGGATAACCTGATCGTCGGCGGCGGCATCGCCAACACCTTCATGAAGGCCGCCGGCCTGAACATCGGCAAGTCGCTGGCCGAGCCGGACCTGCTGGACGAAGCGAAGGCCATCATCGACATGATGGCCCGGCGCGGCGCCCAGGTCCCGATCCCGGTGGACGTGGTGTGCGCCAAGGAGTTCTCGCCAAACGCGGCAGCCACCGTCAAGGACGTGGCCGACGTGCAGGACGACGACATGATCCTCGATATCGGCCCGAAGACGGCGGCCATGCTGGCGCAGCAGATCGCCGCGGCCGGCACCATCGTCTGGAACGGCCCGGTCGGCGTGTTCGAGTTCGACCAGTTCGCCGAAGGCACCAGGACGCTCGCGAACGCGATCGCCGGATCGAAGGCGTTCTCGATCGCCGGCGGCGGCGATACGCTGGCGGCCATTGCCAAGTACGACATCGCGGACCGGATCGGCTATATCTCCACGGGCGGCGGCGCCTTCCTCGAGTTCCTCGAAGGGAAAACGCTGCCTGCGGTGGATATCCTGCTGCAGCGCAGCGCCTGACCGACAGCGGACCAACAGCGCAGCACCTTGCTGCGCTTTTTACTTTCTCCAGGGAGAACTATGTACCGAGGCACCAAGATCGTTGCAACCATCGGACCGGCATCCACCGACTTCGATACCCTCGTTAACATGATCCGCGCGGGCGTGGACGTGGTGCGCCTGAACTTCTCGCATGGCCGCGCGCAGGACCACATCGACCGCGCCAACCTGGTGCGCCGCGCCGCCGCCGAGTGCGGCCGCGAAGTGGCGATCATGGCCGACATGCAGGGTCCGAAGATCCGCGTCGGCAAGTTCGAGGAAGGCCGCGTCGAGCTGGTGCCGGGCGCCAAGTTCATCCTGGACGCGCGCTGGGGCGAAAAAGGCGAGCTGGGCAACATCGAACGTGTGGGCCTGGACTACAAGGCGCTGCCGCGCGACGTGCGTCCCGGCGACAAGCTCTTGCTGAACGACGGCCTGATCGTGCTGATCGTGGACAAGGTCGTGGGCGACGAAGTGCACACCACCGTCAAGGTGGGCGGCGAGCTGTCCAACAACAAGGGCATCAACCGCCAGGGCGGCGGCCTGACCGCACCGGCGCTGACCGCCAAGGACATGGAAGACATCAAGACCGCGATGAGCTTCCAGTGCGACTACCTCGCGATCTCGTTCCCGAAGAGCGCGACCGACATGGAAATGGCGCGCCAGCTGGCCAATATCGCCGGCGAGCCGTACGGGCACAAGCCGCTGATGATCGCCAAGATCGAGCGCGCCGAAGCGATCCCTGCGCTGCAGGAGATCCTCGATGCGTCGGACGGCATCATGGTGGCGCGCGGCGACCTGGCGGTCGAAGTGGGCAACGCCGCCGTGCCGGCGCTGCAAAAGCGCATGATCCGCATGGCGCGCGAGCAGAACAAGCTGGCGATCACCGCGACCCAGATGATGGAGTCGATGATCGTCAACGCCGTGCCGACCCGCGCCGAAGTCTCGGACGTGGCCAACGCGGTGCTGGACGGCACCGACGCGGTGATGACGTCGGCCGAAACGGCATCGGGCAAGTACCCGGTCGAGACGGTCGAGATGATGAACGCGATCTGCGCCGAAGCGGAGAATTCCGAATACAACAAGCTAGACGCGGACTTCCTGAACATCCAGTTCACCCGCATCGACCAGTCGATCGCCTACGGCGCGCTGTTCACCGCGCACCACCTGCGCGTGAAGGCCATCGTGGCGCTGACCGAATCGGGCTCCACCGCGCTGTGGATGAGCCGCCACAGCATCGATACGCCGATCTTCGCGCTGACCCCGTCCGTGACGACCCAGCGCAAGGCCTCGCTGTACCGCAACGTGCGCGCCTACCACCTGGAGCAGGAAGGCGGCAGCCACGCCGTGCTGAGGCAGGCCGAGGAACTCCTGATGGAGCAGGGTATCGTCAAGAAGGGCGATATGATCGTGGTGACCTGGGGGTCGCCGATGGGGCAGGCGGGCAGCACTAATGCGCTCAAGATTGTGCGCGTGGGCGAGTTCGACTAAAAGGCGGGGACAGTCCCAAAGGGACAGTCCCGACAGCGGCTAGCGGGCCGTACAGATTTCTATTGTTTGGAGTACTACTATGGCACTCGTATCTTTGCGTCAACTGCTGGACCACGCCGCCGAAAACGGCTACGGCTTGCCAGCCTTTAACGTCAACAACCTGGAACAGGTGCAGGCCATCATGGCTGCCGCCGATTCCCTGAACAGCCCGGTGATCATGCAGGCGTCGGCCGGCGCCCGCAAGTACGCCGGCGAAGCGTTCCTGCGCCACCTGATCGACGCGGCGGTGGAATCGTATCCGCACATCCCGGTCGTCATGCACCAGGACCACGGCCAGTCGCCGGCAGTGTGCATGGCCGCGATCCGTTCGGGCTTCTCGTCCGTGATGATGGACGGCTCGCTGCAACTGGACGGCAAGACCGTCGCTTCCTACGACTACAACGTTGATGTGACGCGCGAGACCGTCAAGTTCGCGCACGCGATCGGCGTCTCGGTCGAAGGTGAGCTGGGCGTGCTCGGTTCGCTGGAAACCATGAAGGGCGACAAGGAAGACGGCCACGGCGCGGAAGGCACCATGACCCGCGAACAGCTGCTGACCGACGTCGACCAGGCTGCCGACTTCGTCGCGCGCACCCAGGTGGACGCGCTGGCCATCGCCATCGGCACCTCGCACGGCGCCTACAAGTTCTCGCGCAAGCCGACCGGCGAGATCCTGGCAATCGACCGCATCAAGGAAATCCACGCGCGCATCCCGAACACCCACCTGGTCATGCACGGCTCCTCGTCGGTGCCGCAGGACCTGCTGGCCGTGATCCGCGAATTCGGCGGCGACATGAAGGAAACCTACGGCGTGCCGGTCGAAGAGATCCAGGAAGGCATCCGCCACGGCGTTCGCAAGATCAACATCGACACCGACATCCGCCTGGCGATGACGGCGGCGGTGCGCCAGTTCATGTTCCAGAACCCGTCCAAGTTCGACCCGCGCGACTTCCTCAAGCCGGCGCGCGAAGCGGCGATGAAGATCTGCAAGGAACGCTTCTCGCAGTTCGGCTGCGAAGGCATGGCCGACAAGATCAAGCCGATCCCGCTGGAGAAGATGGCCGAGCGCTACAGCAAAGGCGAACTGGCCCAGATCGTCAAATAAGCAAAGAAGGGGACTGTCCCTATGGGACTGTCCCCGGCCTTTAGAGAGCCCGCCTCCGCTCAATGCGCCGGCGGGCTGAACCATTAGAAAGCTAGACATGGCGCGATACCAGGGCAGTTGCCTGTGCGGCGCGGTCGGATGGGAAATCCGCAGTGCGATCGGCGGCACCAGCAATTGCTGGTGCCATATGTGCCAGAAGCAGCACGGGGCCGCGTTCGCGCCCTACGCCAACATCGCGAGCCGCGATTTCGGCTACACGCGCGGCGAAGACAGCGTGGCGCGCTACCGTTCCTCGCCGGACGTCGAGCGCACCTTCTGCAAGGTGTGCGGCGCCAACCTGACGTGGCAGCAGGACGGGCACCAGGACCGGATCGGCGTCACGCTCGGCACCTTCGACACGCCGTACGAAGGCGCGGTGACGCGCCAGCTCCATATTGAAAGCAGACCGGGCTGGTTGCCCGGCATCGATGAATACTTACACTCCAGGGAATCCTAAAGATGGCTGGCATCCTCGAAACAAACCTCAAGTCGCTTCCGTTCCTGCACCGCGGGAAAGTGCGTGACATCTACGCCGTCGGCGACGACAAGCTGCTGGTGATCCAGACCGACCGCCTGTCCGCCTTCGACGTGATCCTGAACGATCCGATCCCGGGCAAGGGCAAGATCCTGACCGCGATGTCGAATTTCTGGTTCCGCAAATTCGCGGACCTGATGCCGAACCACGAGACCGGCATCGACCCGCTCGACGTGGTGGCGCCGGAAGAGCGCGACCAGGTCGAGGGCCGCGCGATGGTGGTGAAGAAGCTCAAGCCGCTCGGCATCGAGGCGATCGTGCGCGGCTACCTGATCGGCTCCGGCTGGAAGGACTACCAGAAGACCGGCAAGGTATGCGGCATCGACCTGCCGGCCGGCCTGAAGGAAGCGGAAAAGCTGCCGGAAGTGCTGTTCACGCCGTCGACCAAGGCGCCGGTGGGCGCGCACGACGAGAACATCTCGTTCGAGCAGGCGCAGGAGATCGTCGGCGCGGACGTGGCCAAAACGGTGCGCGACTACGCCATCAAGCTGTACTCGGCGGCGGCGGAGTACGCGGCGCAGCACGGCATCATCATCGCCGACACCAAGTTCGAATTCGGCCAGGATGCCGACGGCAAGGTGTACCTGATCGACGAGATCCTGACGCCCGATTCCTCGCGCTTCTGGCCGGTGGAGAGCTATGCCACCGGCATGTCGCCGCCGTCGTACGACAAGCAGTTCGTGCGCGACTACCTCGAAACGCTGAAGGACTGGAACAAGGCGCCGCCCGCACCGCCGGTGCCGGCCGACGTGATCGACAAGACCAAGGCCAAGTACCTCGAAGCCCTGGAACGCCTGACCGGCGAGAAGCTGAAGGTATGAGCATGGCAGAAGATGTGAAGCCGGTTGTCGGCATCGTGATGGGTTCCTCGTCCGACTGGGACGTGATGCAGCATGCGGTCGCCATCCTCAGGGAATTCGGCGTGCCGCACGAGGCGCAGGTGGTGTCCGCGCACCGCATGCCCGACGAGATGTTCGCGTATGCCGAAAGCGCCCGTGCGCGCGGCCTGCGCGCCATCATCGCAGGCGCCGGCGGCGCCGCGCACCTGCCGGGCATGATCGCCGCCAAGACCATCGTGCCGGTGCTGGGCGTGCCGGTGCCGTCGCGCTACCTGCGCGGCGAGGATTCGCTGCTGTCGATCGTGCAGATGCCCAAGGGCGTGCCGGTATCGACCTTCGCCATCGGCGAGGCGGGCGCGGCCAACGCTGCGCTGGCCGCGATCGCGATGATCGCCACCACCGACGACGCGCTCGCCGCGCGCCTCGAGGACTTCCGCAAACAGCAGACCGCAGCCGCCAAGGCGATGACCCTTCCCGTATGAGCACGACCAGGCAACCTCCATTCCTTCCGCCCACCACGCTCGGCGTGATGGGCGGCGGCCAGCTGGGCCGCATGTTCGCGCACGCCGCCCAGGCGATGGGCTACAAGGTCGCGGTGCTGGACCCGGCCACCGACAGCCCGGCAGGGCAGGCGGCCAACCAGCTGATCGCGGCCGGCTACACCGACGACACGGGACTGGCCGCGCTGGCGGCCGAGTGCGTGGCCGTCACCACCGAATTCGAGAACGTGCCGGCCAACAGCCTCGCGCTGCTGGGCGACCGCGTGTTCGTCGCGCCGTCGGCCAGCTGCGTGTCGATCGCGCAGGACCGCGTGCTGGAAAAGCGCTTCTTCGTCGACTGCGCGCAGCACTCCGGCGTGATGCCGGCGCCGCACCAGGTGATCGCCTCGGCCGCCGACATCGATGCCATTCCTGACGAGCTCCTGCCCGGGATCCTGAAGACCGTGCGCATGGGCTACGACGGCAAGGGGCAGGTGCGCGTGGCCTCGCGCGCCGACGTGCACGCGGCGTTTGCGGCGATGGGCGGCGTGATCTGCCTGCTCGAGAAGATGCTGCCGCTGGCCTACGAAGTGTCGGTGCTGACCGCGCGCGGGCACGACGGCGAATCGGTGGTGTACCCGATCGCCGAGAACGTCCACCGCGACGGCATCCTGTTCACCACCACCGTGCCGGGACCGAACGTGTCGGCCGCGTGCGCTGCGCGGGCGCAGGATGCGGCGCGCGCGATCGTCGCGCAGCTCGGCTACGTGGGCGTGCTGTGCATCGAATTCTTCGTGCTGGAAGACGGCTCGCTGGTGGTCAACGAGATGGCGCCGCGCCCGCACAACAGCGGGCACTACACCATCGACGCCTGCGTCAGCAGCCAGTTCGCGCAGCAGGTCCGCGCGATGGCGCGCCTGCCGCTGGGCGACGTTCGCCAGCACTCGCCGGCCGTGATGCTCAACATCCTGGGCGACGTGTGGTTCGAGGACGGCAGCGACACGGCGCGCGAGCCGGCGTGGGAACAGGTGCTGGCGCTGCCCGGCGCCTGCCTGCACCTGTATGGCAAGGAAGAGGCGCGCCGCGGCCGCAAGATGGGCCACATCACGTTCGTGGCGCCGACGCTGGCGCAGGCGCAGGAACAGCTGCGCGAGGCCTGCGCCATCCTGGGAATCGCCCTGTGACCATGGACGCACCGGACATCGACCACGACGCCATCGCCGCCGCCGCGCGCGCGCTGGAACAGGGCCGGCTGGTGGCGTTCCCGACCGAGACCGTGTACGGGCTGGGCGCCGATGCGGAGAACCCGCAAGCCGTGGCCAGGATCTACGCCGCCAAGGGCCGGCCGCAGGACCATCCTGTCATCGTCCACATCGCGCCGGAGGGCGACCTGGCTCATTGGGCCGCCGACATTCCCCCGGAAGCGCAGCAGCTGGCCGCCGCCTTCTGGCCTGGGCCACTGACCATGATCCTGCGCCGCGCACCGGGCATTCCGGATGCGGTGTCGGGCGGCCAGGACACGGTCGGCCTGCGCAGCCCGCAGCATCCGGTGGCGCTGGCGCTGCTGCGCGCCTTCAAGGGCGGGCAGGGCGGCGTCGCCGCGCCCTCGGCCAACAAGTTCGGCAACGTCAGCCCGACCACGGCGCAGCACGTGCGCGACGAATTCGGGGCGGACGGCACGGTTGACATGGTGCTGGATGGCGGCCAGTCGCAAGTGGGCATCGAATCGACCATCGTCGACATGTCGCGCCTGGCCACCCACGGCCCGGTGCTGCTGCGTCCGGGCCACATCAGCCCGGAGGCCATCGCCGCCGTGATCGACATGCTGCCGGTCGCGCCGGACGCCGCCGCGCCGCGCGCCTCGGGCACGCTTGAATCGCATTACGCGCCGCACACGCCGGTCGCCATGCAGGACAGCGCCACATTGGTCGAGACGCTCGCGCGCCTGCGCGATGCGGGCCGCAGCGCCGCCCTGATCCACTATTCCAGCCTGCCGCACCAGGGACCGGAGGTGCGCCTGCCGGCCGAGCCGGAGGGCTTCGCCCATGCCCTGTACGCTTCGCTGCGCGCGATGGACCACTGCGGCGCCGACGTCATCCTGGTCGAAGCGCCGCCGCGCGACGCGGCCTGGATGGGCGTCAACGATCGCCTGCGCCGCGCCGCGCACGGCTCGACCGGCATCGTCCACGGCCTGCTCCAGCGCGACATTCCCGAATGACGGCACGGTTTCCGGCGGCCTGTCGCGGGCCTGCCGCGGACCGTCGCGCACTTGACCAAAAGCTACGCTTTTTCCTGTACAACAGCTGAGAACGCTGGCATATTAGTTATCAAGCGAATAGTACGTGCGTTCGTTTCTTCAATAAGAATCCCAAGGAGACAAAATGCGTCAATCTAACTACGTGCTGGCACTTGTCGCGGCAGCGGTCCTGGCGGGCTGCGGCGACAGTGGCAGCGGCCCGGCCTCGACCCTCCTGTCCAAGGCGCAAAAGCCGGTATTTGCGCGCCAGGTCGTGTTCGGCGACTCGCTGGCCGACGTGGGCAGCTACAAGGTCGGTCCGATCGCAGCAGCGGGTGGCGGCAAGTTCACGGTCAACGGCGTGGTGGCGGGCAAGCCAGAGCTGGATGGCCGCACCTGGAGCGAATGGCTGGCAGCGACCATGGGCATGTCCGCGCCGTGCGCAGCGCAGACCGGCCTGAACGGCCAGGGCATGTTCGCGGTGCCGGTACAGAACCACCTGAACTGCTACAACTACGCACAGGGCGGTGCGCGCGTCACCAACCCTGTCGGTCCAGGCAATGCACTGACCGGCGATCCGACCGGCGCACTGACCGTGCCGGTGGTGACTCAGGTCGCCACCCACCTGGCCCGCAACGGCGGCAAATTCGGCGGCAATGAAGTCGTCTACGTGATGGCAGGCGGCAACGACCTGCTGATGCTGATGGGCCAGCTTGCCGCTGCAGCGACCGCCGCCGGTACCAGCGCCGGCCAGACCGCATTCGGCCAGAGCCTCGTGACCCAGCTCGCTGCAGGCGCACCGAATCCGCAGAGCGCGGCCGTCGCCATCGCCACCGCGATGCAGACCGAGCGCGCACGTCCGGGCAGTACCGACCAGACCGTTGTGGGCGCCGCAGTGACCGCCGCCGTCATGGCAGGCAACACCGCCGCCGGCAGCCCGGCCGTGTACGGCCCGATGGTGGCCACCGCGACCGCAGCCGGCCAGGCGGCAGGCGCCAAGGCGGGCCAGGACTACCTGACCGCCAACGGCCCGAACAACGTTCCGGCGATGGGCGCGGCCGGCGCCGAACTGGCGAACATCATCAACACCCAGATCCTGGGCAAGGGCGCCAAGTATGTGGTGGTCAACAACCTGCCGGACGTCTCGGTGTCGCCGTCGGCACGCTCGCAGAGCGCCAGCGCCCAGCAGCTGATCAAGGGCATGGCCACTTCGTTCAACACCGCGCTGCGCGCCAACCTGCCGGACGACGCGCGCGTGCTGTACGTCGACCTGTTCGCGCTGTCGAACGACCAGTTCGCCAACCCGAGCAAATACGGCCTGACCAACACCACGGCAGTGGCGTGCGGCCCGAACGCCGGCGGCACCTCCTCGCTGATGTGCAACGGCACCAACCTGGTCGCGGGCGACGTCAGCCGCTACATGTTCGCCGACAGCGTGCACCCGACCCCGTACGAGCACTCGCTGGTCGCGCGCTACATCGCCGACCAGATGTTCACCAAAGGCTGGCTGTAAAAAAATGGGGACAGACCCCATTTAAAATGGGGACAGACCCCATTTTTAGGCGGGTATAAAAAAAACGGGAACCCGAGCCGGGTTCCCGTTTTTTATTTGGCTTGCAGCGCCGGAGATGGGCGAAAAATGGGGTCTGTCCCCATTTTGGACAGCGCCGGAGATGGGCAAAAAATGGGGTCTGACCCCATTTTGGAAATGGGGTCTGTCCCCATTTTTGTTAGCTGAAGGCCTGGATGCCGGTCTGGGCGCGGCCGAGGATCAGGGCGTGGATGTCGTGCGTGCCTTCGTAGGTGTTGACCACTTCCAGGTTGACCATGTGGCGGATGACGCCGAACTCGTCGGAGATGCCGTTGCCGCCCAGCATGTCGCGCGCGGTGCGGGCGATGTCCAGCGATTTGCCGCAGGAGTTGCGCTTCATCATGGAGGTGATTTCGACGGCAGCCGTGCCTTCGTCCTTCATGCGGCCCAGGCGCAGGCAGCCCTGCAGGCCCAGCGTGATCTCGGTCTGCATGTCGGCCAGCTTCTTTTGCACCAGCTGGTTGGCGGCCAGCGGACGGCCGAACTGCTTGCGGTCCATGGTGTACTGGCGCGCAGTGTGCCAGCACGCTTCGGCCGCGCCCAGCGCGCCCCAGGCAATGCCGTAGCGCGCCGAGTTCAGGCAGGTGAACGGGCCCTTCAGGCCGCGCACGTCCGGGAAGGCGTTCTCTTCCGGGCAGAACACTTCGTCCATGACGATTTCGCCGGTGACCGAGGCGCGCAGGCCGAACTTGCCGTGGATGGCCGGCGCGGACAGGCCTTTCCAGCCCTTTTCCAGCACGAAGCCCCGGATCGCGCCTTCGTCATCCTTGGCCCACACCACGAACACGTCGGCGACCGGGGAGTTGGTGATCCACATCTTGGAGCCGGTCAGCGAGTAGCCGCCGTCGACCTTGCGCGCGCGCGTGACCATCGAGCCAGGGTCGGAGCCGTGATTCGGTTCGGTCAGGCCGAAGCAGCCGATCCATTCGCCGGTGGCCAGCTTGGGCAGGTACTTCTGGCGCTGCGCCTCGGTGCCGAATTCGTAGATCGGCACCATCACCAGCGAGGACTGCACGCTCATCATGGAACGGTAGCCCGAGTCGACGCGCTCGACTTCACGCGCGATCAGGCCGTAGGCCACGTAGTTCAGGCCCGGGCCGCCATACTGCTCGGGAATCGTCGGACCCAGCAGGCCGAGCTCGCCCATTTCGCGGAAGATCGACGTGTCCATCTGCTCGTGGCGGAAGGCCTCCAGGATGCGCGGCTGCAGCTTGTCGGCGCAGTAGGCCGCTGCGGCGTCGCGCACCATGCGCTCGTCGTCGGTCAGCTGGGAATTGAGCAGGAGCGGATCGTCCCAGTGGAACTGGGCCTTGCGGTGTGCGTTCATGGCGTCTCGTTATAGGGAAATAAGGGTAGGTTGTATAGGCAACTTAACTGACAATTCTACCGCGTTTATGTGCTGCTGAATCGCCCGTGGTGGAAAATCAGGGCCGGCAGGTCGGTGTATTCGCAGTGCTCGACTTCGCCCACGAAGATCACGTGGTCGCCTTCCGGATAGCGGCTGCGGTTGTGGCATTCGAACCAGGCGGAGGCGCCCTTGAGCACAGGCTGGCCGGTGCGCGACAGTTCGAACTCGACCGAGTCGAACGGGTTTTCGCCGCGGGTGGAAAACATCCGCGCAACGTCGGCCTGGCCGGCCGAGAGGACGTTGATCACGTAGTGCGAGTTGCCGCTGAAGATGGGCAAGCTGTTGGCGGCCGAGCCGAGGCTCCACAGCACCAGCGGCGGATCCAGCGAGACGGAATTGAACGAGCTCGCGGTCAGGCCGCGGAAGGTGCCGTCGGCGAGCCGGGTCGTGATGACCGTGACGCCTGTGGCGAACTGGGACAGGGCGCGGCGAAACTGGACCGTGTCGAACTGGCGCGCGTCGGCGCGGGGGGAGCTTATGTTCATCGCTTGCTTGGGGAATTTGCACCATTATGCCAAAAAAACCACCTGCCCCTGCGAAAGGCTGCGGCCGCGCCTGCCGGGATGCGTGCGCAAGGGACTGCCGGGCGCACTGGTCTATACTGTAGAGGCAGGACGCAAGCAGCGGCGGGTCCGCCGTTGCCATCACCGGCTGGAGCACATCACATGGAAGAGAGAACAATCGAGACCGCCATCCTGGGCGGGGGCTGCTTCTGGTGCACGGAGGCGGTGTACCTGGAGACGCGGGGCGTGACCAAGGTCGAATCCGGCTACATGGGGGGCCACACCGAGAACCCGACCTACGAACAGGTGTGCTCGGGAACCAGCGGGCATGCGGAGGTGGTGCGGGTGGAGTTCGACCCGGCCCAGATCTCGTACCGCGACATCCTCGAGATCTTCTTTACCATCCACGATCCGACCACGCTGAACCGGCAGGGCAACGATGTCGGCACGCAGTACCGGTCGGTGATCTTTACCACGTCGCCGGAGCAGGAAGCGACCGCGCGCCAGGTGATGGGCGAGATGGCGCACGTGTGGACCGCGCCGCTGGTGACCGAGATCCAGCCGCAGCAGAAGTGGTACCGGGCCGAGGACTATCACCAGGATTACTTCAGGCAGCATCCGCTGCAGGGGTATTGCGCGTTCGTGGTGGCGCCCAAGCTGTCCAAGTTCCGGCAGACCTTTGCCAGCCGCGTCAAGGACGCCGGCTGACGGGGAGGCGACCGTCCGCCGGTTACTGGTACATGTAGCGGCGCGACCAGGGGTGCGCGGCGGCGGGGCCGCCGGCCTTGCTACAGACCACCTGGTACAGGCTGATCATGTCGTGCTCGAAGGCCCAGGCGCAGCCCGCGAGGTAGACGTGCCAGATGCGGAAGCGCCGCGCATCCGTCAGCGCCGCAATCTCGGCGGAACGGGCCTCGTAGTTCTCGGTCCACAGCGCGCAGGTGCGCGCGTAGTGGCGCCGCAGGTTTTCCACGTCCAGCACTTCCATCCCGCCCTGCTGCATGGCGCGCAGCACGGCCGACAGGTGCGCCAGCTCGCCGTCCGGGAACACGTACTCGGCGATGAACTCGCCGCCGCCGTAGGGCGTAGCGCCGCCCGCCGGGTCGGTGGAAGTGATCCCGTGGTTCATCGCCACCCCGTCCTCGGCCAGCAGCTCGCACATGCGCCGGAAGTACTCGGGCAGGTGTGCCACCCCCACGTGCTCGAACATGCCGACGCTGGTGATGCGGTCGAAGCGGCCGCGCACGTCGCGGTAGTCCTGCAGCCGGATCTCGACCCGGTCCTCCAGCCCCTGGGCGCGCACGCGCTCACGCGCCAGGCGCAGCTGGTTTTCGGACAGGGTGATGCCGACGCAGCGGGCGCCGTACCGTTCGGCGGCGCGGATTGCCAGCGCGCCCCAGCCGCAGCCGATGTCAAGCAGGGTCTGGCCCGGCTGCAGGCGGATCTTGTTGAGGATGTGGTCGATCTTCTTGACCTGCGCCGTGGCCAGGTCCTCGTCGCCGTTCTCGAAGTAGGCGCAGGAATACACCATGGCCGGGTCCAGCCAGGCCTGGTAGAAAGCGTTGGAGACGTCGTAATGGTAGGCGATCGCCTTGCGGTCCTTCTCGCGCGTGTGGCGCAGGTGGTGCACCGCGCGCCCCAGCCGGCCTTCGGGCTTGAGCGAGGCGCGCGCCAGCGCATTGACCACGGCGATCATGTCCTGGGCGCGGCCGGTGACCTCGATCGCCCCTTCCACGTAGGCCTTGCCGAGGTTGTACAGCGAGGGGCTGAGCAGGTAGCGCAGCGCGCCGGGATCGGGCACGCGCACGGTGACGCGCGGCGGCTCGGGCGAGAAGTCATAGCGCTGGCCGTTCCAGAGGTCGACCCGCAGCGGCAGCGTGAGCTGGCTGCGGACGTCGCGGCTCCAGGAACCGAGTCGGGCGAGGTCGAACATGGCGCCTCCTTCCGGCGCCCAGGGCGCCTCTACGGTTGCAAACGCTGCCGCGACCAGCTGCCGTCAGGCTGGCGCGTGTACACGATCCGGTCGTGGAACCGCGAACTGCGGCCCTGCCAGAACTCGATCCGGTCCGGCACCAGGCGGAAACCGCCCCAGTGCTCGGGACGCGGCGGATCCTCGCCGAAGCGGCTGACGACCGCCTCGTAGTTGCGCTCGAGCGCCTCGCGGCTGCCGATCGGCCGGCTCTGGTCAGACGCGATCGCGCCCAGCCTGCTCTTCAGCGGCCGGCTGCCAAAGTAGCGGTCGCTTTCCTCCGCCGAGGTGCGCTCCACCCTTCCTTCGACCCGAACCTGGCGCTCAAGTTCACTCCAGAAGAATAGCAATGCGGCATGCGGATTGGCGCACAGTTCCCGTCCCTTCTGGCTGTCGTAGTTGGTGTACCAGGTAAAGCCGCGCTGGTCGAACTGCTTGACCAGCACGATGCGCGAGCTGGGCCGTCCGTCCGCGCCCACGGTCGAGACGCCCATCGCATTCGGCTCGTTGACCTCGGCGCGCAGGGCCTGCTGGAACCACTCTTCGAACTGCTCGATGGGATTGGCGCGCACTTCCTGTTCCGACAGCGCGGCCTGCTCGTAGTCCTTGCGCATGTGCGCGACGCGCTCGCCCGCCGGGAGGATGCCGCGCCGTTCCTGCATCGCGCGGCCCAGCTGCTCCATCTGCGCGCCGCTGAACAGGCGCAGCGCCATCGGCGCGACCTGGCCTTCCTCGATCTCCATGTGGCGCGCATAGGCGTCAGCGAAGCGCGCCGCGGCGCCCGCATCGAGCGCCTGCGCCTGGCCTTCCGCGATCGCCGCCAGCGGGCCGCGCAGCTGCTGCCACATGGCTTCCATCTCGGCGTGCTCCTGCAGCAGCTGCGGCGCCAGCCGGCCCAGCAGCGCCGCGTCCTCGCCGGACGCGGTCGCCTGGAGCATCGGGATCAGGTCGTGTTCCTCGTCGTCATGGTGCAGGTTGGCGGCCTTGTCGAAGTAGGACAGGATCGCGCGCGCGGCCTGCTGCGCGTCCTGGTCGGCGCCGTGCGCGGGCAGGTGCGCCAGCAGCTTGTGCAGCGTGGAGAGCTGCTTGCGGATGCGGTCGTGGCAGTGCTTGAGCACCGCGACAGGCTGGTCGAAGCCGGGAGCCGGTTCAGGAAGGGCGAAGGTCATGGCGGGGGCGGTGATGAATTGACATTACCCGGCATTTTAGAGCAGCCGGATGGCCCCGTCCGTTAAAATGCGCGCATGGATGCGATGACTACCCCACCCGGCGCAACGGCCGCCTGCGACCCTGCCGACGAAGTCGATTTCGAGCGCCGCTTTGGCGGCATCGGACGGCTGTACGGCGCCCGCGCGCTGGAGCGCTTCCGCAACGCGCACATCTGCGTGGTCGGCGTCGGCGGCGTCGGCTCCTGGGCCGTGGAGGCGCTGGCCCGCAGCGCGATCGGCCAGCTGACCCTGATCGACCTGGACAACGTGGCCGAATCGAACGTGAACCGCCAGATCCAGGCACTGACCGGCACCGTCGGCATGCCCAAGATCGATGCGCTGGCCGCGCGCATCGCCGGGATCAATCCGTTCTGCAAGGTCAACCTGGTGGAAGACTTCGTCGCCGCCGACAACCTCGACCAGTTCATCGGCGGGCGCGGCTTCGACTACGTGATCGATGCGATCGACAGCGTGCGCGCCAAGACGGCGCTGATCGCCTATTGCGCTGAACACCAGATCCCTTTGGTCACGATCGGCGGCGCGGGCGGCAAGGTCGATCCGACCAAGATCGCGGTGCGCGACCTGTCCAAGACCGAGCAGGAACCGCTGCTGGCCAAGGTGCGCCGGCGCCTGCGCAACAGCCACGGCTTCCCGCGCGGCTCCAAGAACAACTTCCACATCGACGCGGTGTTCTCGATGGAGCCGCTGAAGTTCCCGGAAGGGGACGAGGCGGCGTGCTCGGTGGATGGCGACGAGCGCGGCGGCGTGTCCGGCCTGAACTGCGCCGGCTTCGGCTCGACCATGGTGGTCACTGCCAGCTTCGGCATGGCCGCCGTGGCGCACGTGCTGAACAAGATGGCCGATGCCGTGGTGCATCCGAAAGCGGCCCTGCTATCATAGGCGGGTCTTTTTTCTTCTTTGAAAGATTAGCAATGATTCGACCATTCGTATTCAGCGTACTCGCGATCGCATCTGCGGCCGCCCTGGCGCAGAGCGCAGCGCAGGCGCCTGCCGCCGCTGCCGCCGCGCAGTCGGCCACCTCGGTTGCCGAGGCGCAACCGGCCGCGGCGCCCGCGCCTGCAGCGGCGCCAGCCGAGCCTGCAGCTCCCGCGCTGCCTCCGCTCGAGAAGATCGACAATGTGGTGGGCAAGGGCGCCCTGGCCATGCCGGGCAAGACCGTCTATGTGCACTACACGGGCTGGTTCTACAAGCCGCTGGCGGTGCGCCAGCGCGGCCGCAAGTTCGACTCCTCGCTCGACCGCGGCGAGCCGCTCGAATTCCCGCTGGGCGCAGGCAAAGTGATCAAGGGCTGGGACCAGGGCGTGGAAGGCATGCGGGTCGGCGGCAAGCGCACGCTGATCATTCCGTCGCACCTCGCCTATGGCAAGAAAGGCGCGGGCGGTGGCTTCATTCCGGCTGACGCCGACCTGATCTTCGACGTCGAACTGCTCGACGTGAAGTAATGCGGAAAGCGGGCCGTGCCGCCCGCCCTGCGGGCAGTACGGTTCCTTCCTAGGCGAGCAGGGCCTGGCCGAGCAGCACCACCAGCGCGCCCAGCACCGCGGAGGCGGCCGCAATCGCGATCGTCCGCTTCTCCTGCGCCAGCAGTCCCGCCATGCCGGGTGCCGCGGCCGGCGCCGCGATTCCGCCCGCCGCGCGCGCATGCGCCACCAGCTCGCGGCTGGCCAGCTCGATCGCCGCGACGTGGCGTTCCACTGCTTCCTCCAGCACCGCTTCGTTCAGCGCCACCAGGGCGAACACGGGATCGTCCACGTCGATCTTCACCCCGGTCTTCTCGAACACGAGCGTGCGCAGTTTTTGCTGGTCCATGGCGGTCCTTACCAGTTGACCTGGCCGAGCTGCGCGAACAAGTCCTTGAACACGACCTTGATGCGCTGCTTTTCCATGACGTTGAAGCGGTCGCTCGCCTTCACTTCTTCCGCGGTCAGGCGGGCGGTGTTCATTTTCTTGATGTCGGCGCCGAAGGTGTCGGCGTTGCGCTGCGCGAGCACGATGCGCCCGACCACGCGCGCCGAATTGTCGACGTAGGTCTGCGATTCGGTGAACACCTTGCCCGAGGCCGAGGCCAGCTTGCCGAAATGCTCGTTCTCCCACAGCACCAGCGGCACGTCGGTCGACTTGGCGGTCGACACGAAGCCGGTCGCGGTGTCGTGCAGGGTGTCGCCGCCGCCCACGATGGTATGGATGTAGACCTTGCGGCCCGAATCGCGCAGCAGGTCGAAGCAGTCGTTTTCGAGCAGGTAGGACATCAGCGGCGAGAAGGTGTTGGCGCCGTTGTCGACCACGCAATTGCCGCCTTCCTCGAGGATGTCGATCATCAGCGCGTCGAAGCGCTTGGGGTCGATCGTGCGGTTGTCGGTCATGACCGGCACGTGCTTGACGTTCAGTGCCTTGTAGCGCAGGAAGGTGGCGTTTTCCTGGTCGGTGTCGTAGCAGCGCAACGGGGCGTCGCTGTCCTGCTTCAGGTATTGCGCGACGATGGTCGATACCAGCGTCTTGCCGATCCCGCCCTTGCCCTGCAGGATGAAGTGAACCGAATTATCCATCGAAAAAATGCTCCGTATATTTCAGCCTAGAACTATACAGGGGTCGATGGCGGCAGGCGAGCAAAAAGCGCCCCGCGAACGGGGCGGGGCAGGTAGCGGTGCCGGGTTGCCGAAAGCACCGGGCTGGTGCTCCGGATTATTCGATGAAGCGCAGCAGGCCTTGCAGGGCGTGGCGGACGGTCTGCTCGCGCACCGACTGGCGGTCGCCCTGGAACACCAGCCGTTCGGTGCGGACGGTCTCGCCGCGGGCCCAGCCGAAGCAGACAGTGCCCACCGGCTTGCCGGGCACGGCGCCGGTCGGGCCGGCGATGCCCGTGGTCGAGATGGCCACGTCGGCGCTGCTGTTGGCCAGCGCGCCCACCGCCATGGCGGCGGCCACCTCCTCGCTGACCGTGCCATGCTGGGCGATCAGCGCCGCCGACACGTCCAGCAGTTCGGTCTTGGACACATTGGAGTACACCACGAAGCCGCAGTCGAACCAGCCTGTCGAGCCGGCCACTTCCGTGACGGCCTGGGCGACGCCGCCCCCGGTACACGATTCGGCAGTGGCGAGCATCAGTTGCTTGCTTTGCAGCGCGCGGCCGGCCTGGGTGGCCAGGTCAAGAAGTTCGTTCGTCACATCAGGCTCCTGTTGTGGTTCGTTCCGGTCCCATTCTAGCGCGGAGAATTGAAAAATGGGCAACCGTTCGTGCATAAAATGCTCACCCGGCCGGGTCAATTTAACGTACAGTTAATTGCGATTTATCAAGAATAACGGCGACAACCGTGCGCCAGCCGTGCTGCCGTGGCTGGTAAGGTGCCAACCGTAGAATAGTGCCGACATGACCAAGAAGATATTTAACACCCCTCGCACCCTGCGCACGGCGCACAAGCTGATGGCCGCGGCGATTGTCGGATGCCTGGCGCAGCTTGCCCATGCCGATCCGCAGGCACCGAATTTCGCCAATCTCTCGCTCGAAGAACTGGGCAATATCGAAATCACTTCGGTATCGCGCAAGACCGAGATGCTGCGCGATACGCCCGCGCCCGTGTACGTGATCCGCGGCGACGAGATCCGGCGCGCCGGCGCGCACACGCTGCCCGAGGCGCTGCGCCTGGCGCCCAACCTGCATGTGGCGCGGGTCGATGCGCGCAACTACGCCGTCAGCGCGCGCGGCTTCAACAATCCCTTCCAGAACAAGATGCTGGTCATGATCGACGGCCGCACCATTTATTCGCCGTTGTTCTCCGGCGTGTTCTGGGACGCGCACGACCTGGTCATGCCGGACGTCGACCGGATCGAAGTCATCAGCGGCCCGGGCGCCACGATCTGGGGCGCAAATGCCGTCAACGGCGTGATCAACATCATCACCAAGCCGGCCGACCGCACGCTGGGCGGGCTGGTCACCGGGGGCGCGGGAAGCGACAGCCGGTTCGGCAGCGTGCGCCATGGGACCAGCGCGGGGAATTTCTCATACCGCGTGTATGCGCGCTACCGGCAGGACGACGACCTGGAGACCGAGAAAGGCGGCATCTCGTACACCGGCATGCAGCGCCGCGCGGCAGGATTCCGCATGGACGGCAATGCGCTGGGCGGCGAGGTCACGGTGCAGGGCGACATCTACCGCGGCGAACTGCACCAGCTGAACACGCGCGACATCGAGATCGGCGGCGCCAACCTGGTCGGGCGCCTGACGCGCACCCTGGGCAACGGCTCCGAACTGCGGGTGCAGGCCTACCTCGACAACACCACGCGCGACCAGCCGGGCGCGTTCATCGAGGACCTCGACACCTTCGACCTGGACATCCAGCATTCGATCCGCCTTGGCGAGCGCCATGCGCTGATCTGGGGCGGCGGGCACCGCGTTGCGCGCGACGACGTGCGCGTGAACGGCGTGGGGTTCGCTTTCCTGCCCGGCCGGGTGGACCTGAAATGGACCAATGTGTACGCCCAGGACGAGATCCGCATCAACGACCGCATGCGCGTGACGGCAGGACTCAAGCTGGAGCACAACAGCTACACCGGCCTCGAGACGCTGCCCTACCTGTCGTTCGCGTTCGACGCCGGCGAGGGCCACCTGCTGTGGGCATCGGCCTCGCGCGCGGTGCGGGCGCCGTCCCGCATCGACCGCGACCTGTTCGCCCCTGCGGTGCCGCCGGTCGTAAACGGGGTGCCGCAGTACGCGATTGCCGGCGGACCGGACTTCCAGTCCGAGGTGGCGCGCGTGGTGCAGCTGGGCTATCGCGGCAATCCCCATGCCGCGCTGTCGTACGCGGTGACGCTGTTCTACAGCGATTACGACCGCCTGCGCACGCTCGAACCGAATCCGCGCGGAGCGGGCGCGGTCTTCCTCAACAAGGCCGAGGGCACCACCTACGGCGCCGAGATGTCCGCCACCTGGGATGTGCGGCCCGACCTGCGCCTGACCCTGGGGCACGTGATGCACCGGCTTGACCTGCATGCCAAGCCGGGCAGCCGGGACGGGTCGGCGGCGACCGGGTTCGCGACCAACGACCCGAGCTCGTGGTCGCTGCTGCGCGCTTCCTGGGACGTGTCGCCATCGGTCGAGCTGGACCTGACCGCGCGCCGCGTGGGCGCGCTGCCGCGCCCCGTGGTGCCGTCGTATACCGCGGTCGACCTGCGCCTGGGCTGGGAGCTGCGCGACGACCTGGAACTGTCGCTGCTGGCCCGGAACCTGTTTGCGGGCGGGCATGCGGAATTCGGCGCGCCCGGTGTGCGCCCGGTGATGGAGCGCAGCGTGCTGGCACGGCTGTCGTGGAGGTTCTGATGTCGCCGGCCCGCCAACTCCTGCTGGTGCTGGTCCTGCTCGCCGCTGCGGCGCTGCCGGCGCGCGCTTCCGAACCGGTCGAACTCGCGGTGAAGGCGGCCTACCTGTACAAGTTCGCCACCTATGCCGAGTGGCCGCCCGGCGCATTCGACGGTCCCGACAGTCCGTTCGTGATCGGCGTGGCCGGCAGCGAGGCGGCCGCCGAGCTGCTGCAGCGCCTGGTGGCAGGGCGTGCGGTCGGCGGCCATCCGGTCGAAGTGCGGCGCATCACGCGCGGCATGCCGCTCGACGGGGTGCACATGTTGTACGCCAGCGGCGGCCGCGCCGCGATCGGCGACATCCTGGAGGAGGCGCGCGGCAATCCGGTGCTGACCGTGACCGATTCGGACCAGGCATTCGCACAGGGAGGGATGATCAATTTCGTCATTGCCGATAACAAGCTGCGCTTCGAGGTGGCGCTGCGGCGCGTGAACACGGGACGGCTGCGCATCAGCGCGCGCATGCTGGCCGCGGCACACCGGGTGGAGACGCGGATCCCGATATGAAGCGCCTGCGCTCGATGCAGCGGAAAGTGGTCGGTGTGGTGGTGGCTGCCACCGTGGCGGCCCTGCTCGTGTCGATCGGCAGCATCATCGCCTACGACCTGCGCGGCTACCACAACCGGGTGGTGCTCGACGTGGCCACCCAGGCCGAGCTGCTGGGCCACATGACGGCGGCGGCGCTCAATTTCGACGACGCCCCGCTGGCGTTCGAGAACCTGTCGCTGCTGCGCATCCGGCCGGGCATGCGCGCGGGCGCGATCTACGATGCCGGCGGGCGCCTGTTCGCCTCCTACGCGGTGCCGGGCGAACCGGCGATCTTCCCGCCGCGCGCGCGGCCCGAGGGCAGCCGCGCCGAAGGCGAGCGTTTCGTCATGTTCCACCGGATCGTCGAGCACGGCGATTTCATCGGCACCGTCTACCTGCGCTCGGAATACGCGCTGGTGGCGCGCCTGCTGGATTACCTCCTGATCGGATCGGCCGCCATGCTGCTGGCGCTGGCCGTCGCCGTGCTGGTGGCGCGCCGCATCGGCCGCGTGATCACCGGGCCGGTGCTGCGCATCACCGGCATCGCGCGCGAGGTGGTGGCCACGCGCGACTTTTCGCGCCGCGCGCCGCGCAGCAGCGACGACGAGGTGGCCGAGCTGGTCGACTCCTTCAACGCCATGCTGCGCGAGATCGAGCTGCGCACCGGAGAGCTGGACCGCCTGAACGAGCAGCTGGAGCAGCGTGTGTACGAGCGCACGCTGCAGCTGGAGACCGCCAACGCGGAGCTGGAGCTGGCGATGGCGGAGGCGCAGAAGGCCAACCAGGCCAAGTCGGCCTTCCTGTCCTCCATGAGCCACGAGCTGCGCACCCCGCTCAACGCGATCCTCGGGTTCGCGCAGATCCTCACTTCCGACAGCATGCCGGCCACGCCGGAGCAGCGCAAGGAGTTCGCGGGCCACATCCACAAGTCGGGCCGCCACCTGCTCACCCTGATCAACGAAATCCTCGACCTGGCCAAGGTGGAGTCGGGCACGGTTTCGCTGGCGCTGGAGCCGGTCGACATGGCCGGCGCGATCGCCGAATGCCGCGCGATGGTCGAGCCGCTGGCGGCGCGGCGCGGCGTGCGCCTGCTGTTCCCTGACAGCTGCGGGTCCAGCGCATATGCCGACCGTACCCGGGTCAAGCAGGTCCTGCTCAACCTGCTGTCCAACGCGATCAAGTACAACCGCGAAGGCGGCGCCGTGATGCTGGATTGCCGCCGCTCCGGCGCGTCCGCGGTCCGCGTGTCGGTGCAGGACACCGGCATCGGCCTGTCGCGGCAACAGCTGGACAACCTGTTCCAGCCATTTAACCGGCTCGGGCAGGAAGCGGGCACGGAGGAGGGTAGCGGGATCGGGCTGGTGGTCACGCGGCGGCTGGTGGAGCTGATGGGCGGTACGGTCGGCGTATCGAGCACGGCCGGGGTTGGCAGCGTGTTCTGGTTCGAGCTGCCGCTGGCCGTGACCGAGGAAGCGGTGGAGGCGCCGCAGGAGCAGGACGGGCAGGCCGCGCCATCGGATGCCGCAGTCTCGCACACGCTGCTGTACGTGGAAGACAATCCGGCCAACCTCGACCTGGTCGCACAGCTGCTGCGCTACCGGCCGGGCATGCGGCTGCTGGCCGCGCCGGACGGCCGCACGGGGGTGGAGATGGCGCGCCGCCACCGGCCCGACCTGGTGCTGATGGACCTGAACCTGCCTGACATGTCGGGCATCGAGGCCTTCCATGCGCTGCGCGCGCTGCCCGAAACGGCGCAGGTGCCGGTGATCGCGCTGACCGCCAATGCGATGGCAGGCGATGCCGAGCGCGGGCGCGCAGCGGGTTTCTTCCGCTACCTGTCCAAGCCGATCGATATCGATGAATTCAACGCCAGCGTGGATGCCGCGCTGGCCCTGCGCCAGGAGGCAGCCCACCCATGATCGACATGGACCAGATCCGCCAGGCGCGCATCCTGGTGGTGGACGACCAGCTTGTCAACGTGCAGTTGCTCGAATACCTGCTGTCGGCGAGCGGCTATACCAACGTCACCGCGCTGCGCGACTCGCAGCGGGTGCTGGCCCTGCACCGCGAGCACCGCTACGACCTGATCATCCTCGACCTGAACATGCCGGGCATGGACGGCTTCGCAGTGATGGCGGCGCTGCGCGAGGTCGAGCCGCACTACCTGCCGGTGCTGGTGGTCACGGCGGACCCGGACAAGACCGTGGCGGCGCTTAACGCCGGCGCGCGCGACTTCGTCGGCAAGCCCTTCGATCCGCCCGAGGTGCTGACCCGCATCCGCAACATGATCGAGACGCGGCTGATGCACAACCGCCTGTACGAGCACGGCTCCCAGATGGAGCAGGCGGTGCGCGAAGGCACCGAGAGCCTGCAGCGCTTCCGCAAGGCGATGGACGCGACCGCCGACGGCATCTTCCTGTTCGATACCGGCTCGATGGCGATGGTCGACGTGAACGAGGGCGCCTGCCGCATGCTGGGCTACACCCGGGCCGCGCTGCTGGCTGCGGGACCTGCCGCGGTGGGACTGGCGCAGCTGGCCAGCGAGCAGGAGCAATCGCACCGCGGCCAGCCGCTGCCGGCCGAGCGCGAGCTGGTGGAATGCGAACTGCGGCGGCGCGACGGCGACCCGGTGCCGGTGGAAATCAACTGGCAGGCCGACGACGGCATCCTGATCGCGGTGGCGCGCGACGTCACCGAGCGCGTAATCGCGCAGCAGCGTATGCGCCACCTGGCGCACTACGACAGCCTGACCGGCCTGCCGAACCGCACCCTGTTCTACCGTACCCTGGAAGAGGCGATCGAGGTGGCGCGCGACAAGGGCTGGCAGGTGGCGCTGGTGGTGATGACGCTGGACCGCTTCAAGATGGTCAACGATTCGCTGGGCGCGGCGCTGGGCGACGAGCTGCTCAGCCAGTTCAGCAACCGCCTGGTGCGCTGCGTGAAGTCGCGCGAAGCCATCGGGCGCCTGGGCGGCGACGAGTTCGCGCTGATCCTGGCGCGCGCCCGCAGCCAGCAGGAAGCGGCGGACGTGGCCGACATGGTGCGCGAGCAGCTGCGCGCGCCGTTCGACCTGGACGGGCATCATGTGGTGCTGACCGCCAGCATCGGGATCGCCATGTATCCGTTCGACTCGACCGACCCGCACACGCTGGTCAAGTTCGCCGATACGGCCATGGCGCGCGCGCGCGAAGCGGGGCGCGACGGCTACCGCTTCTTCACCGCGGGGATGAACGTGCAGGTGCTGGCGCGGCTGGACCTGGAGATGGCGCTGCGGCGCGCGCTGGAGCAGGGCGAGTTCGTGCTGCACTACCAGCCCAAGGTCGACACGCGCACCGGCCGCATCTCCGGCGTCGAGTCGCTGCTGCGCTGGCAGCGTCCCGGCGTGGGCATGGTGTACCCGGCCGAATTCGTCGGCGTGATGGAAGACTCGGGCATGATCAACCGGGTCGGCGAATGGATCCTGGACGAGGCCTGCCGCCAGATGGCCGAGTGGAAGGCCTCCGGCGTGGGCGAGATGCAGGTCGCGGTCAACGTCTCGGGCCGCCAGTTCGAAGGCGAGCTCGAACACGTGGTGCGGCGGGCGCTGGAACGCCATGGGATCGCGCCGCATTGCCTGGAGCTGGAGCTGACCGAAACGGTGCTGATGGAGAATGCCGAGCGCGCGGCCGATGTGCTGGTCAAGCTGAAGGCGCTTGGCGTGGCGGTGGGGGTGGACGATTTTGGCACCGGCTATTCGAGCCTGGCCTACCTCAAGCGCTTCCCGCTCGACAAGCTGAAGATCGACAGCGCCTTCGTGCGCGACCTGGTCGCCAATCCGGACGACGCGGCCATTGCGCGCGCCATCATCAGCATGGCGCACAGCATGCAGCTGCGCGTGGTGGCCGAAGGGGTCGAATCGGAAGGGCAGTGGGCCTACCTGCAGCGCCACCATTGCGACGAGATCCAGGGCTTCCACTTCAGCCGCGCGCTGCCGGCGCGCGAGCTGGCCGAACTGGTGCTGCGCAACCGCGCGCAGCCGCGCGCGGCGGCCGTGCCGGGCTCCAGCCAGCCGACCGTGCTGCTGGTCGATCCGGACGTGCGCGTGCTCGCAGCGCTGCACCGCCTGCTGCGGCGCGAGAACTACCGCGTGCTGGCGGCAGTGTCGCCGCTGCAGGGCTTCGAGCTGCTGGCGCTGCATCCGGTGCAGGTCGTCGTGTGCGAGCAGCGCATGCCGCTGATGAGCGGCACGGAATTCCTCAGCCGGGTCAAGGAGCTGTACCCCGGCACGATGCGCATCATCCTGTCCGGCGACACCGAGCTGGCCTCGGTGCTCGATTCCATCAACAGCGGTTCGATCTACCGCTTCTACACCAAGCCGTGGGACGACGCGGAGCTGCGCCAGAATATCCGGCTGGCGTTCCAGCAGTTCTGGCGCGAGCAGGCCGGGCGCGACCCCGACCCGGATCAGCCGGCCGAGAAGTGATCGAAACCGGCCAGCGCCAGCGCCAGCGGGGCGCCGGCGGCATCGGTCCAGCGCAGTCCCGGCGCGGCGTCGATCGTTCCCACGCGCGTGACCGGGGTGCCGGTGCGGCGCGCGGCCTCCAGCACGGCTTCGCGGTGCGCGCGCGGGGCGGTGAAGCATAGTTCGTAGTCGTCGCCCCCGGCGGCGGTGAATTCGCGCCGCAGCGCGAGCGGCTGGCGCGCGAGCACGGGGCCGGCGGGCAGCGCGTCCACGTCGAGCGTAGCGCCCACGCCGGACGCCTTCAGGATGTGCGCGATGTCGCCCACCAGGCCGTCCGAGATGTCGAGCGCGGCGCGCGCCAGGGTGGCCCCTTCCACCGCACCTTCGCCAGACGCCAGCGCCATGCCCAGCGCCACCCGCGGCTGCGGTTCGTGCATGCGCACGGCGGCCGCTTCCTGGTCCGCGGCGGACAGGCGCTGTTCGCCCCAATAGCCCGCCAGCGCCAGGCGCGCGTCGCCCAGCGTGCCCGAGATCCACACGTCGTCGCCCGGCCGGGCGGCGGCGCGGCGCAGGGCGTGGCCGGGTGCGAGCTCGCCGAACACGGTGATGTTGATGGTGAGCGGGCCCTTGGTGGTGTCGCCGCCAATCAGCTCGCAATCGTACTGGTCGGCCAGCTCGAACAGGCCCTGGGCGAACGGCTCCAGCCAGCGTTCGTCCGATGCGGGCAGGGCCAGCGCGAGCGTGAACGCCACCGGCTTCGCGCCCATGGCGGCGAGGTCGGACAGGTTCACGGCCAGGCATTTGTGTCCCAGCTTGCGCGGATCTGCGCCGGGCAGGAAGTGGCGGCCTTCGACCAGCATGTCGCTGGAGATGGCCAGCTGCATGCCGGGCGACGGGGCGAGCAGGGCGCAGTCGTCGCCGATGCCAAGCGCGGCGCGGACCGGGCGCGCGCGGACGAAGTATTTCTTGATCAGGTCGAATTCGGAGAGCATCCCGGCATTGTACTGCCGGGATTCCAACGGGCTGCGAGGGGAACGCTTCGCCATGGGCCCGCCGGAGTTGGCGGAATCGGCCATGACTGGGGCGATTCCGCCAGCGGGCAAGGGGGAGGGTCCTTCCGGGCAATTGCCTCGTTCCTTCTCGATTTGCCTCGTTTTGTCTCGCCCCTGGCCAGCTTCTCCCTATGGGCGAACGCGCCCGCGCGAGGATAAACGAGAAGCTGCGAGGTTAAACGAGGCGTTTACTGCCGGGGAATACCCTGGTCCATCGCGGGCGCCCGAAAGCGGGAGGAAATTGGCGGAATCGGTCATGTTGTGGCCGATTCCGCCAGACTCGCCCGCTGGACAGGGTGCCGGCTGCGGGCACACAAGCAGCGAGGACCCCATGGCCCCTGTCAGGCTGCGGCGGCGACCTGCTGCATTTCCGACAGCAGGGACTGGCGCAGGGTGGGCGTCGGGTGCGACAGTCCGAAGCCGCGCAAGACGCCGGCGCGGTCGAAGAAGCGCGCCACGGTGCGCTCGCCATCGTGCTGGTCGTGCCAGGCGCCCTCGATGCCGGCAGGCGGGGGCAGCAGCGCCATGCGGTAGCTCGGGGTCTTAACGACCACCGGGTCGGCCTTGATGTCGATGGCCGCGGGCTGGCCGGCCAGCGTGGCCGCGATCGCGCGCGCCGCCGCCAGCATCGGCGCCACATAGGGCAGCACCGCGCTGCCCGAGGCCGTGTCGTACTGCGCGCAGTCGCCCAGCGCGAACACGTCCGGCGCGCTGGTGCGTCCGTGGCGGTCCACCACGATGCCGCGCTCCGTGCGCAGCCCGGCCGCCTGCGCCAGCGCCACGTTGGCGCGCAGGCCCACCGCCGACAGCACGATGTCCGCGTCCAGTTCGGCGCCATTGGCCAGCGATACGCGCAAGCCGGCGCCGCTGCGCTCGACGCGCTGCGCCACGGTGCCCAGGTGCAGCTGCACGGCGCGGCCTTGCCACGCCTGGCGCAACCCTTCCGACAGACTTGGCGCGGCCAGCGCCGCCAGCAGGCGCGGCGCCGGGTCGATCAGCGTCACGTGGTGGCCGGCGGCCAGCAGGTCGTCCGCGAACTCGCAGCCGATCAGTCCCGCGCCGATGATCGCGACGCGCGCCGGGGCGCCGGTCAGCGCCAGCCGGCTGCGCAGCCGTGCGTAGTCGTCGATGTTGTTGACCGAGAGGACCTCATCGGCCGCGTCGCCGTCCAGCTGCAGCCGCACCGGCGCCGCGCCGGTGGCCAGCACCAGGCTGCGGTAGGCGATGTCGCCCTGCGCAGTGCGCACCGACCTAGCCTGCAGGTCGATCGCTTCCACGGCGCGGCTGGGCAGGACCTGGGCGCCCAGCTGCGCTGCCATCTGCGCGGCCTCCTGCGAGACGAGCTGGCGCGCATCCTTCCCGAGCGCGAAGGCGTTCGACAGCATCGGCTTGGCATACGCGTGACCGGCATCGCCGGTGACGATCACCAGCGCGCTGTCCTTGTCGAGCTTGCGGAACTCGCGGGCCAGGCTATACGACGCCATGCCGGCGCCGACGATCAAGACAGGCGCTGTGCTCACATTACACCTCGACCATGTCAAAGTCGGACTTGGCTACGCCGCAGTCAGGGCATTCCCAGTCCTCCGGGATGTCGGCCCAGCGGGTGCCCGGCGCGATGCCTTCGTCCGGCATGCCGGCCGCTTCGTCGTAGATGAAACCGCATACGATGCACTGGTAAGTCTTCATGTGTCTTCCTTCTATATATAGAGTGTGTGGGGTCAGGCAGCCTGCAGCTTGTCGAGCGCGGCGCGGTAATGGTTGGCGTGGCGTTCCTCTACTTTGGCCAGCGCGGCGAAGCGCTTGGCTGCCAGTTCGAGCGTGCGCCTGAACGCTTCGGCATGCTCCTTCGATTCGGCGATCTGCTCGTCGAACTCGGCGACTGCCGCGCTGTTGCCTTCTTCGACGGCCAGGTGGCGGAACTTCGGATACATTTCGGTGTACTCGTAGGTTTCGCCTTCGATCGCGATCTCGAGCGCCTTGGCCGGGGTCATCTGGGCTTTCGGATAAAGCAAGTCCAGGTGGCCGAAGGCGTGCGCGACTTCCTGGTCCGCCGTCGCTTCGAACGCTTCCGCCACCTCGATCGCGCCGGCGGCGCGCGCCAGCTTGGCGAAATAGCGGTACTTGATGTGGGCCATGGACTCGCCGGCGAAGGCTGCTTCCAGGTTCTGGATGGTGACGGACGGATTGTTCTGTGCCATGGTGAAGCTCCTATTAACGAATTCAATCAAGATGTGAACAATCATAGCGATTGCTGATCAATAGGTGAAATTGATTGTTTCAACTACTGTGATAGCTAAATGCTTTTCGCCTGCCGGAAAGGCGCGTAAAACTCATGCGGCGCGTCTGATAAAATCCCACTCTTGGCATTAAATGAACGGAAGGCTGGCCCAGCATGGATGCGGTAGATAAGAAAGAGGAACTTCGTCAACAGTTGCGCCTGGCGGCGCTCGAGTACCACGAGTTCCCGCGGCCGGGCAAGATCGCCGTCACGCCGACCAAGGGCCTGACCAACCAGCGCGACCTGTCGCTGGCCTATTCGCCCGGCGTTGCCGCTCCCTGCGAGGAGATCGTGCGCGACCCGTCCACCGCCTATAAATATACGGCGCGCGGCAACCTGGTCGCCGTCATCTCGAACGGCACCGCGGTGCTCGGCCTGGGCAATATCGGCGCACTCGCCTCCAAGCCGGTCATGGAAGGCAAGGGCGTCCTGTTCAAGAAATTCGCGGGCGTCGACGTGTTCGACATCGAGATCAACGAGTCCGATCCGGACAAGCTGGTCGACATCATCGCTTCGCTCGAACCGACCTTCGGCGGCATCAACCTGGAAGACATCAAGGCGCCGGAATGCTTCTACATCGAGCGCGCGCTGCGTGCCCGCATGAAGATCCCGGTCTTCCACGACGACCAGCACGGCACCGCGATCATCGTCGGCGCGGCGATCCTGAATGGCGTCAAGGTGGTCGGCAAGGACATCCTGAACTGCAAGCTGGTGGTCTCCGGCGCCGGCGCCGCCGCGCTGGCCTGCCTGGACCTGCTGGTGGACCTGGGCTTCCCGATCGCGAACATCTACGTGACCGACCTGGCCGGCGTGGTGTACAAGGGCCGCCAGGAACTGATGGACCCGGACAAGGAACGCTTCGCGCAGGATACCGGCGCGCGCACGCTGTCCGAGGTGATCCCGGATGCGGACATCTTCCTCGGCCTGTCGGCCGGCGGCGTGCTCAAGCCGGAGATGGTCGCAAAGATGGCGCCCAACCCGCTGATCCTGGCGCTGGCCAACCCGACCCCGGAAATCCTGCCGGAAGAAGCCAAGGCGGTGCGCCCGGACGCGGTGATCTGCACCGGCCGTTCGGACTATCCGAACCAGGTCAACAATGTGCTGTGCTTCCCGTACATCTTCCGCGGCGCCCTCGACTGCGGTGCGACCACCATCACGCGCGAGATGGAAATCGCGGTCGTGCACGCGATCGCCGAACTGGCGCACGCCGAACAGTCCGACATCGTCGCCAGCACCTACAACATCAAGAACCTGTCGTTCGGCCCGGAGTACCTGATCCCGATGCCGTTCGATCCGCGCCTGCTGATGCAGATCGCCCCGCGCGTGGCCAGGGCCGCCGAGGAATCGGGCGTGGCGACGCGCCCGATCGCCGACCTGGCCGCCTACGCCGACCACCTGCAGCAGTTCGTGTACCACAGCGGCACCTTCATGAAGCCGCTGTTCTCGATCGCCAAGGCGGCGCCGCATGAACTCAAGCGCATCGTCTATGCCGAAGGCGAGGACGAGCGCGTGCTGCGCGCGGTGCAGGTGGTGGTGGACGAACGCCTGGCGCGCCCGATCCTGGTGGGCCGCCCGAGCGTGCTGGAGCGCCGCATCGAGCGCTTCGGCCTGCGCCTGAAGATGGGCGAGCACTTCGACGTGATCAATCCGGACTACGAAGAGCGCTACCGCGATTATTGGCAGAGCTACTACGAGATGACCAATCGCAAAGGCGTCTCGCAGGATTATGCAAAGCTGGAGATGCGCCGCCGCCACACGCTGATCGGCGCGATGATGATCCACAAGGGCCATGCCGACGGGATGATCTGCGGGACCTACGGCACCGTCGACCTGCACCTCAAGTACATCGACCAGGTGCTGGGCAAGCGGCAGGGCGCGCACGTGTACGCGGCGATGAATTTCCTGATCCTGCCGGAACGCCAGCTGGCCGTGGTGGACACGCATGTGAACCAGAACCCGACCGCGGAGCAGCTGGCCGAGATCACGATCCTGGCGGCGGAAGAGATGCAGCGTTTCGGCATCTCGCCGCGCGTGGCGCTGCTGTCGCATTCGAATTTCGGCTCCTCCAACGCGGAGTCGGCCTGCAAGATGCGCGATGTGCTGGCGCTGGTCCAGCAGCGCATGCCGGGGCTGGAGATCGACGGGGAGATGCACGGCGACACCGCGCTCAACTCGAAACTGCGGATGCAGCTGATGCCGCACACGACCCTCAAGGGGGACGCGAACCTGCTGGTGATGCCGAACCTGGACGCCGCCAACATCGCGTACAACCTGGTCAAGACGGCGGCCGGCAACGGCATCGCGATCGGGCCGGTGCTGCTGGGCTGTGCGCGGCCGGTGCACGTGCTGACCCCGTCGGCAACCGTGCGCCGGATCGTCAACATGACGGCATTGTGCGTCGTGGATGCCGTATCGGAGCGATAATCCGGCCTTAACCGTCTCCGCCTGGCCGGGAGTATTGGTAACAAAGCGTAAAGCTCGACGGTTGCACGCCGCTGTGGGGGCATAATCTTGCTCGCATAGCCAAGTTGTTGTTTTTGCACGCCATTATGGTGTGCATTGCACGCACACTATTGCCGCAGCGAAATACAATTTTGGCAACCCTGCTACAATCCAGGGTGAAATCGGGCTTTAACACCGCGCCGCAGCGTCAACGCGTGGTCAAAATCGAGTACAAGACATGCAAAAAATTAAGAAGGCGCTCATTACCGGGATCACCGGACAGGATGGCGCGTACCTGGCCCAGCTTCTGCTGGAAAAGGGCTACGAGGTCACCGGCACCTACCGCCGCTCCAGTTCCGTCAACTTCTGGCGGATCGAGGAACTGGGCATTGCGTCCCATCCCCAGCTCAAGCTGGTGGAATACGACCTGACCGACCTGTCCTCCTCGCTGCGCCTGGTCCAGTCGTGCGACCCGGACGAGATCTACAACCTGGCGGCGCAGAGCTTCGTCGGCGTCTCGTTCGAGCAGCCGATCGCCACCGCCTCGATCACCGGCATCGGCCCGGTGCACCTGCTGGAGGCGATCCGCATCGTCAAGCCGGGCGCGCGCTTCTACCAGGCCTCCACCTCCGAGATGTTCGGCAAGGTCCAGGCCATCCCGCAAGTGGAAAGCACCCCGTTCTATCCGCGCAGCCCGTATGGCGTGGCCAAGCTGTACGCGCACTGGATGACCGTGAACTACCGCGAGTCGTACGGCATCTTCGGCTCCTCCGGCATCCTGTTCAACCACGAGTCGCCGCTGCGCGGCCGCGAGTTCGTCACGCGCAAGATCACCGACTCGGTCGCCAAGATCGTGCAGAACAAGCTCGACGTGCTCGAGCTGGGCAACCTGGACGCCAAGCGCGACTGGGGCTATGCACGCGAATACGTGGAAGGCATGTGGCGCATCCTGCAGGCCGACCACCCGGACACCTACGTGCTGGCGACCAACCGCACCGAGACGGTGCGCGACTTCGTCACCATGGCGTTCAAGGGCGCCGGCATCGCGGTCGACTGGCGCGGCCAGGGCGAATCGGAAACCGGCCATTGCGCCAACACCGGCAAGCTGCTGGTGCGCGTCAGCCCCAAGTTCTACCGCCCTGCGGAAGTCGACCTGCTGATCGGCGACCCGTCCAAGGCCATGCGCGACCTGGGCTGGCAGCCAAAGACCACGCTCGAACAGCTGTGCCAGATGATGGTGGAGGCGGACCTGCGCCGCAACGAGCTGGGCTTCTCGTTCTGAGATGACGGTTCCGGCGGATCGCTCCCCCGCGCCTGCATCCGGCGGCACCGGCGCGGGCAAGCGCGCCCTGGTGACGGGCGTGCACGGCTTTACCGGCCACTACATGGCCGAGGTGCTGGCCGCCGAAGGCTACCGCGTGTTCGGCACCGTGCAGCCGGGCGATGCGCGTGCCGACGCGCATGGCGACGACAACTGCCAGGTCGACCTGTGCGACCGCGCGGCCGTGCGCGCCGCGGTGGACGCGATCCGTCCCGACGTGGTGGTGCACCTGGCGGCGATTTCCTTTGTCGCCCATTCCGACCCCGACCTGATCTACCGCGTCAACCTGATCGGCACCCGCCACCTGCTGGAGGCGCTGGCCGCGCAGGAACACAAGCCGGAGGCGGTGCTGCTGGCATCGTCGGCAAACGTGTATGGCAATGCCGACCTGGAAGCGATCGGCGAGGACACCCCGCCGTCGCCCGCCAACGACTACGCGGTCAGCAAGCTGTCGATGGAATACATGGCGCGGCTGTGGATGGACAAGCTGCCGATTACGATCGTGCGCCCCTTTAACTACACCGGCGCCGGCCAGCACGAAAACTTTTTGCTGCCGAAGATCGTCGCGCACTTCCGCCGCGGCGAGCGGCGCATCGAACTGGGCAACCTGGCCATTGCGCGCGATTTTTCCGACGTGCGCATGGTGGTCGATGCCTACCGCCGCCTGCTGGTCGCCGGCAAGGCGGGACAGGTCTTCAACGTCTGTTCGGGCGTGGCCCATTCGCTGCAGGACGTGCTGTCGATGATGTCGCGCATTGCGGGCTACAGCATCGACGTGAGCGTCAACCCCACCTTCGTGCGCGCCAACGACGTACTCAAACTGGCCGGCAGCAATGCGCGCCTGGTCGACGCGATCGGGCCGCTGCGCACCACGCCGCTGGAAGAGACGCTGCGCTGGATGTACCAGGCGTGAGCAGCGTGCGAGTCGGCCTGGGAACCACCATGATCGAGCCGGCGCTGACGAAGGGAAGGCTGGACGGGATCGGCGTGTACACGCAGGCGCTGCTGCGGCACCTGCCCGAGGCAGGCTGCGAGGTGTTGCCGTATTCGTACCCGCCGCTGCGCGGTGGTGCGCCGCTGGAAGTAGGCCGGCCGATGCGCCGCCCGTTCGAGCTGCAGACCGCGCTGGACCTGGCCACGCCGCGCTTCGTGCGCCAGAAGGTGGACGCGGACATCTTCCACGTCACCGACTACCGCGTGGTGCGCATGAGGTGCCCGGTGGTGGCGACGCTGCACGATGCGCTGCCGATCAAGTACCCGCAGTGGTGCAACCCGAAGCTGCGCGCGCTGAAGAACTGGCTGCAGGTGAAGGCGGCGCGCAAGGCGCAGCACATCATCGCGCCGTCCCACTTCGCGGTGGCCGAACTGGTCGAGTGCTTCGGGGTGGACGAGCGACGCATCAGCGTGGTACACCAGGGCGTGGATGCCGGCTGGGCGGAAGCGCCGGGCCAGATCCCGATGACGGTGACGATGCAGATGAACAAGCTGCAGCCGGGTTACTTCCTGTTCGTGGGCACCTTGCAGCCGCGCAAGAATGTCGAGCGGGTGCTGGAAGCCTACCTGGCGCTGCCGAAGGAAGTGCGGCGCGAGCGCCAGCTGGTGATCGTGGGCGCGCCCGGATGGCGCTGCGAGGAACTGGTCGCGAAGATCGAGGCGGCGCAGGAAAAGCGCGAGCGGGTGCGCTGGCTGAGCAAGCTGACCCGGCCTGATCAGTTGCGTCATGTGTACGCGGGCGCTGGCGTTTTTGTTTTTCCGTCATTATATGAGGGGTTCGGCATTCCACTGGTAGAAGCGTTCTCTGCCGGAGTGCCGGCGGTAACGTCGAATACGAGCTCCCTGCCTGAAGTCTCGCAGGGGGCGGCGCTGGAGGTCGATCCGCTGTCGGTAGCGGACATTTCCTCTGCCATGCTGACGCTGGTGGAGGATCAGTTCCTGCGGCGCCGTTGCATCGATGCCGGCCGCGCGCGCGCCGCCCAGCTGACCTGGGCCCATACCGCGCAGCGCACGGCAGCGGTCTATCAATCAGTTTTATCAAATTAAGCCGCTTATGCGTGTTCTACATTTTTACAAGACCTACTACCCGGATTCGGTGGGTGGCGTCGAGCAGGTGATTCGCCAGATGTGCGTGGGCACTGCGCGCCTTGGCGTGCGCAACGAAGTGCTCTCGCTCACGCGCGAGCGCGAGCCGCAGCCGATGCATTTCGAGGGTCACCTGGTCAAGCGCGTCCCGCTCGACTTCGAGATCGCCTCGACCGGCTTCTCGTTCGCCGCCGTGCGCGAACTGGCCGCCATGGCGCGCGGCGCGGACCTGATCCATTACCACTTCCCGTGGCCCTTCATGGACCTGGCGCACTTCCTGGCGGGGATCGACAAGCCGTCGGTAGTGACCTACCACTCCGACATCGTGCGCCAGAAATACCTGCTGCGCCTGTACAAGCCGCTGTGCCACCGCTTCCTGCACAGCGTGGACGCGGTGGTGGCAACCTCGCCCAACTACCTCGAATCCTCGCCGGTGCTGGGACGCTACCGCGACAAGACGCGCGTCATCACCTACGGCCTGGACAAGACCACCTACCCGGACCAGGACGAGGCGCTGCAGGACAAGTGGCGCGCCGAAGTGGGCGACCGCTTCTTCCTGTTCGTCGGCGTGCTGCGCTACTACAAAGGCCTGCACATCCTGCTGGACGCGGTGGCCAACACCGACTATCCGGTCGTGATCGTGGGCGCCGGCCCGATCGAGCGCGAGCTGAAGGAACATGCGCGGCGACTGGGCCTCAGGCACGTGCGTTTCGTGGGCGCGGTGGGCGACGCCGACAAGGTCGCGCTGCTCAAGCTGTGCTACGCGGTAGCGTTCCCGTCGCACCTGCGCTCCGAAGCGTTCGGCATCTCGCTGCTGGAAGGCGCCATGTACGGCAAGCCGATGATCTCCAGCGAGATCGGCACCGGCACCACCTACATCAACATCCACAACGAGACCGGCCTGGTCGTGCCGCCGTCGGACCCGCAAGCCTTCGGCCAGGCCATGCGCCAGCTGTGGGACAACCCGGTGATGGCCAGCGAGATGGGCAAGCGCGCCGAGGCGCGCTACTGGAAGCTGTTCACCGCCGAGCAGATGGCACTGAACTACCGCGCGCTGTACGACGAAGTGGTTGCCGGCCGCGTCACCGTGCCGATGGTTCCCGCCGCCCCTGCCGCCCCCCAGGTCGGCGTCTAGCCCGCGCCGGGACTTCATCCCGGCGCCGGAGCATCCAGCCCCAGCAAGAAAATTGCTTTGGTGCCATCCAAGCTGTTATTCTTATCCCTCGCCATATTGAGATGGCTAAAGGGTCTGTATGCCGGCAAGGAGCCTGGCGCTGGTCCTGGCGTGCGCCTGGTGCACCGCCGGCGCCACGCCGACAATGTACTTCACTACCGATCTGCCGGTTCCGGCGGAAGAAGAATGGCACGCATCAAAACGGCCGGGCCTGACCGCACGGGTTCGTGAGGTGGCCAACCGGGCCAACGTCAGCTACACCATCCGGCAGTACCCCTGGACGCGCGCGTACGCCGTCGCGCTGTCGCGCAAGGATGCCTGCGTGTTCGCGACCTCGCGCACGCCGGAGCGCGAGGAGCACTTCAAGTGGGTGGGGCCGCTGTACGTGCGCACCTGGGTGCTGGTCGGACGCGCCGGCCAGGACTACCAGGTCAGGACGCTGGAAGACGCGCGCAAGTACCGCATCGGCACCTTTGCGGGGGACGCGGCGCACGAATACCTGCGTTCGCGCGGCTTCCAGGTCGACGCAGCCCAGTCCGACAACTCCAATCCGCAAAAACTGCTGATGGGCAGGATCGACCTGTGGGTGTCGGCCAACGCCGAGACCGGCCCGGAATACGGCGCCTACTATCCGCACGCGATCGTACCGGTCCTGAAATTCAATACGGTCGGGCTCTACCTCGCGTGCAACAAGGCGGTGCCGGATGCCGTGGTGACGCGCCTGAACACGGCCGCCGCCTCCATGCTGCGCGACCTGGCCCGTACCGGAAGCAGGGAGGGTGTGCCGCCCGACCGCCGCACCCGCCGCCCGCCCTGCCTGCTGCCGGGCACCCCGGACATGGTGACCAAGGCCTGCGAGTAGCCGTTCTCTGCTGCGCGCACAGCGGCGACGACACCTCCGGTAAAAAAACGCCGCACGCGGGTAAGCCTTTGCGTCCTGACAAGGCGTTTTCCCTGTTGTGTCATCGACATGCAAGGTATGATGACTTCCGGTTAAATTCGCAGGAGCAAACATGCCAATCGTCGGACTGGGGCTGCACTTTCTGGTGGCGCTGTATTTCGCAGTGCACGCGGTACGAACCCGCCGCGAAATGTACTGGCTGCTGATCCTCTTCTCGTTCCCCATCCTGGGCAGCGTGGTCTATTTCTTCGCGATCTACCTGCCGCATTCGCGCCTCGAGCACACCCTCATCAAGGCGGGCCGGACGGTGCGCGATACGCTCGACCCGGGCCGCGCGTTGCGCGAAGCGCAGCAGGCGTTCGACCTGACCCCGACGGCCCAGAACCAGATGAAGCTGGCCAACGCGATGCTCGAGGCAGGCATGTTCAAGGACGCAGTCCAGCAATTCGATGCCTGCCTGCGCGGCCCTTTTGCCGGCGACCCGGAGATCATTTTTGCGGCATCGCGTGCCCTGCGCGCCGATGGGCAGGCCCCGGCAGCGGTGTCGATGCTCGAAGAGCTGCGCCGCAAGCACCCGTCGTTCCGGCCGGAAGCCGTGTCGCTGGCCCTCGCAGCGGCCTATGCATCCGCCGGCAGGCAGGAGGAAGCCGGCGCCGAATTCGCCAGCGCGGTCGACCGGTTCGGCAGCCTGGAGGCGCGCGTGGAATACACGCTGTGGGCCGTGCAGCGCAATGAGCGGGGCATCGCCGAGACGCAACTAGCCGAACTGGACCATGCACGCCGGCACATGAACCAATACGCCCGGTCACTGCACGGGGAGTTGTTCGCCCGGCTGGACGCGGCCACCAAAACCGATCGGATGGCCCAGCGCTGAAACGCCGGCGACGCAGCAGGCGCGCTGCGTGGCACTGGCGCCGAGCTCCAGCCGCAGGAGCGCCTTCCAGCGCGGGTACAGTGGCTGGGGCGGAAAAGCAAAAGGCCCGCTTCGAAATATCGAATACAGGCCTTGACTGGTGGTGCCGGGAACCGGAATCGAACCGGTACGCCTTGCGGCGCGGGATTTTGAGTCCCGTGCGTCTACCTATTCCGCCATCCCGGCAACGCGACCCGCATTATCACCGATTTGGCAACGCAGGGCAACGCTGCAACGTTCCCGCTAGTCGGCGCGGCGGTACAGGCGGAAACGTTCGCTCCGGTCCGAGGGACGGCGGCCTTCCCACAGCAGCTGCCACTGCTTGCTGCGGTAGTAGCGGTTCAGCTCATGGCTGTCGCGCAGCTTGATGCTGTCCTGTAGCAGCAGGTAGTCGCATTTGCCGCCTTCCATCCCCGCAAAGCGCAGCTTGCCGAAGTACGCGAACGAGGCGCGCTGTGCCGGCCCGGCATTGGTTTCGATGCAGCCTGCCTGCGGCGGCAAGCGCTCGACGATCTGCGCGGCGACCGAGCGGTAGCTCTTCCCGTAGTTGAGTTCGGGAATGAACAGCGTCATCAGCAATACCCACAGCAGGATCAGGCCGCCCGCCGACAGGACCACGGCGCGCCACAGCACCGATGGCTGGCGCGAAACGCGCCAGTGCACCAGGAAGAACCAGCCGACCGTGGCCGCCGCGGCAACCGCGAATGGCAGCAGCAGGAATTCCGGCGTATGTCCGGGCACTTGCTTCAGGACGTTCTTGGACAGCTGCGCGGGCCAGCCGGTGAGCTTGGCAATGTAAAACAGCCACACCACCGCCGCCAGCGTGGTGAGCACCATGACCGAGAACCAGTCGATCGCGTTGATCGCGCCGCGCTTCATCGTCGGCAGGCCGAACGCGGCCATGATCGCCAGCGGCGGCAACAGCTTGATCAGGTCGGTATTCGCAGGGGTCGGGTGGAACAGCACCAGCACGGTCAGCACCGCGACGAAGAACAGCGGCACCACGATGTGCAACAGCTTGCTTTGCCGGCGCCAAGCGTAGATTGCCCAGCCGGCAAACGGCCAGGCCGGCCAGAAATACCAGAGCGCGGTACGCAGCAGCTGGCCTAGCGAAGCCATGGTCGGGATGCCGACCTGGTCCATGTTCCATGCCTGCCACGCTGCCACCGGGGACTGGCCGTAGGGCTGGACCAGCGCGGCCGGGACGATCCACAGCAGCGCCAGCGCGCCCGCCACCAGCAGGGCGACGCCGATGTCGCGCAGCACCGGCACGCGCGGCATGCGCAGGTAGCGGGTGCACAGGTACAGCGCGAGCGTCAGGCCGGCCGGCACGACCCAGCCGCGCGTCAGCGTCAGGGCGCCCAGCGACAGGCCGATCAGTGCCGCGTTGCGGACCGATTGCAGTTCGATGTAGCGCACCGAGCGGTACAGGAAGTAGGCCAGCAGGCCGCCCTGCAGGGTCGCCGCCAGCGTGACGTGGCTGTGCAACAGCAGTCCCAGGCAGCCGAGGTAGATCAGGACGGCGGTGTCGGCCAGCGTGCGGCCGTAGTCATCCGGTTCCGGCTGGCCGCCAAAGGCCAGGCGCAGCGGCTGCGCCTCCGGGCGGCGGCCCAGGTGGAAGGCCGTGTACCAGACGGAGAGCGTGCCCAGCACGAAAATCGCGATGGTCGACAGCCTGGCGGCGAGCTGGTCGCCCAGCGCCCATCCGAACAGCTTGATGAAGACCGCGCCCAGCCAGAATGCCAGCGGCCCCTCGTCGGCGCTGGCAAGGCCCGCGATGTTCGGGTACAGCCAGTCGTTGACGCCGCCGTTGGCCATGGTCCACATGATCCCGAAGCTGCCGGCATCGTCCTTCCAGATATCCCGCCCGATCAGGCCCGGCAGGATGTAGAGCAGGCCAAGCCCGAACAGGGCCCAGCGGGGCAGGGCGAGGGTGGCGGCGGCAGGGAGGCGGACTGGCTTCATCGATAGCGGGCTGGGCCGTAAAAATAATGCGAAGTATGAAGTATGCGCGTAAAAAAAGGCAGCCATGGCTGCCTTTTTCTGCGAGCGGCGGGTGATTAGCCGTTTGCGACGGAAGTCTTGGAGCCGACGGCGCCGAACTTCTGACGGAATTTCTCGACGCGGCCAGCGGTGTCGACGATCTTGTGCTTGCCGGTGTAGAACGGGTGCGATTCAGCCGAGACTTCGATCTTCACCAGAGGCATTTCTTTGCCATCGTGCTGGATGGTTTCTTTGGTCTGGATGGTCGAACGGGTGACGAATTTGAAATCGCAGGAGAGGTCGTGGAACACGACTTCACGGTAATTTGGATGGGTATCAGCTTTCATGATTGCCTCGGTTAGGTTGGTAGCCAATGGGCACTTCGTCGGTCGCCATGCTTCTTGACCCGATTGCCGATCACTTGCCAGGTTGTACTACTGAACCCGCGATTTTACTATGGTTGGGGTGACGGCGCAACCGGCGGCGCGGGCAGGGCGGAATAACCGGGCGGATACAGCTGGTAGACAACCGGAGGCGCGGCGGGCGCTTGCCGGGCCGGGGCAAACCAGGATGAGCCAAGTATGGCAACGATGACAGCGACGAGCGTGCCCGCAATCCAGAGCCAGATCCGGTTAAAGCCTTCTGTCATGGCTTTCTGCAGAGCATCAAAGCGCTGGTCGAAGCGCTGGTTCTGCTGGTCGAAGCGCTGGTTCATGAGGTCGAAACGACGCGTCATTTCATCGGTAAGGTGCCGGCCCATGGATTCCAGGTCTGCCTTGGTGGCAAGGGTCGGGAGAATGGTTGTCACCTTGCTCTCGAGCGCGGCATGGGCGCGCTGGAGTTCTGCAAGCTCTTCCGAATTTTCCGTCATGATGTCCTCCGCTTGTTATTGTCTTCTTTAGACACGAACGATGGCGCGGAGTTCAAAAAATTGGAGGAGCGTTGCGTCGCCGGCGCAAAAAAAACGCCCCGGCGTGCGGGGCGTTCTTGCTGGCGGATCAGCCGCCTCGGCGCATCATGTCGAAGAACTCGATATTGGTCTTCGTCGCCTTCATCTTGTCGAGGATGAACTCCATCGCCTCGATCTCGTCCATGCCGTACAACAGCTTGCGCAGGATCCAGATCTTCTGCAGCTGGTCCGGCTTGATCAGCAGCTCTTCGCGGCGGGTGCCCGACTTGTTCAGGTTGATCGCCGGGTAGACGCGCTTCTCGGCCAGGCGGCGCTCCAGGTGCACTTCCATGTTGCCGGTGCCCTTGAATTCTTCGTAGATCACGTCGTCCATGCGCGAACCGGTTTCGATCAGCGCGGTGGCGACGATGGTCAGCGAGCCGCCTTCTTCGATGTTACGCGCGGCGCCGAAGAAGCGCTTCGGACGCTGCAGTGCGTTGGCGTCGACGCCACCGGTCAGCACCTTGCCCGATGCCGGGATCACGGTGTTGTAGGCGCGCGCCAGGCGGGTGATCGAGTCCAGCAGGATCACCACGTCCTTCTTCATCTCAACCAGGCGCTTGGCCTTTTCCAGCACCATCTCTGCGACCTGCACGTGGCGGGTGGCCGGCTCGTCGAAGGTGGAGGCGACCACTTCGCCGCGCACGGAGCGCTGCATCTCGGTCACTTCCTCCGGACGCTCGTCGATCAGCAGCACGATCAGGGTGACATCCGGGTGGTTCGCGGTGATCGCGTGCGCCAGGTGCTGCAGCATGACCGATTTGCCGGACTTCGGCGAGGCCACCAGCAGGCCGCGCTGGCCCTTGCCGATCGGCGCGATCATGTCGATGATGCGGCCGGTGATGTTCTCTTCGCCCTTCATGTCGCGCTCGAGGCGCAACGGCTCGTTCGGGTGCAGCGGGGTCAGGTTCTCGAACAGGATGCGGTGCTTGGACGCTTCCGGCGATTCGCCGTTGACCTTGTCGACCTTGACCAGCGCGAAATAGCGCTCGCCGTCCTTCGGGGTGCGCACTTCGCCTTCGATCGAGTCGCCGGTGTGCAGGTTGAAGCGGCGGATCTGCGAGGGCGAGATGTAGATGTCGTCGGTGGACGCCATGTACGACGCGTCCGGCGAGCGCAGGAAGCCGAAGCCGTCCGGCAGCACTTCGAGGGCGCCGTCGCCGAAGATCTGTTCGCCTTGTTTTGCGCGCTTTTTCAGGATCGCGAACATCAGCTCCTGCTTGCGCAGGCGGGCTGCGTTGTCGATGTCGAGGCCGATCGCCATCTCCAGCAAGGCGGAGACGTGCATGGCCTTCAGTTCAGATAGATGCATGTGTTGAGTGTCCCGTGACGGGAAAGTAAAGGTAGGGGAGGGAACTACGTGGGTCTGGTTGGTCAAACCAGCGGCAGCGCGGGCGCGCTGCCGCCGTGTATCTTAGACGGATTAGATGTTGCTGTCGATGAAGGACGTCAGCTGGCCCTTGGCCATCGCGCCAACCTTCTGCGCGGCGGCGACGCCGTTCTTGAACAGGATCAGGGTCGGGATGCCGCGGATGCCGAACTTGGCAGGTACCTGCTGGTTCGCGTCCACGTCCATCTTGGCGATCTGGATCTTGCCTTCGTATTCTTTGGCCACTTCTTCGAGGATCGGGGCGATGGCCTTGCATGGGCCGCACCATTCGGCCCAGAAGTCGACCAGCACTGGCTTTTCGGACTTCAGTACGTCGGCTTCGAAGGATGCATCGCTAATGTGTTTGATATTTTCGCTCATGTTGTCCTCGGTAGAGGTGGGTCATATGCCTTGGCGGCTTGTCGGATTGTCACGCACCCAGATGTGATGGCAGATTGCGCGATTTCAACCGGCGGCGATGCTGGAAGCTCGCGGCAGGGAGGGGCCAGGCGGGGAAACAGGCCGAATCATACCCCATTTTTTTCTGAAGTGTCGGCGAGTTGCTCAAAAATCTTGCCGAAAGCACATCAGGCGGCCGAACCCGGCCGCAAGCGCCCTGCGCATCCCGCGGCATCCACCGCGGCGCGCAGCTCCGCCAGCCCCATCGGTTTGGCGTACGCGCCCAGCACCCGCAATCCCTGGGCAGCCGCGAGTCCTTTGGCAGCTTGCAGGACGCCCTTGTCCATTCCCGACAACAGCAGCACGCTGCCGTCATAGCCGGAAGCGGCCGCCGCGTTCAGGAATTCGATGCCGTCCATGTCCGGCATCGACAGGTCGCAGATCAGCAATTCCGGCCGCCCGTGCAAGGCTCCCAGGCCCGCGCGCGCGCTCGGCGCCGTCGTCACCTTCGATGCCCCGGCGGTCTCCAGCATGTCGCGCATCAGCTCGAGCATGAAAGGGTCGTCGTCCACCACCAGGACGTGAACGTGCGCATTGGTTTCCATTGGGCCACATTATGCACCCGAAACACAACCGCAAATCAAAATACTTGCGTTACCGTGCGGCGCCAGGCGCGCCCGTCATGGATCGGGCCGCAAGAGCCCGGCGCCGCGCAAGCCGGCAACGGTGGCGCTGAAAGCGCTGTGCAGGTCGCCCACCAGCGGGCTGGCCGCCGCCAGGTCCTGCAGCTGTTCCAGCCGGGCGCACAACTCCGCCATCCCGGCCGCACCCACGGTCAGCGCGGCGGACCGGGTCCGGTGCCCGAGGTGCCGGAGCTGGTGCGCATCCTGGGCCGCCAGCGCCGCATCGATTTCCGCCAGCGCGTGGCGCGCGGACTCCACGAACCTGTGCGCGAACCTGCCCATCATCTCGCGGTTCCCTGCAAGCAGTTGTTCCAGCACGGACGGGTCGAAGAGCCGCGGCTGCACAGGATGCTCCGGTCAGCCCACGCTGCCGGCGAACTGGTAGCGGTGGCCCGGATGCCACATGGTCACGCACGACGCCACCTGGCCCAGGCCGCGCGTGCAGCGCTGCAGCACCAGGCAGCATTCGCCGGCCTTCATTTCCAGCATGCCCGCGATGTCGGGAGGAGGATTCAGCGCTTCCACGCTGTAGGTCGCGCTTTGCAGCGGCGCCGCCGCGCTCAGGTATTCGTTGGGCGTCACCTGCGCGAAATCCTGTTGCATGTAGTCCGGCGCACAGGACGGATTTACCCAGCGGTCCTCCACCTGGATCGGCATCTCGTTTTCGTAGTGGACGATCACGGAATGGAACAGCGGCGTCCCGTCCGGCAGCGCGAACCGCGCGGCGAGAACCTCGTCCGCCACCGCGTGCTCCAGCAACTGCAGGCTGCTGCGGTGCACGTGCCCGCGCGCGCGGATCTCATCGGCGATGCTGCGGATTTCCAGCAGCGTGGCCTGCACCTTTTGCGGCGCGACGAAGGTGCCCGAACCCTGGCGGCGCGTCAGCACCTGCTCCGCGGTCAGTTCGCGCACGGCGCGGTTGACGGTCATGCGCGACACGCCGAACTGCTTGACCAGCGCCTGCTCGGACGGGATCACGTCGCCTTCCTTCCAGCGGCCTGCGGCGATCTCGCCGATCAGGTAGTCTTTGATTCGCTGGAAGATTGGCGTAGCATCCTGCGCTGCGGCGTTGTCCAATTCGGCTCCGGGGTGATATTGGGTGATGCCCGATTCTAGCACCGGCAGATGCCCATCGGATTTGAAAGCAAGACACGGGATGACAGCCGCATGCAGCACACGCATGATGCTGCAAACATCACCATGAGGCACCAGATGAGCACCGAGTACGACACCGATGACAAGCGCTGGGATGCGGTCCAGCGCCGCGACAGCAGCGCCGACGGCGCATTCTGCTACAGCGTGCGCACCACCGGCGTGTACTGCCGCCCGTCCTGCCCGTCGCGCCATGCGCTGCGCAAGAACGTCGCTTTCCATGCCAGCTGCGCCGAGGCGCAGGCCGCCGGCTTCCGCCCCTGCCTGCGCTGCAAGCCGGACGGGCCGCCGATCGCCGAGCTGCATGCGCGCGCAGTGGAGCAGGCGTGCCGCCTGATCGAGGCATCCGAACAGGCGCCCTCGCTGGACGAGCTGGCGCAGGCCTGCGGCATGAGCAGCTTCCACTTCCACCGCATCTTCAGGCAGCATACCGGCATCACGCCGAAGGCCTACGCAGCCGCGCGCCGTGCGCGCAAGCTGCAGGAAGAACTGGGCGCCGCGCCCAGCGTGACGGACGCCATCTACGCGGCCGGTTTCAATTCCAGCGCGCGCTTCTACGCCGCGTCCAATGCGGTGCTGGGGATGGAACCGACGGCCTGGCGCGCGGGCGGCTCCGGCGCCACGATCCGGTTCGCCGTGGGCGACTCGTCCCTGGGGGCAGTGCTGGTGGCGGCAACCGCCAAGGGCATTTGCGCCATCCTGATGGGCGACGATCCGGGCCAGCTGGTGCAGGACCTGCAGGACCGCTTTCCCAGGGCAGAGCTGGTCGGCGCGGAGCCCGGATTCGAGTCGTGGGTCGCGCGCGTACTGGCGATGGTCGAATCGCCCGGCCTGGGGCTGGACTTGCCGCTGGACGTGCGCGGCACCGCATTCCAGCAGCGCGTGTGGCAGGCCCTGCGCGCGATCCCGGCCGGCGAGACGGTGGGCTACGCCGAGCTGGCCGCGCGGCTCGGGTCGGCCCGCATGGCGCGCGCCGTCGCCGGCGCCTGCGCGGCAAACCCGGTGGCCATCGCGATTCCCTGCCACCGCGTGGTGCGCAACGATGGCGCCATTTCTGGCTACCGCTGGGGCGTCGAACGCAAGCACGCCCTGCTGGAGAGGGAGGGCGCCGGGGATCGCAAGAAGCGCTCGTGAATGGCAAGGAGGGATGCGGGCCGCGTATTGCACAAGAATGTCCCCATCCGCCTTGCTACACAGCCGGCAAAATTCGCTACACTCCTGTTCTTTACACCACTACAAGAACGGGGTTCCTCGATGCGTCCGATTTTCCTGCACTGCTCACTGGCTGTCCTGTCCTCGCTCGGCGCGCTGGCCCACGCCAGTACGCTGATCGACAACGCCAACGGCTACACGCTTAACGCGAAGAACGAGCTGGTGCAGTTCAGGGCCATGGCCATCGACGACAAGGGCAGGATCATCGCGGTGGGGGACTCGGCGGACGTCGCAGCAAAGGCGCCGGGCGCGCGCCGCGTCGACCTGCAGGGACGCACGGTGATTCCCGGCCTGATCGACGCGCACGGCCACGTGTTCGGCCTGGGCGACATGATGATCCGCCTCGACCTGTCGTCCACCACCTCGCTCGATAACGCGCTGGCTGCCGTCGCCAACTACGCCAAGGCCAACCCGCAAAGCGCGTGGCTGCAGGGACGCGGCTGGAACCAGGAAGTGTGGAAGCTGGGCCGCTTCCCGACCGCGGCGGAACTGGACAAGGTGGTGTCCGACCGCCCGGCCTGGTTCGAACGCGTGGACGGCCACGCCGGCTGGGCCAACACCCGTGCGATGGAACTGGCGGGCATCACCGACAAGACGCCCGACCCGGTAGGTGGCAAGATCATGCGCGACGCGAACGGCAAGGCCACCGGCGTGCTGGTCGACGCGGCGATGGACCTGGTGAACGCGAAGGTCCCGCAACGCACCGAGGCCGAACTGCGCCGCACGCTGGACACCTCGCTCGACGAGATCGCGCGCATGGGACTGACCAGCGTGCACGACGCCGGCATGGGCGTGGCCGAGGACAAGCTGTACCGCGAATACGCCAGCGCCGGCAAGCTGACCGCACGGGTGTACGCCATGATCGGCGGCGTCGGCGGCGACTTCGATGCCCTGTCGAAGCAGGGCCCGCTGAACACCTTCGCCAACGACATGTACGCGCTGCGTTCGGTAAAGCTGTACTCGGACGGCGCGCTGGGCAGCCGCGGCGCCGCCATGATATCGCCCTACAGCGACGACAAGCACACGCACGGACTGCTGTTCAACAGCGACGCGAAGATGAACGCGCTGATCGCCAAGGCGATGAGAAAAGGCTACCAGGTCAACGTGCACGCGATCGGCGACGCCGGCAACCGCCAGGTGCTCAACGCACTCGCGGACCAGCTGAAGAAGACCAACAGCGGCAAGCTGCGCCACCGCATCGAGCACGCGCAGGTCGTCACCCCGGCCGATATCGCCCGCTTCCGCACTGTCGGCATCATCCCGTCGATGCAGCCGACCCACGCCACCTCGGACATGAACATGGCCGAGAACCGCGTCGGCCCGGAGCGCATCAAGGGCGCTTACGCCTGGCGCACCTACCTGCACCAGGGCTCGAAGGTGGCGTGCGGTTCGGATTTCCCGGTCGAGTCGCCGAATCCGTTCTACGGCATCCATGCCGCGGTCACGCGCCAGGATGCGCGCGGCATGCCGGTGGGCGGCTGGTATCCGGAGCAGGCGATGTCGCTGAAGGAGGCGCTGCGCTGCTTCACGCTGGACGCCGCGCACGCCGCGCACCAGGAGAACATGCTCGGCTCGCTGGAGCCGGGCAAGTGGGCCGATTTCATCGTGATCGACCGCGACCTGTTCCGCACGCCGGAGTCGGAGCTGTACGCGACCGGCGTGCTGCAGACCTGGGTCGCCGGCCGCCCCGTCTACGAAAAAAAGTGACGATGCCGTCCCCGCGTTTCGCGGGGGCCACAATGTGGCTTGACTTGGTTGTATAGACAACCTAGACTGGATGGCTTCCACACATGGAGGAAGCATGAGCCTCGACCACGACCCGCGTTATGACGCCACCCGCGAGATCCGCGCCCCGCGCGGATCCCAGCTGACCTGCAAGAGCTGGCTCACCGAAGCCGCCTACAGGATGATCCAGAATAACCTCGACGCCGAGGTGGCGGAGAACCCGAAGCACCTGGTTGTCTACGGCGGCATCGGCCGCGCGGCGCGCAACTGGGAATGCTACGACCAGATCCTGGCCTCCCTGCGCGAGCTGGAAGACGACCAGACCCTCCTGATCCAGTCCGGCAAGCCGGTCGGCGTGTTCCAGACCCACGCGGATGCGCCGCGCGTGCTGCTGGCGAACTCCAACCTGGTGCCCAAGTGGGCCAACTGGGAACACTTCAATGAACTGGACCGCAAGGGCCTGTTCATGTACGGCCAGATGACCGCCGGCAGCTGGATCTACATCGGCACCCAGGGCATCGTGCAGGGCACCTACGAGACCTTCGCCGAAGCGGGCCGCCAGCATTTCGGCGGCGACTGGGGCGGACGCTGGATCCTGACGGCCGGCCTGGGCGGCATGGGCGGCGCGCAGCCGCTGGCGGCGACCTTCGCGGGCGCCGTTTCGCTCACCATCGAGTGCCAGCAAAGCAGCATCGACTTCCGCCTGCGCACCCGCTACGTGGACAAGCAGGCGCGCGACATCGACGACGCCATTGAGCTGATCAAGCAGCACACAAGCCGCCGCGAAGCCGTGTCGATCGCCCTGCTGGGCAATGCGGCCGAGGTGCTGCCGGAACTGGTGCGCCGCGCCAAAGCGGGCGGCATCAAGCCGGACCTGGTCACCGACCAGACCTCCGCGCACGACCTGATCAACGGATACCTGCCGCTCGGCTGGACGGTCGACCAGTGGAAGGCCGCGCAGCGCGACCCGGCGCAGCACGCGCGCCTGAAGGAAGAGGCAGCGGCATCGTGCGCGGTGCACGTGCAGGCGATCCTGGACCTGCACGCGATGGGCGTGAAGGCGGTCGACTACGGCAACAACATCCGCCAGGTCGCGCTCGACCACGGCGTGAAGAACGCGTTCGACTTCCCCGGCTTCGTTCCTGCCTACATCCGCCCGCAGTTCTGCGAAGGGCGCGGCCCGTTCCGCTGGGTGGCCCTGTCCGGCGATCCGGAGGACATCTACAAGACCGACGCCAAGATCAAGGAGCTGTTCCCGCACCACGCGCAGGTGCACCGCTGGCTCGACATGGCGCGCGAGCGCATCGCCTTCCAGGGCCTGCCGGCGCGCATCTGCTGGCTGGGACTGGGCGAACGCCACATCGCCGGCCTGGCCTTCAACGAGATGGTGAAGAACGGCGAACTGAAAGCCCCGATCGTGATCGGCCGCGACCACCTCGACACCGGCTCGGTGGCGAGCCCGAACCGCGAAACGGAAGCGATGCGCGACGGCACCGATGCGGTGTCGGACTGGCCGCTCCTCAACGCGCTGCTCAACACCGCCGGCGGCGCCACCTGGGTGTCGCTGCACCACGGCGGCGGCGTGGGCATGGGCTACTCGCAGCACTCGGGCGTCGTGATCGTTGCCGACGGCACCGACGCGGCAGCCAAGCGCCTGGCGCGCGTGCTGGTCAACGACAGCGGCAGCGGCGTGATGCGCCATGCCGACGCCGGCTACGAAACCGCCATCGACTGCGCCAAGCGCAATGGCCTCAACCTTCCAATGATCAAATAAAACATGGACTTCATCCTCAAACCCGGCGCCATGACGCTGGCCGACCTGCGCGCCGCCTGGGCGACCCGCCATCCAGTCTCGCTCGACCCTGCCGCCTACGCGGACATCAAGGCTTCGGCCGCCGCGGTGGAGGCGATCGTCGCGCGCGGTGGTCCGGCCTACGGCATCAACACCGGCTTCGGCCTGCTGGCCAAGACGCGCATCCCGGACGCGCAGCTGGGCGAGCTGCAGCGCAACCTGATCCTGTCGCACTCGGTCGGCACCGGTGAGCTGATGCGCGACGAGGTCGTGCGCCTGCTGCTCCTGATGAAGATCGGCAGCCTGGCGCGCGGCTTCTCCGGCGTGCGCCCGCTGATCGTGGACACGCTGATCGCGCTGTACAACGCCAACATCATGCCGGCCATCCCGGAAAAAGGTTCGGTCGGCGCGTCCGGCGACCTGGCGCCGCTGGCGCACATGACGCTGGCCATGATGGGCGTGGGCGAGGTGCGGGTGAACGGCAAGATGATGGCGGCCCAGGATGCGCTCGACGCCGCCGGGATCGAACCGGTGGTGCTGGCGGCCAAGGAAGGGCTGGCGCTGATCAACGGCACCCAGGCCTCCACCGCGCTGGCGCTGCACGGCCTGTTCATGACCGAACGCCTGGCCGAGAGCGCGCTGGTGACCGGCGCACTGTCGCTGGACGCCGCCAAGGGCAGCGATTCGCCGTTCGACTCGCGCGTGCATGCGGTGCGCGGCCAGCCGGGCCAGATCGCGGCAGCGGGCATCTACCGCCAGCTGATTGCCAACAGCGACATCCGCGCTTCGCACCTGGTGGGCGACGAGCGCGTGCAGGACCCGTACTGCCTGCGCTGCCAGCCGCAAGTCATGGGCGCGGTCATGGACCTGATCGGCAATGCCGGGCGCACGCTGCTGATCGAAGCCAACGCGGTGACCGACAATCCGCTGATCTTCCCGGAGACCGGCGACATCATCTCGGGCGGTAACTTCCACGCCGAGCCGGTGGCCTTTGCCGCCGACACGCTGGCGCTGGCGATTGCCGAGATCGGCGCGCTGTCCGAGCGCCGCATCGCACTGCTGATCGATGCCACCCTGTCCGGCCTGCCGCCGTTCCTGGTGCGCGAGCCGGGCGTCAACTCCGGCTTCATGATCGCCCACGTGACGGCCGCCGCGCTGGCGTCGGAAAACAAGTCGCTGGCGCATCCGGCCAGCGTGGACAGCCTGCCGACTTCGGCCAACCAGGAAGACCATGTCAGCATGGCGACCTTCGCGGCGCGCCGCCTGCACGATATGGCGCACAATACCGCTGTGATCGTCGGTATCGAGCTGCTGGCCGCCGCCCAGGGGATCGACTTCCACCGTCCGCTGCGCTCGAGCGCGCACCTGGAGCAGGTGCACGCCCGCCTGCGCGAAAAAGTGCCGTTCTTCGAATCCGACCGCTTCTTCGCGCCGGACATCGAGGCGGCCAAGCGGATGGTGGTGGACGGCCAGCTCGGCGCCGGCTGCAAGGCAGTGTTCGCGCCGCTGTACGCATGAGGACAACAAACAATGGACTTCAAGTTCAGGCAGGGTAGGGTTCCGCTACTGATATCGATGCCGCACGTCGGCACCGACGTCCCCGACGAGATCGCGGCGCGCATGACGCCGCACGCGCATCCGCGCCAGGACACCGACTGGCACCTGGAGCGGCTGTACGCATTCGCCGAGGACATGGGCGCCTCGACCATCGCGGCGCGCTGGTCGCGCTACGTGATCGACCTGAACCGCCCGCCCGAGAACACCAACCTGTACCCGGGCATGGATACCACCGGCCTGTGCCCGGTCGATACCTTCCGCCGCGAGCCGCTGTACCTGGAGGGCCAGCTGCCGGACCAGGCGGAGGTGGAGCAGCGCCTGCAGCACTACTGGCGGCCCTACCACCAGCAGCTGCAGGCCGAGCTGGAGCGCCTGCTGGCCACGCACGGCAAGGTGGTGCTGTGGGACGCGCATTCGATCGCGTCAGAGCTGCCGCGCTTTTTCGAGGGCAAGCTGCCCGACCTGAACTTCGGCACCGCCGAAGGCAGGTCGTGCGAGCCGGGCATGCAGGAGGCGGTGGTGCGCGTGGCGCAGGCCCAGGACCGCTTCTCGGTAGCCGTCAACGGCCGCTTCAAGGGAGGGCACATCACGCGCTTCTACGGACAGCCCGCGCGCGGCATCAACGCCATCCAGCTCGAGATGTGCCAGTGCCTGTACATGGACGAGGAATCGCCGTTCGGCTACCGCGCCGACCGCGCCTCGCAGGTGGAGGGGCTGCTGCGCGACCTGACCGGCGCCGCGCTGGACTGGGTGCGCGCATGAGCAGCCTGTTCGCGCGCCATGCGCTGCTGCCGGACGGCTGGCACGACGACGTGCTGGTCGAATGGGACGACAGCGGCGCCATCACGGCGGTCACCGCGGGCGCGGAGCAGGGCGGTTCGGCGGCGGCGCGCTTCGTCATCCCCGGCATGGTCAACCTGCACTCGCACTCGTTCCAGCGCGCGCTGGCCGGAATGACCGAGAAGGCGGGCGAAGGACAGGACAGCTTCTGGACCTGGCGCGACCTGATGTACCGGTTTGCGCGCCACATCACGCCGCAGCACATGGAGGCGATCGCCGCGCAGCTGTACATCGAGTGCCTGCGCCACGGCTATACCTCGGTGTGCGAATTCCACTACATCCAGCGCGACCCGAACGGGGAGATGTACGTGCCGCGCCCGGCGGAGACGGCGCACCGCGTGATCGCGGGCGCGCGCACCGCCGGCATCGGCATCACCATGCTCCCGGTGCTGTACACCCATTCCGGCTTCGGCGAACTGCCGCTCAAGGCCGAGCAGCTGCGCTTTCGCACCGACGCGCGCGACGTGGCGCGCATCATCGATGCCCTGGAATGCGAGCGCAGCGCGCAGGTCGAAGTCGGCGTTGCGCCGCATTCGCTGCGTGCCGCTTCCATTGGCGAGATCTGGCGCGTGCTGGACGCCATGCCGCAGGGCCGCCCGGTGCACATCCACATCGCCGAGCAGCAGGCGGAGGTGGACCAGAGCCTGGCCTATTCCGGCCGCCGCCCGGTGCGCTACCTGCTGGACGAGATTCGCGTCGACCAGCGCTGGTGCCTGGTGCATGCGACCCATCTTGAGGCTGACGAGATCGCCGGCATCGCCAGCAGCGGCGCCGTGGTCGGCATCTGCCCGACCACCGAGGCCAACCTGGGCGACGGGCTGTTCCCGCTGACGCAGTTCATGCAGGCGGGCGGGCGCTTTGGCATCGGCAGCGACAGCCACGTGTCGCAGAGCCCGGTCGAGGAACTGCGCTGGCTCGAGTACGGCCAGCGACTGGTGCACCAGCGCCGCAATATCTCGGTCGACGGCAGCGAGCGCAACGTCGGCGACTACCTGTGGCAGCGCGCGCTCGAGGGCGGTGCGCAGGCAAGCGGGCGCCCGGTGGGCCAGCTGGCGGCCGGAAAGCGCGCCGACCTGCTGGTGCTGGACGACGATCACCCGAACCTGTACGGGATCGAGCGCGCCGACGCCCTGGGCGCTTTCATTTTCAGCGGTAACGACAACCTGGTGCGGCACGTGATGTGCGGCGGCCAGTGGGTGGTGCGCGACGGACGCCATGCGGAGCAGGAGGCGGTCGCGCAGCGGTTCAAGGAAACGGTAGCCGAACTCCGGAGGTTCTGATCATGACGACGCGCCTGATCCCGTATGCCAACCTGGAAGCAGCGCCGTGGAAGAACGGCGGCGGCAGCACCACCGAAATCGCGGTGGCGCCGCATGGCGCGGGTTTCGATAGTTTCGACTGGCGCGTCAGCCTCGCGCGCATCGCGCAGGACGGGCCGTTCTCCGCCTTCCATGGCATCGACCGCACGCTGGCGCTGGTGGAAGGCGACGGCGTGGTGCTCGATTTCGATGGCGAGCGGCGCGTGCTGCTGTCGCCCGAGGATCCCTGCATCGCCTTCGACGGTGGGCACGCGATCCACGCGTGCCTGTCGGGCGGCCCCAGCATCGACTTCAATGTGATGACGCGCCAGGGCGTGTGCTCGCACCAGTTCGGGATGCGCACGCTCGATGGCCCTTCCGATTTCGCTCCGCGCGGCGACGTGACGCTGCTGTTCATGGCGCAGGGCGATTTCCTCGACCTCGCAAACGGCGCGGAGCGCATCGGCATGGTGCGCTTCGATACCGTGGCCTTCGAAGCCGGCACGGCATGGACGCTGGAAGCGGGCCGCGCCACGGTGTTCGTGGTCGACATCTATTACGACCAGTAGGACGCGCATGGATACGCTGTTTACCAATCTCGACCTGGCCACGATGGTGGAGGGCTACGGCGAGCTGCGCGACGGCGCCATCGCCGTCAAGGACGGGCGCATCGCCTGGCTGGGGCCAAGGGTCCATGCACCCGCCGCGGCGCGCACGCACGATTGCCAGGGCCAGTGGCTCACGCCCGGGCTGATCGACTGCCACACCCACATTGTCCACGCCGGCAACCGGAGCGACGAGTTCGAGGCGCGCCTGAACGGCGCCACCTACGAGGACATCGCGCGCGCGGGCGGCGGCATCATGTCGACCGTGCGCGCGACGCGTGCGGCCAGCGACGACGAGCTGCTGCGCCAGAGCGCGCCGCGCGTGGCCAGCCTGCTGGCCGAAGGCGTGACTACCATCGAGGTCAAATCCGGCTACGGCCTGGACCCGGAATCGGAAGCGAAGATGCTGCGCGTGGCGCGCCGGCTGGCCGGCGAGCTGCCGGTGAGCGTGGCCACCACCTTCCTGGGCGCGCACGCGCTGCCGCCGGAATACGCGGGCCGCGCAGACGACTATATCGACCTCGTGTGCCGGATGGTCGCGGACATCGACGCCGACGCGGTCGACGTGTTCTGCGAGCGGATCGGCTTTACCAGCGCGCAGACGCGGCGCGTGTTCGAAGCGGCGGCGCGGCGCGGCCTGCCGGTCAAGCTGCACGCCGAACAGCTGTCCGACCAGGGCGGGGCGCAGCTCGTGGCCGAGTTCAACGGCCTGTCGGCCGACCACCTCGAACACCTGACCCCGGCCGGCATCGCCGCAATGGCCGCGGGCGGCACCGTGGCCGTGCTGCTGCCCGGCGCCTACTACTTCCTGCGCGACACCACGCCGCCGCCGGTGGCCGCGCTGCGCGAGGCCGGGGTGCCGATGGCGGTGGCGACCGACTGCAATCCCGGCACGTCGCCGATGACGTCGATCCTGCTGGCGATGAACATGGCCTGCACGCTGTGGCGCCTGACGCCGCAGGAAGCGCTGCTCGGCGCCACCCGCAATGCGGCGCGCGCGCTGGGGCGCGCTGCGGAAATCGGGACGCTGGAAGTGGGCAAGCGCGCGGACTTCGCGCTGTGGGAGATCGCGCGCCCGGCCGACCTGTCGTATTCGATCGGCTTCAATCCCTGCCGCGGCGTGGTCAACGCCGGCGTGTGGCGGGCCCCCGCGGTGGATACCCCCTAGGGGTATATCGATATCCGGGCAACCGCAAGGGATACCCCTGCCTTTTCCGGCCCGGCCCGCACGCGGCGAGCATACCCGCCGTGGGTATCCTCCACGTAACGGATGGTGACGTTCCGTTACGATCTATAACAGAGGTAAGGAATTGTAAGGATTGCAGCGAAGGGGGCAGGTTCGCTCTACATTGGAATTGTAGAGCCTCCCCTCCCCATTCAAATGGGTTCCCCCACGGCAGATGTTAGCCGTGGTTTTTTTTGCCCATCGCACTCGCTGCAAGTCTCAGTGTTCGGCGGCGAGCGCCGTGAGCGCGTCACCGGTCACCCGGCAGATGCGCCAGTCCGGCATCACATCCGCACCCATGCCTTCATAGAAGCGGATCGCGTTCTCGTTCCAGTCCAGCACCGACCACTCGAAGCGGCCGCACTCGCGCTCCACGGCGATGCGCGCCAGCGCCATCAGCATCTGGCGGCCATAGCCCTTGCCGCGGTGCGCCTGCTTCACGTACAGGTCTTCCAGGTACAGCCCCTTCTTCGTCAGGAAGGTCGAGAAGTTATGGAAGAACAGCGCGAAGCACACCACTTCGCCATCCTCGACCCCGACGATCGCCTCGGCCGAAGGCTTGTCGCCGAACAGGCCCTCGTGCAGCAGCGCCTCGGTGGCGACCACGAGGTGTTCGAGCTTTTCGAACACGGCCAGCTCCACGATCATGTCGTAGATGTGCGAAACGTCGGCCGGTTCTGCCGGGCGGATGGTGAATGTGTTCATAGACTTTCTTTAATCAGGTTTGACAAGCTTGGGTGCGGGCGAGGCGATCGCCCATGCCACGCTGGACAGGCACAATATCATGCCGAACCACTCGAGCGGCCCGGGCGCATAGCCTTCCAGCCGGATCGACAGCAGCACGGAGATGACCGGCGTGATCACGCCGATGTACACGGCTTTTTGCGAACCGATGCGCGCGATCAGCGTGAAATAGGCGAAGAAGGCGATCACCGAGCCGAAGACCGACAGGTACAGCAGGCCCGCCCAGTAGCGTGGCGCGTCGGGCAGGATGAACTGCTGGCCGGTCATGAGCGCCCACAGCGTGACGAATACGGTCCCCCAGAACATCGACCAGGCCATGGTCAGGATCAGGTCCTTCGACTGCTCGCGCACCTTGATTACGACCACGTTTCCGGCGGAGCTGGCGAGGGTCGCGGTCAGCGCCAGCGCCAGGCCGGCGAGGAAGGTGCCGCTGCCGCCGGACATGATGCTGTTCCAGCTCGACGCGATCGAATGGAAGAACAGCATCGTCACGCCGGCAATCGCCACGCAGCCCGCGGCCCAGGTGCGCCACGTGATCGGCGTGCGGAAGGCCACGCGGTTGAAGATCGGGTTCCAGAACACCATCAGCGCGAACAGCACCGCGACCAGCGCCGACACTACGTACTGCTCGGCCATGTAGGTGCAGACGTAGGACAGGCCGAAGGTGAAAAAGCCCTGCAGCATGGTCCAGCGCTGCGCGCCCCACGGCAGGCGCAGCGTCCCCTGGCGGAGCAGGCAGTAGATGAACAGGACGCCGCTGGCGAGGCCGAAGCGGTAGGCGACCGACACGGCCGGCGGCACTTCGCCCAGTTGCAGCGTAATGGCCCAGAAGGTAGAGCCCCAGATCAGCGAGGCGATGGTGAAGAGGATGGGGGAAGACATCCGCGAGAGTATACGTCACTCCTCGGCAGCTTGCCGAGGAGCATCGCGGGGCGCTCCCTAGTACGCGAGATTCAGGCGGCGGTAGAGGAAACTGAGCACGAACAAAGGCCCGATCAGCAGGAACCGCACGTCCTCAAGGAACGACGGCTTCTTGCCTTCGATCTGGTGCCCGATGAACTGCCCCACCCACGCCAGCACGAAGATCGCGATCGACAGCGGCAGGATGACCTGATCGGGCAGCGCCGCAAGCACCAGCAGCATTGCGCCCGCCATGAGCGCCATGCCCACCGCGAACGGTTTGGACAGCTTCACGTAATAGACCAGCGACGCGATTGTCACCAGCACCGCCAGCGCCCAGTGCATGGACCACAGCAGTCCGAGCAGCGTGAACACGATCACCGGCACGCAGATGAAGTGAATCACTTCATTGGTCGGATTCAGGTGGCTTTCGCTGTACTGGGCCAGCAGCTTGTCGATGGTGCGCATCTCGGGTCTCCGCGTATGGTTGAGCAAATTCTACACCGCCGCCATTGAGCGCGCGATGGTACATTACGCGCAGTTTCAGGAGGAGTACCGATGGACGAGGCAGGAACGGCAGGGCGCAAACGTGGCTTTCCGCCCGTGGTCGATGCGCACACGCGCATCCTGGTGCTGGGCAGCCTGCCGGGCGAACTTTCGCTCGCCAATGCGCAGTACTACGGCAACCCGCGCAATGCCTTCTGGCGCCTGATGTCCGAACTCACCGGCTATGACCTGGTCGCGCTCGACTACCCGCAGCGCCTGGATGCGCTGCTGGCCTGCGGGATCGGCCTGTGGGACGTGGTGGCGGAGGCCGAGCGCAGCGGCAGCCTCGACACCAACATCCGGGACCGCGCCGACAACGACCTGTGCGCGCTGCTCGCCGACTACCCCGGTATCGAAGTCATTGCCTTCAATGGCGGCACCGCCGAACGCATTGGCGCCCGCGTCCTCGGACAGCTCCGCTCGCGCTACCAGGTGGCCGGCCTGCCATCGAGCAGCCCGGCGCACACGCTGCCATTCGCCGACAAGCTGCAGCGCTGGTCCGTGCTGCGGCCTGCGATCGCCGCCGCGATGTTCCAGCGCGCCGGTGTCGGGACCACTTGAATACCCTGTGGCCTGGACCGAACGGTCCTCAAGGCTGGTTGTGATATCCCGGCTTCACGTTGATGGCGTGGGACATTCAATTCGCGTTCAGCGTTTGCGGAGCGCTGGCAGGCCGCGCATGTGCTCAAGCTTTGCTGCGTAGCGCGCGCGGCTGCTCGCATTGGTGCTGGTCTGCTGGGCGAGCGCCAGCTCGCGGCGTGCCACGTCGGTCTCGCCCAGGCGCAGGCTTGCCATCGCATACCACAGGTGGAATTCGTCGTTGTAAGGCGCGCGCGCCACTTCGCGCGCGAACAGTTCGCGCGCTGCCTTGAAGTCCTCCCGCTGCATCGCGGCCTGGCCCAGCTGGAAGTAGTGATAGGGCGGATCAGGCTGCAGTGAGGCCAGCCGCGCGCGCATCGCCTTCGCTTCATCGGCGCTTCCCAGTTCCTCCAGCACCGGCAGGAGGTTCTGCATGGCGACGAGATTGTTGCGGTCGCGTGCGAGGACCGCGCGGAATGCCTGCGCCGCGAGTGCGTTGTCGCCGTGGCGCTGGTACACGGCGCCGAGCGTGTTGTACGCCAGCGTCAAGCCCGGATCCGCGCTGAGTGCTTCGCGAGTCCACCAATAGGCGTCGGCGACGCGGCCGCGGGCCAGCGCTTCCACGGCGCGGTTATTCGCGTACATGGCGACGACGACGTGCTCGCCCACGGGGACAGCCTTGTGCCGGACCGCGTCCGCCTGGGGCAGGAAATCGACCAGATACTGTTCCTTCAATTCCTCGCCACTCATTTTCGCGATGACGCGCGATGTCAGCAGGACGTTCACATGGTTGCTGCCCACGTAGAGCGATCCCTGGCGCGACCAGGTTTCCTCGACGCGCACATTCTGGAATGTGACGGGGATGCCAACCTCGCGCGCGAAGGCTGCCGTCATGATGACGAGCGACAGGCAATTGCCGGACCGGGTCTCGAATGTCTGCGCGGCCGTGCGCGTCATGGTCGCGTCGTAGTCGAGCTTGAGGTCGCCGTCCCTGTACAAGGAGTGAATCAGTCCCTGGTGCAGGCCGTGGTTGCGCACCATGTCGCGATAGCGTGGCGAGCGCAGGTAGGCGCGCATCTCCGGGCTGACGTCGAACAGTGTGCTGGTATCCACAGTCTCGGTCGGTGCGGCGAAGCGTGCATCCGCGTACAGGTGCTGCGGTTCCACCAGAACCGGCGCCGCCGCGCAACCGCCCAGCAGGGCGGCGCTGAGCAGGATGGCGGCGCGCTTCACAGCTCGCTTCCGCGCATCGACTTCAGGCGTTCCAGCTTGGCCGAATAGGTGCCGCGGCTGCCGGCCGAGCTGCTGTTCTTGAGTGCGAGCGCCAGCTGCTCGCGCGCCGCGCCGTTCTCTCCCAGCCTCAGGTACGCCATGCCGAGCCAGTAGTGGAATTCATCGTAATACGGGGCGCGGTCCACCTCCTTGCGGAACAGGTCGCGCGCCAGCGCGTAGTCCTGGCGCTGCATCGCTTCCAGTCCGGAGCGGAAGTAGTGGAAGGGCGGGGTCTTGCGGATCGCCGACACGCGCTGCGCCAGCGCCTGCGACTCCGCGTGCTTGCCCAGCTTGGCCAGCAGCGGGATCAGGTTGTACATGGTGACGTCGCTGTCGGGCGAGTGCTGCAGCGCGAAGCGGTAGGTGCGTTCGGCCAGCTCGTCGTGGCCCCGCTGCTGGTACACGACGCCGAGCGTGTTGATGGCGGGAGCGTACTCGGGATGCTCGATCACCGCCTTGCGCGCCCACCAGTAGGCGTCGTCGAGGCGCTTTTCGGCCAGCGCTTCGGCGGCGCGGTTGTTCAGGTACATCGCCACCACCAGGCCCTCGTCGATGCTGCGCAGCGGCAGCCCGCGCGCTTCCTCGGGCGGCAGGAAGTCGACCAGCAGCGCGGCCGTGGTATCGGCCAGTCCGTTGACCCGGCTGGAGGTGCGGCTGAGCGAGACATTGACGTGCATGTTCGACAGGTACAGGTCGCCGGTGCGGGTCCAGGTGTCGGAGCTGACCGCGCTCTGGAAACCTGCGTGCAGTCCCAGCTCGCGGGCGAACGCCGCGGTCATGATCACCAGCGACAGGCAGTTGCCCGACTTGCTGTCGAAGGTCTCCGCCGCGCTGCGGGTGGCGGTGGTGTCGTACTCCAGCTGCAGCTGGCCGCGCGTGTACAGCGCGTCGATCAGCCCCAGCGCGCCGCCGCGCTTGGCCATGCGCCGGAAGTCGTTACTGCGCAGGTATTCCTTCATGGCCGGACTGGCCGCGAACAGGTTGTCGGTGGTGATGTGGTCGGTGGGCGGCCCGAACAGCGCGTCGGCGGTCAGTCCGCTGGTGTCGGGCCGGGACGGCGCCTGGGTGGTCGCACAGCCTCCGAGCAGGAATGCAATCAACAGCAAAGCCAGGTGTTTCATGTGCGCCTCCGGGGTGGGGTACCTGAGTTTCCGACATTATGTTGTTGGCTCAGTATCCTCCCGGTGCGGGCCGGCTGTCAAAGGGGAGCTCAGTCCTCGTGGAAGGCTTCCACCAGCTCGTCCTGCAGCTCGTCAGCTTCCGTCTCTCCCAGCCCGAAGTGGGCGCAGGCGATCGCGCCGCCCTTGGCCCATTCCGCCGATTCCAGGCCCTGGAAATCCTGGATGGCGCGCTCGCACAGCAGCGAGGCGGCCACCATCGAGCGCACGCTCTCGGGCGTGGCGCGGTCTTCGATCACCTCGTAGTCGTGGTGGTGCAGGATCGACCAGGACACCTCGGTCGGCAGGCCCCAGTTGCGGGCCAGCAGGCAGCCGATGGCGGCATGGTTGGTGGTGTGGCGCGCATCCTCGACGCGCGTAAACGGGCCGGCGCTGGCGCCGGCTTCGTCCAGCGTGCGGGCGTAGTCGGGAAAGCGCTCCATCATCAGCGGAATGCCCGTGTCGCAGAACAGGCCGAAAGTGTGCGCCACGTCGGCCGGGCCGGTATGCAGGCGGCGCGACAGGAACACCATGGCCTGCGCGCGCCGGCTCGACACTTCCCAGAAGCTGGCCAGCGAGGCGTGGCTGGGCGCGATGGCCTGGCGCGCGAGCAGGCCGGTCATCAGCGCGGCAACCTGGTTCAGGCCGAGGAAGGCCAGCGCCTGGTCGATCGACTTGATGGTGCGGCGGCCGAACATCGACGAATTGGCCAGCTTGAGCAGGGAGGCGGACATCGCCACGTCGGACGAGATGATGCGGGCCAGCGCCGGCTGGGACGGCTCCGGCGCGTCGAGCTCCTCCTGCATGCTGATCAGGAGACTGGGACGGGGCGGGATGCGGATCGAACGGATCAGGGCATCGACCGGGTCGGCGGACGGCGCGGCGACGGTGGCAATCGACATGACAGGAGGAAAAGAAGGGTGATGCGAGGCAATATGTCATCATAAACGAGTTATGGGTTCGCGGGTGTAGAAACCGCTGGTTGTTGCGCGTTCCGCCACACCTGGCGAAATGGTCGGTTTGGAAACTTCCGCTAAAATCGGCTCATGAGCTCCTATCTTGCAGGCATCGACTTCAACCGCCCCGCGCACGAGGTGGCGCAGCTGCTGATCGGCGTGGAGGTGCTGGTCGATGGCGTGGGCGGCCGGATTGTCGAGACCGAGGCCTACGACCGCGAGGATCCTGCCTCCCATGCGTTCAGCGGACCGACCGAACGCAACATGGCCATGTTTGGGCCGCCGGCCCATGCCTACGTGTACCGCTCCTACGGCATCCACTGGTGCCTGAACTTCGTGTGCATGGAAGAGGGGCACGGGGCCGGGGTGCTGATCCGCGCGCTGGAGCCGCTGCACGGGGTGGAGCAGATGCACGCGCGGCGCCGCACCGGGGACCTGCGCCTGCTGTGCTCGGGGCCGGGCAAGCTGTGCGAGGCGATGGGCGTCACGCGCGCCCTGAACGGGCATCCGCTGTCGGAGTCGCCGTTCGAGCTTCGGCCCGCGGAGCCACCCGTGCCGCTGGTGTCCGGGCCGCGCATCGGCATCTCGAAGGCGATGGACGTGCCGTGGCGCTTCGGCCTGGCCGGCTCGCGCTTCGTCAGCCGCCCGTTCAGATAGGGGCTGGAACTCTTCTACAGGCGGTGCACGTTGCGCGGCGGCTCGGAACGCGGCTCCTCCGCCTGCCGGTCCGGCTGCGGCAGCCGCGGCGATCCGCGCATCGGGCTGTCCGGCGCGCGCCGCTCGCCCGGCCCGCCGCCCGCTTTCCCGATCTGGAACACCGACACCGCGCGCGCCAGGTTGGCCGCCTGCTCGTGCAGGCTCTCGGCGGCCGCGGCGGCCTGCTCCACCAGCGCGGCGTTCTGCTGCGTCATGTCGTCCATGCTGGACACCGCGCGGTTGACGTCGGCAATGCCGCTGGCCTGCTCCGAGCTGGCCGCGCTGATGCGGCCGATGATGTCGTTCACCTGGCGCACCGATTCGACGATGTCGCCCATGCTGGCGCCGGCCTGGTTCACCGACGCGCTGCCGCCATCGATGGTGGTGACCGATTCGGCAATCAGCGCCTTGATCTCCTTGGCCGCCGCCGCCGAGCGCTGCGCCAGGCTGCGCACTTCCGCCGCCACCACGGCAAAGCCGCGTCCCTGTTCACCCGCGCGCGCCGCTTCCACCGCCGCGTTCAGCGCGAGGATATTGGTCTGGAACGCGATCCCGTCGATCACGCCGGTGATCTCCACCACCTTGCGCGAGCTGGCGCGGATGCTTTCCATGGTGCGTACCGCGCGGTCCACGGCCTGGCCGCCGCTGTCGGCCAGCTGCGCGGCCTTCGACGCCAGGTCGTTGGCCTGGCGCGCGTTCGAGGCGGTGTCGCTGACCGCCTGCGTCAGCGTATGGATGGCGCTGGCGGTTTCCTGCAGCGAGCCGGCCTGCAGCTCGGTGCGCGTGGACAGGTCGATGTTCCCGCTCGCGATCTCGCGCGAGGCGGTGTCGATCGAATGCACCGCATCGGTGATCGTGCGCATGGTGCTGTTCAGGTGCGCGATGGTGCGGTCGAGCGCGCGCGATGCGTCCGCGATCTCGTCGCGCCCGTCGCTCGCGGCCACTGCGGTCAGGCGGCCGGCGGCCAGTTCGTCGACCACGCCGGTCATCGCGCGGATGTCGGCCAGCATGGAGCGCCGCACCAGCATCGAGACGGCCAGCGACAGCGCGATCGACAGCACCACCAGCGCCGTCATCGCGATGCCGAGGGTGCGGAATTCGTCCTTGGCGGCCAGGTAGGCCTGTTCGGCCAGCTTGCGCTCGAGCGCCGACAGTTCGGCCAGGCGCGTGCCCAGTACCTGGAACTGGGCCTCGGCCTTCTGCATCGAGTTGGTCGCGATCGACACGTCCACCTGGGCCATCTCGATCGTCTCGAGCACTTCCTTGCGGTAGGCCGCCAGCGCCGCCACGGACGGGTCGACCAGCTTGCGCTCTTCCGGGCTGGCCACCTTCGCCAGGCCGGCCAGCTGCCGGGCCAGCGCCTGGTGCCGCGCGTGGATCTCGGCGGTCACCTTGTCCAGCCGTTCCTTGACGAAGCTGCCGTTGGTCCAGGCCAGCAGCCGGTAGATGTCCGAGTGGGCCTGGCGCGCGGAGCCCGCCACGTCGGAGGCATCGCGCAGGCGCGCGGCGCGCACCTGCACCATGTTTTCAAGCGATGCGTTCTGGCGCACCATGCCGTAGTACGACGCGCCGGACAGTGCCAGCAGCAGTAACAGCACGAGTCCCGGCGCGAGCAGCAGTTTGGGGCCGATCCGCAGTTTCCTCAGCATGGCGAGCCTCGCTTTCGATTATTTTTTACCGTACAGGCCTGCTTCCAGCACCACGTCGCCCTCGCGCAGGATGTAGGTGGTTTTCGGCTCGATCTTGCCGCTGACCGGGTTCTTGTACATGTAGTTGACCCAGCCCTTGCCCTTGGCGGCGGCCAGCTCGATGATCTCGCGGCGGTACTTCTTGCCGCTGGCGTCCGGCACGTCCACCAGGTCCTTGCCGACGATCGACGGGTTGACCGGGTGCGCCAGCACGATGCCGGTCTTCACGTCGCGCATGTCGATGTACAAGGAGCCTTGCAGGAACTCGGGGTCCTTGGCCATCAGGCGTTTGGCCAGTTCGTCCTTGCCCTTGGTGCGCACGACCTCGGCGCCGCGTTCGGCCATCGCGATTGCGTCCTTCTCGGTCGGTTCGGCAGCCCAGGCAGTGCCAGCCAGCGCCATGCCCATCAACAGTGCAGCGATTTTTTTCATGATGTGTTGGTCCTTTCCGTTGTGAGTTCCCAAGTGAAATGTTGCCAAGTTGCATCGGCTAATCTACGCCCGGCGGCGCGACGCGGTTTGCGCTACCACAAGTGCAACGATCCTTGCATTTCCTCATGGCACTTCTTGACTAGCGGCAACCGTGACGTGGATGGCGAAACCTAAGATGAATTTCCGACCATCAATGGAGGTTGCCGTGAAGATAGAAGCCATCGGAGACAAGTTTCAGCCGTACACACGGCAGTCGATCACCCAGGCGCGCCAGTGGCAGTGGCTGGCGCCGGAATTGCAGGAAGCGGTGCAGGTGGTGTCGCACGTGCTGCCGTTTCGCACCAACGCGTATGTGCTGGACCAGCTGATCGACTGGAGCCGGGTGCCGGACGACCCGATCTACCGCCTCGTGTTCCCGCACCGCGACATGCTGCCGGCTGCCGAATACGATCAGCTGCGCGATCTCGTCATGCACGGAGGCGACAACGCCGCGCGCGAGGCGCTGGTCCACAAGATCCGCATGCGCATGAATCCGCACCCGGCCGGCCAGCTGACCCACAACGTGCCGCATGTGGACGGCGTGCCGGTGCCCGGCCTGCAGCACAAATACCGGGAGACCGTGCTGTTCTTCCCCAGCGCCGGCCAGACCTGCCACGCCTATTGCACCTTCTGCTTCCGCTGGCCGCAGTTCGTCGGCATGGACGGCCTGAAGTTCGCCGCCCGCGAGAGCGAGCAACTGGTGTCCTACCTGCGCAGCCACCCCGATGTGACCGATGTGCTCATCACCGGCGGCGACCCGATGATCATGAATACCCGCTCGCTCGAGCAGGTGCTCGAACCGCTGCTGGCGCCGGAGCTGGCGCACATCCAGAACATCCGCATCGGCACCAAGTCGGTGGCGTACTGGCCGCAGCGCTTTGTCAGCGACCGCGATAGCGGCGACCTGCTGCGCCTGTTCGAACGCGTGGTCGCCAGCGGCAAGAACCTTGCCGTGATGGGGCATTACAGCCATGCGGCCGAACTGCGGCCGGGCATCGCGCAGGCGGCGGTCAAGAACATTGTCGGCACCGGCGCCACGCTGCGCATGCAGGGGCCGCTGATCCGCCACATCAACGAGGACCCGGCCAGCTGGGCCGAACTGTGGACCACCGGCGTGCGGCTCGGCGCCATCCCCTACTACATGTTCGTCGAACGCGATACCGGCCCGAGCGACTACTTCGCGCTGCCGCTGGCGCGGGCGCACGAGATCTTCCAGGCCGCGTACTCGCGCGTGTCGGGCCTGGCGCGCACCGTGCGCGGACCGTCCATGAGCGCCTTCCCCGGCAAGGTGATGATCGACGGCGTGGTGACGATCAACGGCGAGAAGCTGTTCGCGCTGCAGTTCCTCCAGGCCCGCAACCCGGACTGGGTCAAGCGGCCGTTCTTCGCCAGGTACGATCCCGCCGCGACCTGGCTGAACCACCTGGTCCCGGCGTTCGGCAAGCAGAAGTTCTTCTTCGAGTCGGAAATGGAGGAGGAGAGCCACGCCGCGCCGCCCGCGCGCGTCATCCAGATCACGCCGGTGCGGACGCCGGAGCCGTCCGCGATCGGCGAGCGCGCCGACGCCGCCTGACATGCCGCCACTGCACACGGCGCGCATGTCCGGCGCGGCCGTGTTCTGCCAGGTGTTCCTGCCTTACGCGCTGGGACACTTCCTGTCCACGCTGCTGCGCAACGTGAACGCGGTGCTGGCGCCGCAGCTGGCGCAGGCCGCGTCGCTCAGCCCCGGCGAACTGGGCCTGCTCACCAGCGCATTCTTCTGCGCGTTCGCGCTGGCCCAGCTGCCGGTCGGGATCGCGCTGGACCGCTTCGGACCGCGCCGGGTGCAGGCCGCGCTGCTGCTGCTGGCGGCACTGGCCTGCGTGCTGTTCGCGCAGGCCGGCACGCTGGCAGGCATGGCCGCCGCGCGCTTCCTGCTCGGCCTCGGGCTGGGCGGCTGCTTCATGGCGGCGGTGAAGGCGATGGCGGCTTGGGCGCCGCCCGCGCGCATGCCCTCGATCAGCGGCTACCTGATCGCCGCCGGCGGGCTGGGCTCCGCCGCGGCCACGCTGCCGGTGCGATCGGCGCTGGAGCACACCGACTGGCGCGGCGTGTTCCTTGGCCTGGGGCTGATCGTCGCCATGGCCGCGCTGGTGGTGTGGGCGGTGGCGCCGCGCGATGCGGGGCGCGCCGCAGCGGGGCCGCGCGTCGCGCTGGCCGACGTGTACCGCGATCCGGCGTTCCGCCGCACCGCCTCGCTGGTACTGGTGCCGCACACGGTGTTCTTCGGCGTGCAGGGACTGTGGATCGGGCGCTGGCTGTCCGATGCGGGGCGCATGCCGGAAGGAACGGTGGCCTACCTGCTCTACCTGTCGATGGCGGCCGTGATCTTCGGCGCCATCGCGGTTGGCATGATCACGGAGTGGGCCGCGAAGCGCGGGATCGCACCGCTGGAGGTCGCGGCGGCCGGCGTCGCGCTGTTCATCGGCGTGCAGGTGGCGATCGCCGTCACTCCGGGCATCGGCTTCAGCCAGCTGGCGGTGCTGTTTACCCTGGTCGGCACCATCACCGGCATCGAATATTCGATCGTTGCGCAGAGCATGCCGGCTACGCTGACCGGGCGCGCGTCCACCTGCCTGAACCTGCTGATCTTCGTGGGCGCGTTCCTGGTGCAGCTGGGCTTTGGCCTGGTCGTCGACTGCTGGGACAGCGATGCCACCGGGCGCTACCCGGCGGTCGCCTACCAGGTGGCTTTCGCCGCCTGTATCGCGCTGCAGCTGCCCGGCCTGGCGCTGTATGCGTGGCGGCGCTACCTGCAGCCGTCCAGCACCAGCAGCGGCAGCGAGGTCCAGGCGATGCCCGCCAGCGCGAGCACGGCGCTGCCGGCCAGCGCCCAGTCCAGCAGCCCCTGAGGCGGTTCGCCGCGCAGCCGCCGCAGTTCGCGCCACAGGAGGTATGCGGCGCCCGCCAGCGCCAGGGCGGAGATGCCGGCCAGGACGGGCTGCGCGTACGGGGTCCAGGCGTCGCGCAGGCACAGCGCGCCCACCGCGACGTAGCATAGCGACCAGTGCCCGGCCCACAGCCACAGCGGAACGGTGGCGCGCAGGCTGCGGCGGGTGACGGCGTCCTGGATGTCCATCATTCCATCACCATCGGCACGGTGTAGATTGCGGCCGCCGCCAGCAGGCCCTGCAGCGTGGTGTAGTGCCACACCAGCGCCACGTTGTCGAGAATGGCGCGGTTGCACGGCCCGAGGCGACCGGCCCAGGCGCGTGCGGCAAGGAAGGGCGCCATCAGCGCCAGCGCGACGATGTGCAGGCCCTGGTAGGACGAGATGGCGGCAATAGCGGCGCTCCAGGCTTGCGCTGTCGGATCGAGTCCGGACAGGCGGAGGCCATTCAGTTCGGCGCCGAAGGACGCCAGCGCGCACGCCAGCGCTGCGAGCACAAGCCAGGGCAGCCAGCGCCGCGCCAGCGAGCGGCGCGCCAGCGCGATGAGAACCGAGCCTGCCACGAGCAGGCCCGACGCCAGCAGCGGCCACAGCGGCGGGGCCAGCGCGGCGCCGGGCGGCGGGCACACGTCCAGCCGCATCGACACATGGATGTAGGTGAACACGAACGATGCGAAGATGGTCGCGTCCACCGCCAGCATCACGATGGTGGCCCACCACGACATCGCCGCAGGACCGGCCGCGCCCACAGGCAGCGTGACGCGGTCGCTGATGAACACGCGCGGCAGCGGCGGCGGCTGGTCCGACTCCCACAGCCAGGCCATCACGGCTGCCACGGCCGTGATTCCGCAGATCCACGCCAGCACCGTCATCTTCACCGTCAGCAGCAGGAAGAAGCCGGCCGTGCCGAAGGCGGCGACCAGCGGCAGCCAGCTGTCGCCCGGCAGGATCATCAGGTAGCGCAGCTGCGCGGAGACGGCGCTGGTGATCAGCGTTTCGCGGCGTCCGGTCGGCGTTCCCGGCAGCCAGTGGCGGCCCTGGTGCACCTCTTCGGTCAGGCGCGGATGGTCCCACAGCGGATCGTCGGAATCGATTTGCGGAACACTGCGCGTCGCATGGTCCTCCGAGGGGAGCCATTCGAGCGTCGGGGCGTTCCACGGATTGCCCGGTTCCTGCGCCGGCTTCATCTGGCTGCGCACCGCGTCGACGATGAACAGCAGCACCCCGGATGCCAGGACGAAGGCGCCCACGGTCGACAGCATGTTGAGCAGGTTCCAGCCCAGGTCCGGCGCGTAGGTGTAGACGCGGCGCGGCATGCCCAGCAGGCCGCTGATGTGCATCGGGAAGAACGCCAGGTTGAACCCGCCGAACATCAGGCCGAACACCCAGCGCGCGGTGCGCTCGGACAGGCGCTGGCCTTTGAGCAGCGGCATCCAGTAGTACATCGCGGCGAACACCGGGAACACCATCCCGCCGATCAGCACGTAGTGCAGGTGCGCGACGATGAAGTAGGTGTCGTGGACCTGCCAGTCGAACGGCACCACCGCCACCATCACGCCGGTCAGCCCGCCCAGCACGAAGATGAACATGAAGCCGAGCAGGAACAGCGTGGGTGCGTTGACGGTCACCTTGCCGCGCCACAGGGTCGCGATCCACGCGAATACCTGGATCGCCGTGGGCACCGCCACTGCCATGCTGGCCGCCGACACCAGGCTCGATTCGAGCACCCCCAGTCCCGCCGTGAACATGTGGTGCGCCCACAGCGCAAAGCTGAACATGCCCACGCCGACCAGCGCCACGATCACCGCGCGCTTGCCGACCAGCGGCGTGCCGGCGATCGTGGGAATCATCGTCGAGACCATGCCCGCGGCCGGGAGGAAAATGATGTACACCTCCGGGTGGCCGAAGAACCAGAACAGGTGCTGCCACAGCACCGGGTCGCCGCCGCGTTCGGCAATGAAGAACGGCCAGTCGAACGCGCGCTCCATTTCCAGGAGCGCCGTGCCCGCGATGATGGCGGGGAAGGCGAACACGATCATCAGCGCCACCACCAGCATGGCCCAGGCGAACACCGGCATGCGCGAAAGCGTCATGCCGGGTGCGCGGGTGAACAGGATGCCGACGATCAGCTCGATCGCGCCGGCGATGGCGGAGATCTCGATGAAGCCGATCCCCAGCAGCCAGAAGTCCGCGTTCAGCCCTGGCGAATACTCCTTGCCGGTGAGGGGCGGGTACATGAACCAGCCGCCGTCCGGGGCCAGCCCGAAGAACAGGGTGCAGAAGAAGGCCAGGCCTCCGAATGCGTAGGCCCAGTACGCATACGCCGACAGGCGCGGGAAGGGAAGGTCGCGCGCGCCCAGCATGTTCGGCAGCAGGTACACGGCGATCGCTTCGACCACGGGAATCGCGAACAGGAACATCATCACGGTGCCGTGCATCGTGAACACCTGGTTATAGGCGCCGGCGGACAGCAGGCCATTTTCCGGCACCGCCAGTTGCAGCCGCATCAGCAGTCCCAGAACGCCCGCCAGCACGAAGAACAGCAGCGCGGTGCCGATGTAGAGCAGGCCGATGTTGGTGTTGTTGACGGTCTTGAAGAAGCGCCAGCCCTTGGGCGTCTTCCACGCCGCCTCCAGCCGGCGCAGCTCGTCGGCCGGGCGCGGGAGGCTGCTGGGAAGGGCGTGGTGGTGGCTCATTTGAGGTGCTCGAGGTAACTGGCCAGCGCGCGCAGCGTTTCGCCATCCATGCCCGAGGCAGCGGGCATGCGCGCGCCGGGCTTGGTGGCCTGCGGATCGGCGATCCAGCCCCCCAGCGTGCCGCGGTGGTTGCGCAGGGTGCCGGCCGCGATGTGCAGGCGGCTGCCCACATGAGTCAGGTCCGGCCCCAGGCTGGTCGGGGCGGTCACGCCGCGGATCGTGTGACAGGCGCCGCAGCGCTGGTCGATGAAGGCCTGGCGGCCGCGCGCCAGGAAGGCGCCGGCCGGCTCGGCGGCTGGCCGCGCCTGCGCCGCGAGCCAGGCATCGAAGCGCGCCGGCTCATGTGCCACCACGTGCAGCGCCATCTTCGCGTGCTGCTCGCCGCAGTATTCCGCGCACTGGGCGCGGTACACGCCGGGCTGGTCAGCGCGCAGCGACAGCCCAGTCATGCGCCCGGGGATCATGTCCACCTTGCCGGCCAGCGCCGGAATCCACAGGCTGTGGATCACGTCGGTGCTGGCCAGCCCGATGTAGACCCGGCGCCCAACCGGGACATGGATCTCGTTGGCCAGCACGATGTCCGCGCCGCTCTCGCTGTCGCGGTAGCGCACCTCCCACCACCACATCTTGCCGGTCACCGAGATGTGCAGCGCGCCGGCGGAAGTCTGTGGCACCAGCTGTGCGCTGCGCCAGGTGCTGTACGCCAGCAGCACGGTCAGCACCGCGACCGGGAATGCCACGCCGGCCAGTGCGATCCAGCGCATCGGCCGCACCGGACCGGGCGCTCGCCTGAGCGCCACGAGCGTCAGCACCATCACGAACACCAGGATCAGCGCCCCGCCCGCAGTCATGACCCAGTTCAGCTGGCTGATGATGGCGGCATCCGGACCGGCCGGGTGGAGGACCGATTGGCTCATTCAAGCGAGTACAGGTAGGCGGCCATGTGGCGCGCTTCGTCTTCGGACAGGCCGAGCGAGGGCATGGTGGTGCCGGGGGCCATGGCGGGCGGATCGATCAGCCAGCGCACCAGGTTGGCGGGCTGGTTGGGGATGTGGCCTGCGATGTAGCTGCGCCGGCCAAACGCGTCGAGCGGCGGACCCGCAGTGCCGCTGGCGGCGGCGACGCCGGGGATCGCGTGGCATGCCCCGCACTGGTACTGCGATACCAGCGCCTTGCCGCGCGCCGCGTCGCCGCCGGGGACGCGCAGCGGCGCGATCTCGTCGCGGCATCCCGCCAGCAGCACCAGCGGCAGCCCGATAGCGCACGCCAGGGCGAGCGTGAAGGCCCCTTTGCCGGTGTCCTGCCTGCTGCCGAAATAGCCGCGCACGTTTGATCCTGTGAAACCCCGTTGGATATATATAATACAAGAAACAACAATATCATTTTTCTAACGGAACGCGCCCAGGAAGTCCCCCCACCACCGACAGGAGCTGATCCTACCGATGCCTTCGAGCCGCACGCGCCTGATCCTCAAGACCGCAGCCGCCACCCTGGTGCTGGCGGGGCTGGCGTCGCTGCTGGCGGGCGCCGCGCTGGTGTGGAGCGGCTGGTACAACGTGGGCAGCACGTCGCAGCATTTCCAGGTGGTGCACACCGTGCTGGAAAAGGCGATGCACCACTCCGTCAGTCATCATGCGCGCGGGATCGTGGCGCCGCAGCTTGGCGCGGCGCACGTCCGGCGCGGGGCTGCCGTCTTCATCGCCAACTGCCAGCAGTGCCATGGTGGGCCCGGCGTGTCGCCTGAGGATTTCGGCAAGAGCATCCAGCCCGTTCCCGGCCCGCTGGTCGATGCGGCGCGGCGCTGGAAACCGAACGAGTTGTACTGGATTACGCGCCACGGCATCAAGATGACCGGCATGCCGGGCTGGGAATTCCACCTGTCGGACCAGGACCTGTGGAGCGTGGTCGCGTTCATGCAGCAGCTGCCGCGCCTGACACCGCAGGATTACGCGGCCTACGCGGCCCTGCAGGGAGAGGGGCGGTGAGCGCGCGCGCCGCTTGCGCCGCCGTCCTGGCGCTGGCCGCCCTGCTGGCGGCATGCGGCCGCAGCGGCGCCAGCGCGGGCGGCGTGGAAGGCGACCCGGCGCGCGGCAGGATCGCGCTCGCGCAGTACGGCTGCCAGTCCTGCCACATGATCAAGGGCGTGACGGGACCGCGGGTTTACGTCGGTCCCTCGCTCGAAGAGTTCGCACAGCGCAAATTCATCGCGGGGCGGATACCCAACAACCACGCCAACCTGGTGCGCTGGATCCGCAACCCGCAGGAATTCGATCCGCCCACCGCCATGCCGGCGCTCGACGTGACGCAGCAGGATGCATCCGACATGGCCGCCTATCTCCTGACCGGACAATAATTCATGACCGAAGACACCCGCGCCCCTGACGACACCGAGCAACCGCGCAGCGCGCGGAATGCGCCCGGCTCCGGTTCCGAGCGCAGCTTCCTGCACCGGGTCGCGCTGGTGGACGGGCTGGCCGTCATCTTCCTGCTGGCGCTGGCCGCGCTCTGGTATGCCTCGCATGCACTGCTGCTGATCTTTGCCTGCATCCTGTTCGCCATCCTGCTGTACGAAGCCAGCCAGCGCGTGCGCAAGCTGGTGCCGATGCGCAGGCCGTTCGCGCTGGCGCTGGTGGTGGTCCTGCTGGCCGGGATCATCGGCGGCGGCGCATACCTGATGGCGCCGCAAATCAGCGATCAGGCGCACCAGCTGTCCACGGCCATTCCGGAGACGCTCGACCAGTTGCACGAGAAAGCGGCCAAGAACCCTGCCCTGAAAGCCATCCTCGGCGAACTGCCCAGCACCGAGCAGCTGAAAAAGTCGGTGGGCGACCTGCTGCCGCGCGCCGGGCTGTTCTTCTCCGGCGTGCTGGGTGCGCTCGGCAACACGGTGATCATCATTTTCGTCGGGATTTACTTCGCGCTGCAGCCCTTCCTGTACATCGACGGCATCGTCACGCTGGTCCCCAAGCGCAAGCGCGCCCGCGCCCGCGAGGTGCTGGACGAAATCGGCCTCACGCTGGCGCGCTGGATGTTCGGGAAGTTCTTCTCGATGGTGGTGGTCGGCATCGCCACCGCCACCGGCCTGACGCTGCTTGACGTGCCTCTGGCGCTAATCCTCGGGATCATCGCGGGCCTGCTGGACTTCATTCCCTACCTCGGCCCGCTGATGGCCGGCGTGCCCGCGGTGCTGATCGCGCTGTCGATCAGCCCCGAACTGGCGCTCTCGGTCGTCCTCCTGTTCGTGGGGATCCAGATGATGGAGGGCTACCTGCTCGAACCGCTGGTGACCAGGAAGATGGTGTCCCTGCCGCCGGCGCTGACGATCATCATGCAGGTCCTGATGGGCGCCTTCTTCGGCCTGGCCGGGGTGGCGCTGGCGACGCCGCTCACCGCCATGCTCGCAGTGCTGGTCAGCATGCTGTACGTGCAGGACCTCCTGGGCGACAATGTGCGCACGCCGGTTGAGGCGAACGAATCCAACAAGAAGGACGCATGAAACTATTACGCTATGGCCGCCCCGGCAAAGAGAAGCCGGGACTGTTCGACGACGAGGGCCGCATCCGCGACCTGTCCGGCATCATCCCCGACATCGACCCCGGGCAACTGAACGACAAGGCACTGCGCAAGCTCGCCAGGATCGATCCCGCGACACTGCCTGCGGTGCGCGGCAATCCGCGCATCGGCGTGCCGGTTTCGCGGGTCGGAAAATTCATCGGCGTGGGCCTGAACTATGCCGACCACGCGGCCGAAACCGGCGCGCAGGTGCCGAAGGAGCCGATCATCTTCCTCAAGGCGACCACCTGCCTGAACGGACCGGACGACCCCATCGTGCTGCCGCCGGGTTCCAGGCGCACCGACTTCGAAGTGGAGCTGGGCGTCGTCATCGGCACCCGCGCCAAGCACGTGGACGAAGCGGACGCGATGAAGTACGTGGCGGGCTTCTGCGTCGTGAACGATGTCTCCGAGCGCGAGTACCAGAAGGAGCGCGGCGGCGGCCAGTGGACCAAGGGTAAAGGCTGCGACACCTTCGGCCCGGTCGGCCCGTGGCTGGTGACGCGCGACGAGATGTGGGACATGGACGACCTGGACCTGTACCTCGACGTCAACGGCAAGCGCATGCAGACCGGGAACACCGGCACCATGATCTTCAAGGTGCCGTTCCTGGTGAGCTACATCTCGCAGTTCATGACGCTGGAGCCGGGCGACATCATCGCCACCGGCACGCCGCCGGGCGTGGGCATGGCGCGCACGCCGCCGCGCTTCCTCAAGCGCGGCGACAAGCTCCGCCTCGGCATCCCCGGCCTCGGCGAGCAGCAATCCGAAGTCGTGGCATAGGAAGGGGGACGGTCCCAGCGGGGACCGTCCCCAACGCCCGGCTCTAGCGCGGGCAGGCTTGCTTCTTCAGGGTCAGCAAGATGCCAGGTTCGCCGACTTCCACTGCCCTGGCAGCTCCGCCCCTTGGGCCATATCCCTGGAGCGAGTTCGTGTCGCCATACGTGTAGGTAATCAGCCTGGGTTGACGTTGGGTGAGATCGAACAGTGCAATCTTCAGCAATTCGGCGGGCGCCCTGTCGGGAAATGCCTTCTCGAACGCCCGGTTCTTCTCTTCCGGTGCCGGTTCGATCTGTAGTCCCAGTTCAAATCCATTGGGGAGCTTGACCGGCCGTACTTCCCCCGGGACGACGTCCCATCGCATCAGTTCGGATTTTCCGCTTGATACGGTCACCGACTGCACATCGCAAGCAGCCTGCGCAAACGGCACACCGATGGCGGTACTCGAGATCAAAGCAATAATGCGAAGCGCGCGTGTCATACATGCCCCCGAAGAGATTGGCGATCGCCCCAGTCTACCAGCGCCCCGTAACGGGAAAACTCCCGGATTGTCACGACAGTCGCCCGCTCATGCGCCAGCTGGCTCGCAAACAGCCGCGTCGATCGCGTCGACCAGCCGCGACACGATCTCATCCAGGTCCGCCTCGGTCGCGATGAAGGGCGGGGCCAGCAGCACATGGTCGCCGCTCTCGCCATCGATGGTGCCTCCCATCGGATACACCATCAATCCGTTCTCCAGCGCACGCGCCTTGATCGCGGCGTGCAGCTTGCGCGACGGCGGGAAGGGACGACGAGTGGCGCGGTCCTCGACCAGCTCCACGCCGGCCAGCAGCCCGCGGCCGCGCACGTCGCCCACAAACTCGTGGCTGGCCAGCGCCTCCCTTAACGCGCGCTGCAGGTAGGCGCCACGCGCCTGCACCTGCGCCAGCAGGTCCTGCTGCTCCAGCACCTTCTGCACCGCCAGCGCGGCCGCCGCCGCCACCGGATGCCCGGTGTAGGTGTGCCCGTGCTGGAACACGCCGCTGCGCAGCCGCAGCTGCTCGACCAGCGCGCGCTTCACGATCACCGCGCCCACCGGCTGGTAGCCCGCGCCGAGGCCCTTGGCCACGGTGACGATGTCCGGTTCCACCCCGTCCTGCTCGATCGCATACATGGTGCCGCAGCGGCCCATCCCGCACATGACTTCGTCCGCGATGAACAGGATCCCGTACTTGTCGCACAGTGCCCGCACGCCGCGGAAGTAGCCGGGCGTGGGCGGAATGGCGCCCCCGGTGGCCCCCACTACCGGCTCGGCCACGAAGCCGATCACGTGCGACGGCCCGGCCTGCAGGATGGCCGCCTCCAGTTCGCGCAGCAGCATGGCGGTGTACTGGTCGCGTGTCTGCGTCTCGCTGCGGCCACGGTATTCGTAGCAGGCCGACACCCGGATCACCTCCGGCAGCAGCGGCGCGAACGGCTTGCGCCGCCATTCGTTGCCGCCCACCCCCAGCGCACACAGCGTATTGCCGTGATAGCTCTGGCGGCGCGCGACAAAGCGCGCGCGCTGCGGCTGGCCCGTCTCCAGGTAGTACTGGCGCGCGAACTTGAGCGCCGTCTCGATGGCTTCGGAGCCGCCCGACACCAGGTACACCTCGCTGTCGCCGCCCGGCGCATTGCGGCCGAGCCGCTCGGCCAGTTCCTCGGCCACCTCGGTGGTGAAGAACGAGGTGTGCGCGTACGCGACCTTGTCGAGCTGGCTGCGGATCGCATCGAGCACCGCCGGGTGGGCATGTCCCAGCGAAGACACGGCCGCGCCGCCGGAAGCGTCGATATAGCTGTTTCCGGCGCTGTCCGTGATGCGGATCCCGCTGGCGGAAACCGCCACCGGCGGCGTATGGCGCAGGTTGCGGTGCATGATGCGCGTCATGGTCCCTCCGTCGTGTCATGGTGGAATGCGCACGATACGCGGCCATTTGACGCAGGCTGTTGATCCATATCTTTCCGCATGCAAATATCGTTTCATGCCGAACGACCGCATGCCGCCGATACCTGAACGTGACATGACGCCCGCCCAGCGCGAGGCGGCGCTGGCGGTTGTGCAGGGTCCGCGCGGCGCACTGGTCGGCCCGTTCGTGCCGCTGCTGCGCAGCCCTGAATTGATGGATCGGGTGCAGCAGCTGGGCGCCTACCTGCGCTACCGCAGCGCGATCGGCACGCGCCTGACCGAGCTGGCGATCCTGCTGGTCGCGCGCGAGTGGGACCAGCAGGTGGAGTGGGCCATCCACGCGCCGATCGCCCTGGAGGCCGGCATCGCGCCCCATGTGGTGGACGCAATCGCCAACTGGACGCGTCCGCACCAGCTCTACCCGGACGAGCAGGCGGTGTACGACTTCTCGCTCGAGCTGCTGGTGAACAAGCGCGTCTCGGACGCGACCTGGGCGCGCGCGCTGGCGCAGTTCGGCGAGCAGGGCGTGACCGACCTGGTCGGCATCAATGGCTATTACACCCTGCTGGCGATGGTGATGAATGCGGCCCGCACCCCGGCGCCGCCGGGCGACGCGCTCCCGCTGCCGGGGGCGGACGACTACGTTCAGCGCGGGTAGGAGGGCGCGGCAAGGCGGGTTCGCGCCGCTGGCCGTGCTTTGGGCGCCGGCCTGCGCAGGCCCGCTTCTGCGCCGGCGTGGGTGTCGAGCCGGAAGGTGCTGACCAGGCTGGCCAGGTGCTGCGCCTGCTCCTGCATGCTTTGCGCCGCCGACGCCGATTCGTCCACCAGCGCCGCGTTCTGCTGGGTGTTCTCATCCATGTGGGCGATGGCGCTGTTGATCTGGCTGATGCCGGCCGTCTGTTCGCGGCTGGCCGCGGCGATTTCCTGCATGATGTCGTTGACCCCGCGAATGCTGTGCAGGATGTCGTCCATCGTGCGCCCGGCCTGGTCGACCAGCGCGCTGCCCGATTCGACCTTGCCGACCGATTCCTCGATCAGGCCCTTGATCTCCCTGGCGGCGGCAGCCGAACGCTGGGCGAGATTGCGCACTTCGGTCGCGACCACAGCGAATCCGCGTCCCTGTTCGCCCGCGCGCGCCGCTTCCACCGCGGCGTTCAGGGCCAGGATATTGGTCTGGAATGCGATGCCGTCGATGACACCGATGATCTCCGAAATCTTCCGCGCGGAGGCATTGATCGCCCCCATCGTATCGACCACTTGGGACACCACCTGCCCGCCCTTGACCGCAACCGCCGACGCGGCCGAGGCCAGGTCGTTGGCCTGCTGGGCATTGTCCGCGTTCCCGCGCACCGTGGCGGTCATTTCCACCATCGAGGACGAGGTCTGCTCGAGCGCGCTGGCCTGCTGCTCGGTTCGCGCGGAAAGGTCCAGGTTCCCGCTGGCGATCTGGCCCGAGCCGGCGGCGATCGTGTCCGCACCGGAGCGGATCTGCGCCACGATGCCGGCCAGGCTGTCGCGCATTTCCCGCATCGCGGCGATGACGCTGGCCGTGTCGCCTTCGCGCGCCGGGATGGCCACGGTCAGGTCGCCGGTGGCGATCCGGCTCGCGATATGGCGCACCTGGTCCGGTTCCCCGCCCAGCTGCTTGAGCAGGCCGCGCGTGATCAGCACCGCGACAGCCGCGCCAATCCCGATCGCGATGGCGGAGATCGCAAGGACCAGCAGGCGCGATTGCTCGGTCGATCGTTCCAGCGCCTGGCGCTCGCTTTCCACCGATTGCTCTACCGCCTTGATGACCATGTCGATCTCGGCGACGATCTTGCGGCGCAAGGGGCTGCATTCCTCGACCAGGAAGCGGCCGAATTCCGCCATGTTCCCGGCTTCCCGGTACTGGCGCGGACGCGTGAGCTCCTGCGCCATCTGGAGCAGGTCCTTGCGTGCGATGACGAAATTGGGATCGCCTTCGAGCAGGGGCACCAGGCGCTCGAGCGCCGCCAGGTAGATGGCCTTCTGCTCGTCCAGCAGGCGCAGCTCGTTCCTGGCGTCCGCCTCGCTGGTGAAGATGAAGGCGTTGCGCGCTGCCAGGCCGGTCTGGCCCAGCGCTTCGCGCATCACGTACAGCTGGTCGAGTTTCGCGGTGCGCGACCAGTGCTGATGCCTGAGCTGGTCCTGCGTCAACCGGGTCTGCACGATCGACACGGCGCTGAGGATGGCAAGAAGGGCAATGACCAGGCCGAAGCCGACCATGAGCTTGGTACCGATTCGCATGTTCGAAAAGAGGGTCACGATTCGCATCCGGGAAAATGCAGCGCCAGGTACTTGATGGACAGGTACCCGGCGGCGTCGGTTGAGGGGGTGTGCTGCAAATAGCACATGATTTGTTACTTGACGGAAATGATACGTCAACTATGTCGTAGAATTCGTTACAGAACTGGCGAATGCATACGCATTCGTACGAACTTGATACGCGACCATCCTATGGATACTCTACTTACCCTGTTGCCGCGCTTTGGATTCAGCACGTCCGTGTTTTATAGGGGCGACTTCTGCGGCCAGAATCAATTCCGGGCCAGCGACGGGGTGGGGCAGCTGCACCTGGTGCGCAAGGGCACGGTGCACATGCTGCACCGGCAAGGTCCGCCACTGCACGTGCTGGAACCGAGCCTGGTGTTCTATCCGCGCGCGTTCGACCACCAGCTGGTGGTGCCGGCCGGCGAGCCGGTTTCGCTACTGTGTGCGAACGTGCGCTTCGCCCATGCCACCCACAACCCGATCGCGCAGGCGCTGCCCGATGTGATGTGCGTGCCGCTCGCGGGGGCGGACGGGCTGTCGGCCACCCTGGAGCTCCTGATGGCGGAGGAGGCGGCCGACGACATCGGCAAGGAATTGATCGTCGATGGCCTGTGCGGCGTGCTGGTGGTGCACCTGATACGCCACGCCTGGAAGGCGAACATGATCAGCAAGGGCGTGCTCGCGGGCCTGTCGGACCTCCAGCTCGCGCCCGTCTTGTCCGCGCTGCACGCCGATCCGGGACGCCCATGGCCGCTGCAGGACATGGCCGCCCTCGCGCGCATGTCGCGCACGACGTTCATCAACCGCTTCCGCGACGTGGTGGGGATGGCCCCGGCCAGGTACCTGACCGGGTGGCGCATGAACCTGGCCAGGAGCCTGCTGCTGGAGGGCCGCTCGGTCAAGGAAGTCGCCCTGACCGTCGGCTACCGGCATCAGCCCGCGTTCAGCAAGGCGTTTTCGTCCTGGTGCGGGATGGCGCCGACGGAGTGGCTCAGGCAGCCGTCCTGATTACCGCGCGAGCCGCGCTCACGGCAGCTTGCGGTCGGCCGGATGATTGACGCCGTCATTGGTCGGAATCTCCCCTAGCTCGAACGGATTGACGCCCTCCAGGCAGCCGACGTTGTAACCGTACTGGTCGGGGTTGGAGCGGCGCTGGTGGTGCGTGTAGATGCCGCACACGGAACAGAAGAAGTGGCGCGCCGCCATCGTGTTGAACCGGTACTCCTTCAGCACGTCGGCGCCCTTGACGATGCGCAGTCCCGCGAGCGGAACCGAGGCGGCGATGGCGCCCTTGCGCCGGCAAATGGAGCAGTCGCAGCGGCGCGGGTCCACGATCCCGTCCGGCAGGCTCAGCTCGAGTTCGACCGCGCCGCAATGGCAGGTCGACCTGTGCAGGGGACGGATGACCGTATTCCCGACCTGTTTGATCACGTTTGCACCTCCGCTTCGACGATTCGGGCGCCCTCGCTGGCCGTGGCGCGTCTCCGGCTTCCTACCTCCAGACGTATTGCACCGGGAGCCATGCCTCGGCCGGCTCGCCGTCGCGCGTACCCGGCCGGAACGTGCATTTGGCCAGGCTCGCCAGCGCCGCATCGTCCAGGTCCGCGTGTCCGCTGGACTTGATGATGCGCGACTTCCTGACTTTGCCATCGGTCCCGATCAGGAACACCACGGTCACGGTGCCGGTCTTGCCGGCCTCGGCGGCGCCGGCCGGCCACTCGGGCTTTGAGCAGCTGCGGGGATCGAACGCGGGAGGCGGGCGTTTTGCCGGCTCGGCGGATTCGGGCGCCTGCGCGCAGGCCAGGCCGGATACGGCGCCAAACGCCAGCGCGGCCAGGATGGCGCGGGCGGCCGCGAAATCCAGGTTCGCGCGGCTCACGCGAGGACTTTCCTGAACCAGTTGCCGATGTCGCGCACTTCCTCCGCGCAGACCGAGTGCTGCATCGGGTACTCGTGCCATTCGACCTCGTAGCCCAGTTCGCGCAGCAGGTCGCGCGATGAGGTTGCGCGTGCGACCGGGATCACGCCGTCATGGGTGCCGTGGCACATGAAGACCGGCGTGGCCAGGCTTTGCGGCGAACGTTCGGCCAGCGCCTTGTCGGCCAGCGGCACGTAGCCGGACAGGCACAGCATGCCGCCCAGCTTTTCCGGATGGCGCATGCCCGCCTGCAGCGTCATCGCGCAACCCTGCGAGAAGCCGGCCAGGATGATGCGCCCGGCCGGAATGCCGCGCGCCTTTTCGCGCTCGATGAACGCTTCCACCATGCGTTGCGAAGTACGCAGGCCGCCTTCGTCCTCGCGCCGCACCAGGTCGGCGCCGAGGATGTCGTACCAGGCGCGCATCACGTAGCCGCCATTGATCGTCACCGGCATGGCCGGCGCGTGCGGGAAGATGAAGCGGATGCCGGGCAGGCCGGCCAGGTCCAGTTCGCGCACGATCGGCACGAAGTCGTTGCCGTCGGCGCCCAGGCCGTGCAGCCAGATGACCGAGACGGCCGGGTGCGGCGCGGTGTCGACGACGATGTGTTCAAGCAGTTGGGACATGCGGTTCTTTCGGGAGGGCTTAGTTGGCGGGACGCTGGGCCGACTTGGGCCGGAACGCCTTGCATACCGCCGGGTCGGTTTCCATGTACGGGCCGCCGATCAGGTCAAGGCAGTAGGGCACGGCGGCAAACACGCCAGGCACCAGCACGCTGCCATCCTCGCCGCGCAGGCCCTCGAGGGTCTCGCGGATCGCCTTCGGCTGGCCGGGCAGGTTGATGATGAGGGCGGCGTGCGACGGCGTCTCGCGGATCACCGCCACCTGGCGCGACAGGATCGCGGTCGGCACGAAGCGCAGGCTGACCTGGCGCATCTGCTCGCCGAAGCCTGGCATCTCGCGCGTGGCCACGGCCAGCGTGGCTTCGGGGGTGACGTCGCGCCGCGCAGGGCCGGTGCCTCCGGTGGTCAGCACCAGGTCGCAGCCCACGTTGTCGACCAGGTCGATCAGCGTGGCTTCGATGTTCGCGCGGTCGTCTGGAATCAGGCGCGGCTCGGTGGTGTAGGGCGTGGTCAGTGCGGACGCGAGCCACTCCTGCAGCGCCGGAATGCCCTTGTCCTCGTACACGCCTTCGCTGGCGCGGTCCGAGATCGAGACCAGCCCGACGACCAGCTGCTTATTCATCGTCCTGCTCGTCCTGCTCGTCCCCGTCCTCATCCTCGGCCGCAGCGGCAGGCTTGGCCAGTTGCTTGAGGACCTGGAACAGTTCGCGGTAGGCCTTCGGCGGCTTGTTCTCGGCCTGCTCCTTGCGGGCGTTGCGGATCAGGGTGCGCAGGTGCTGCACGTCGAGTTCCGGATGCTCTTCCATTAGCGTGGTGAGGGCCTTGTCGTCGGCCAGCAGCTTCTCGCGCTTGCGCTCGATCGCATGCAGGGCCGCGGTATCGGCCTTGGACGCGCCGCGCCAGCCTTCGATGGTGCGCTGGATGACGGCGACTTCGTCTTCGTCGAGCGTGCGCATCTTCTTGCCGACGAACTGCAACTGGCGGCGGCGTCCCTCGTGGTCGGTGATCTTCTGGCACTCGAGGATGGCGTCGCGCACGTCTTCCGGCATCGGTACGCGCTTGACGCGATCACGCGGCTGGTCGACGAGGTCCTGCCCGAGCTTCTGCAGTTCGCTCATCTGGCGCTTCAGCTCCGATTTGGAGGGGCGCTCGTACTCTTGTTCGAACTCGGACGATTTGAAGCCGACGGAGCCGCGGTTTGGATTAGGCATGGTATTGGAGTCCGATTGAAGAATGGCAACCGGTAAAATGTATCAACGCTGCTATGATAACTGTTTTGAATCGAAAGCCCGATAAAACACGACATGAACGATTCCGTTTTCAGCCTTACCCAAGATGAGCTCAAGCAGCTGACGCAGGATGTGCTGGGCTACGCCCGCAAGGCCGGCGCCAGCGACGCGGCGGTCGAAATCAGCGAAGGCAGCGGACTGTCGGTGTCGGTCCGGCGCGGCAAGATCGAGACGATCGAGCAGAACCGCGACAAGGGCCTGGGCGTGACCGTGTACATCGGGCAGAAGCGCGGCAATGCCAGCACCTCCGATTTTTCCGGCGATTCGCTGCGCGCCACCGTGGACGCGGCCTACAACATCGCCCGCTTTACCGCGGAAGACGACTGCGCCGGCCTGGCGGACGAGGACATGCTGGAGAAGAACCCGCGCGACCTCAAGCTGTTCTATCCGTGGACCATCAGCACCGAGGAAGCGGTGGCCTTCGCCAAGCGCGCCGAGGACGCCGCGTTCGCGCACGACAAGATGATCACCAACAGCGAAGGCGCGAACGTGCACGTGCAGCAGTCGCACTTCGTGGCGGCCAACACGCGCGGCTTCGTGGGCGGCTATCCGTTCTCGCGCCACACGCTGTCGGTGGCGCCGATCGCCGGCAAGGGCGCGCGCATGCAGCGCGACGACTGGTACACCTCGGTGCGCGACGCCAGCCGCATGTCGGCGCCGGAGGAAGTGGGCAAGTACGCGGCCCAGCGCGCCCTCGCGCGTCTGAATGCGCGCAAGCTCGATACCCGCACCTGCCCGGTCCTGTTCGAGGCGCCGCTGGCGGCCGGCCTGCTGGGCGCGCTGGTGCAGGCGACGTCGGGCGGTGCGCTGTACCGCAAGTCGAGCTTCCTGCTCGATTCGCTGGGCAAGCAGGTCTTCCCGTCGCACATCCAGGTGCTGGAAGACCCGCACGTGATCGGCGGCGTCGGCTCGGCGCCCTTCGACGAAGAGGGCGTGCGCACGGTCAAGCGCGACGTGGTGCGCGACGGCGTCCTGCAGGGCTACTTCCTGTCCTCGTATTCGGCGCGCAAGCTGGGCATGCAGACCACCGGCAACGCGGGCGGCTCGCACAACCTCACGCTCAAGTCCTCGCTGACCAGGAAAGGCGACGATTTCGAAGGCATGCTGCGCAAGATGGGCACCGGCCTGCTGGTCACGGAGCTGATGGGGCAGGGCACCAACTACGTCACCGGCGACTATTCGCGCGGCGCGTCGGGCTACTGGGTGGAGAACGGCGTGATCCAGTATCCGGTCGAAGAGATCACCATCGCGGGCAACATGAAGACCATGTTCGAACAGATCGTGGCGGTGGGGGCGGATACGCTCATCCGCGGCAACAAGGAGACCGGCTCGATCCTGATCGAGAGCATGGTTGTCGCCGGTTCGTGATGTGAGGGGACCGTCCCCCGGCGGGGCCGTCCCCTTGTTGCGTTAGCAGAAACTCGGCAATACACTGGCTGGATAATTCCACAATAGGAGACCCCAGCCCATGGAACGCCGTTCCTTCCTGACCAAAGCCGCTGCCGGCACCGCCGCCGGCGTGATCGCCGCGCCCGCCGTGGCGCAGGCCCTCCCCACCATCCAGTGGCGCCTGGCCAGCAGCTTCCCCAAGAACCTCGACACCATCTACGGCGCGGCCGAACGCTTCGCAAGGCGCGTGTCCGCGCTCACCAACGGCAAGTTCAACATCCGCGTGTTCGCCGCCGGCGAGATCGTGCCGGCGCTGCAGGTGCTCGACGCGGTGCAAAACGGCACGGTGGAGATGGGACACACGGCCTCCTACTACTACGTGGGCAAGGACCCGACCTTCGCCTTCGATTGCGCGGTGCCGTTCGGCCTGACCTCGCGCCAGCAGACGGCATGGTTCGAGCGCGGCGGCGGGCGCGAGGCCACGCGCGCGTTCTTCCGCGAATACGGTGTGCTGAATTACATGGGAGGGAACACCGGCACCCAGATGGGCGGGTGGTACCGCAAGGAGATCAAGAGCGTGCAGGACCTGAAGGGCCTGAAGATGCGCATCGCGGGCATTGCCGGCCGTGTCATGGAGCGCATGGGCGCGGTGCCGCAGCAGCTGGGCGGCTCGGACATCTACCCGGCGCTGGAGAAAGGCACGATCGATGCGGCGGAATGGGTCGGCCCGTACGACGACGAGAAGATCGGCCTGTACAAGGTCGCGCCGTTCTACTATTCGCCCGGCTGGTGGGAGACCGGGCCGCAGCTGTCGTTCTACATCGGCATCAAGGCCTGGGAGAAGCTGCCCAAGCAGTACCAGGCGGCGATCGAGGCGGCCAGCTACGAGGCGCACGTCGGCATGCAGGCCGACTACGACTTCCTGAACCCGGGCGCGCTGGCGCGGCTGATGAAGAACGGCGCCAAGGTGCGCTACTTCTCCAGGGAGATCATGGACGCCGGCTTCAAGGCCGCGCACGCGATCTACGAGGAGGAGGCAGCGAAGAATCCGCGCTTCCGCAAGATCTACGAGCCGTGGAAGCGCTTCCGCCAGGAGCAGAATACCTGGGCATCGGTGGCCGAAGCGTCGGTCTCGAACTTCATGATCGCCTCGACGCGCAAGCGCTGACGCGATACCCATGCCGGGCTTGATGAAGATCGGCGAGCTGGCGCAGCGCACCGGCTCGCCCGTGGAAACCATCCGCTACTACGAGCGCCAGGGACTGCTGCCGCAGCCGGCGCGCTCCGACGGCAATTACCGGCTGTACGGGCAGGCGCATGAAGAGCGCCTGCTGTTCATCCGCCATTGCCGCTCGCTGGACATGACGCTGGACGAGGTGCGCAGCCTGCTGGCCTTGCGCGACGCGCCTGGCCAGAGCTGCGCGGCGGTCGACGACCTGCTGGACCGGCACATCGGCCACGTGGCCACGCGTATCGCCGAGCTGCAGTCGCTGCACGCAGCTGGCGCAGCTGCGCGCGCGCTGCGGCAGTGCGCCGGCCGGCGGCGCCTGCCAGGTGCTCGAGGAATTGGGGAATGCCGATGCGGTGCCGGCCCGTCTCGGGACCCACGGGGGCGGCTGCCACTGACCAGTTCTGAGCCGCGCCAATGGCGCCGCTCAGAACCGGCCGGTTGGCGGAATCGACTACATCATGGCCGATTCCGCCAAACCCGGGGACTGCCTGCTCAGCGGAGCGGCAGCACCGACATGATTTTGCGCGAGTCCACCGGTTTGACGAAGTGGTGGTTGAAGCCGGCCGCCGCGGCTTTTTCGCGGTCGTTCTCGTGTCCATAGCCGGTGACGGCGATCAGCAGCATGCTGCCGTTGCCGGGCAGGGTGCGGATGCGGCGCGCCAGCTCGTAGCCGTCCATCTCGGGCAGCCCGATATCGAGCACGCCGACGTCGAACGGCGCGCTGGACGCGCGCTCCAGGGCCCGCGCCGACGAGGTCTCGACGGTCACCCTGTGGCCCGACGCTTCCAGCACCATGGCCAGCATCGAAGCCGCGTCTTCATTGTCGTCCACCAGCAGGATGCGCAGGCTGGACGGCGCGCGATGCAGGGCCTTGCGGGCTTCCCATCCCGAGCTTGCGGCCACCTCGGTCATGCGCGGCAGGTGCACCACGAAGGTGCTGCCGCGGCCTTCGCCTTCGCTGACGCAGTACACGCGGCCGTCGTGCAGCTCCACCAGGCTGCGCACCAGCGCCAGGCCCAGTCCCAGCCCGCCCTGGGCGCGATCGGAGGTGCGCTCGGCCTGCGAGAACAGGTCGAATATCTCGGTCTGCAGCGCACGCGGCACGCCGATGCCGTTATCGCTCACGCCCAGCACCACTTCCTTCTCGTGCACCTCGGTGTACAGGCGCACCTGGCCGCCTTCCGGCGTGTACTTGGCCGCGTTGTTGAGCAGGTTGGCGAGGATCTGCACCAGCCGGTTCTCGTCGCCCAGCACGTGGGCGCGCTCGGGCGCCAGGTCCACCACCAGGTGGTGCCTGCGCGCCTCCATCAGCGGTCGCGCCTGTTCGACCGCGCTGGCCGCGATGCTCTTGACGTCCTGCGGCGTGCGCTTGATCTCGACCAGGCCGCGCGTCACGCGCGAGACGTCCAGCAGGTCGTCCACCAGCCCGGTCATGTGGCGCACCTGGCGGCTGATCACCTGGCTGGTCTGCTTGAGGCGCTGGCCATCCAGCTGTACCATTTCCATCAGCTCGGCCGCAGCGCCGATCGGGGCCAGCGGGTTGCGCAGCTCGTGCGCGAGCATGGCGAGGAATTCGTCCTTGCGGCGGTTGGATTCCTGCAGTTCGCGTTCGGCCTGCTTGCGGTCGCTGATGTCGCGGTAGAAGATCGTGATGCCGCCGTCCAGGGACGGGTAGGCGCGCACTTCCAGCCACGTTTGCGTGCCGTCGCGGTACCTGAACTGGGATTCCAGCGAGGCTGCCACGCGGGTCGACTGGACGCGCCGGTAGAGTTCCTCGCGGCCCGAACCGACCGTCTCGGGGAAGGTGGCCCACATGTCCTTGCCGATCAGCTCCTCCTGCGGACAGCCGAGGATGCGCGCGCCTTCCTTGTTGACGCTGGTGAAGGTCCAGTCGGGAGCCACCATCGCGAAGCCGTCGTTCATGCTGTCGATGATGTACTGGGTGCGGTCGCGTTCCGTGCGCAGTTCCAGCTGGGCGCGGGCGCGCTCGACGGCCGCCCAGGTGCGTTCGCCCATGTCGCGCGCCAGCTCGATGTCCTCGTCCGACCAGGCGCGGGGCGTGTTGTCGTGCATGTACAGCAGCGCCACCAGGCGTCCGCCGCGCATCAGGGGCAGTGCCAGCACGGCGCGCACGGTGATGTTCGCGTAGGACTGGGCATAGGCTGCGGTGCGCGGATCGGTGGTGACGTCGTCCACGATCATGGCGCCGTTCGCGCGCAGCAGGTCGGCGATCTCCTGGCCGAAATCGTCGAGCGTAAGTACGCTGCCTTCGAGGCTGGCGCCCGCGTCGCGGTTCCATTCGCTGCGCAGCATCATGGTTTTCTCGTCGGCGAACATCTCCGAAAAGCCCACGCGCGACACGCCGAGCCACTCGCCCAGCATGCGGCTGGCCTGCTCGATCACCTCGGCAGGGGAGTCCAGCACCCGCATCGCATCGGACAGCTTGAGCTGGAACTCCTGGCGCCGGCGCGCCAGCACTTCCTGCGTGCTCTCGATGCAGGTGCAGTACATGCCCTCGATCTCGCCATGGTCGCCTTCCACCGGCGAGTACGAGAAGGTGAAGTAGGTGAGCTCCATGCGTCCCGTGCGCAGCATCCGCAGGGGCATGTTCTCGAAGTAGGAGGAGCGTCCCGCCAGCGCGGCGGCGGCGACCGGGCCGACGTCATGCCAGATCTCGGACCAGATCTGCTCGAACGGCATGCCCAGCGCGTTCGGGTGCTTGTTGCCCAGGATCGCGACGTACTGGTCGTTGTAGAGGAAGCCGAGCTGCGGGCCCCACGCCACGAACATGGGGAATTTCGAGTTGAGCATCAGGCGCACCACGGTGACCAGCGCATGCGGCCAGGCGCGCGGATCGCCCAGCGGCGAACGGGACCAGTCAAGCTTGCGCAGCAGGCTGCGAACTTCGCCTTCGCCTTCGAACAGGGATAGTCTGTCTGCGTGTTGGGTCATGGACGGGCATTTTCGCATTTCCACGGCGCGGCTCAAGCACGATTGGAAGCGGGGCGGTGAGTAAATGGCCGGCGGGCCGGCCGTGCTGCGCCAAGCGGGGACCGTACTGGCGCCTGGAGCGCAGTGGCGGTCCCCTTCCTGTGTTAGCCGCGCAGGGCCTGGAGCACCGGCTGCAGCACGGCGCCGCCGAGGCGTGCGCTGCGCGCGCCGTCCCAGCCGGTTTGCGGGTCGGGATCGTTGGCGTTGTCCTTGAACGGCAGTTCCAGGGTCAGCGACAGGCAGCCGAACAGGTGGGTGATGTGCGGCGAACCCATGGTCAGCACTTCGTCGGTGTACGGCGCGTCGGGATAGCCATGCACGTCCTGGAAGTCCGGCGTGGCGATCATGAAGTCCTTCTGGAACTTCTTCTCGCGCGCGGCCATCTCCGGCGTGAACGCCGGCAGGGCGCCGCTGCCCGCGGTGAACACGTACGGCAGGCCTTCGTCGCCGTGCACGTCCAGGAACAGGTCGCAGCCGGTTTCCTTCATCTTCTCGCGCACCAGGTACACTTCCGGGCTGCGCTCCATCGACGGCGAATTCCACTCGCGGTTCAGGTTCGCGCCGGCCGCGTTGGTGCGCAGGTTGCCGCGCACGGAGCCGTCCGGATTCATGTTCGGCACCACGTAGAACACCGCTTCCTTCAGCAGCTGGCGGCCGAACGGGTTGGCCGGGTCGAGCAGCGCGTCGAGCATGCCTTCGACGAACCATTCGGCCATCGTCTCGCCAGGGTGCTGGCGCGCGATGACCCAGACCTTCTTGCGGTTCGCGTGCTCCTCGCCGATCACCAGCATGTTCATGTCGCGGCCGTCCACGGTGCTGCCCAGGTCGAACAGGCGCACGTGCTCGGACATCTGGGCGCGGTCGAGCAGCTCCAGGTGGCGTTCCCACGAATACGGCTCGAAGTAGGCGTAATACACGCTGTCCATGCCCGGGGTGTGGTTGATGGTCATGACCTGGCCGTCGAAGCTGGTCGGCACGCGGAACCAGTTCAGGCGGTCGTAGCTGGCCATCGCCTGGTAGCCTTCCCAGCCCTTCGGGTAGGCGGCCTGGCCGGCATTCAGGAAGCGGATTGTGCACGGCTCGCCCTGCGCGCCCTGCAGGCGGAAGTAGAACCATTGGACGATGTCCGCGTGCGAGTCCTTGCGGATGTTCAGGTCGATGGCGTTCGCGTTGTCCGCGCTGACCACCTCGATGGCGCCGGCGTCGAACTGGCAGCTGATCTTGATAGGCATTAAAGAATTCCGGTTGGTGAGAGCTGAGCCGGTGATTTTAACGCGTTTGGCATGGTATGGCTCAAATGGCATCACTCCGGCCTTTGTTAACGTTGGCATTCCGCCATCGAACCACGGTTTGCCAGCCATGCGACACATCCCTGTACAGAGCGCCGAAGTCACGACCATTTCCCCGCACGGGTTCTGGGTCGGGGCCGGCGGCGAGGAGCTCTACATCGCCTTCCACGAATATCCCGACTTCGAGCACGCGACCATCCGCGAGATCTCGCGCATCGAGATGCTGTCGGCCACGCGGCTGTACTGGCCGTGCCTGGGCATCGATATCGACCTGTCGCTGCTGCGCTGCTACGCCAGCGCCGCGTGAGGGGCGGTCCCCTTATTCCAGTCCGCCGAACCGGTCGTAGAACGACGCGTCGGCCTGCGGCGCATCCGGGTCTTCGCGCCGCAGCACCTCCATCACATGCTGCTCGGCCAGCGCGAACGTGGCCCGGTAAATCTCGCGCGCCAGCTCGTAGGCCTGCGCTCCCGGCCACGGCGCAGGCAGCAGCTCCATCGGCAGCATCGGATCGTGCAGCTGCACCCGCCGGTAGGCGTGCACCAGCAGCGTGCGCACCACGAAGGCCTGCTGCGGCGACAGCGCGCCGCAGCCGCGCCGCAGCAGCGCAAGCAGCGGCCCGAACACGTCCGCGAAGTGCAAGTACGAGGCGATCACCGGCGCCAGGTCCCAGCATTCGCCCACCAGTTCGCGCAGCGGCCGCCCGGCCGTGCCGGGCAGGTCGCGCACCGAGCACACGGGCGCCTGCCCGTGCAGCGCCAGGCGGGTGAGGACTTCGTCCAGCACCTCCGCGCTGCCGGCAGGATGGCCAAGGACGCCGGGCGCGAGCTGCGCATAGCCTTCCCACGCCAGCTCCTTGCGCAGGCGCGTGCGTTCGGCCGCGCCCAGCGGCGACGCGCCGGCCAGCAGCAGCGTCCAGGAGCCGTCCCAGTGCCCGTCCAGCGGCAGGTAGATGCGGCGGTTCGCATGCTCGAAGCGCGCCAGCGCCGACGGCGCGATGGTGTAGGCGCTGCGGCGGCCGTCGCGGGCCGCGGCCAGCCAGCCTTCCTGCGCCAGCCGGAACACGCTGGTGCGCACCAGCCGGTCCGAAATGCCGAACGGCGCGGCCAGCTCGATCAGGCTGCCCAGCCACACCGACCCCCCATGCGGGCTGACGGCGTCGCCGAACACCGTCATCACCAGCGACTTGGAGCGCGGCGGATCGGCTGCCAGGAAGTGGGCGATCCACTCGGGGATGGTGAGATGTTTCATGACGGCAAGCATAACCTAAATATGAGTCAAGATTTTTATATACTTGATGATTACTGTATCGTATCATCGCAGGGAACAAGCATGATGGGAGAGTTGCCATGTACGCACAGATGGTCGAGACCGGGCTGAAGAACGTCCGCACGCAGGAAGAAATGGACCAGCAGGAGCGCGAGTTCCAGGCCCGCATCGACGCCGGCATCAGGATCGAAGCCAAGGACTGGATGCCGGACGCCTACCGCAAGACGCTGATCCGCCAGATTTCGCAGCACGCGCACTCGGAGATCGTCGGCCAGCTCCCGGAGGGGAACTGGGTCACGCGCGCGCCCACGCTCAAGCGCAAGTCGATCCTGCTGGCCAAGATCCAGGACGAGGCGGGCCACGGCCTGTATTTATATAGCGCCGCCGAGACGCTGGGCGTGTCGCGCGACGAGCTGCTGGCCGCGCTCCACTCGGGCAAGGCCAAGTATTCCAGCATCTTCAATTACCCGACCCTGTCCTGGGCCGACATGGGCGCGATCGGCTGGCTGGTGGACGGCTCGGCCATCATCAACCAGATCCCGCTGTGCCGCTGCTCGTACGGCCCGTATGCGCGCGCCATGATCCGCGTGTGCAAGGAAGAGTCCTTCCACGCGCGCCAGGGCTACGACATCATGCTGGCGCTGTGCCGCGGCACGCCGGAGCAGAAACAGATGGCGCAGGATGCGCTGAACCGCTGGTGGTGGCCGTCGCTGATGATGTTCGGCCCGTCCGACGCGGAATCGGTCAACAGCGCGCAGTCGGCGCAATGGCGCATCAAGCTGTTCTCGAACGACGAGCTGCGCCAGCGCATGGTCGACCAGACCGTGCCGCAGGCCGAATTCCTCGGCCTGACCCTGCCCGACCCGGACCTGAAATGGAACGAGGAGCGCGGCCACTACGATTTCGGCGCCATCGACTGGAGCGAATTCCAGAACGTCCTGAAGGGCAATGGCCCATGCAACAAGGAGCGCCTGCGCACGCGCGTCAAGGCATATGAAGACGGCGAGTGGTTCCGCGACGCGCTGGTCGCGTATGCGGACAAGCAGGCCGCGAAGAAGCAGGCAGCATAAGAACGGAGAGAGACAATGAGCAAAGAATGGCCCCTGTGGGAAGTGTTCATCCGCAGCCAGCACGGCCTGGCGCACAAGCACGTCGGCAGCCTGCACGCATCGGACGCGGAAATGGCGATCAACAATGCGCGCGACGTCTACACGCGCCGTAACGAAGGCGTGTCGATCTGGGTCGTGCGCGCCGCCGACATCGTCGCATCGAGCCCGGGCGACAAGGCGCCGCTGTTCGAGCCGTCCAACAGCAAGGTGTACCGCCACCCGACCTTCTTCCCGATGCCGGAAGAAGTCAAGAACCTGTGAGCGCCGCCGTGGATAACGCAAAGTTTGAATACCTGCTGCGCCTGGGCGACAGCGCGCTGATCCTGTCGCAGCAGTTGTCCAAGTGGTGCGGCAAGGGCCCGGCGCTGGAAGAAGACATGGCGCTCACCAACGTCGCACTCGACCTGCTGGGACAGACGCGCATGTGGCTGTCCTACGCGGGCGAGCTGGAAGGCCGCGGCCGCGACGAGGACAAGCTGGCGTTCCTGCGCGACGCGCACGAGATGCGCTGCTGCCTGATCACCGAGCAGCCGAACGGGAACTACGCCGACACCACCATGCGCCAGTTCTACTTCGACACCTTCCACTACTTCCTGATGCAGGGACTGGTGAACTCGAGCGATCCGCGCATCGCCGAAATCGCCGCCAAGTCGGTCAAGGAAATCACCTACCACCTGCGCCGCAGCAGCGACCTGGTGGTGCGCCTGGGCGACGGCACCGCCGACAGCCACGCGAAAATCCAGTCGGCAGCCAATGAGCTGTGGGCCTACACCGGCGAGATGTTCGCCTATGACGCGGTCGAGAACGCGATGGTGGAGCAGGGCGTGGCGCCGGAAGCGGCCGGCCTGCGCGCGGCCTTCCTGGACCATGTCGCGCGCGTGTTCGAGGAAGCCACGCTGACCATGCTGCCGCCGGACGCGTGGATGCACAGCGGCGGCAAGCAGGGTCGCCATACCGAGCACCTGGGCTATATCCTGGCCGAGATGCAGTTCCTGCAGCGCGCCTACCCCGGAGCCGAATGGTAATGGACGTGCAAGCGGTGTGGGACCGCCTGCAGCAGGTTGCGGACCCCGAGATCCCGGTGATCTCGGTGGTCGATCTCGGCATCGTGCGCGACGTGCGTTTCGAGGGCGGCGAATGCGTCGTCACCATCACGCCGACCTATTCCGGCTGCCCGGCGATGGAAGTCATCGCCCAGGAAGTCAGGCAGGAACTGGCCCGCGCGGGCATCGAGCGTGTGCGGCTGGAGACGCGCCTGTCGCCCGCCTGGACCACCGACTGGATGAGCGACAAGGGCAAGGCCGCGCTCAAGGGCTACGGCATCGCGCCGCCCGCGCAGCAGGTGGTCGACATCAGCGCCCTGATCCGGCGCCGCGGCGACGAGCCGGCAATCGCCTGCCCTAACTGCGGATCGTCCAACACGCAGCTCACCAGCCAGTTCGGCTCCACGTCCTGCAAGGCGCTGTACAAGTGCCTGGACTGCCGCGAGCCATTCGATTATTTCAAGAGCCACTAAGGCCGACCATGAGCAAATTCTATCCACTGACCGTGTCCACGGTGCGCCAGGAGACGCGCGACACCATCTCCGTGACTTTCGAGGTGCCAGTCGAACTGGCCGAGGCCTTCGCCTACCAGCAGGGCCAGCACCTGACGCTGCGCACGCAGATCGGCGAGGACGACGTGCGCCGCTCGTATTCGATCTGCTCCGCGGTGCAGGACAAGTGCCTGCGCGTGGCGATCAAGCGCACCACGGGCGGCCTGTTCTCCAGCTGGGCCAATGCGAACCTGAAGGCTGGCCACCAGCTCGAGGTGATGCCACCGATGGGCCACTTCAACGTGCCGCTCGACCCGTCGCAGGGGCGCCACTACGCGGCGTTCGCTGCCGGCAGCGGCATCACCCCGATCCTGTCGATCATCAAGACCACGCTGATGACGGAGCCGAACAGCACCTTCACGCTCTATTACGGCAACCGCGCGTCGTCCTCCGTGATTTTCCGCGACGAGCTGGGCGAACTGAAGGACACCTACCTCGAACGCCTGAACATCGTCTACGTGATGAGCCGCGAGCAGCAGGATATCGAACTGTTCAACGGCCGCATCACCAAGGAGAAGGTCGAACAGCTGCTGAAGCACTGGACCCCGGTCGAGGACATCGACGTCGCCTTCATCTGCGGCCCGGAAGACATGATGCTGGGCGTCTCGGCGGCGCTGCAGGAAGCCGGCATGCCGAAGGAGAACATCAAGGTCGAACTGTTCGCGGCCTCGATCCCCAAGCACCAGCACAAGCCGCGCGTGCTGGACGCGGACGCCAGGCACGATACCGAAGTCACCGTGATCCTGGACGGGAACGCCACTACCTTCACCATGGAGAAGGAAAAGGAATCGCTGCTGGATGCGGGCCTGAAGGCCGGCATCGACATGCGCTACTCGTGCAAGGGCGGTGTATGCTCGACCTGCCGCTGCAAGGTGGTCGACGGCAAGGTGGAGATGGACGTGAACTACGCGCTGGAAGACTACGAGGTCGCGCGCGGCTTCGTGCTGTCCTGCCAGAGCTTCCCGGTGACGGACAAGGTGGTGGTCGACTTCGACCAGGCCGAATAACAATATGGAGACAAGCATGGGCAGCTACGAAAACATCCTGTTCGAGGTCGCGGACGGCATCGCCACGCTGACGCTGAACCGCCCCGAAAAACTGAACAGCTTCACGCGCGCGATGCACCTCGAAGTGCGCGACGCGCTGGAGAAGGTCGAAGCGGACAAGTCGGTGCGCGTGCTGCTGCTGACCGGCGCCGGACGAGGCTTCTGCGCCGGCCAGGACCTGTCCGACCGCGCGGTGGAGCCGGGCGCCAAGGGCGTCGACCTGGGCGAATCGGTCGAGCAGTTCTACGCCCCGCTGGTGATGAAGCTGCGCACCCTGCCGATCCCCGTCATCTGCGCCGTCAACGGCGTGGCCGCGGGCGCCGGCGCCAACCTCGCACTGGCCTGCGACATCGTCTTGGCTGCCAAGTCCGCGAGCTTTGTCGAAGTGTTCTGCAAGCTGGGCCTGATCCCCGATACCGGCGGCACCTGGCACCTGCCACGCCTGCTGGGCCATGCGCGCGCCACCGGCCTGGCCATGCTGGGCGAGAAGCTCGATGCCGAACGCGCCGAGCAGTGGGGCCTGATCTGGAAGTGCATTCCCGACGCGGGCCTGATGGGCGACGCGCGCGCGATGGCGGAACACTTCGCGGTCGCTCCGACCAAGGGCCTGGCGTTCACCAAGAAGGCGCTGCGCCTCAGCTGGGGCAACACGCTGGAAGAACAGCTCAAGCTCGAAGGCGAGATGATGCGCGAGCTTGGCTACAGCCACGACTACCGCGAAGGCGTGCAAGCCTTCATCGAAAAGCGTCCCGCCCACTTCAAAGGGGAATGAACCATGGCGTCGAACGAACTGGATCGCAATAGCGTCATCGCTGTCGTCGGCAGCGGTGCAATGGGCGCGGGCATTGCGCAGGTGGCGGCCAGCGCCGGCTACCGCGTCAGGCTGTTCGACAGCCGCCCGGAAGCGGTGGCGAAGGCGATCGACGGCATCGGCAAGACATTCGGCAAGCTGGTCGAAAAGGGCAAGATGAGCGGCGAGCATGCCAGCGCCGCGCGCGGCCGCCTGGAGGAAGCGGCGACACTCGAAGACATGCGCGGCGCCGCCATGGTGATCGAAGCGATCGTGGAGAACCTCGACGCCAAGCGCAAGCTGTTCGCGGACCTGGAAGGCATCGTCGGCGACGATTGCATCCTTGCCACCAATACCTCGTCGATCTCGGTGACCTCGATCGCCGCCCAGTTGCGCCGCCCGGAACGCGTGGTCGGCATGCACTTCTTCAATCCGGTGCCGCTGATGGCGCTGGTCGAAGTGATCAGCGGCCTGGCAACCACGAAAGACGTGGCGGAAACCGTGTACCTGACCGCGCTCGCGATGGGCAAGAGCCCGGTGCACGCCAAGTCGACGCCGGGCTTCATCGTCAACCGCGTCGCGCGGCCGTACTACGCCGAGGCGCTGCGCCTGCTGTCCGAGCAGGCCGCCGACGCCCCGACCATCGACGCGATCATGCGCGAGTCGGCCGGCTTCCGCATGGGACCCTTCGAACTGATGGACCTGATCGGGCACGACGTCAACTATTCGGTCACGCAGTCGGTCCACAACGCCTACTACGGCGACCCGCGCTTCACGCCATCGGTGGTGCAGCTCGAAATGGTCAACGCAGGTTACCTGGGCCGCAAGACGGGGCGCGGGTTCTACGATTATTCGGAAGGCGCGGCAGCGCCGCTGGTGGCGCAGGAGGATCCCGAGCCGCGTCCCGAGTCGGTCAGCGTGAGCCAGGAGCCGGGCAGCACCTCGGTGGTGGCGCCGATGGAGCAGCGCCTTGTCGCGCACGGCTACCGCATCCCGCACCGCAAGCCGCTCCCGCATGCCGGCGAGGACGAGGCAGCCGCCTTCCACACCAGCGGAGCGGCCGTGTTCCTGACCGACGGGCGCACCGCGACCGAGCGCGCGGCCGCCAACAAGCATCCGGACACCGTGCTGTACGACCTGGTGCTCGACGCGGCGGGCGCAAAGCGCGTCGTGCTGGCGCGCGCCGACCAGTGCAGCTATTCCGCCTACCGTGCCGTCGTCGGCCTGTTCCAGGCGGCCGGCTTCACCGTCACCCGCATCGACGACGTGCCGGGGATGGTGGCGATGCGCACCGTGGCCATGCTCGCCAACGAAGCGGCCGACGCGGTCAACCAGGGCGTGTGCGACGCTGCAGCCGTGGACACCGCGATGCAGAAGGGCGTGAACTATCCGAAGGGCCCGCTGGAATGGGCCGACCAGGTCGGACTCGCCCACATCGTGACGGTGCTGGACAACATGGCGCGCGCCTATGGCGAGGACCGTTACCGCGTGTCGCCGCTGCTGCGGCGCAAGCGGGCTGCGGGAGCGAAGTTCCATGCCTGAGCAAGCGCTGGCGCTGGCCCGCCGAGTCGGCCAGGCCATGTACGAGCGTGACAGCGCGAGCCAGGCGATGGGCATGCGGCTGGTCGAGATCCGCCCCGGCTACGCGCTGATGTCGATGCCGGTGCGCGCGGACATGCTGAACGGCCACGCGATCTGCCACGGCGGCCATATCTTCACCCTGGCCGACAGTGCCTTCGCCTTCGCCTGCAACTCGCACAACAACGTGACCGTCGGCGCCGGCTGCACCATCGACTTTCTCGCCCAGGCGCAGGAAGGCGACGTGCTGACGGCCGAAGCGGTCGAGGTCTCGCTGTCCGGGAAGACCGGCGTGTACGACGTCCGCGTCTGCAACCAGGACGGCCGCGCCATCGCGCTCTTCCGCGGCAAATCGCACCGCATCGCCGGCCACCTGGTCGCGCCCGATGGCGTGGGCGAGGCCGCACTGAATGCCCGCCATGACCACTGACGGGCGCACGAACCAACAAGGAGCCACCAATTGAGCATCAACGACGCATACATCTGTGACGCGGTCCGCACCCCGTTCGGCCGCTTCGGCGGCGCACTGGCAAGCGTGCGCGCCGACGACCTGGCCGCCGTGCCGATCGCCGCGCTGGTCGCGCGCAATCCGGGCGTGGACTGGTCGCAGCTGGACGACGTGTACTACGGCTGCGCCAACCAGGCCGGCGAAGACAACCGCAACGTCGCGCGCATGGCCGCGCTGCTGGCCGGGCTGCCGGTGGAAGTGCCGGGCATGACGATCAACCGCCTGTGCGCGTCCAGCCTGGATGCGGTCGGCACCGCCGCGCGCGCGATCAAGGCGGGCGAAGCGCACCTGATGATCGCCGGCGGCGTCGAAAGCATGACGCGCGCCCCGTTCGTGATGGGCAAGGCCGACAGCGCTTTCTCGCGCACCGCGAAGATCGAGGACACCACCATCGGCTGGCGCTTCGTCAATCCGCTGATGAAGGCAAAGTACGGCATCGACTCGATGCCGGAGACGGCCGAGAACGTGGCGAAGGAATTCAGCGTGTCGCGCGCCGACCAGGACGCGTTCGCGATCCGCAGCCAGCAGCGCTGGGCCAGGGCCCATGCCGAAGGCTTCTTCAAGGAAGAGATCGTGCCGGTCACGATCCCGCAGAAGAAGGGCGACCCGAAAGTGGTCGACACCGACGAGCATCCGCGCCCCGACACCACCATCGAAGCGCTGGCAAAGCTCAAGGGCGTGGTAGCGCCGGACGGCAGCGTCACCGCAGGCAATTCATCGGGCGTGAACGACGGCGCCTGCGCGATCCTGATCGCCTCCGGCGCGGCGGTCGACCGCCACGGGCTGAAGCCGCGCGCGCGCATCCTGGGCATGGCCACGGCCGGCCTTGCGCCGCGCATCATGGGCTTCGGCCCCGCCCCGGCAGTGAAGAAAGTGCTGGCGCAGGTCGGCCTGACCCTCGACCAGATCGACGTGATCGAACTGAACGAAGCGTTCGCCGCGCAGGGCCTCGCGGTCACGCGCGACCTCGGCCTGCCCGACGACAGCGAGCGCGTGAACCCGAACGGCGGCGCGATCGCCATCGGCCACCCGCTCGGCGCCTCCGGCGCGCGCCTCGTGATCACCGCGGTCAACCAGCTGCACCGCACCGGCAAGCGCTACGCGCTGTGCACCATGTGCATCGGCGTCGGCCAGGGCGCGGCCCTCGTCATCGAGCGCGTGTAATGGTCAAGGTGTATGAAATCAATGGCGTGCGCCCGGTCGTGCATCCGACCGCCTTCGTGCACCCGACCGCGGTGCTGGTCGGCGACGTGATCGTCGGGCCGCGCTGCTACATCGGCCCGCTGGCGTCGCTGCGCGGGGACTTCGGCCGGCTGGTGCTGGAGGAGGGCGCCAACGTCCAGGATACCTGCGTCATGCACGGCTTTGCCGGCGAGGAGACGGTGGTGGAAGTGGACGGCCACATCGGCCACGGCGCCGTGCTGCACGGCTGCCGCATCGGCCGCAACGCGATGGTCGGCATGAACGCGGTCGTGATGGACAAGGCGGTGGTGGGCGCGGAAAGCATTGTCGCCGCCATGAGCTTCGTGAAGGCCGGCATGGTGATCCCGCCGCGCAGCATGGTGATGGGCACCCCGGCGCGCGTGATGCGCGAACTGCGTGACGAAGAGATCGCATGGAAGAGCTTCGGCACCCGCCAGTACCACGAACTGGCCGAGCGTTCGCTGGCCACCATGCGTGAAGTGGACGCCCTGACCGAGCCGGAACCCGGCCGCAAGCGCATCGAATTCGGCCTGGAACACGGCTTGAAACAGACTAACCAAGACGGAGACAAGCAATGACCGCAACCCTGCAAAGCCTGATCGGCGGGCGCTGGATCGGCAAGGAGGCGCATGCGCCGCTGCACAGCGCGCTGAACGGCCAGATGATCTACCACACCCACGCCGAGCAGATCGACTTCGACGAAGCGGTCACCTACGCCCGCAAGACCGGCGTGCCCGGCCTGATGAAGCTGGACTTCCAGCTGCGCGCGCAGCGCCTCAAGGCGCTGGCTGTCTACCTGATGGACCGCAAGGAAGAGCTGTACCGCATCTCGCACCTGACCGGCGCCACCCGCCCGGACAGCTGGGTGGACGTGGAAGGCGGCATTGGCACCCTGTTCGCCTACGCCAGCATGGGCAGCCGCGAGCTGCCGTCCTCGAACGTGCTGCACGAAGGTCCGGCCATGGCGCTGGGCAAGCGCGGCGGCTTCGCCGGCACCCACATCCTGGTGCCGCGCGGCGGCCTGGCCGTGCACATCAACGCCTTTAACTTCCCGATATGGGGCCTGCTCGAGAAGTTCGCGCCAAGCTTCCTGGCCGCGATGCCGTGCATCGGCAAGCCGGCGACGGCAACCAGCTACCTGACCGAAGCGCTGGTGCGCATGATCCACGAATCGGGCATCCTGCCGGACGGCGCGCTGCAGCTAGTCATCGGCAGCACCGGCGACCTGCTGGACCGCCTTGGCGGCTACGATGCCGTCACCTTCACCGGGTCGGCGGACACCGCGGCCAAGCTGCGCGCCAACAAGAACCTGATCGCGCAATCGGTGCCGTTCACGGCGGAAGCCGATTCGCTCAATTGCGCGATCCTGGCGCCGGACGTGGCGCCTGACGACGCCGAGTTCGACCTGTTCGTCAAGGAAGTGGCGCGCGAGATGACCACCAAGGCCGGCCAGAAGTGCACGGCGGTGCGCCGCATCATCGTGCCGCGCCAGCATGTGGACGCGGTGGCCGAGCGCCTGCGCGCGCGCCTGGCGAAAGTGGTGGTCGGCGACCCGTCCGTGGAAGGCGTGCGCATGGGCGCGCTGGCCTCGATGGACCAGGTGCGCGACGTGACCGAGCGCGTTGCGATGCTCGCGCGCGGCAACGAGGTCCTGTTCGGCGCCTGCGACGACTTCAAGCCGGTGGGCGAGGGCGTGCACGCCGGCGCCTTCTTCTGCCCGACCCTGCTGCTGTGCCGTAACCCGATGGAGAACGACGCGGTTCACGACGTCGAGGCATTCGGCCCGGTCAGCACAATGATGACCTACGACGGCATCGACGAAGCGCTGGAACTGGCCGCACGCGGCAAGGGCAGCCTGGTGTCGACGCTGGTGACCAAGGAGCCTGCGATTGCCGCCTACGCCGTGCCGGTGGCGGCCGCCTCGCACGGCCGCGTCCACATCCTGGACGCGGAAAGCTCGGTCGATTCGACCGGCCACGGCTCGCCGCTCCCGCAGCTCAAGCACGGCGGTCCCGGCCGCGCCGGCGGCGGCGAGGAGCTGGGCGGCATCCGCGCGGTGCGCCACTTCCTCCAGCGCGCGGCGGTGCAGGGTTCGCCGACCATGCTGGCGGCAGTCACGGGCGAATACGTCCGCGGCGCCAAGGTGCAGGAATCGGAAGTGCACCCGTTCCGCAAGTACTTCGAAGACCTCAAGATGGGCGACTCGCTGCTGACGCACCGCCGCACGGTCAGCGAGGCGGACATCGTCGCCTTTGGCGGCGTTTCCGGCGACTTCTTCTACATGCACTTCGACGAGATCGCGGCGAAGGACTCGCAGTTCGGCAAGCGCATCGCGCACGGCTACTTCGTGCTGTCGGCGGCGGCGGGCCTGTTCGTGTCGCCGGCGCCGGGTCCGGTGCTGGCCAACTACGGCCTGGACAACCTGCGCTTCGTGGCGCCGGTGGCGATCGGCGACACCATTCGTGCGCGCCTGACCTGCAAGCGCAAGGTCGACCGCAACCGCACCGACGAGCGCGGCGTCGGCCAGGGCGTGGTGGCGTGGGATGTGCAGGTGACCAACCAGAATGGCGAGCTGGTGGCCAGCTACGACATCCTCACCCTGGTCCAGAAGCGCAGCTAATAGGAGCTGGCACTGTCCCTCCGCCGCTGAGCGGGCAGTGCTATCCCCGGCCTTTGGCGGAATCGACCATGAATAGTGCGATTCCGCCAGGTGGCAAAAATCCGGGGACAGTCCCCCTCGCGGTTCAGGCGAAGGGGTTATCGATGGAATGGGCCGGCTGGGTAAACCAGCGCGGCCCTTTTTCCGTCATGTAGAAGTGGTCTTCGTGGCGGATGCCGAATTCTCCCGGCACGCAGATCATCGGCTCGTTCGAGAAGCACATGCCCACGTCCAGCGGCGTATCGTCGCTGCCGACCAGGTAGGGCCATTCGTGGATGTCCATGCCGATGCCGTGGCCGGTCCGGTGCGGCAGCCCCGGAAGCGCGTAGCCCGGACCGAATCCCGCCGCTTCCAGCGACGCGCGCGCCGCACGGTCGACATCGCCGCAAGGCACCCCCAGCTGTGCCGCCTCGAACGCGGCCTGTTGCGCCGCCTTCTCCGCATTCCACACCGCGCGCTGGCGTTCGGTCGGCTCCCCGTACACATAAGTGCGGGTGATGTCGGAGATATAGTCCTTGAACTTGCAGCCGGTGTCGATCAGCACGACGTCGCCTTTTTTCAGCTCCTGCTCGTAGTTGACGCCATGCGGATAAGCGCTGGCTTCGCCGAACAGCACGATGCAGAAGTAGGAGCCGGAAGCCCCGGCCTTGCGGTGCGCGCGGTCGATGAACGCGGTGACTTCGGCAGTCGTGATCCCTTCGCGCAGGATGCTCGCCGCGGCCTTGTGCACTTCCAGCGTCATGTCCTTGGCACGCTGCATCAGCGCGATCTCGGCGGCGGACTTGCGCATGCGGCAGTGCGCCGTCACCTGCTTCGCGTTTTCCAGCACGTAGCCTGATTCCTGCTGGCGGATGCCGTCTGCGATGAAGAATGGCGTGCTCTCGTCGAGGCCGACCCGGCTCCCGGCCGCCACGCCCATCCGGCGCAGCACGGCCACGAACAGCGCATACGGATTCTCGTGCTCCTGCCAGCAGTTCACCGGCCCGGGGATCTTCATGAACCCGTTCAGCGTGCCTTCCTCGAACGCCGGCGCGATATATTCGACGCCGCCTTCGGCAGGCAGGATGGCGCCGACCATGCGTTCGCTCGGGTACCAGCGCATGCCTGTGAAGTAGGCCAGGTTGGTGCCGGCGTTCAGGTACACCGCTGCGATGCCCTGCGCGCGCATGAACGCCTGCGCCTTCGCGATGCGCGACGCATGCTCGTCCTTGCCGATGCCTTCGATCCCGCCCGTCATATCCGACAGCCGGGCCAGTGCCTGCTCTTCGGTGCTGCCGCCAATTGCCATGCCTTACTCCTGTGTGGTGTCGCCGTAGTCCGGCGCTTCCGGCGCGGACAACTCCGGCTCGGGCGCGTCGATGCGCAATTCGATATTTTCCTTCATGTCGACCTTGTCCTCCACGGTGACGATGCCGGGGAACCAGATGATCAGCGCGACCATCACGACCTGGATCAGCACGAACGGAATCGCGCCCCAGTAGATGTCGGACGTCTTCACCGCCTTGGGAGCGACCGAGCGCAGGTAGAACAGCGCGAAGCCGAACGGCGGATGCATGAACGACGTTTGCATGTTCACGCCCAGCAGCACGCCGAACCAGATCAGGTCGATGCCCAGCTTTTCGGCCACCGGCCCGACCAGCGGGACGATGATGAAGGCCAGCTCGAAGAAGTCGAGGAAGAACGCGAGCACGAAGATCAGGATGTTCACCACGATCAGGAAGCCCAGCGCGCCGCCCGGCAAGTTGGTGAGCAGGCTCTCCACCCACAGGTCGCCGTTGATGCCGCGGAAGGTCAGCGCGAACACCGTCGATCCGATCAGGATGAACATGACGAAGCACGACAGCCGCGTGGTCGAATCCATCGCCTGCTTCATCAGCGGGAACGACAGGCGGCGGTTGGCGGCGGCCAGCAGCACCGCGCCCAGCGCGCCCATGCCGCCGCCCTCGGTCGGCGTGGCGATGCCGACGAAGATGGTGCCCAGGACCAGGAAGATCAGCGCGAGCGGCGGGATCAGCACGAACACGACCTTTTCGGCCAGGCGCGAGAGCAGCCCCAGTTTCAGGTGCCGGTTGGCCAGCGCGAACAGGAAGGCCGCCGCCACGCCCGCGACCGCGCCGTAGATCGCCGCTTCTTCGCCGACGGCGACGCCGCGGTGCGTCCACCATTGCGTAAAGCCGAAGGCCACCGCGATGCCGCCCGCGACCACGGCGGCCAGCGAGGCCGTACCGCTGCTGCCGTCCGGCTGGCGCAGGTTGCGCGCCTCCAGCGGCAGGGCGGGCATGGCGTTCGGGCGCACCATGGTCACCATGAACACGAAGCCGGCATACAGGGCCGTGAGCATCAGGCCGGGCACGAACGCCGCGCGGTACATGTCGCCCACGGAGCGGCCCAGCTGGTCGGCCATCACGATCAGCACCAGCGACGGCGGGACGATCTGGGCGAGCGTGCCGGAAGCGGCGATCACGCCGCTGGCGATGCGCTTGTCGTACCCGTAGCGCAGCATCACCGGCAGCGAGATCAGGCCCATCGAGATGACCGAGGCGGCCACGACGCCGGTGGTGGCGGCCAGCAGGGCGCCGACGAAGATCACGGCGTAGGCGACGCCGCCACGGATCGGCCCGAACAGCTGCCCGATCGTGTCGAGCAGGTCCTCCGCCATGCCCGAGCGCTCCAGCACCAGGCCCATGAAGGTGAAGAAGGGGATCGCCAGCAGCGTGTCGTTGCCCATGATGCCGAAGATCCGGTTCGGCAGCGCCTGTAGCAGCTCCGGCTGCAGCAGCCCGAGCTCAATGCCGATCAGGCCGAACAGCAGGCCATTGGCGGCGAGCGCGAACGCGACCGGGAAACCGGACAGCAGGAAGACGACGAGCACGCCGAACATGACCGGCGCGAGATTCGCGATGAGGAACTGTTCCATGCGATCCCCTTATTCGCCGAGCGCAGGCGCGCCGTCGTGCGGCTTGCCGAAAGCGCTGGCGTCGACCCGGCCGGCGAGGAAGGCGATGCGCTTGATGATCTCGGAAACGCCTTGCAGGATCATCAGCAGGAAGCCTGCCGGGATCAGCATCTTGGCCGGCCACTGCAGCAGGCCGCCCGCGTTCATCGACATTTCGCCGCCGCGCAGCGACAGCATGGCGTAGGGGATGGCGTACCACAGGATCAGCGCGCAGACGGGGAGCAGGAACAGGACGAACCCGAACAGGTCCATCCAGGCTTGCGCGCGCTTGGAGAAGCGCCCGGCGACGACGTCGATGCGCACATGCTCGTCGCGCTTGAGGGTGTGCGGCGCCGCGAGCAGGAACATCGCCGCGAACAGGTACCACTGGATTTCGAGCCAGGCGTTGGAGCTCAGATTCAGGCCATAGCGCAGCAGCGCATTTGCCGCGCAGATGACGACTGCCGCCACCAGCGCCCAGCTCACTATATTCGCGACCTTTTCATTGAGCGTGTCAATGAGTCTTGCGGCCTTCAGGAACATCAGGCTTGTCTCCCCATTTTATTGTGGGGGTATTGTGCCAGTGTTCACGGTATGTCAGCAATGGAAGGGGCTGTGCCCTGATCTTCAGGGCGACAGGGGTGCGGCATGCGGGAGACTGAGGACTGTCCCCAGCGGGAACAGTCCTTGGGGATGCTACCTGGTGAGGTGTTCGCGCACGCGCGCGATCGCCGCCTTCACCTGTGCAGGCGCGGTGCCGCCGATGTGGTCGCGCGCCGCCACCGAGCCTTCCAGCGTGAGCACCGCGTACACGTCGTCGCCGATCAGCGGCGAGAATGCGCGCAGCTGCTCCAGCGGCATCTCGGACAGGTCGCAGCCGGCCAGGTCGCAGGCGCGCACCGCATGCGCGACCGCTTCATGCGCATCGCGGAACGGCAGGCCCTTCTTGACCAGGTAGTCGGCCAGGTCGGTCGCGGTGGCGTAGCCCTGCAGCGCAGCCGCGCGCATCGCGTCCGGCTTGACGGTGATGCCCTTGGCCATGTCGGCGAAGATGCGCAGGGTGTCGGTGAGCGTGTCGACGGTGTCGAACAGCGGCTCCTTGTCTTCCTGGTTGTCCTTGTTGTAGGCCAGCGGCTGGCCCTTCATCAGCGTGAGGAGGCCCATCAGGTGGCCGTACACGCGGCCGGTCTTGCCGCGCGCGAGTTCCGGCACATCCGGGTTTTTCTTCTGCGGCATGATCGACGAGCCGGTGCAGAAGCGGTCGGCGATGTCGATGAAGCCGACCCGTGGGCTCATCCAGATGATCAGTTCTTCCGACATGCGCGAGACGTGCATCATCACCAGCGACGCGGCGGCGCAGAACTCGATCGCGAAGTCGCGATCGGATACGGCGTCCAGCGAGTTGTGGCAGACGTCCTCGAAGCCGAGCAGGTGCGCCACGCGCGCGCGGTCGATCGGGAAGGTGGTGCCGGCCAGCGCGGCGGCGCCCAGCGGCAGGCGGTTGACGCGGCGGCGCGCGTCGACCAGGCGCTCGGCATCGCGGCCGAACATCTCCACATAGGCCAGCATGTGGTGGCCGAAGGTGATCGGCTGCGCCACCTGCATGTGCGTAAAGCCGGGCAGGATCACGTCGGCGTGCTTCTCCGCCAGGTCGAGCAGGGCGCCGCGCAGGTCGCGGATCAGGCCCAGGATGTCGTCGATGGCCGCGCGCATGTAGAGGCGGATGTCGGTTGCCACCTGGTCGTTGCGGGAACGGCCCGTGTGCAGGCGCTTGCCGGCGTCGCCCACCAGTTCCGTCAGGCGCTTTTCGATGTTGAGGTGGACGTCTTCCAGGTCGAGCAGCCACTCGAAGGTGCCGGCTTCGATCTCGGACAGGATCTGGGCCATGCCGCGCTCGATGTCGGCATGGTCCTGGGCGCTCAGGATGCCCTGGGCGTGCAGCATGCCGGCGTGGGCGAGCGAGCCCTGGATGTCGAACGGCGCCAGGCGCTTGTCGAAGTTGACGGAAGCGGTGTAGCGCTTGACGAGGTCGGAAACGGGTTCGGAAAAGCGCGCGGACCAGGCCTCGCCCTTCGTGGACAGTTGAGAAGTCATTGCAGTGGGATCCAGTAGATAGCCGATTATAAACGCCCGGCCGCGCCGCCGCTCGGCAACCGCTTCCTACAACTGCTTGTTGGTCACTGTCAACATGCATATGCGTGGTGGCAAAGCCATGTCTTGATGGCAACTACTGTTTCTCGGATGGCAAAGGTCCTGTAAGATTCTTCCTACAACGGGCTCTGTCCGTAATTTTCTGATAAGGGATGTCATGCCACACCAAAATACGGCCGCACGCCGAGAGATTGCTTTCGTCAACGGAAACCTGCCCGACCTGAACACCCTGCTTGCGGGACTGCGCGCCGGAGTTGACATTGTCGTGCTGGACCCGGCCCGCGACGGCCTGGCGCAAATCGAAGCGGCGCTGGCCGGCGGCACCGGCATCGATGCGGTCCACCTGGTTGGCCACGGCGCCTCGGGCGTCCTGCAGGTCGGCAGCACCTTGCTGACCACCGCCTACCTGCAGGCGAACCCGGAGGCGCTGGCGGGGATCCGCGCCGCGCTGGCCGACGATGGCGACATCCTCCTGTACGGCTGCGAGACCGGCAAGGACATGGCCGGCGCCGATTTCCTGTCCACGATGGCAGCGCTGTCCGGCGCGGACGTCGCGGCATCGACCGACCTGACCGGCGCGGGCGGCGACTGGGAGCTCGAACGGCAGGAAGGCCCGGTCGAGACGCAGGTCGTGTTCGAAGGTGGCGCCTATGCGCACGCGCTCGCGCTCCAGGTCGATCACATCCACACGTATAGCGCCAATACCTGGGCATTCAGCAGCATGGCGCGCGCGGCCGACGGCACCATCTACCTGGCGCACCTGGAAAACTCGAATACCATCTCGCTGAAGAAGTGGAATGGCACGGACTGGATCGAGGTCAGCGAGCTGACGACCGCCACCGCGGGCGTGACCAACTTCGGCGACGACCTGTCCCTGCAAATCGGCACGGACGGCAACCCTGCGCTGCTGTTCAAGCACTACGTCGGCACCGGTTCGAGCTCGATGCGCGGCGTGAAGTACGGCGAGTTCGACCTGCAGGCGGGCAGCTGGACCACCAACGTCGTGCAGCAGGCATCGCACCCGAGCGGCTGGTACAACTTCGACGATCCAATGCTGGCGATCGGCCAGAACGGCGTGCTGCACGCGGTGTACAACTATGCCGACGCATCGGTGCACGACTACTACATCAAGTACGCCACCAGCACGGACAACGGCGCCACCTGGACCAGCTCCACGGTGCTGCAGACCACCATCGCCGGCATCGACGAGCTGCACATCCCGAAGATCCGCGTCGACGCGGCCGGCACCGTCCACCTTTTCTATGTTCGTGAAGACAACCAGAACGACTACTTCGGCAACCTGTACTACCAGACCAAGGCAGCTGGCAGCACGACCTGGTCCGCGCCGCTGAAGCTGGCGCAGACGCCGGAGACCTATTACGAGGTGGCGACGGACGGCAATGGCAAATTCTGGCTCGCGCACTCGACCACCAATCAGGATGGCGTCGGCACCACGATCCACGTGGTGTCGAACGAGTCCGGCAGCTGGCAGACCGATTCCAGCCTGACCGACAGCCGCGCCAACTATGTGTACGGCATGCAGGTCGCGGCGGGCAAGCTGCACATGCTGGTCGCCTCCGTCGCTCCCGATTGGAGCGATACCAACATGGTGGTGTGGCGCAAGGACGGCCCGGCCTGGACCAAGGGCTACAGTGGCGAAGCGATCATGCCGCAGCTGAGTGCACAGGGAGAAGAGAACTTCGGCGAAGCGATCTTCTCGGTGGGCGCCGACGGCCACATCATGGTCGTGACCGAAGACACCGACCTGCGCAACATCGACTCGACCAGCGGCACTTCCGACGAGTTCGGCCTGCTGCTCAACGCCGCACCGGTCGTCCGCGAACTGGATGGCGAAGTGACGCAGTTCACGCCGGGGGCGACCGACCTGGCGGCCGACTATGCCTACATCGACGTGCAGGTCACCGGCACCGACCAGGTGCTGGTTTCGGACGCGGACTCCCTCAACTTCATCGGCGGCACGCTGTCGATCCTGCAGACCGGCGGGGAAGAGAACGGCCACTTCGAGCTCGACTACCTGAGCGGCGAAGTGGGCTTCGGCCCTGACAGCGGCAGCCTTGGCGGGATTCCATCCGCTGGCCAGAAGGTGTTCGTCCTGGACGGCGCAGTCTGGGAAGAAGTGGGCCGCGTGCATGCGACCCTGGACGGCCAGGACGGCCGCGACCTGGTGATCGAATTCACCACCGCCAATTCGGGTGCGCGCGCTGCCGAATTCCTGATCAAGTACATGATGTACAGCGCGCCAACCGCGGGCGAGCGCACGTTCAGCCTGACCGTCAGCGACGGCGACGGCGGCACCTCGGCTGCCTCGTCCTTCGGTATGACCGGCGTCGACATCGTCCCGCCAGTGGTCACCGGCGTCACCTCGACCACCGGCAACGGCCCGTGGAACGTGGGCGATACCATCAGCATCCAGGTGACCTTCAATGAAGCGGTCACCGTGACCGGCACCCCGGTGCTGGCGCTGGAGACCGGCGCCATCGACCGCAATGCGACTTATACCTCCGGCAGCGGCACCAATACGCTCACCTTCACCTACACGGTGCTGGCGGGCGACCGCTCCACCGACCTCGACGTCACGTCGACCACGGCACTCACCGGCGGAACCATCGCCGACCTGGCGGGCATCGCCGCGATCCGCACCCTGGCCGCGCCAGGCACGGCCGGTTCGCTCGGCGCATCGAAGCAGATCGTGGTGGACGGCATCGCGCCGACCGACCTGGCGATCAGCAACGCGGCGATCACCACGCTGGCCGGCACGCACGCCACTGTCGGCTCCCTGTCGACTACCGACGGCACCGCGTCCGACACGTTCACGTACACCCTGGTGGCCGGCGCGGGTTCCACCGACAACGCCGCCTTTGAAATCAGCGGTTCCTCGCTGCGCGCGATCGATGCATCGGCCCTGACCGAAGGCGTGAAGTCCGTCCGCGTGCGCACGACCGACGCTGCCGGCAACTCGTACGAAGAAGCGTTGGCCATCACCGTGACCACGCCGCCGACCGTCTCCATCAGCACCGATGCCACCAGCGTCAACAAGAACGGCACCGCTGTCATCACGTTTACCTTCAGCGACGCGCCCACCGGCTTTGTGGCAGGCGATGTCACCGTCACCGGCGGCAGCATCGGTCCGGTCACCGTCGATCCTGCCGACAGCAAGGTGTACACGGCCACGTTCACGCCCGCGCCCAACGTGCAGGCCCTCAGCGCCACCATTTCGGTCGACGCAGGCAAATTCACCGATGCAGGCGGCCTGGCCAACGTGGCGAGCACCCAGAACGTCGCCATCACCGGCGACACGCTCAGCCCGACGGTTGCCGTCACGAGCGCACAGGCACTGTTCAAGGCCGGCGAGACCGCCACGATCACCTTCACGTTCAGCGAAGCGCCGGTCGGCTTTACCGCCGGCGATGTCACCGTGACCGGAGGCGCCATCGGCGCCGTCAGCGCCACCGCCGACAGCAAGGTATACACGGCCACGTTCACCCCGGCGGCCAACGTGGAAAGCCTGGCCGGCATGATCAGCGTGGCCGGCGCCAGGTTCACCGATGCGATCGGCAACCAGAACACGGCAAGCACGGTGAACGTCGAATTCCTGGGCGACACGCTGCGTCCGGCCGTCAGCGACGTCAACGTCTCGATCGGCGGCGCCAGCGGCGCCAACGGGACCTTCGTGGCGGGCGATACGGTGACCGTATCCTGGAACGACGGCGACAGCGGCGACCGCAACGGCGACACTGCCGCCGTGACGGTCGACTTCACCCAGTTCGGCGGCCCGGCTGCAGTGGCAGCCACGCTCTCCAATGGCGTGTGGACTGCCAGCTACGACATCGCACCGGGTGCGATCGACGCCACCAACCGCAACGTGTCCGTCACGGTCACTGACGACGTGGGCAATACCACCACGCTCGCCGACACCAGCAACGCGAGCGTGGACAGCCAGGCGCCGGTCCTGTCGCAGGGCGCACTCTCGCTGTCCGGTGCTACCGGTCCGGGCGGCGTGTACCGCATCGGCGACGTCGTCACCGCAACCTGGGACAACACGGCCGATGGCAATGCCGATGCGGCCAGCGTCATTGTGGATTTCAGCCAGTTTGGCGGCGGTGGCGTGGCTGCCGTGTCCAGCAACGGCATCTGGACTGCCAGCTACACGATCACCGATTCGGGATTGGCTGCATCCGGCCTGAACGTCGGCCTGGCGGTATGGGACGACGCCGGCAACCGCAGCAACCTGGCCGGCACCTCCAATGCACAGGTCGATGCGTTGCGCGCGACCGTCACCGGCATTACCTCGTCCGGCGCGAACGGCCTGCGCAAGGCCGGCGACACGGTCAGCATCCAGGTGAAGTTCTCCGAGGCCGTGACTGTCACCGGCACACCGGTACTGGCCCTGGAGACGGGGGCAACCGACCGCAGCGCGAGCTATGCCTCGGGCAGCGGAACCGATACGCTGACCTTCACCTACACGGTGCAGGCAGGCGACCAGTCTCCCGACCTGGACGTCACCGGCATGTCGGCCCTGACTGGCGGCACGATCGTCGACGCGGCCGGCAATGCCGTCACGCGCACGCTGGCCGCGCCTGGCGCAGCCGGTTCGCTCGGCGCGAACAAGGCCATCGTGATCGACGGCGTGGCGCCGACCGCCATCGCGCTCGACCACGCCGAAGTGAACACCCAGGATGGCGCACATGCCGCGGTCGGCGTGCTGTCGTCCACCGACATCGACCCTGCGGACACCTTCACCTATTCGCTGGTGGCCGGTGCGGGCGATACCGACAACGCCGCGTTCGAGATCGTCGGCAACACCCTGCAGGCTATCGACGCGTCCGAGCTGGCCGCTGGCGTGCGCTCGGTGCGCGTGCGGACCACCGACGCCGCCGGCAATACGTACGAGCAGGTGCTGGAAGTGACGGTCACCGCGAACCCGACTGTTGCGATCAGCACCAGCACGAGCACGGTCAATGCCAGCGGCACCGCGCTCATCACCTTTACCTTCAGCGCGGCGCCGAGCGGCTTCACCGCGGGCGATGTCACCGTTACCGGCGGCACGCTCGGCGAAGTCACGGCCGACCCGCTCAACAGCAAGCTCTATACCGCCACCTTCACGCCGGCGGCAGGCCAGCAGGCGCTGCAGGCCGCAATCTCGGTCGGCGCGGGTGTGTTTACCAACGCCGGCGGCCTGGGCAACCTGGCCAGCACCGCCAACGTCGAGATCACCGGCGACACGCTGCTGCCGACCGTGAGCATCGGGAGCAGCCGCAGCGTGTTCAAGGCCGGCGACACCGCAACGGTCACGTTCACCTTCAGCGAAGTGCCGGCCGGTTTCACCGATGGCGACATCACCGTCACCGGCGGCACGCTGACCGGCCTCGCGGCGACCAGCGACAGCAAGGTGTACACAGCCACCTTCACGCCGGCGGCGGACGTCGCCAGCCTGGCGGGCGCAATCAGCATTGCGGGCGCGGTGGTCACCGACGCGGCGGGTAACCCGAACGCGGCCAGCACGGCGAACGTGGCCATCAGCGGGGACACCCTGCATCCGGCCGTGAGCGACGCTCACCTGTCGATCGCCGGCGCCACTGGCGCGAATGGCGCCTTCCGCACCGGCGACACCGTCACCGTGGCGTGGAACGACGGCGCCGGCGGCGACAACAACGGCGACAGCGTGTCCGCAACCGTGGACTTCAGCCAGTTCGGCGGCCCGGCAGCGGCGGCTGCGACGCTCGCCAATGGCGTGTGGAGCGCAAGCTACACCATCACGGCGGGCAGCATCGACAGCACCATGCGCAACGTCTCCGTCACCGTGACGGACGACGCGGGCAACGTCACCACCCGCAGCGACAGCACCAACGCCGTAGTCGACAATGCGGCTCCGGCCGTGTCCGACGCGGCGCTCACGATCGCGGGCGCCACCGGCGCCGGCGGCGTGTATCGCATCGGGGACGTCGTCACGGCGACCTGGAGCAATGTCACCGACGGCAACACGGATATCGCGGGCGTCAGCTTCGACTTCAGCCAGTTCGGCGGCGGCGTCGTTGCGGCCACCATGGCAGGCAACGCCTGGAGCGCAAGCTACACGGTCACGGAAACCGCCATTTCGGCAGGCAACCGAAACGTCGGCGTGTCGGTTGTGGACGATGCTGGCAACAGCACCTCGCGCACGGACACCGCCAATGTGCAGGTAGATGCGGTGCGCGCTGTCGTCACCGGCATCACCTCGGCCAGCCCGGACGGCCTGCGCAAGATCGGCGACACCGTCAGCATCCAGGTGCAGTTCTCCGAAGCGGTCACCGTCAGCGGCACGCCGTCGCTGGCGCTGGAAACCGGCGTCGCCGGCCGCAGCGCCTCCTATGAATCGGGCAGCGGCACCAGCACGCTCACCTTCACCTACACAGTGCAGGCGGGCGACCTGTCGTCGGACCTCGACATCACCGGCATCGCCGCACTGGCCGGCGCCATCGTCGACGCCGCGGGCAATGCGGCCGTCCTGGCATTGCCGGCGGCCGGCGCGGCCGGTTCGCTTGGCGCCAACGAGGCGATCGCCATCGATGGTCTCGCTCCGGCCGCTGTCGCCCTGAGCAACGCAACCGTTACCACGCTGGCCGGCGCCCATGGCGCCGTGGGCACCCTGTCGACTACCGATGCAACCCCTGGCGACAGCTTCACCTACGCGCTTGTTGCCGGCGACGGCTCCACCGACAACGCATCGTTCGAGGTCGTCGGCAATGCACTGCGCGCGATCGACCCGGCTTCCATGGCCGAAGGCGTCAAGTCGGTACGCGTGCGTACCATCGACGCCGCCGGCAACGCGCACGATGAAGTGCTGTCCGTGACCGTGTATGCGCCGCCGACCGTAGCGATATCGAGCGATGCGCTCAGCCTCAAGGCGAACGGCAGCACGACCATCACCTTCACCTTCAGCGACACGCCGGTCGGCTTCAGCGCCAGCGACGTGACCGTGGTGGGCGGCACGCTGGGCGCCCTCACGGTCAGCCCGTTCGACAGCAAGGTGTACACCGCGACGTTCACCCCGACCCCTGGCGTGCAGAACCTGAACGCATCGGTCTCGATCGCGGCAGGCACCTTCAGCGACCAGTCCACGCTTCTCAACCTGGCCAGCACCGCCAATGCCGTCATCACCGGCGACACGCTGGTGCCGACGGTGGCTATCGCCATCGGCCAGGACAGCTTCAGCGCGGGAGAAAGCGCGACCGTGTCGTTCACCTTCAGCGAAGCGCCGTTGGGCTTCAGCCTGGCGGATGTCACCGTTATTGGCGGCACGCTGGACGGCCTGGCGCCTACCGCCGACCCGCGCGTCTATACAGCGACATTCACGCCGTCGGCCAACAGCCCGAGCGTGGCAGGCGCGATCAGCGTCGCCGGCGCGACCTTCATGGATGCGGCAGGCAACCAGAACGCGGCCAGCACGATCAATGTGGTGTTCAGCGTCGATACGCTGGCGCCGAAGATCAGCGACGCCCACCTGTCGGTCACCGGCGCCACCGGAACCAACGGCGCGTTCCGCGCAGGCGATACCGTCACCGTCAGCTGGAATGACGGCGCAAGCGGCGACGACAACGGCGACACCGCGGGCGCGACGGTCGACTTCAGCCAGTTCGGCGGGCCTGCCGCAGTGGCGGCCACGAAGGCGGGCGGCGTCTGGAGCGCGAGCTTCCAGATCGGCGCAGGCGCGATCGACGGCATCAACCGCAATGTGAGCATCACCGTCACCGACAATGCCGGCAACACGGCGACCGCTGCGGACAGCAGCAACGCCAGCGTCGACAATCAGGCTCCGGTCGTGTCCGATGCGGCGCTGGCGGTGAGCGGCGGCGCCAACGGCGTGCTGCGCATCGGCGACACCGTGACCGCGACCTGGAACGACGGCGCAGCAGGCGACAACAACGGCGATATCGCAGGCGTGAGCTTCGACTTCAGCCAGTTTGGCGGCGGCACGGTTGCCGCCACCCGCAACGGCAGCACCTGGAGCGCAAGCTACACGGTGACCGAGCTGGGGACGGACGTGGCCAACCGCAATGTCGCGGTGACGGTCACCGACGACGCCGGCAACGCGGCTGCGCGCACCGATACGGCCAACCTGCGCATCGACGCCATCCGTCCGCTGGTGAGCAGCATCACGCTCGCGGGCACGCCAGCTGCCAGCGCGACCGAGATCGACTTCATCGTGCAGTTCACCGAAGCGGTCGGCGGCCTTGACGTGTCCGACTTCGCGCTCGCGCTGACCGGCGCTACCGTCGCCAGCATCAACAGCGTGACCGGATCGGGCAACAGCTACACCGTGCGCGTCAGCGGCATCCAGGGCGACGGCACGATCAGGCTGGACCTGAACGGTTCGGGCACCGGCGTGGCCGACAGCGCCGGCAATGCGATCGGCGCCGGCTTCGCCGAGGGCGCACAGCACGGCGCCCGCTTCAACGCGTCGCCGGTCTTCGCAGGCGCGGCAACGGCCGAATACAGCCTGGCCGAGAAGCTCACCGCGGTAGCCACCCTGGTGGCGGCAGATGCCGACGGCGACACCGTCAGCTACCGCATCAGCGGCGGCGCCGATGCAGCGCTGTTCGACATCGATGCGGCCACCGGCGCACTGCGCCTGAAGGCGGCGCATCGCGTGGCGGCGCCCGCCGACAGCGACGCGGACAACCGCTTCCAAGTCGAGGTCACGGCCGAAGACGGCAAGGGCGGAACGGACGTGCAGGCCATCACCGTCAACCTGCTGGCTGACCTGGACGGCGACGGACTGCCCGACAACTTCGACGCGGACATCGACAACGACGGCCGCCCGAACTCCGCGGAAGATCCAGTTCCTGGCGCCTTCGGCGGCAACGGCGACGGCAATGGCGACGGCGTGGCCGACAGCCTGCAACTGAACGTCGCGTCGATCGCCACCGTGGTGGCTGGGGCGCCATACGCCACGCTGGCGGTGGCCGAGGGCTACAGCCTGTCGTCGGTCAGCAGCTCCGCTGCGCCGGCGGGCCTGCCGCGTCACGTCAAGATGCCGGTCGGCCAGTTCGACTTCACGATCGGTAACGTGGCGCCGGGCGGCACGGTGGAGATGAGCATCTACGTCGACGCGTCGCGCAACGTGAATGGCTACTTCAAGCAGGACAACAACGGCGTGTGGACCAACCTGGCCACCTCGGTCACCACGGTGGGCGCCAAGACCAAGATCACCTTCTCGCTGACCGACGGCGGCATCTTCGACAGCGACGGCCTGGCCAACGGCAGCATCCGCGATCCGGGCGGCGTCGCCACGATCGCGCCGCTGATCGGCAGTAACGGCGGCGGCCAGACGGTGCGCGTAAGCGTGGCCGAAATGACCCGCCTGGTGACCACGGTCTCGGCAAGCTCGCTCACGACGGCGAGCTACGCCATCTCGGGCGGCGCCGATGCGGCGCTCTTCGAGATCGATGCGGTCACGGGCGTACTGCGCTTCATCGGCACGCCGGACTACAGTGCCCCGCTGGACGCGGGCGCGGACAACACCTACTCGGTGCAGGTGACCGCAAGCGATGCCTTCGGCAGCGACACGCAGGACCTCCTGGTCGCGGTTACCGACGTGGCGGTGGTCGACGGCGTGTCGGTGGGTACCGATACGCGCACCAACGACGACGGCACGACCAGCCAGGTGGTCACGGTGCCGGTGGTCCAATCGGACCGTCAGGAACAGGTGGGCAATACGACGGCCGCGGACATCCCGCTGGCAAGTTCGAATGGCACCGACCTGCTGACGGCGCTGGTGCCGACCGGCGTCGGCCTGCAGGTGATCGGTTCGTCCGCACCGCAATCGGTCGACAAGGCGATGGCGGACCTGATCCGCGAGATTCGCGGCGTCACCCAGGCCGGTTCGCACGACCAGCAGCAGATGACCGGCGGCGGCTCGGGCTTCCTGTCCGGCCTGCCGACCGATGCGAACCTGCTCGTCAAGACGGTCGTCCCGACCGTGGGCAGCGGCGTCACGCCAGGTAACCCGATCGTCATCCAGGGCGCGGCGCCCGGCCTCGGCGGTCCGCTGTCGGCGCTGGTAATCGACGCGAACAACCTGCCGACGGGTTCGGAAATCCAGCTGAACGACGTCGCGTTCGCGGCGATCGTCGGCAACGTGCGCGTGACCGGCGGCGCCGGTTCGCAGAGCGTGTGGGGCGACGGCCAGGACCAGGAGATCATGCTGGGCGCGGACGACGACATCCTGCACGGCGGCGCCGGCAACGACACCATCGGCAGCGCGGGCGGCAATGACCTGATCTTCGGCGACGAGGGCGACGACCTGGTGTTCGGCGGCCTTGGCAACGACAGCATCGATGGCGGTTCCGGCCTGGACGTGCTGCGCCTGGTGGGCGGCAGCCGCGACGACTACATCATGCGCTTCAGCGAAGGCCAACTGGTGCTCACGCACCGCGATGGCGGCGCCGACGGCGTGGACACGGTCGCAGGCGTCGAGAGCTTGCGCTTCATGAACGGCGAGGCGGACACCACGGCGTACGGCACCATCACGCGCCTGTACGAAGCGCTGTTCGACCGCGCTCCGGACGCCGAAGGCATCAGTGCGTGGATGGCAGCACTTGGCCGCGGCGCGTCGCTGGCGACGGTGGCGCAGCATATGCTGGCAGGCTCGGAGTTCGCCCAGCTGGAGCTGAGCAACGAGGAGTTCGTGTCCGCGCTCTACATCCAGTCGCTGGGCCGCACGGCCGATGCGGAAGGGCTGGCATTCTGGACCCGCATGCTCGACGAGGGCAAGCTGACTCAGGCTGCACTGGCGCTGTCGGTGGTCGATTCGGCCGAAAAGCTGGCCATGCCTGTCGTGCGCGAGATCGACTTCGCCGCGACCGACGCCGGCACGCTGGTGCGCATGTACGACTCGCTGTACGGCCGCGCACCGGACATGGGCGGCATCAACCACTGGCTGTCGCTGTCGGAAGCCGGCGTGTCGATGGGCGATATCGCCGATGGCTTTATCGGTTCGGCGGAGTCTCAGGCACTGTACGGCGCGATGACCAATGCGCAGTTCGTGGCGGCGCTGTACCACGGGGCATTGCACCGTGACGCCAAGCCGGGCGAGGTGGAAGGCTGGACCCGACTGCTCGACGAGGGACGCCTGGACCGCGGTGACGTCCTGCTGGGCTTTGCCGATTCGGCGGAGAAGATCGCGCTGGTGGGCCTGATCAGCACCACCATCGATGGGAATGGCGGTTCCTGATCCATCCGCGCAAAAAGAACCGGGCCTCGCGCCCGGTTTTTTTTATTGCCGCTGGCATGTGATGGCGGCGTGACAGCGTCAACGAAATAGAGGACTATTCCAGCTGGAAATAAAGCACATCACAGGAGACAACATGCATACACTGATCCGCTTTCCCGCAGCAGCCGTGCTGGCGCTGGCTGCGCTGTGCGCGCAGGCCGCCGAAGCACCTGTTCCCGCCGCCCCGGCCGCCACGTACACGGCGCGCGCGGCAGACGTCGCATCGGTCGACGGCATCATTGCCGCGCTGTACGACGTCATCTCCGGTCCGCCCGGCCAGGCGCGCGACTGGGACCGCATGCATTCGCTGTTCATGCCCGAGGGGCGCATGATGGTGGTGGCGCCCCAGAAAGACGGCAGCTTCAAGGCGGTTCCGATGACCGTGGACGGCTACATCGCGCGCAGCGGCAAAGTCCTGCTGGAACACGGCTTCTTTGAAACCGAACTGGCGCGCACTACGGAATCGTTCGGCCAGCTCGTGCACGTGTTCAGCACCTACGAGGCGCGGCGCGGCACGCGCGAGTCTGCGCCGTTTGCGCGAGGCATCAACAGCATCCAGCTCTACAACGACGGCCAGCGCTGGTGGATCGCCAGCCTGGCATGGCGCTCGGAAGACGACAAACTCAAACTACCCGAACGGTACCTGCAAAGCCGCTGATTTTCTGTAGAATAGGCCATCCGATCACTGCAGGCGCGCTTCCATGTCCGAGTTAGAGATCAGCACCGATAAGACGTTGCTCGATGTACCGATGATCTATCAGTTCCTCAGCGAGCAATCGACCTGGGCCGTGGGCATCCCTCGCCGCGTGGTCGACCGCGCGATCGAGAATTCGATGTGCTTCGGGGGATTCCTGGACGGGCGCCAGGTGGCCTTCGCCCGTGTGATTACCGACTACGCGACCTTCGCCAACCTGGTGGACGTGTTCGTGCTGCCGCAGTATCGGGGGCGCGGCTACTGCTCCCAGATGATGAATACCATCATGGCGCACCCGTCCCTGCAGGGCCTGCGCCGGTTCACGCTGGCAACGACCAACGCCCATCATGTGTACGAGAAATATGGTTTCCAGGCGCTGGCCGCGCCCGACAACCATATGGAACGCTACCAGCCCAACATCTACATCTCGTAACGTCGTCCCGGCGCAGGCTGGGACCCAAACTGAGCATCTGCCGCTACCAGGTTCGCCCGGGCCACGTCAGCTTTATGAGCTGAGCAGCTTGCCGACGCGGTAGGCCGTGTCTCCGGCCAGCTTTCCCACATTCATGCCGCGATGCACGTAGCGGTGCGCCGTGCGCGCAAAGAACACGCCGTCGCGCGTCGCACGCAACTGCGTGGTCTTGCCGCTGACCGGCTCCACCAGGTCGGCGATCGGTTCGCCGGCCTCGATCTTGTCGCCCAGGTTTTTCATGAACACCAGCACGCCCGAGTGCGGCGCGTGGATCGGCTCCACGCCTTCCAGCGGCGTGGGCGCGCAGATCGGTTCCGGCAGCGGCTCGACCGGGATATCGAGCACGCCTTCGTGCGCGAGATACTGGATCAGGCTGCGCGCATCCTGCCTGGCGTACTCGTAGCTCACATCCATCTCGCCGCGCAATTCGACCGTAACCGATACGCAGGCCGGCGGAATCGGGAACGCCGCGCCGAAGTGCGCCGGCAGGTCCCACCACAGGCGGCTGCACGCCTCGTCGAACGGTTCCTCGCCCGCTTCCAGCGCCAGCAGGACCGCGTGCGCGCCCATGATGGCAGCCAGCGGCTTGACCGCCTGCTGCAACGGCGTCCCCGCGTACATGTGCACCACCGCCTCGTTATCGCAATGCAGGTCGAGCACATAGTCCGCATCGATCGCCATCGCCAGCAAGGTCTTCTTCAGCGTCTCCGCATTCGTTCCGGGCGTCCAGCTGGCGACCGACTCGCGCGCATGTTCACGGATCAGGGCCACGTTGGCCGCCGCGTCGTCGGTCGAGAGCTTCCCGGCCAGCGAGTACTTCAGGTCCGCGGCCACATGCTTGTAGGCGCGGTTGAAGTTGACGCCCGTGGCCAGGTCGAAGCGGCCGAACGGCGCGCCGTGGATCGCCTGGGACATGCCGATCGGGTTCGCCGCCGGGACCAGGATGACTTCCCCCTTGATGCTGCCATCGCGTTCGAGCGCTTCCAGTTCGATGCGCAGGAACTGGGCGACCAGCATGCCGGGGATTTCGTCGGCATGCAGCGCCGCCTGGATATAGACCTTCTTGCCGGTGCCGGGCTGGCCGAAATGGAAGGAGGTCAGCTGGAACGAGGCGCTGCTGTCCTCGGTGGAAATCGCGTGCTTTTGTACGTGCATGGGTGCTTGCGGATGAGTGGAACCGGGAGTGGCAGTCTCTCATAATTCACGCAGGGGCCGCGCCCACCTGTACCCATGGCGAGGCAGGCCGCAGCGGCAGTCCCCTAGTACAATGGCCGGATTCATTCACGAGGAGGCGAGATGCTGCGTTTTTCCACCGTTCTTTGCGCCGCGCTGCTGGCGCTGGCCGCCCCTGCAGCCAGTGCGCAGGCCCAGCCGGGCACCATGCGCGTCGATTACGTCCATAGCGGGAACGCGCTGGACGACAGCTATGCGCTCGAGCGCGTGCTGGTCGAGCCGCTGCCGTGGCCCGGGTCGCTGTCGCAGGCGATCGATACCACCGACCGCGGCGTCAATCGCGTCGAGGTGGTCGATCCCAGGACCGGCGACCTGCTGTACTCGCGCGGCTTCTCCACCATCTTCGGCGAATGGCGCACCACCACGGAGGCCGGCAAGCTCAATCGCGCCTTCCACGAGTCGGTGCGCTTCCCGCATTTCGACAGGCCGGTGCGCGTGAGGATCCTCAAGCGCGACGAGCGCAACGCCTTCTCGGTGGTGTGGACGGTGGATGTCGATCCGACCGCGCTCGACGTCGTGCGCGCGCAGCCAGCCGCGCCCGCCAAGCCGATCCCGATCCGCGTGTCCGGCCCGTCGCCGTCCAAGGTCGACCTGCTGGTGCTGGGCGACGGCTACACGGCAAAGGAAATGAAAAAGTTCGAGGCCGACGCAAGGCGCCTTGCCGACTACCTGTTTACGGTATCGCCGTTCAAGGAGCGCGCGGGCGACTTCAACGTGTGGGGCCTGGCCGTGCCGACCGAGCAATCGGGCGTATCGCGCCCGTCGACCGGCAAGCACCAGGCGTCCGCGCTGGGCACCCGCTACGACATTTTCGGATCCGAGCGTTACGTGCTCACGCTGGACAACCGCGCGCTGCGCGACATCGCCCAGCATGCGCCTTACGAGTTCATCGAAATCCTGGTCAACAACGAGACCTACGGCGGCGGCGGCATCTATGGACAGTTCTCGACGGCCGCTGCCGGCAACGACTGGGCCAACTACCTGTTCGTGCACGAATTCGGCCACCACTTCGCCGGCCTGGCGGACGAGTACTACACCTCGCCGGTGTCGTACCAGAGCACCGGCGAGCGCCCGGAGCCGTGGGAGCCCAACGTGACCGCGCTGCGCGACCCGGCCAGCATCAAGTGGAAGAAGCGCGTCACTGCCGGCACGCCGCTGCCGACGCCGTGGCCCAAGGCGGAGTACGAGGAGCACTCGCGCGCCTACCAGAAGCGCCGCGCCGAGATGCGGGCCGCCAACCGTCCCGAGTCGGAAATGAGCAAGCTGTTCAAGGAAGACCTCGAATTCACCGCCAGGCTGTTCTCGAAGGCGAAGCACAAGCACGATATCGGCGCATTCGAAGGCGCGAACTACGAAGCCACCGGCTACTACCGTTCCCAGATGCAATGCGTGATGTTCGACCGCAGCGAGGAGTTCTGCCACGTCTGCAGCGACGCACTGCAGGAAACCATGGACCTGTACTCGCGCCCCACCGCAAAACCGTAACCCGGCAGGGAGGCCTGTGTGCGGTGACGCACAGACCTTCCGCTGTGCCGACTTCTATTCTGGGCAAAGCTTTGGCTGGGCGAAACACCGGTTTCGCCCTCGACCAGCCCTCATTACAAGGAGAAGGTACAGTCATGAATAAACTGCTCGCAACCCTGATCGCCGGCCTGTTCGCCACCGCCGCGACTGCCCAGACCCAGACCGCACCGGCCGCAGACACGACCCAGGCCGCCAATCCGCGCAATGCCGCCACGCCGGCCACCTCGGCGGCCGCCACCAGCGGCGTCGTGCCGACCACCGGCAAGTCGGTCGGCCCTGCAGCGCAACCGGCCAATCCGACCACGCCTTCGACCGCCGTCACCCAGAGCACCGGCCCGGTGCCGCAGAGCGGCGACAGCCAGATGGGCGCGACCCAGGCGTCCGGCACCGCGCAAAGCGGCAGCGCTGCGCAGGCTGGCGGCGCCGGCCAGACCGCGACCACCGCCCAGGGAGCGCCGGTTGGCACCGAAGCTGCAGCCACTGCCACCACCGCCCGCACGGCCGCCACGCCGACTGCACCGGTGCAGCGCAAGGAGCCTGTGCTGATGGATAACCGCACGGCCAAGAAGGTATCCAAGGCCGAGCACGAAGAAGCGGAAGAAGTCGCGGAAGCCAACCAGAAAGCCAAGAAGGCCGCGCTGAAAGCCGAAGAGCAGAAGGCCGAAGCCAACAAGAAGCTGGCGAAGGCACGCGCGGAAGCAAACGAGGAAGTGCGCGAAGCCGACCCTGAAGACCGCGCCAAAGAACAGGCCAAGCAGGACAAGCAGCTGGCCGAAGCCAAGGCCAAGGCCGAAAAGAAGGTAATCCGCGCCAACGAAAAGGCGGCCAAGGCAGCCGTCGAGGCGAGTGCCGACAAGGCGGCAGCGCAGGCCGAAGCCAACGAAAAGAAGGCCAAGGCCCTCGCCGAAATGAAGAAGGACCAGACGAAGTAAGCGCAGGAAGGCCTGGCCAGCCTGCACCGGGCAGCAAAAAAAAGGGACAGCCCTTATGGGGACTGTCCCTTTCGTTTTTCAGCTTGCCGCTGCCGGCGTGTCCGCAGCGGCAGACTTGCAGGTCAGGTATTGGGGGCGAGTCCCTGGGCCTTCACTTTCGACACCAGCGGCTTGCCCTTGCGCGCCCGCTTCGCGATGTGCGGCTGCAGCGCCGTCGCATTGAGCGACACGTCGCGCGGCTTGCCCGCCCACGTTCCCGTCACGGTCACGCCCTTCTGGGTGATCGGCTGCACCGCCAGCAGTTTTTCCTTGTCTTCCAGCTCCATCAGCGTCACGCCGCGGCCGCCGTTGGTCAGCGTTTTCATCTCGTCCATGCCGAACACCAGCAGGCGTCCTTTCTCGGACAGGCAGGCTATCGCGCTGGCGGTCTCCGTCACGATGCGCGGGGCCAGCGGCTGCGCGCCATCGTCGAGCGTGATGAAGGATTTGCCGCCGCGCAGGCGGCTGACCATGTCGCCGGCTTTGGCCATGAAGCCGTAGCCCGCGGACGAAGCCAGCAGCAGGTTGGTGGATGCGCTGCCCGCAAAGTAGTGCAGGATGCGGACGCCGCCCGACAGGTCGACCAGCGTGGTGATCGGCACGCCGTCGCCGCGCGCGCCAGGCAGCGCCGCCACCGGCACCGAGTAGATCTTGCCGTTGTCGCCGAAGCCGAGCAGCGCGTCGATGGTGCGGCACTCGAATGCGCCGTGCAGCGAGTCGCCCTGCTTGAACGTGAACTGCGCCGGATCGTGGCCGATGCCGGTACGCGCGCGTACCCAGCCTTTCTCGGAAATGATCACGGTGACCGGTTCGTCGATGACCTTCTGCTCCAGCACTGCCTTCTGCGCTTCCTCGATCACGGTGCGGCGCGCGTCGCCGTAGGCTTTCGCATCGGCCTCGATCTCGCGGATGATCAGGCGCTTCATCGAGCCCGGGTTCTCCAGCAGGTCCTGCAGGCCCGCCTTTTCCTTGCGCAGCTCGGCCAGCTCCTGCTGGATCTTGATCGCTTCCAGGCGCGCCAGCTGGCGCAGGCGGATTTCGAGGATGTCCTCGGCCTGGCGGTCGGACAGGTTGAAGCGCGCGATCAGCGCCGCCTTCGGCTCGTCCGAATTACGGATGATGTGGATCACCTCGTCGATGTTCAGCAGGATGGTTTCGCGGCCTTCCAGGATATGGATGCGGTCATTGACCTTGCCCAGCCTGAACTCGGTGCGGCGGCGAACGGTGACGAAGCGGAAGTCGATCCACTCCTGCAGGATTTCGGTGAGGCCCTTCTGGCGCGGACGGCCATCGCCGCCGATCATCACCAGGTTGATCGAGGCCGAGGTCTCGAGCGAGGTGTGCGCGAGCAGCATCGTCATGAATTCGTTCTGGTCCTGGTTCTTCGACTTCGGCTCGAACACCAGGCGTACCGGCGCGTTGCGGCCGGATTCGTCGCGGATCGAATCGAGCGAGCCGAGGATCAGCTGCTTCATGGTCAGCTGCTCCGGCGACAGCGCCTTCTTGCCGACCTTGACCTTCGGGTTGGTCAGTTCCTCGATCTCTTCCAGCACCTTCTGGGCCGACGTGCCGGGCGGGAGCTCGTACACCACCGCCTGCCACTGGCCGCGCGCCAGCTCTTCGATCTTCCAGCGTGCGCGTACCTTCATCGAACCGCGGCCGGTCGAATACATCTCCGAGATCGCCGATGGCGGCGTGATGATCTGGCCGCCGCCCGGGAAGTCCGGGCCTGGCAGCAGCGACATCAGCTCCGCATGCGGCAGCTTCGGATTGCGGATCAGCGCGACCGTGGCCGCGGCCACTTCGGTGATGTTGTGCGACGGGATCTCGGTCGCCAGGCCCACCGCGATGCCCGAGGCGCCGTTCAGCAGCACCATCGGCAGGCGTGCCGGCAGCTGGCGCGGTTCTTCGGTCGAGCCGTCGTAGTTGGGCTGGAAGTCCACCGTGCCCATGTCGATCTCGTCGAGCAGCAGGCGCGCGATCGGGGTCAGGCGCGCTTCGGTGTAGCGCATCGCCGCGGCGCCGTCGCCATCGCGCGAACCGAAGTTGCCCTGGCCGTCGATCAGCGGGTAGCGCAGCGAGAAGTCCTGCGCCATGCGCACCAGCGCGTCGTAGACCGACTGGTCGCCGTGCGGGTGCAATTTACCCAGCACGTCGCCGACCACGGTCGCGGACTTGCGCGGCTTGGCGGTGGAGCTCAAGCCCAGCTCGTTCATCGAGTACAGGATGCGGCGCTGGACCGGCTTCTGGCCGTCGGAGACGTCCGGCAGGGCGCGGCCCTTGACCACCGAGATGGCGTAGTCCAGGTAGGCGCGCTCGGCGAAAGTGGACAGCGTCAGCGCTTCGGCGTCGTCGCCGGGCGCTGCTGCCTGTTCGAATAGGTTGTTCTGGTCAGTCATCGTTCAATCGTTCCTCAACCGTCGTTCCAGCGAAAGCTGAACCCATGCTGAAGTGAGCGAAGGGGACAACGCCGCCTTTTCGCAAGCTCAGCATGGGTCCCAGCCTGCGCCGGGACGACGGGTTAGATGTCGGCTTCGGCTTCGTTGCCGTGTTCTTCGATCCAGGCGCGGCGCGCGGCCGCTTCGCCTTTACCCATCAGCATATTGAAGCGGGCCGCCGCGTCGCCATGCTGGAAGTCGCCCAGCGATACCGGCAGCAGGCGGCGCGTGTCCGGGTTCATCGTGGTTTCCCACAGCTGTTCCGCGTTCATCTCGCCCAGGCCCTTGAAGCGCGAGATGCTCCACGCGCCTTCCTTCAGGCCGTCCTTTTTCAGCTTGTCCTCGATCGCCTGCAGTTCGCCGTCGTCCAGCGCGTACAGCTTCTGGATCGGCTTCTTGCCGCGCGCCGGCGCATCCACGCGGTACAGCGGCGGACGCGCGACGCAGATGTGGCCATGCGCGAACAGGGCAGGGAAGTGCTTGAAGAACAGCGTCAGCAGCAGCACCTGGATGTGCGAGCCGTCCACGTCCGCGTCCGACAGGATGCAGATTTTCCCGTAGCGCAGGTTCGACAGGTCCGGCGAATCGGTGTAGCTGTGCGGGTCGACCCCGATTGCCACCGCGATGTCGTGGATTTCGTTATTCGCGAACAGGCGGTCGCGGTCGGTCTCCCAGGAGTTGAGCACCTTGCCGCGCAGCGGCAGGATGGCCTGGAATTCCTTGTCGCGGCCCATCTTGGCCGAGCCGCCCGCCGAGTCGCCCTCGACCAGGAACAGTTCGTTGCGGGTGATGTCGGTCGATTCGCAGTCGGTCAGCTTGCCCGGCAGGACAGCCACGCCGGACGACTTCTTCTTCTCGACCTTCTGCGCCGAGCGCAGGCGCGACTGGGCCTGCTTGATGACCAGTTCGGCCAGCTTCTTGCCGTATTCGACGTGCTGGTTCAGCCACAGTTCGAGCGGCGGCTTGGCGAAGGTCGACACCAGGCGCACCGCGTCGCGCGAGTTCAGGCGCTCCTTGATCTGGCCCTGGAACTGCGGGTCCAGCACCTTGGCCGACAGGACGAACGAGACGCGGTTGAACACGTCCTCCGGCAGCAGCTTGACGCCCTTGGGCAGCAGCGAGTGCATCTCGACGAAGCTCTTGACCGCGCCGAACAGGCCTTCGCGCAGGCCCGATTCGTGGGTGCCGCCGTTCGGCGTCGGGATCAGGTTGACGTAGGATTCGCGCACGATCGCGCCTTCCTCGGTCCAGGCCACCACCCAGGCTGCGCCTTCGCCTTCGGCGAAGCCTTCGTTGTCGCCGCTGGCGTACTGCTCGCCCTCGAAGAAGGGGATCACCGGCTCGGCCGAGGTGGACTGCGCCAGCGCCTCCACCAGATAGCCGCGCAGGCCGTCGTCGTACTTCCAGGTCTGCTTGTCGCCGGTCTTGCCGTTGATGAGCGTGACGGTCACGCCCGGCAGCAGCACGGCCTTGGAGCGCAGCAGGCGCTGCAGCTCGGTCTGCGAGATGGCGGACGAATCGAAGTACTTGGCGTCCGGCCAGGCGGTGACGCGGGTGCCGGACTTCTTGCCGTCGCGCGGCGCATTCACGGAGCTGAGCGGCTCGACCAGGTCGCCGTCTTCGAAGGCGATCTTGTGCAGGCCGGTGCCGTCCGGCTCCTTGCGCCATACGGTGATTTCGAGGCGCTTGGACAGTGCGTTGGTCACCGAGACGCCGACGCCGTGCAGGCCGCCGGAGAAGGCGTAGGCGCCGCCCGAACCCTTGTCGAACTTGCCGCCCGCGTGCAGGCGCGTGAACACGATCTCGACCGTCGGCACGCCCTCTTCAGGGTGCACGCCGACCGGAATGCCGCGGCCGTCGTCCTCGACCGTGACCGAGCCGTCCGCATTCAGGGTGACCTCGATGTTCTTGCAGTGGCCGCCTAGCGCTTCGTCGGAGGCGTTATCGATCACTTCCTGGATGATGTGCAGCGGATTTTCGGTCCGGGTGTACATGCCGGGACGCTGCTTGACGGGTTCGAGTCCCTTGAGGACGCGGATGGATGATTCGCTGTAATCGGATGCTGGTTTCTTGGTCGCCATACGGGATGTTCGTTCAATGATGCCTGCGCATTCTATCTTGTCAGGCAGAAAGCAGCGGTATTTTTACGGACTAGCCAAGCCGGGTCCGGATGTGGTTAGATTGGTACGCCAGGAGCCGTGTTGACTGCCGACCAACGTTCCTTTACTTTCAGATAATGGCTGAAAAAAAATATCCTTTTGCCGTACGCATGTTCGGTTTCGACCAGGGCGAGTGCGAGCATATTGCCGCGATGCTCTCGCTGGGGCCGGCTGGCGGGCCGGGCTATTTTTGCCTGCATGAGGACAGTTTGCAAGAGCCCGACCTGTACATGGCGAATGGCGAGAATATCCGCGCGCTGGCGGCGCTATCCGATGCGCGTCCCTGCGCGCTGAAGCCGGCCTTGCTGGTCGGACGCCCGCAGGTCGAGTTGCCTTATCCCGTCCTGCCCCGCCCGGTCGCGTCGCAGGCGCTGTTTGCGGCGCTCGCCTCGGTCGTGGCGGAGCGCGCCGAGGCGCTTGCTGCATTGACCGCGCGCGGCCTGCCGCAGGTGGCGGAGCGGCGCCGGCGCCAGCGGCCCGACTTCGACCTGACCGATCCGGCCGACTACCAGCGCCGCCGCAAGGGGCCGCCGGCCGGCGCCGTGCTGATCGTCGACAAGGGCGGGGCGCTGCGCGACCATATTTCCAGGCTGTTCAGCGCGCGCAAGCTGTCGGTGGAGTGGACCGACAGCGCGTCCACCGCGGTGCGGCTGTGCGACGAGACGGCGGTGGCGGTCGTGCTCATCAATACTTCCACCCCCGGCGTCGATCCATATGCCCTGTGCGCCGAAATCAAGCAGCTCGATGCGGCCAACCGCATCGCGGTGGTGCTGCTGGTCGGCGACAACTCCCCGTACCACACGGCGCGTGCCCGCGCCGCGGGCGTGCGCGGCCTGCTCGACAAGCCGGTGGCCGACCGCCACCTCGAAGCTACCCTGAAGAAACTACTGTCCTTGCCGCTATAGCTTTTTGTTACAACCCTCGAATCGTGCTCGGGTCGGGCCGTCTTATAGTTGACCCATGGACGAAGAGGATCAACCCGAACGCATCCCGGACAGGCGTTCGCAGGACAACGCGCCGCGCTACCAGCGGCCCAACGATACACCGCTAGCACTGGGATGGCGGGTGCTGCAGTCGAGGATGCGCGCCGCGCGCGACAAACTCAGCCGCAGTTTCATGCACCGTACGCTCAGGATTGGCGTCTCGGCACGGATCTTCCATCCTGAGCCGGGCGCCACCGGGCTGCGCTCCAAGAATCTCCAGTATCTCGAGGAATCGATCGCGCACTGGGTGATGTCGCGCGACGTGCTGGTATTCATGGTGCCTACCGTGAACACCAGCGGGCTGCTGCATCCCAGCAATATCACGCTGCAACACTACGCGCGCCAGCTCGACGGTCTGGTGCTGCAGGGTGGCGCCGATGTGTGCCCGCAGAGTTATTCGGAATCGCCCACCCGGCCGGAGTGGAGCGGCGACCGGGCGCGCGATCTGTACGAGCTTGAACTGCTGCATGCCTTCGTGGAAGCGGGCAAGCCGGTGCTGGGGATCTGCCGCGGGTGCCAGCTGCTCAACGTGGCGTTCGGCGGCACGCTGTACCAGGACATCGAGGAGAACGTGCCTGATTCGATCGCGCACGTGAACGCGGACTACGACGCGCACAAGCACGCGGTGCGCTTTCCGCCGGGTTCCTCGCTGGGGCAGATGTTCAAGAACTACACGCGGCCGATCGTCAACTCGATCCACCACCAGGCGGTCAAGGACCTGGGGCGCGACATGCGGATCGAGGCCATCTCGGACCCGGACGGCGTGGTGGAGGCGATCCGCTACACCAAGGCGGACTTCGTGATGGGATTGCAGTGGCACCCGGAATTCCACCGGGCGGGGGGCGTCGAGCTGCTCGACTGCACGCCGATCCTCGACGAATTCCTGCGCGCCGCGCGCGAAACCCGCTTCCTCTAGCCGCCAGATGGCGGAATCCGCCATGTTTTAGCCGATTCCGCCAGGCAGGGAGGAGGCCGTCCGCTGATCTTGAGCGCGCGTGGCGGAATCCGCCATGTTTTAGGCGATTCCGCCAGTCCCGCAGGGACAGTCCCTTTTTTAGCGGAAGCGGCGCAGGTGGTGCAGGAGGCCGTGCTCTTCGGTGTCGGCGCCGCGGAAGCGCGAGATGGCGGCATTGACCATGCCTTCGACGCTGCCCTGGTCGTTGAACTGGCGCCGCAGCCAGGTCGCATCGCTGCCTTCGTGGATGGCCTTGCGCAGGTGGCGCAGCGCTTCGCTGGAGCCCAGCGCCTCGGCGTGCGGTTCCATCAGCTTGAGCGTGTCGAGGATGTCGTCGCGCAGCGGCCGCGTCTCGTAGGTCTTGGGATGCGTGACCGCGCCGTCGAGGCCGAAGCGGCAGGCCTGGAAGCGGTTGTAGTTGTAGACCAGGTAGTCGTCTTCCACCGGCGGCTCTTCGCGCCGCTCCAGCAGGTGCCGGCACAGCGCCTGCAGGTAGGCCGCCAGCGCGGCGGCGCGCTCCACCGTCAGCGGCGTGTCGCACACGCGCAGTTCGATGGTGCCGTACTCCGGCTTGGGCCGCAGGTCCCAATAGAAGTCCTTCATGCTCCGGATGATGCCGGTGCGTTCCATCTTGGAGAAGAACACGTCGGTGAAATCGTCCCACTTGAGCACGAACGGCGCGCGCCCGCTCATCGGGAAGGCGAACACGGAGTTCAGGCGCGCCGATTCGAACAGGCTGTCGTGCCCCTGCACGAACGGCGAGGACGCCGACAGCGCAATGAAGTGCGGAATGTAGCGCGACAGCGAATGCAGCAGGAACAGCGCGTCGTCGCCGGAGGCGCAGCCGATGTGCACGTGCTGGCCGAACACGGTGAACTGCTTGGCCAGGTAGCCGTACAGCTGCGACAGTTCCCGGAAGCGCGGCTTGTGGAAGATGGTGCGCTCGGACCAGTGCTGGAACGGGTGGGTGCCGCCGCCGCACATGCCGATGTTGAGCGTGTCCGCCGCCGCGACCAGCGTATCGCGGATCTCCAGCAGCTGCGCCAGCAGCGGCTCGTACTGCGAGTGCACGCTCGAGTTAATCTCGATCATGGCCTCGGTCATCTCCGGCGTGACGTTGCCGGGGAAGGGCTTGCGCGCCAGCAGGTGCAGCAGGTCCGGGCTGGCCTCCATCAGGTCCATGTCCGACAGGCTGACCAGCTGGAGTTCGAGTTCGACGCCGAAGGTCAGCGCCTCCGACTTGGCAAATGGTTCAAGAGGCATTCTTGGTCCCCTGCGATTCGCGCGCCCAGATCAGCGCGCGCTGGATGATGATCGGCCCGAACACTTCGAGCAGCATGGTGACGGCGGCCATCGCGCGCAGTTCCTCGATGACGTCGACCCCGCGGGTGCGCGCATGCTCGAGCAGCAGCACGACGAACACGGACACGGGCGCCAGCGCGAAGCCGGTCAGCGCGCCCTTGCGCCAGGAGATGCCGGACAGCTTGGCGAAGACGGCCACGCCGGCCGTCTTGGTCAGCAGGCTGACGGCCACCACCGACAGCGCGAGCGCGCCGCCGGCCATGACCTTGTTGAAGTCCAGCGTCGCCGCCGCGTACACGAACAGCAGCACGGTCAGCACCTCGCCCAGCACGCCGAAGTTGCGCTGCGCCTGCGAGAACGCGACGCGGCGGTGGCGCGCCATCAGGCCGAAGCCGAGCGTGGCGATGACGGACGACAGTTGCAGCGAATACGTGATCGCCACCAGCAGCACCACCGAGATCGCAAAGGCGACGGTGGCGTCCTTGGCCATGCTGCCCAGGTGGCGCAGCAGGGCCGGGACGAACACGCCGAACACGCCGCCCAGCATGATGGAGATGGCCAGCCGCACCAGGGTGGACAGGGTGGCGTCCTGGAGGTTGTTCGCGCTGTGGAAAATCCAGAACCCGATGATGACGTTGAAGGCGAATACGGACAGCACGCAGTTGAGCGCCGCCAGGTGCATTACGCGCTCGGTCACCTGGCCCGAGCTGCGCTGCTCGTTGACGATCCGGACCACGGTGGCGGGGGAGGTGGACATCGCCAGCGAGGCGAGCATCAGCGACGTCATGTCGCTGGTGCCGAACCAGCGCGCGGTGATGAACACCGCAGCAAAGGTGAGCAGCGCTTCGGTCAGGCCCGAGACCAGCAGCCATGGATTGGAGAGGAACCAGCGCAGGTTGATGCGGTAGCCCAGTTCGAACAGGATCAGGCCGAAGGCCACGTCGGCCAGCGCGAGCACGGGGCCGGGGCCGGTTTCGGGAAGGGCGCCAAGCTGGGTGCTGGCCATGGTGAAGCCGACGATGCCGTAGAAGCTGATGCGCGGCAGGCCGGTCCAGCGCTGGCCGAATTCGCCGGCGAGCCACGCGATCGCGATCGCAATCGGCCACGAGAGGTTGGTCAGCAATGTCAGGAGATCTGGCATGAGGTCCTTTCTTTTTATGTGCCGGCCCGCGCGGGCCGGATGGCCTGCAGACCGGTTTTTCCTGCCTGGGCAGGGACGACGAGGCGGCGCGAGCATAGCAAGCCCGTGGCGCGCAATGCCGCACGATTGGAACCGTTGATACGCCTTATTTCGCCAGCAGGCGCATCGCCCGTTCCAGCCCGTCCAGGGTGAGCGGGAACATGCGGTGATTCATGATCTGGCGGATGACCGAGATCGATTGGCGGTATTGCCAGACACCTTCAGGCTCCGGATTGAGCCATGCAAAGTGCGGGAACGTATTGACGAAGCGGGCCAGCCAGTCGGCGCCTGCTTCATCGTTATTGTATTCGACAGAGCCGCCGGCTTGAAGCACTTCATACGGGCTCATGGTCGCGTCGCCCACGAAGATCAGGCGCGTGTCGGGCGGGTACTTACGCAGCACGTCCCAGGTCGCGAAGCGCTCGGCGGTGCGGCGACGGTTGCTTTTCCAGAGATAGTCGTAGACGCAGTTGTGGAAGTAGTAGAACTCCATGTTCTTGAACTCGCTCTTCGCGGCCGAGAACAGTTCTTCGGTGCGGTCGATGTGGTCGTCCATGGTGCCGCCCACGTCGAGCAGCATCAGCACCTTGATGCGGTTCTTGCGCTCGGGCTGCATCTTGATGTCGAGGTAGCCGGCATTGCTGGCGGTGGCGCGGATGGTCGCATCGAGCGCGAGCTCCTCTTCCGCGCCCTGGCGCGCGAACTTGCGCAGGCGGCGCAGCGCGACCTTGATGTTGCGGGTGCCCAGTTCGCGCTCGTCGTCGTAGTCGCGGAAGGAGCGCTGGTCCCAGACCTTGACCGCGGTGCGGTTGCCGCCCTTGCCGCCGATGCGGATGCCTTCCGGGTTGGTGCCCCCATTGCCGAACGGGGAGGTGCCGCCCGTGCCGATCCACTTGCCGCCGCCTTCGTGGCGGCCCTTCTGTTCCTGCAGCAGCTGGTTCAGGCGATCCATCAGCTTGTCGTAGCCGAACTTCTCGAGGGCCGCGGCCTGCTCCGGGGTGAGTTCGCGCTTCATGCGCTGGATCAGCCAGTCGAGCGGCACGCCGGCATTCGGCTCGAACGCCGCGTTGATGCCCTTGAAGTAGTGCGCGAAGGCGCGGTCGAACTTGTCGAAGTGGGCCTCGTCCTTCACCAGCGCCAGGCGCGCGAGGTAGTAGAAGTCGTCCAGCGACTCCCCGCCCACGCCGCGCTCCATCGCTTCGAGCAGGGTCAGGAATTCCTTGATCGTGACCGGGACCTTGGCGTTCTTGAGGGTGAAGAAGAAATCGACCAGCATGGCTTACCTGTCCGCCGGTCCGGCGTACTGCTGCAATTTGTAGTGCAGGTGCGATTTGATCTCCGGCCACTCGCCGCGCACGATGCTGTACATGACGGTGTCGCGCACGGTGCCGTCGCGGCGCAGGTGGTGGTGGCGGATCACGCCATCCTTCTTCGCACCGAGCCGTTCGATGGCAGCCTGCGAGGCGTGGTTGAAGTTATCGGTGCGCAGGCCGACCACCGCGCAGCCGAGCGTATCGAAGGCATGCGACAGGAGTGCCAGCTTGCAGCTGGTGTTCACGTGCGAGCGCTGCCAGCTCTTGCCGTACCAGGTCCAGCCGATCTCGACGCGGTCCACCTGCGGCAGGATGTCGTGGTAGCTGGTGCTGCCGATCACGCGCCCGCTGGCCAGGTCGATCACCGCGAACGCGAGCCGGTTCGGCATGTCGAGCGCGTCGCCGATGTAGGCGGCCACGTTGTGGGGTTCCGGCACGCTGGTCACGCGGATGTTCCACAGTTCGCCGTCGCTGGCGGCGGCGCGCAGGCCGTCGGCGTGCGCCAGCGACAGCGGCTCCAGGCGCACGCCGTTGAACTCCAGCGCAACCGGTTCGACCTTGATCATCAGCGGTTGGTCCTCGACATGAACACCAGGCGTTCGAACAGGTGCACGTCCTGCTCGTTCTTGAGCAGCGCGCCGTGCAGGGGCGGCACCACCGCCTTCTGGTCCTTCGAGCGCAGCGCCTCGGGCGGGATGTCCTCGGCCATGAGCAGCTTGAGCCAGTCGAGGAACTCGCTGGTGGACGGCTTTTTCTTCAGGCCCGGCACGTCGCGCACTTCGTAGAAGCTTTGCAGCGCAGCGGCCAGCAGGTCCTGCTTGAGCGTCGGGTAGTGGACCTTGACGATGGCTTCCATCGTGTCGCGGTCGGGGAACTTAATATAGTGGAAGAAGCAGCGGCGCAGGAAGGCGTCCGGCAGCTCCTTTTCGTTGTTGGAGGTGATGATGACCAGCGGGCGGTGCCGCGCCACCACCATCTCGCGCGTCTCGTAGACGTAGAACTCCATGCGGTCCAGTTCGCGCAGCAGGTCGTTCGGGAATTCGATGTCGGCCTTGTCGATCTCGTCGATCAGCAGCACCACCGGTTCGGGCGCGGTGAAGGCCTGCCACAGCACGCCCTTGATGATGTAGTTGTGGATGTCGCGCACCCGCTCGTCGCCCAGCTGCGAGTCGCGCAGGCGCGAGACGGCGTCGTATTCGTACAGGCCTTGCTGTGCCTTGGTGGTCGACTTGATATGCCACTGCATCAGCGGCATGTCCAGCGCCGCCGCCACTTCCTCGGCCAGCATGGTCTTGCCGGTGCCCGGCTCGCCCTTGATGAGCAGGGGGCGCTGCAGCGCGAGGGCGGCGTTGACCGCCAGTTTCAGGTCATCGGTCGCGACGTAGCCGCTCGAACCTTCGAATCGTTGGGAAGCTTGCATGGTCATCAATAAAATTTAACATACGAACCAATCGAGTATATGCCAATCGCACGGGGCTGGTGCGCGGTGGACTCGGGTTGCCGATTGGGTTAGAATCTGAGTTTGTAGGAAAGAATTTGGCTTAGGTCAAGTTTTTCACGGGCAGCAAACGATACCAAATCAGATCATCCCCACCATGAAAAAAATCTTCGCACTCCTCGTGCTCGCAGGCATGGCCAATGTTGCCGCAGCCGCGGAAATCGTCGGAAACGCATCGAATGCCAAGGGCAAGCTCGAAATGTGCATCGGCTGCCACGGCCTGCCTGACTACAAGATGGGCTATCCGCAAGTGTACCGCGTGCCAAAACTGGGCGGCCAGAACGCCAAGTACATCGAAGCGGCGCTGCACGCCTACAAGAAGGGCGAGCGCAAGAACGCCTCGATGCGCGGCATCGCGATCACGCTGTCCGACCAGGACATCGCCGACCTGGCAGCGTACTACGCCCAGCCGACCCAAGCGAAGAAATAAGGACGACCGAACATGAAAAAACTGACGATTGCCCTGGTCTGCGGCCTCGTATCGATCAACGCGTTTGCCGCCGACATCGCCGCAGGCGAAGCGCTGGCCAAGAAGTACAACTGCGCAGCGTGCCACGGCGCCGACTACGCCAAGCCGATCGACCCGAGCTATCCAAAGCTGGCCGGCCAGCACGCCGACTACCTGGCGACCGCGCTGGCTGCCTACAAGCGTGGCGACAGCGTCAACGGCCGCGTCAACCCGATCATGTCGGGCCAGGTGGCGCCGCTGTCGGGCAAGGACATGAAGGACATCGCAGCGTACCTGGCAAGCCTGCCGGCGTCGGTGTCGCAGAAGCGCTAAGCCGCTTCGCCGCAAAAGAAAAGCCACGCGTCGCGTGGCTTTTTTTTGTTCCGCCCCGGGGACGATGGAGCGTCAGACCTGGCGGCGCAGGCACTCGACGTAGGCGGCGCCGTCCGGCGGCATCCCGCTGCGCTGCGAGGCCCAGATCATCTCGCCCAGGCACTCCATGATGCGGTGATGCGCCTCGTGCTGCCCGTAGCGCTGCGCCAGCGCCGCCGCCGCGTCGCGCACGCCGCGCGGCTGGTCGATCGACACCTGCTCCTCGATCGACAGGTGCATCGACAGGTGCAGGAAGGGATTCGCCTGCCCGCCCTCGACCGAATAGTCGCGCGTGAGCGCGTGCTCGACGTCCTTCAGCACGTCCTCGTACTCGGGATGATGCGAGATCCAGTCCGCCGCCATGGCTTCCATGGGCGTGAGCACTTCCCCCGCGCGCAGCTTGCGGTAGCTTTCGCAGAAAAAGCGCCGGACGTCGTCCGATGATGGTGTAAACAACGCGGGCTAGTCCTTTTCCGGCGACAGGATGAGTTGCGTCTCCGCCACCCCGGCAATCGCGACTTGCGCGACCGCGGCCGGCGCAGGTGCGCGCCCGGCCATGGCCGGACGGGACTGCGCAGGCGCCTTGCCGCTGGCGCCCTCCGCCCCGCGCGGGCTGCGCAGGTAGCGGGCGTTGTGGCGGCGTTCGCCATGCGGCGGCCAGGTCAGGAAGCGCGACAGCTCCTGCAGGGCGCGCTGGTACACGTCCCGCTTGAATTCGATCACGGTGTCGAGCGGCACCCAGTAGTTGTGCCAGCGCCAGGCGTCGAACTCCGGATGGTCGGTCAGGCGCAGGTTGACGCTGGAATCGCGCGTGACCATGCGGAGCAGGAACCAGATCTGTTTCTGCCCACGGTAGTGGCCGCGGATTTCGCGCTTGATGAAGTGGTCCGGCACCTCGTAGCGCAGCCAGTCGCGGGTGCGGCCCACGATCTTGACGTGCTCCTGGCGCAGGCCGATTTCTTCCTCGAGCTCGCGGTACATCGCCTGTTCCGGCGTTTCGCCGTACTTGATCCCGCCTTGCGGGAACTGCCACGAGTGCTCGCGCACCCGCTTGCCCCACCAAACCTCATTGTGAGCGTTCAGCAGGATAATGCCGACGTTGGGCCGAAACCCTTCACGATCGAGCATGGTCCACCTCGATACTTTCTGCCGGCAAGCGATCCTGTCTTTACATTTTTATTTGATACGCGTGGTCCAAGGCCGCGCCTGTCGCGCGAAACTTGCGTGTTCGACCACAAACAGACCCATTTCTATAAAGATTGGACGCACCAGCCAGCTAATCCTTTAAAATTAAGGTCGATTATAACCCTCTCTTTTTAAAAAGAATTCATCTATATGCGTGCCTCCCGATTTTTTATTTCCACACTCAAAGAAGCGCCATCGGACGCCGAGATCGTCAGCCATCAGCTGATGATGCGTGCGGGCATGATCAAGCGCCTGGGTTCCGGCATCTATACCTATATGCCGATGGGCCTGCGCGTGATCCGCAAGGTGGAAGCGATCATTCGTGAGGAAATGAATGCGGCCGGCGCGGTCGAGCTCCTGATGCCGCTGGTCCAGCCGGCCGAGCTGTGGCAGGAGACGGGCCGCTGGGACAAGATGGGTCCGGAACTGCTGCGCGTCAAAGACCGCCATGGCCGCGACTTTGCGATCCAGCCGACTTCGGAGGAAGTGATCACCGACGTGGTGCGCAGCGAAATCAAGTCGTACCGCCAGCTGCCGCTGAACTTCTATCACATCCAGACCAAGTTCCGCGACGAGCGCCGTCCGCGCTTCGGCCTGATGCGCGGCCGCGAATTCACCATGAAGGACGCGTACTCGTTCGACCGCGACGTGGAAGGCATGAAGCAGTCCTACCAGGTCATGTACGACGCCTACACCCGCATCTTCAACCGCTTCGGCCTGAAGTTCCGCGCGGTCGCGGCCGACAACGGCGCGATCGGCGGCACCGGCTCACATGAATTCCACGTGATCGCCAGCACCGGCGAGGACGCGCTGGTGTATTGCCCGACCTCCGACTTCGCCGCCAACATGGAAGCGGCCGAGGCGATGCCGCTGGCCGCCGAGCGCGCCCCTGCCACCCAGCAGATGGAAAAAGTCTCCACGCCGGGCAAGGCCAAGTGCGAACAGGTAGCCGAGTTCCTCGGCCTGCCGCTGTCGCGCACCGTCAAATCGATCGCGCTGACGGTGGAAAAGGAAGAGGGCGCCAAGGAGTACTGGCTGCTGCTGCTGCGCGGCGACCATGAGCTGAACGAAGTCAAGGTCGGCAAGGTGCCGGGCCTGGCCAACCACCGCTTCTCGACCGAAGCGGAAATCGTCGAAGCCTACGGCACGCTGCCGGGCTACCTTGGCCCGGTCGGCGCCAAGCTGCCGCTCAAGGTCGTGGCCGACCGCACCGTCGCCAACATGGCCGACTTTGTCTGCGGCGCGAACGACAAGGACTTTCACTACACCGGCGTGAACTGGGGCCGCGACGTGGCCGAGCCGCAAGTGGAGGACCTGCGCAACGTGGTCGAAGGCGACGCGTCGCCGGACGGCAAGGGCGTGCTGGCGATCGAGCGCGGCATCGAAGTGGGCCACGTGTTCCAGCTCGGTACCGCCTACTCGCAAGCGATGGGCGCGACCTACCTGGACGAAGCGCAAAAGCCGGTCCCGCTGCAAATGGGCTGCTACGGCATCGGCGTGACCCGCATCCTGGGCGCGGCGATCGAGCAGAACTACGACGAGAAGGGCATCATCTGGCCGACCTCGATCGCGCCGTTCGCGCTGGTGCTGTGCCCGATGGGCTACGACCGCAGCGAAGCGGTCAAGGAAGAAACCGACAAGCTGCACGATGCGCTGGCAGCGGCCGGCGTGGACGTGATCATCGACGACCGCGGCCTGCGCCCGGGCGCGATGTTCGCCGACTGGGAGCTGATCGGCGTGCCGCACCGCGTGGTGATCGGCGACCGCGGCCTCAAGGAAGGCAACCTGGAATACCAGGGCCGCCGCGACGCCGAGGCGACCCAGGTGCCGGTTTCCGGCATGGTCGACTTCATCAAGGCCAAGCTGAAGCAGTGATCGGCAGGGCGTACAAAAAGGCTGCCGCCTGTATGCTGGTCGTGGCCGGGCTGCTGGACGCGGCCCCGGCCAGTGCGGGAAACCAGAAAGAGGAAGCGCTGGCCGACTCGGTGCGCGTGGCGCTTTCCAACTCCATCCGCGACGCCCGTCCCCCCAAGCCGAGCTTCCGCAATGCGCAGGCGCGCGCCTACTACGAACAGTGGGTGGTGCAGATGTCCGACCGCCTGCACCGCAAGATCCCCGATGTGCAGGCCCGCATCGAATTCCTCGAAGCGGTGTGGTACGAATCCACCCGCGCCGGCCTCGAGCCCGGCCTGGTCCTCGGCCTGATCCAGGTCGAATCGGCCTACCGCAAATACGCCGTGTCGGTGGTCGGCGCGCGCGGCTACATGCAGGTGATGCCGTTCTGGACGAAAGTCATCGGCGACAGCAACCGCCGCGCGCTGTTCGACATGCACACCAACCTGCGCTACGGCTGCTCGATCCTGCGCATGTACATCGACATCGAGCGCGGCAACCTCTATCTCGCGCTCGGCCGCTACAACGGCAGCCGCGGCAAACCGAAGTACCCCAACGCCGTCCTCGCGGCGTGGAAGAAGTGGGAGTTCAAGCCGGGCTTCCACCTCACATCGACGAAAGCACCACAATGAAACTGAAGACAATCGCCGCGGCGCTGGCGCTGGCGGCACTGGCCGGCTGCGCAAGCGCACCCCGGCAGGCGCCGCTCGCGCTGGCCCAGCCTGCGCCGGCAATCCAGGGCGCCGCACCGAAGAACATCATCTTTTTCCTCGGCGACGGCATGGGAATCACCACGCTGACCGCTGCGCGCATCTACGCGGTGGGCGAAGAAGGCATGCTGCCGATCGACCAGCTGCCCGAGTCGGCATTCGTGAAGACTTACTCCAACAACGCGCAGGTGACCGACAGCGCGGCGGCGATGTCCGCACTGATGACCGGCGTGAAGGTGAACAACAACGTGGTCGGCATGAGCACCGACACCAGCGCCGTGTATCCGGCGAAGGACGCGAACGGCAACAGCCAGGTCAGCGCCTGCAAGGACGGCAAGCCGGTGCGCAACCTGCTGGAGCTGGCGAAAGCGCGCGGCATGGGTACGGGCGTTGTGACCACCACCCGCATCACCGACGCGACCCCGGCGGCGACCTACGCGCACGCCTGCCACCGCAAGATGGAAAACGATATCGCGGCGCAGCTGGTGCCGGGCGGCGCGGGCTTCAACCCGGCGCTCGGCGATGGCGTCGATGTGCTGTTCGGCGGCGGCCTGCAATTCTTCACCCCGCACGCGAAAGGCGGCGCGCGCGCCGACAACCGCGACCTGCTGGGCGAACTGCGCGCGCGCGGCTACACCGTCGCCAGCGCCAGCGCCGACCTGGCGCAACCGGCAGCACGCATGGTGGGCCTGTTTGCACCAGCCGACATGAGTTTCGACGCCGTGCGCGATCCGGCCAAGGAGCCGAGCCTGAAGCAGATGACCGAGGCCGCCATCGACGTGCTGGCGAAAAAGCCGTCGGGCTTCTTCCTGATGGTGGAGGGCGGCCGCATCGACCACGCGCTGCACGCCACGCTGGGCAAACGCGCGCTGCAGGAGACGGTCGCGTTCAACGACGCGCTCAAGGCCGCCATCGACAGGATGCAGGCGCTCGATCCCGGCCTGAAGAACACGCTGATCGTGGCCACCGCGGACCACGACCACACGCTGCTGCTGAACGGCTATGCGCGCCGCACCGGCCCGACCACGGCCTCGGAACCGGGCGTCATCGGCATCATCAAATCGGTGGAAGACGGCAAGCCGCTGCGCGACATGGATGGCGCGCCGTTCACCATCATCGGTTTCGGCAACGGCGAGAACCGCGTGGCGGGCAGCCGCGGCGATGCGCCGCACCTGACCGATGCGGCCGCGGCCGGCGACGAGTACCACCAGGAAGCAACCGTGCGCGTGAAGCCGGGCCGCGAGACCCATGGCGGCATCGACGTGTACCTGGGCGCGACCGGCGCGCGCGCGGAGACCTTCCGCGGCACCATCGAGAACACCCGTGTATTTGAACTGATCAAGGCGGCAGCACAATGGTAAACAAGACGATTTGCGCCGCGCTGGCGCTGGCATTCACGTGCACGGCAGCGCAGGCGGGCGACGCCCGCAACGTGATCTTCTTCCTCGGCGACGGCATGGGTCCGGCGGCGATCACGGCCGCGCGCATTTACAAGGCGAAGGAAGAGGGCCTGCTGCACTTCGAGCAGTGGGAGCGCACAGCTCGCATCAAGACCTACTCCAACGACGCGCAGACCACCGACAGCGCACCGTCGATGGGCGCCTACATGACGGGGCGGAAGATCAACAACGACGTGATCTCGTCGGCGGCCAGGCCGTTCGACCCGGCCAAGGACGCGAACGGCAACCGTTCCATCCCGCGCTGCGACGACACCGACAAGCCGTACACCACGATCCTCGAGCTGGCCAAGGCGGCCGGCAAGTCGGTGGGTGCCGTGACGACCACCGAGCTGACGCACGCGACCCCGGCATCGACCTTCTCGCATGTCTGCCACCGCGATATGGCCTACCAGATCGCCGCCGCGGTCGTGCCGTTCGGCGCAGGCTACAACAGCGCGCTGCTCGATGGCGTGGACGTGCTGATGGGCGGCGGCCGCAACCACTTCACGCCGTTCGACAAGGCGAGCAACCCCAAGGGCCGCGCCGACGGCCGCAACCTGGTGGCGGAACTGGCCGCGCGCGGCTACACGGTTGCCAGCGACCGCACGCAACTGATGGCGGCACGCCCGGCCGGCAAATTCATCGGATTGTATTCGGCGGAGAGCCACCTGGCCTATGTGTCCGAGCGCAATGCGGCGCAGCCGACGCTGGCCGAGATGGCGGTGAAGTCGGTTGAGATGCTGTCGAAGAATCCCAAGGGCTTCTTCCTGATGGTCGAAGGCGGCAAGATCGACCATGCGCTGCACGATTCGCACGCGCGCAACGCGGTCATCGAAACCGTGGCGTTCGACGACGCGATCAAGGCGGTGCTGGACAAGGTGCGCGAGACCGATCCGAAGCTGGAGAACACGCTGCTGGTGGTCACCGCGGACCACGACCACACCATGCAGATCAACGGTTACTCGAAGCGCGGCAATCCGATCCTCGACATCGTGCGCAACGTGGAAGACGGCCAGCCGGCGCGCGATGCGGACGGCAAGACCTTCACCACGCTGGTGTTCGGCACCGGCCCGAACCGGCCGGGGCAACGTTCGGACGTGGACGGCGAACTGGCGCAGGCGCACGCGTACCACCAGGAGAGCGGTGTGCGCATTCGCAGCGAAACGCACGGCGGCGGCGACGTGAAGCTGTACGCGATTGGCGCGGGTTCCGCCGCGTTCAAGGGCACGATCGAAAACACGAAAGTGTTCGACCTGATGAAGGCCGCCTTCGGCTTCTGACGAGGAAGAGGGCAGAACTGCCCGCTCAGCGGCGTAGGGACAGTCCCCCACCCCAGCCCCCAATGTAAAAGCCCCGGCATGCCGGGGCTTTTCGTTTGCGATATTGGGTGGACAATACCAGCTGTATTCTTATTATTTCAGGTGATCCGAAATCAGCTTGGTCATTTCGAACATCGATACCTGGGCTTTGCCGCCGAAGACAGGCTTGAGCTTGTCGTCCGCGTTGATCATGCGGCGGTTTGCTGCGTCTTGCAGGTTGTGCTTCTTGATGTATTCCCAGACCTTCTTGGTCACTTCGGTGCGTGGCAGCGGGCTCGCGCCGACCACGGCCGACAGGTTCGCCGATGGAGTCATCGCTTTCATGAATGCTGCGTTAGGCTTGCGTGCTGCTGCAGGCTTGGCTGCTGCTGCCTTAGCTGGTGCCGCCTTCTTTGCCGCTGGCTTTGCTGCCGCTTTCTTTGGAGCTGCTGCTGGGGTTTTTTTGGCTGTTGCCATCTTCGAGCCTCCTTAACGAACAATGGGAAATTGCGATTGTCAGATTCGCACCGGCTTATATTGGTGGGGATTTTCCGTTGTTGCAAGTCTTTTCGTAATTTTTTCGCCTGAGCCCATTGTATAGAGGGAGATTCGCCACTTTTTGATGCCTTGGGAGTACACGGGAGGGACGTGCCGGTGAAGATCGGGCGCCCCGCGCTTACCGGTTCTCGACCAGCATTGCCACAATCTTGCCCACCGTGTGCTGAGAGCGCATCCGCTTCAAGGCGTCGCCGACTTCGTGCAAGCCAATCGTCGCCAGCCGCGGGACGATCAGCAACCCGGCTTCGAGCAGGGCACTGACCTGTCGTCCCGCTGCCAGCAGGGACGCCCGGCCCGGCGCTCCGTGCCGATGGCCGGACCCGAGGCTGAGTTGATGGAAGCTGAGCCCGTTCATGAACGCTTCCGGATAAACCTCCGGCCGGACGGTGCGCACCAGTTCCACCATCCTTCCCTCGTACCCTAGCGTGCTGGCGACAACGATATCGTTGTCGCCGCCCACCGCATCGATGGCGGCAGTGACACCCTGGCCGCCGGTCCGCGCGAACACCTGCGCCGGCACATCCCCGGTACGATAATCGATCGCCTCGGTCGCGCCCAGTGAGCGCACCAGGCCATGGTTCTGCGGCGAAGCAGTGGCCAGCACCTGGCGCACGCCAAGATGGCGCGCCAGCTGGATGGCAAACGTCCCCACGCCGCCCGCTCCTCCTGCGATCAGCAGGCGGTCGGTATCGCGGACACCCAGTTTGTCCACCAATGCCCTCCACGCGGTCCAGCCGGCGCACGGACTTGCCGCGGCAATCTCCGCCGGGAGCCTGGGGTGCGGCAGCAGCGTGCGCGAATCGTGCGCGGAAAATTCCGCGAATCCGCCGTTCGGCCGGAACATGTCGCCGTGGTAGAGCACCCGGTCGCCAACTGCCCAGCCCGAAACCGCCGCGCCAACAGCGGCAATCTCGCCCGACACGTCGAGCCCCGCCACCCAGGCGTCGCTCATTGCGGGCACCATGCCATGCCATTGGTCGATCTTCGCATCGACCGGATTCAGTCCGCAGGCATGGACCTTCACCAGCACGTCAAACGGTGACAATTGCGGCCGGGGGCGTTCTGCGACAGCAAACGTGTCGGTGGCAGGGTCATAGATGAGTGCTTGCATGGTTATCCTCGCGCGACCGGGTCAGGCGTAATAGGGGCCGAGTTCGTCCCGGGTGATGTTGAACGCCTCGTTGGCGGCGAACCCTTCTGCCAGGTAGTCAACCGCTGCTCGCACGCGCGGTGCCGCCAGCGCCCGGTGCGGGAATTGTATGGCGAGGGTGCGCGAACCCGCCTGGTGCACATGCGGGAGCAATACCTTCAATTTGCCGTCGCGGATGAGCTCCCAGGCATGCGGCAATCCGGCCTGGGCGATGCCGATGCCTCGTGCGGCCGCATCGATCGCGGCGAATGGCGACGACACCGTCAGTACCGGCTGCTCCGGGCGGTACGCCAGGGGAGGGCCATCCGGCCTCGTGAAATTCCAGGGCGAGACCTGCCCGCTGAGAAAGCGAATGCTGATCAGCTGATGCCGTGCCAGGTCGCGGACGCGGACGGGCACGCCGTGGGTCGCAAGGTAGCCGGGGGACGCTACCAGTACCGTCTGCAGGACCGCAATCTGGCGCGATACCAGGCTGGAGTCCGCATTGTGGCCGCCGCGCAGCGCAATGTCATAGCCTTCGGCGATGATGTCCACCTGGCGGTCATCGAAATCGATCTCGAGTTCCAGCGCGGGATAGCGGGCGCGCAATCCCGGTACCAGCGGCATCAGGTAGGTGAGTCCGAAGTTGTTGGCACATGAAATTCGGATGGTGCCGCTCACCTCGGCGCGCTGCGCGGCTACTGCGTCGACGGCGGCCTCCAGCGCTTCGATGGCGACGCGGGCGCGCTCGAGGAACGCTTCGCCCTCGCGCGTCAGGCGCTGGGAGCGGGTGGTGCGGTTCAGCAGGCGCACGCCGAGCGCCGCTTCCAGGTTGGCGACGTTCTTGCTGACAGCGGCAGGCGAAATGCCGAGGGCACGGGCGGCCGAGGCGAAACTGCCGCGGTCGGCGGTTTGCACGAACGACAGTATCGCAGGGACACGCTGGGCAGCATCCATTCACAACCTCCATTTACGAATCAATCAACCTTCACCTATCTTATTTTAATTCTTCACCGGCTTCACACTGTCGTTCGCAGCATCCATCTTCCAAGGAGAACGAATGAAACACTACACGGTGGCCATCCTGGGCACGGGCGTCGTTGGCGTCGCGCTGGCCAAGGGCTTCATTGCAGCCGGTCATAAAGTCATTTTCGGCACCCGTACGCCGGCCGGCGAGAAAGCCAGTTCCGCGCTTGCGGAAGTGCCGGGCGCGACTGCTGCAAGCCATCCGGAGGCCGCAGACGCTGCCGACCTGGCCGTCATCGCCCTCCCATGGAGTGCCGTCGCGGGAACCCTGTCGGCCGGCATGGCGTCCGCGCTGGCGGGCAAAGTCGTCATCGATGCCACCAACCCGCTCGATTTCTCGGCCGGCGTACCGGTGCTCGCCCTGGGCCATACCGACTCGGCCGGCGAAACGGTCCAGCGGCTGCTGCCTGGGGCGCGCGTCGTCAAAGCCTTCAATATCATCACCGCTGGGAAGATGGTACGCCCGCACTTCGACGCCGGGCAGGCTGACATGTTCATAGCGGGCAACGACGAACAGGCAAAAGGCTCCGTCGCGGAAATCCTGCGTCATTTCGGCTGGCGCGGCCCGATCGACCTGGGCGGAATCGAACAGAGCCGCCTGCTCGAGCCACTTGCAATGATCTGGATCACCTACGGTTTCCGCCACCAGCACTGGAGCCACGGCTTCAGCCTGCTCGGCCAACAAGCGTCATAAACACAGGAGAAATCTATGCAACAGAACATCATCATCACCGGCGCCGGCGGCGGCTTCGGCAAACTGACCACGCTGGCGCTGGCACAAGCTGGCCACAACGTGGTGGGCACGCTGCGCGACATCGAAGGACGCAACCGCGTCGTTGCTGCCGAGCTGCGCGGGGCCGGCGTGGCGCTGGTCGACATGGACGTGACCAGCGATGCGAGTGTCGAGGCCGGGATGGCAGCCGCGCTCGACAAGCTTGGCGGACGCCTGGATGTGGTGATCAACAACGCAGGCTATGGCGTCATGGGCCTGCAGGAAAGCTTCACGCCGGAAGACTGGCAGAAACTGTTCGATATCAATGTGTTTGGCATGGTGCGCGTCAACCGCGCGGCGCTCCCCACCTTGCGCGCACAGCGCCGCGGGCTGCTGGTGCATGTGTCGAGCCTGCTTGGCCGCATGGTGCTTCCTTTTTACGGCCCATACAATGCGAGTAAATGGGCCGTGGAAGCAATGGCCGAAAGCTATCGTGTCGAGCTGGGGGGATTCGGCGTAGAGAGTGTCATCGTGGAGCCGGGCGGATACCTGACGGGCTTCATCGATAATCTGATCAAGCCGACTGACCAGGGACGCGACGCCGGCTACGGTCCGATGGCGCAAGCACCGCAGCATGCGCTGGAGTCGTTCGAGACGGCGCTGAAGTCGAATCCCGAGCAGGATCCACGCAAGGTTGCACAGGCCATCGTCGATCTCATCGCCACACCCGCAGGCCAGCGCCCGGTCCGGACAGCGGTTGACTTTACCGGGATGGCGAGCCAGGTCACTCCTTACAACGACCAGCTTGAGCAGATCATGCAAAACGTCTATGGCGCCTTCGGGATTGGCGGCATGCTCAAGCCAAGCGTCGGCTAAGGCCCCGAGGTGGCGCGTTCAGTGCCGCTGCTGCGCCGACTGAGACTGAAGTGAAAAAAAGCCGCATAAAGCGGCTTTTTTTTTACGATCAGCGCATCCCCGGAGGCATCATGCCTTTCATCGAGCGCATCATCTTCATCATGCCGCCGCCTTTGAGCTTTTTCATCATCGTCGCCATCTGGTCGTACTGCGCCAGCATGCGGTTCACTTCCTGCACCTGCACGCCCGCGCCGGCCGCGATGCGGCGCTTGCGCGTGGCCTTGATCAGCTCCGGCTTGGCGCGTTCGGCCTTGGTCATCGAGTCGATGATGCCGACCATGCGGCGCACCTGCTTGTCCGCCTGGTCCATGTTGGCGCCGCCTGCGGCCTGCTGGAACTGGGCCGGCAGCTTGTCCATCAGGCTGGCCATGCCGCCCATCTTCTTCATCTGGCCCAGCTGCGCCTTGAAGTCGTTCATGTCGAAACGGCCGCCGACCTTGATCTTGTTGGCCAGGTCCGCAGCCGCCTTCGCGTCCACGCCCTTGCGCGCTTCCTCGACCAGCGCGAGGATGTCGCCCATGCCCAGCACGCGGTTGGCCATGCGCTGCGGATCGAACGCTTCCAGGCCGTCCAGCTTTTCGGAGACGCCGGCGAACTTGATCGGCTTGCCGGTGATGTGGCGCACCGACAGCGCCGCGCCGCCGCGCGAGTCGCCATCGAGCTTGGTCAGCACCACGCCGGTCAGCGGCAGCGCGTCGTTGAAGGCCTTGGCGGTGTTGATCGCATCCTGGCCGACCATCGCGTCGACCACGAACAGCGTTTCGATCGGCTTGACCGCCGCGTGCACGGCCGCGATCTCCTGCATCATCGCTTCGTCGATCGCCAGGCGGCCGGCGGTGTCGATGATCAGCACGTCGTGGTAGTGCTTCCTGGCCCAGTCGAGCGCGCCGAGCGCGATGTCCACCGGCTTGTCGGTGGCGCTGGACGGGTAGAAATCGGCGCCGACCTGCTTGGTCACCGTTTCCAGCTGCGCGATCGCGGCAGGGCGGTAGACGTCGGCCGAGACGGTCAGGACCTTCTTCTTTTTCTCTTCGCGCAGGTACTTGGCGAGCTTGCCGACGGTGGTGGTTTTACCCACACCCTGCAGGCCGGCCATCAGGATGATCGCGGGCGGCTGCTGGGCAAACGACAGCTGGGTCGCCTCCGGTCCCAGGTCCGCGCCCATCAGCACGCCCAGCTCGCGCTGGACCACGCCGACCAGGGCCTGGCCCGGGCTGAGCGAACCGATGACTTCTTCGCCCATCGACTTTTCTTTTACGCGCGCGATGAATTCGCGCACCGCCGGCAGCGCCACGTCGGCCTCGAGCAGGGCCATGCGCACTTCGCGCAGCATCTCCGCGGTATTCGCCTCGGTCAGGCGGGCCTCGCCGCGCATCGTTTTGACGACTTTGGCAAGGCGTTGGGTCAAGTTATCAAGCATGGTCTACCTGGCAATCTGGATGAGGAATGCAGAAATCCGCAAAGCGGCATTTTACCCCATCGGGCAGAAGGGGTTTGCCCAAAAACAGTGCGCGCGTCGGGTGAAAACCCTTCCGCATCAACCGCCTGCGTCCACATCTCCAACCCGTCATCCCAGCGTATGCCGGGATCCATACTGAGGTTGAGATGCGGAGCGCGCCCCGCATGAAGCTCAGTATGGGCCCAGCCGGGTCCCGCCCTGGCGCCGGGCCGACGAGGTGGCCGGCAACTGTTGCCGCCGTTGGTGTAAACTGGAGCGATGCTAAATATTTTCCTTGTCGCGGCCGCAGTGCTGTACGGAGTCTGCGCAGTCCTCCCGGCGCGCATGCGTGGCGCGCTGACCGCCACCAGCGCGCTCGCCTGGCTGGCCCATGGCTACGGCCTCTATTTATATATAGGCGCGCAGGATGCGGTGCGGGTCGGCTTTGCGATGATGCTGTCGTCGGCGCTGTGGGTGTCCGTGTTCGCGTACTGGATCGAAAACCGCAACTTCTCGCTGGACGGGCTGCGCCGCCTGGTCATGCCCGCCGCGGCCGTCGCCGCCGCGCTGCCGCTGGCCTTCCCGGGTTCGCTGCTGGCGCTGGGAGGCCGCGCGAGCGCTTTCGGCTGGCACGTCGCCATCGCCATCATGGCCTACAGCACGCTCACGATCGCGGCATTCCACGCGGTGCTGATGGCGCTGCAGGAGACGCGCCTGCACACCCGCGACGCCGGCAAGGGCTGGCTCGCTTCCACCATCGACCAGCTGCCCGCGCTGATGACCATGGAGCGCCTGCTGTTCCGCATGATCGGGATCGGCTTTGCGCTGCTGACGCTGACCGTGCTGTCGGGCGTGGTGTTTTCCGAGCAGCTGTTCGGACTGGTGCTGAAGTGGGACCACAAGACCGTGTTCGCGCTGCTGTCCTGGCTGCTGTTCGGCGCGCTGCTGGCCGGCCGCAAGTGGCGCGGCTGGCGCGGCAAGACCGCGCTGCGCTTCACCCTGGCCGGATTCGCCACCCTGCTGTTCGCGTATGTCGGCAGCCGTTTTGTACTTGAAGTTGTGCTGCACAGGGGACTCGCATGATGCGCCTTTTGTTCTGGATCGCGCTGGTGGTCCTGGTAGTCATGGCGATTCGCGCCAAACTGCGTTCGGAGATTCGCCGCCATGGAGCGGCCGCGCGCCGCGACGACCAGCCGCAGGCTGGCGCGGCCAGCCCTGAAGCGATGGCGCGCTGCGCCCATTGCCACGTATATTTCCCGTCCTCCGAATCGGTCCGCGCGGACGGTCTCGACTACTGCTGCCCGGCGCACGTCCGCCTGCCTGCCAAGTAAATGGCACGCTTCCAGGCGCTGTCGCAGGAGTCGCGCGCCACATTCTGGCGGTCGCTGGGCACGCTGAACATCACCCGCGCCGTCATCGCGGCGGTGCTGCTGGCTTACGCGGTGCTTGGTCCGGCTACCGGCCGCCCGGTCGCCTGGCTCTACACCGAAGCCTGCATGGCCTACCTGGCGTTCGCGCTGGGGTTCGCCGCGCTCACTTATTTCGTGCGCCGCCGCTTCCTGCTGCAGCTGATGACGCAGGTGGCGGTCGACATTGCGATCATCTCGACACTGTACGTGGTCGCGGGCGGCCTGCGCAGCGGGCTGGCCATCCTCTACCTGTTCCCGCTCGCAGGCGCCGCGATCCTGGCGCCGCTCCTGCTGGCATTGTTCTGCGCGTCGGTGGTGGCGCTGTTCATGCTGGCCGAGACCACCTACAAGGTGTTCATTGCCGACGGCGACATCCCATACCTGCAGACCGGCCTGTATGGCGCCGCCTATTTCGCCGCGGTGTTCGTGGTCAACCGGCTCGCGGCCAAGCTGATCTGGCAGGAAGAGCTGGCCGTGCGCCGCGGCGTGGACCTGGCGATCCAGCAGGCCGTCAACGAGATCGTCATGGCCGACATGGGCGACGGCGTGCTGGTGACGGGGCGCGACGGCCATGTGTTCGCCGCCAACCCGGCGGCCCGCCGCATGCTGGGCCTGGGGCCGGTGGGCGGAGGCTTCCTGCTGGCCGCCGCGCCCGCGCTCGAACCGATCCTGGCAGCGTTCCAGGCATGGATCGACGATCCGGACGGGCAGCGCGTCGCGTTCGTCCATATCAAGCCGGTGGCCGACGCGGGCGGCGCCGGCGCGCCGGTGTGGAGCGGACGGCGCGGCACCTCCGCCCATCTGCAACTGCGTTTCGCACGCGCGCACACGCCCGACCCGGCGTCCGACCGCTGCGTGATCTTCCTGCAGGACGTGAGCGCTATCGAGAACCAGGCGCAGGAACTCAAGCTGGCATCGATGGGGCGGCTAACCGCCTCGATCGCGCACGAGGTGCGCAATCCGCTCTCGGCCATCAGCCATGCCACGTCGCTGCTGGCCGAGGACCTGGTCGAGAAGCCGCACAAGCGCCTGCTCAAGATCGTGGGCGACAACGTCGGCCGCGTGAACCGCATGGTCGAGGACATCCTGCAGCTGTCGCGCAAGGTGCAGCCGCACGGCGAGCCGGTGCATTTGCAGGCCTTCCTCGCCGAGGTGGTGGCGGAGTTCCAGGAAACCCACAAGCTGGCCGATGGTATAGTCGCTTTCGAGGCGCGGTCCAACCCGGCGGTGCGCTTCGATCCGCTGCACCTGCGCGAGGTGATTGCCAACCTGCTCAACAACGCGGTGCGCTACGCGAGCGGGGCGCCGGGCAGCATCCGGCTGTACGCCGTGAGCGATGGCCGGACCGAGCTGCACGTGCAGGACGACGGCCCCGGCATCACGCCCGATGTGCGTGCCCACCTGTTCGAGCCGTTCTACACCACCTCCAGCAAAGGCACCGGCCTGGGCCTGTACCTGGCGCGCGAACTGTGCATGAACAACCACGCCAACCTCGACTACGAATACCGCTTCGACGGCATGCACGGCAACCAGCGCAAGGCAAGCGGCAGGTTCGTGATCACCTTCGGCCAGCGCAACGGCATCTAGCGCAAGCAGATTTGAAAGGCAGCACTCAATGAGTTCACCCCGCATCCTGGTAGTCGACGACGAAGCAGACCTGCGCGAGCTGCTCGAGATCACGCTCGTGCGGATGGGGCTCGACGTCGACAGCGCCGAGACGCTGCGCGAAGCGCGCGCCTTCCTCAAGGAGAACAGCTACGCGCTGGTGCTGACCGACATGCGCCTGCCCGACGGGCTGGGACTGGAACTGGTGCGCGAGGTAGCCGCGAGCTACAAGTCGACGCCGATCGCGGTGGTCACCGCGTACGGTTCGGCGGACAACGCCGTCATCGCGCTCAAGGCGGGCGCCTTCGACTACGTCTCCAAACCCGTGGTGCTGGACGAACTGCGCGTGATGGTGCAGTCCGCGCTGCGCCTGTCCGCGCCGGGTCCGGACGCGGCCGCGGCCACGCCGCCGTCGCGCCTGATCGGCGGCTCCGAGAAAATGCAGGCGCTGCGCGCGCAGATCGGCAAGCTGGCGCGCTCGATGGCGCCGATTTCCATCACCGGCGAATCGGGCAGCGGCAAGGAACTGGCCGCGCGCGAAATCCACGCGCAGTCGACGCGCGCCGGCAAGCCCTTCATCGCGGTGAACTGCGGCGCGATCCCGGAGGCGCTGATGGAAGCGGAGTTCTTCGGCTACCGCAAGGGCGCGTTCACGGGCGCGGCGGACGAGCGCGACGGCTTCTTCCAGGCCGCCAATGGCGGCACGCTCATGCTCGACGAAGTGGCGGACCTGCCGCTGGCGATGCAGGTCAAGCTCCTGCGCGCGATCCAGGAGCGCCGCGTGCGCAAGATCGGCGCGACCGTGGAGGAGCCGGTGGACGTGCGCATCATCAGCGCCACGCACCAGGACCTGGCGAAGTGTGTTGAAAACGGCAAGTTCAGGCAGGACTTGTTCTACCGCTTGAACGTCATCGAACTGGCGCTGCCGCCGCTGCGCGAGCGCCTGGACGACCTGCCGATGCTGGCCGATGCGGTGCTGGCGCGGCTGGCGCCGGCCCGGCAGGCTCCGGCGCGGCTGGGACCGGGCGTGATGGATGCGCTGCGGGCGTACAGCTTCCCGGGCAATGTGCGCGAGCTGGAGAACGTGCTGGAACGCGCACTGGCATTTGCCGCGGACGGCGTGATCGAAGTGGGGGACTTGTCGCTCAAGGCGGCGCGGCCGGCCGAGCAGCGGGTGCCGGCAGCGGCGCTCGTGCCGCCAGCGCCACCGCCGCCGCACCCGGTTTCCGCGCAACCGGAGGTCGCCGAGCGTGGCGCACCGGCGGTAGCGCCGGCTGCGGCGCGGCCCTCGTTGCCCCATGTGCCGGATACGCTGCCGAGCGACCTGCCCGCTTATTTGGAACAGGTGGAGCGGGAGATCATCCTGCGGGCACTGGCGCAGACGCAGTTCAACCGCACCCAGGCGGCGCAACTGCTGGGGATCAGCTTCCGGCAGTTGCGTTATCAGATGCAGAAGCTGGACATCCAGGCGCCCGAATAGCGGTGCCCCGTCTGCCAGCGTTTGGCGGAAATGACTATTTATATGGCGATTCCGCCAAAAAGCCGGGGACGGTATTGCCGCCTTGGCGCCGCCGCGGACAGTCCCGTTCCCGGAGCCTCATGCATACGTAAGTTAGTGCTCGCTAACCGCGCAAGGCTTTCCGTTCGCGGCCTTTCCAAAGTCAAGTGTGCACGGGAAAAAAATAGACAAAAATTTAGGTTTGGAGTTGTTGCACAGGGCAATTTCAGGCACTACAATTAGTCCCATCTTAAGACTCATCACTAGATGTAGTAGCAAAACGGGGAACTCTCCCCAAGTAGTAGATTCCACACAATTGAAGCGAAAGCCAGCTGGCGGCATCGGTTGGCGGGGTTTTTTCTGCCTTATTAATGAATAACGAAGCGGCGGCACGACCGTCGCACTGTTGGGGGCCCAATGCAAACTTCTCAAGACATTTCCACTTCCCACGCTTCCGCTACCACGGCCGCACCACGCGCTGACGTGTCGGCCACCGAGGCGGCTTCGCGCGGCGACTACCGCATCATCCGCCGTAACGGCGCCGTGGTCGCGTTCGAGCCGTCCAAGATTTCGGTCGCGATGACCAAGGCCTTCATCGCCGTCAACGGCGGCCAGGCCGCCCAGTCCGCGAGCATTCGCGACCTGGTGGAACAGCTGACCAACAACGTGGTGGCTGCGCTGGTGCGCCGCCAGCCGTCCGGCGGCACCTTCCACATCGAAGACGTGCAGGACCAGGTGGAACTGTCCCTGATGCGTTCGGGCGAGCATGACGTCGCGCGCGCCTACGTGCTGTACCGCGCCAAGCAGATGGAAGAGCGCAAGGCCGCGCGTGAAGCGCAAGGCGCGCCAGTCGTGGCTGCACCGCAGATCCACGTGGTCGACGGCGGCACCCGCCGCCTGCTGGACATCGAAGAAGTCCGCTCCCTGATCGGCGCCGCCTGCGTCGGCCTCGAAAAGCACGTCGACGCCGAAGCCATCCAGGCCGAAACCGTCAAGAACCTGTACGACGGCGTGCCGGTCGAAGAACTGCACAAGTCCGCCATCCTGGCCGCCCGCGCGCTGATGGAAAAGGATCCTGCGTACAGCCAGGTGACCGCACGCATCCTGCTGCACACCATCCGCAAGGAAGTGTTCGGCCAGGAAGTGCCGCAGGCGAAGGCCGCTGCGCACTACGTGACCTACTTCCCGCAGTACATCGCCAAGGGTATCGCCAACGAACTGCTCGACCCGCAGCTGGCAACCTTCGACCTGGACAAGCTGGCCAAGGCGCTGGTCGCGGACCGCGACCTGCAGTTCGGCTACATCGGCCTGCAGACCCTGTACGACCGCTACTTCCTGCACGTGCGCGACGTGCGCATCGAGATGCCGCAGGCGTTCTACATGCGCGTCGCGATGGGCCTGGCGCTGAACGAAACCGACCGTGAAGCGCGCGCCATCGAGTTCTACAACCTGCTGTCGACCTTCGACTTCATGTCGTCGACCCCGACCCTGTTCAACTCGGGCACCCTGCGTTCGCAGCTGTCCTCGTGCTACCTGACCACCGTCTCGGACGACCTGGAAGGCATCTACGACGCGATCAAGGAAAACGCACTGCTGGCCAAGTTCGCCGGCGGCCTGGGTAACGACTGGACCCCGGTGCGCGCGCTGGGCGCCCACATCAAGGGCACCAACGGCAAATCGCAGGGCGTGGTCCCGTTCCTGAAAGTGGTGAACGACACCGCCGTCGCGGTCAACCAGGGCGGCAAGCGCAAGGGCGCGGTCTGCGCCTACCTGGAAACCTGGCACATGGACGTGGAAGAATTCCTCGACCTGCGCAAGAACACCGGCGACGACCGCCGCCGCACCCACGACATGAACACCGCGAACTGGATTCCGGACCTGTTCATGAAGCGCGTGATGGAAAAGGGCCAGTGGACCCTGTTCTCGCCGTCGGAAGCGCCAGACCTGCACGACAAGGTCGGCAAGGCCTTCGAAGAAGCCTACACCGGCTACGAAGCCAAGGCGGCGCGCGGCGAAATGCGCGTCTTCAAGAAGGTCGAGGCGCTGGACCTGTGGCGCAAGATGCTGTCGATGCTGTTCGAGACCGGCCACCCATGGATCACCTTCAAGGACCCATGCAACATCCGTTCGCCGCAGCAGCACGTGGGCGTGGTCCACAGCTCGAACCTGTGCACCGAGATCACCCTGAACACCAATGAATCGGAAATCGCGGTCTGCAACCTGGGCTCCGTGAACCTGCCGGCCCACATGAAAGAGGGCAAGCTGGACCACGTCAAGCTGCAGAAGACCGTGCGCACCGCAATGCGCATGCTGGACAACGTCATCGACATCAACTACTACGCTGTCGACAAGGCCCGCAACTCGAACATGCGCCACCGTCCGGTCGGCATGGGCGTGATGGGCTTCCAGGACTGCCTGCACATGATGCGCGTGCCGTTCGCCTCGCAGGAATGCGTGGAGTTCGCCGACACCTCGATGGAAGCCGTCTGCTACTACGCCTACCTGGCATCGTCAGAGCTGGCCGAAGAGCGCGGCCGCTACGAGTCGTACGCCGGTTCGCTGTGGGACCGCGGCATCCTGCCGCAGGACTCGATCAAGCTGCTGGCCGAAGAGCGCGGCGCCGACTACCTGCAGCAGGACACCTCGTCCAAGATGGACTGGACCGTGGTCCGCGAGCGTATCAAGCAGCACGGCATGCGCAATTCGAACTGCGTGGCGATCGCTCCGACCGCGACCATCTCGAACATCATCGGCGTGTCCGCTTGCATCGAGCCGACCTTCCAGAACCTGTACGTGAAGTCCAACCTGTCGGGCGAGTTCACCGAGATCAACGCCTACCTGGTGCGCGACCTGAAGGCGCGCGGCCTGTGGGACGAAGTGATGATCGCCGACCTGAAGTACTTCGACGGCTCGCTCTCCAAGATCGACCGCGTACCGCAGGACCTGCGCGACATCTACGCTACCGCGTTCGAAGTCTCGCCGACCTGGCTGGTGGAAGCCGCATCGCGCCGCCAGAAGTGGATCGACCAGGCCCAGTCGCTGAACATCTACATGGCCGGCGCATCGGGCAAGAAGCTGGACGAGACCTACAAGCTGGCATGGCTGCGTGGCCTGAAGACCACCTACTACCTGCGCACGATCGCCGCGACGCACATGGAGAAGTCGACCTCCCGCACCGGCGCGCTGAACGCAGTGGCAGTGGACGGCGGCATGTCCGCCTCGGCGACGGCGGCTGCAGCAGCGGTCACCGCAGCTGCAGCGCCGGCAGCAGTCGAAGAAGGCGCCGCCTGCTACCTGCGTCCAGGCGACGACGGTTTCGAGGAATGCGAAGCCTGCCAGTAACCTAAGCGAAGAGGGGACTGTCCCTATGGGACTGTCCCCCGCCTTAAGCCCAGGGGACTGTCCCCAACGGGGACCGTCCCCAGCTTTTCAGCCAGAACAGAACCACCTACAAAATAAACGAGGACGAACACAATGCTATCTTGGGATGACGAAGCCGCTTCCAGCGCCGCGCCAGCCGCGCGTCCACAAGCCCCAGCCGACACCGGCGCCACCGCAGAGCAGGTGGCAAAGCGCGTTAACGCCGACGACAAGCGCATCATCAATGGCAAGACCGACGTGAACCAGCTGGTCCCATTCAAGTACAAATGGGCATGGGACAAGTACCTGGCCGGCTGCGCCAACCACTGGATGCCGCAGGAAGTGAACATGCAGCGCGACATCGAGCTGTGGAAGAACCCGAACGGCCTGTCCGAAGACGAGCGCCGCCTGGTCAAGCGCAACCTGGGCTTCTTCGTCACCGCCGACTCGCTGGCCGCGAACAACATCGTGCTGGGCACCTACCGCCACATCACCGCCCCCGAGTGCCGCCAGTACCTGCTGCGCCAGGCGTTCGAAGAGGCGATCCACACCCACGCCTACCAGTACATCGTGGAGTCGCTGGGCCTGGACGAGAAGGAGATCTTCAACGCCTACAACGAGATCGATTCGATCCGCGACAAGGACCAGTTCCTGATCCCGTTCATCGACACGCTGACCGATCCTGAGTTCAAGACCGGCACCGTGGAGCAGGACCAGAAGCTGCTCAAGTCCCTGATCGTGTTCGCCTGCCTGATGGAAGGCCTGTTCTTCTACGTCGGCTTCACCCAGATCCTGGCGCTGGGCCGCCAGAACAAGATGATGGGCGCCGCCGAGCAGTACCAGTACATCCTGCGCGACGAGTCCATGCACTGCAACTTCGGCATCGACCTGATCAACACGATCAAGATGGAAAACCCGCTGCTGTGGACCCCGGCCTTCAAGGAAGAGATCAAGACGCTGTTCCTGAAAGCGGTCGACCTGGAGTACCGCTACGCGGAAGACACCATGCCGCGCGGCGTGCTGGGCCTGAACGCCACCATGTTCAAGGGCTACCTGCGCTTCATCGCCAACCGCCGCGCGGTGCAGATCGGCCTGGAGCCGCTGTTCCCGAACGAGGAAAACCCGTTCCCGTGGATGTCGGAGATGATCGACCTGAAAAAAGAACGCAACTTCTTCGAGACCCGCGTGACCGAGTACCAGACCGGCGGCGCCCTGAACTGGGACTAATTATTGATTTATCGCTGCTTGTCTTAGCAGTCGCCTAAGTCGACAACGTGGCGACTGCACCCTTTGCAAAAAAAGGAGACAAATGAGTTACCGAAATAAGACTTATGTGATCTTCGATGGGGATGAAGATATTTGGGCGTATGGCCGAATGAAAGGGTGGAATGCCCTCGAAACGGTCGACTTTAATTTTTTCGATGCCCACGACCTTAATGCTCTGCGCGATGGCAGTGCGGAGTCTACGGTCAAAAGAAAGTTACGCGAGCGGCTGGCCAACGCGAAGCAGGCCATTGTCTTGATTGGGGAGAATACAAAAAATCTGTATCGGTACGTGCGATGGGAAATCGAATGCTGTATCGACTTGGGTATTCCGATCGTCGCTGTAAACCTCAATGGCCTTCGCATCATGGACGGAAAACTTTGCCCACCCATCTTAAAAAATAAGTGTGTTGTTCATGTCCCATTCAAAATGAAAATTATCAGGCTCGCTCTCGATGATTTTTGCGCCAACTACCACCAATATGTTGCGCAAGGGATCACCGACTGCTTTTATCCTGCCGCTACATATTCCAGTCTGGGGATCGAATGAAGGATGAAGATTATCCTGCCCTCTACCGTGCCGGGGACCGATTAGCAAGCAAAGCGCAGACACATTTTTTTAAAGTTCTCTTCCTCAATTTATTCTTACTTGTCATCGCTGCAACGCTGTCTGTTTTTGACCTTCCGCTTGTCGAAATCGCCTACGCTCAAGCCACCGTGCTTTTACTCAGTTTGGGCTGTGCATTATACTTGGGCTTCGCGCGCCCGGAAAGGATTTGGTATGGCGGGAGAGCCTTGGCGGAATCAATAAAAACGGTAACGTGGCGATACATGATGAGGGCTGAGCCCTACAATGTGCCCGACGCACAGGCGCGATTGGCATTCATTGAGGTCCTAGCTAAATTGAGAGGGAGTAATACAGAAATATCGAAGAAGTTACTTGATGAAAGTATGAGCTATCAAGTAACTAATTTCATGGTGTCGACGCGTGCTCTTTCTTTTTCAAAGCGGAAAGAATTTTATCTTCAGGGACGTATTTGCGATCAACTGAACTGGTATCAAGGCAAAGCTCGGGCTAATGATAGAGCGGCGACGATCTTTTTCGTTGTGCTGTGTGCTGCGAACATCATCGCTATCGGACTCGCACTCTCTAGAATAAAGTATTCAGATGAGCAGTTTTGGCCGACTGATATAGCAATTGCCATTGCTGGAGCACTACTTGCTTGGACTCAAGCTAAACGATATCGCGAGTTAAGCGCCTCATACGCGCTAACCGCACAAGAAATTAGTTTGATTCGAGAGCAGCTGTTCAATGTATCTGGTGATGCGAAATTTTCCCACTTCGTCGGAGATGCCGAGAATGCTTTCTCGCGAGAGCATACTCAATGGGTGGCCAGGCGAGACTGATAGGATAGGTAGATTTCTCTCGGAGATGGCGCTTGATACACCCAAAATTGCTGCGTGATATTGAGAATACGGTCTCTGATTTGAGGTCGTCTGACTTTAATTCGTTCTCCCGATATATAAAAAAGCTGTCGAGACTGCTTCATGATCAGCAACTTGAAGACTTGACGTCCCAGCTGGCAGAAATGGTCGATCTGGATGCATGGATTGCTGCCGGAGAAGCTACCGCAGGGAGTATGGTCGGCAGTGCCCAGCTCGAATGGCCCATGGATACGGAAGCTGAGCTTGGTCTTGCCATCAAGTTAGTAGACCGCTTCGCCGAACAACCGAGTTGGGCGGTAGATTTCTCATTCACTTTTTGCTATGCCGGCGGGAGTATTTCGTCCAATTTGCAAAAAATGGTTGAGCAAATTCTTGTTCCGTTTGTGCGGGATTATATCAATTTTCTTACTGCGGCCACTGGAACGCAGGAAGTGGCGCAAATTAATTCGAGGCCCGATCTGCCTACGCGAAAAATTTTTGTCGTGCATGGCCACGATCATTCAATCCTTGATTCGGTTGCTCGATTCTTAGAGAAAATCGAATTTGAGCCAATCGTTCTTCATGAGCAGGCGAATTTGGGTCGCACGGTTATCGAGAAGATCGAAGCCCACAGCGATGTGGGATTTGCCGTTGTGCTGCTTACACCGGACGATGTGGGAAGCGTGCTAGGTGGACAGCAACGTTCGCGAGTGCGGCAGAACGTGATGTTAGAACTCGGATATTTTATCGGACGACTTGGCCGCAGCCATGTCTGTGCGCTGAAGAGAGGCGAACTTGAACTTCCATCTGATTTTGGAGGGGTTTTGTACGAGGATTTTGATTCCGGGGGGGTATGGAAAGGCGCGCTGGCGCGAGAGCTCCAAGCTGCTGGATTCGAAATTGACTGGAATTTGGTTTTAAGAGGTAAGTAGTGAGCGACATTGCTAATTTCGGAACTTCTGTCTGATCAAAGTCCTCTCTCGGTATACGTTTTATAGGACAATTTAAATGGAGCCATATGGCGCGTATTAGCGATAGAGATCTTTTCCTTAAGCGCTTGGAAAAGCTTTCCGCCCCAGAGGGCGGTTTTGTGACCAATGACACACTGCGTGTTGAACTGAAGTGGGAAAAGTCGAAGTACAAAGCCATTCATAGCTCTTTACGGCAAGAGGAGCTTATTGTGGTAAAGCGCGGTCGTGGAGGGTTGGTTGCACTTGCGGCGAATAAGAAGGCGGATCGAATGAAGGTTTTCGTTTCTTATAGTCACAAAGATCAAGATCTAAAGGACCGGCTAATAAATCATTTACGGCCTCTTGAAAATGAGGGTTTGATTGCGATATGGGTTGATCATCAAATTAAAGCTGGTGATGATTGGGATGCCGAAATCGCAAAAAAATTGAGTAGTGCAGACGTTGTCTTGGCCCTTGTAAGTATAGACTTCATCAATTCCAAGTATTGCTATGCTGTAGAGCTAGAAAAAGCACTGGAACGAGAGGCGGAAGGCGACGCGAAAGTAATTCCGGTGATTCTTAGAAGCTGTTTGTGGAATAAATCTCCCTTAGGGCGTTTGAAAGCCCTCCCGACAGATGGCAAGGCGGTTATGACGTGGGGCGATATTGATGAGGCTTTGACCGTGGTTGCCATTGGCGTTCGCGATGCCGCGATCGCATTATTAGAAGATGCTTGATCACGGTCATCTGTCACTTTGGAGGTGTCGACCTGAAGAGGGGGATGCAATTTCTTCGGTGGCGCCTTGAACTGGGACTGACCTAATCCTGATACGAGGACGATCGAAAAGCGCCGACTTGCTCGGCGCTTTTTTATTACCAGGACGTTTTGTGGAGGGGAGCATGGAGCAAAGTGCAGGGCTGCTGGACACCTTGAAGACCCGTTTCGAGGCGAATATGAAGCGCCACCCCGGCCTGGAGTGGGCTGCAATCGCGGCCCGGCTGGAAGCACATCCGGAAAAGCTCTGGTCGCTGGCGCAGATGGAACACTCCGGCGGCGAGCCGGACGTCGTCGGCTATGACAAGGCGTCGGGCGAATTCATCTTCTACGACTGCTCGGCGGAGAGTCCCTCGGGGCGGCGCAGCCTCTGTTACGACCGTGCCGGCCTCGAGTCCCGCAAGGAGCACCGGCCTGAGAACACGGCCGTGGACCTGGCCGAGGCCATGGGCATCTCGATCCTGACCGAGGAGCAGTACCGCCACCTGCAGACCCTGGGCTCGTTCGACGCCAAGACGTCCAGCTGGCTGAATACGCCCGCCGACATCCGCAAGCTGGGCGGCGCGATCTTCGGCGACTTTCGCTTCGGTCGGGTATTCGTCTATCACAACGGCGCCCAATCCTATTACGGCAGCCGTGGCTTCCGCGGCGCGCTGAGCGTGTAGCCCCGTCATTCCTGCGAAGGCAGGAATCCATACTGAGGTGGCGTGACAGGAACCGGCGCGATGGGACGCTCAGTATGGGTCCCAGCCTCCGCTGGGACGACGGCGTGCTACTATTCGCGCCAGGTGCACAGGGGCGCCTTCCCGCAAAAGAGGCGCTCACCCTTCAATCCGATTTCTCTGGATATGATCAATCTGTTCGTTCGGCTTAGCGGGAAGCCATCGATAACGAATGGAAGGCATCATGACCAATCTCCCCCTGAACGGCGACGCTTCGACTCGCCAAACCACCTCCGCGGTTCCCGCCAACGAAATCAAGGTACGCGCACGCCTGCTGCTGAACGCTTTGCGCCGGCAGGAAGCCGGGGCCATCGAACTCGCCCGGTCCGTTTCGGCATCCCGCCGCTGGGCGGAACCTGCCGAATGGACGCTCACCCACTGCATGAACATCGCCTCCGCCCGCGCCGGATTCCAGCACTGGGACCACGCGCGACGCGTGCTCGGCGGCGTGGCCCCCGATGGCGACGACGCAGGCACGCTCTGGTATGACAACGCCTGCGAGGCGCTGACCAACCAGTGGTTCGCCCACTATGCCGAAGCCCGCGCGATCCACGACGCATCGTCTTCGCTCTACCTGCTCCCGTACCGGCGACAGTTCATCGTGGTGGACCGCCACTTCATCGAGCTGCTTGGCCTGGATGCGTCCGATCCAGCGTGGACCGAAGCCGGGCGTGACCTGGTGAGCGGGTATGGTAGTCCGGCCTGGCGTGAACTCGCGATGCGGCGCTTGCGCGCGATGCGCAGGTAGCGCGGACGCGCGCGCGCCGACGCGAATCTTGGTCGAACGCGCGCGCTTTTTTGCGTGCGAGTGGTGAAGGAGTGTCGCGTGCAGAACACAGTCGCGGCGATTCCACGCGCATGTTCGATGTGGCCGCGATGCGGGCGCACACGCGCGCCTGCATTTCAAAGAAACCCAATTGGCAATTGGTCTACTTTGATGAACAACGTTTTCGGTGCGGTGGCATTTCCGCGCCAATGACCGCACGCGCGGACGCAAAATGCGAAACGGGCTCTGCATGGCGTGCGGCCCGATGCGGAAAAGCGTGAGAAAATTCGCCGCACTAGTTGCGCATTGACAAGGTTTTCGTGTACTTTACGTGATTGAATTTGCCGCAACACGAAAACAAAAATTTTTTGTACGTGCGAACGCAAAAAAACCGATCAAAAGTGGGAAGCTGAACCCGACAAATATGCCGTTAAAACCATCGCCGAATTCGCAAAGCCGCATTGCCTGATTGAGTCGGGCAAGGCGGCTTTTTCGTTTTCGGGGTGGCTTGGACGGGTGGGGACAGCGGTAGTAAACAGATACGTCGCGCAAGCGACGATGGCTGAAGTGCTGCAATTCGTGAGGAGTTGCAGCAGTTCAGCTGGTGCCGGATTCATTAGCACAAACGCCGATAGACGCGGTTTGTGCCGATGAATAATTCGCCTGGCCTGGTTCTTTGGGCCGGACGGGTTTCAAACATTGAAGCTACATTTTTCATCGCAGATGAAGGAGAACTCAAATGGCAACAGCCGCTAAGAAAGACGATACCAAGAAGAAGGCAGCCGCTAAACCAGCGGCTGCTGCCAAGCCAGCAGCAAAAAAAGCTGCAGCTAAACCAGCAGCGAAGAAGGCAGCCGCCAAGCCGGCAGCGAAGAAGGCAGCCGCCAAGCCAGCAGCTAAGCCAGCAGCGAAGAAGGCAGCAGCCAAGCCAGCAGCGAAGAAGGCAGCAGCTAAGCCAGCAGCAAAGCCAGCAGCGAAGAAGGCAGCAGCTAAGCCAGCAGCCAAGCCAGCAGCGAAGAAAGCAGCAGCTAAGCCAGCAGCAAAGAAGGCAGCAGCCAAGCCAGTAGCAAAGAAGGCAGCAGCCAAGCCAGCAGCGAAGAAAGCAGCAGCTAAGCCAGCAGCCAAGAAGGCAGCAGCCAAGCCAGCAGCAAAGAAAGCAGCGGCTAAGCCAGCAGCAAAGAAGGCAGCAGCCAAGCCAGCAGCGAAGAAAGCAGCAGCTAAGCCAGCAGCAAAGAAGGCAGCAGCCAAGCCAGCAGCGAAGAAAGCAGCAGCCAAGCCAGCAGCAAAGAAGGCAGCAGCCAAGCCAGCAGCTAAGCCAGCAGCCAAGAAAGCCGCAGCCAAGCCAGCAGCCAAGAAGGCCGCAGCTAAGCCAGCAGCAAAGAAGGCGGCAGCCAAGCCGGCAGCCAAAGCAGCAAAACCAGCGGCCAAGTCGGCAGCAGCAAAGCCGGCAGCTAAGAAGCCAGCAGCAAAGGCAGCGGCTAAGCCTGCAGCAAAAAAGCCTGAAGCAGCTGCTAAGCCAGCAGCTAAGCCAGTAGCGGCCAAGAAGCCAGCAGCCCCAAAGGCAGCAGCTCCTAAGGCAGCAGCACCGGCAGCCAAGCCAGCAGAAGCCAAGCCGGCAGCAGCAGAGACCAAGCCAGCAGCATCGACGCCAGCACCGGCAGCACCAGCTGCCAAGACCGTGCTCGCTCCTGCAGCAGCATGGCCATTCCCGACCAGCAGCCGTCCGTAATCGCAGCTGGGCCTGGAATAGGGCAGAATACCGCTGTGTGATCAGTCACACAGCGGTTTTTTTTATTGAGGAGTGTTTGTGTTTGATATCGTCCAGTTAATCATCAATGCCGCCGCCACGATCCTCGGCGGTGTGTTGCTGTTGCGGTTCTGGATGCAGGCCATCCGTGTGCGCCCGCCGCAATCGGTGGCGCAGTTCATCTTTACGCTGTCGGACTGGCTGGTGCGCCCGCTGCGCCGCATCGTCCCTGGCGTGGGCGGCTTTGATTGGGCCAGCCTGATTGGCGGATTCCTGATCGTGCTGCTCGCCACCTCGATCATGTTCTTTGTCGGTGCCAGCTGGGAGGTGGTCCTCGTCGCTGCGCTGTACCGCTTCCTCACCTGGATTATCTACGGCTTCATCGCGATGCTGATTATCGAGGCGATCTTCAGCTGGGTGAACCCGCATGCGCCGCTGGCGCCTTTCGTGCGCGCCCTCAACGACCCGCTGCTGCGGCCACTGCGCCGCGTCGTCCCGCTGATCGGCGGGCTGGACCTGTCGATGCTGGTGGCGATCATCCTGCTCCAGATTGCGCTGCTCCTGCTGCGCATGCTGTTCGGGTTTGCATGACCAAAGGCTGGTGTGCCGCCGTTCCTGGCGGCGTGCGTCTTGCGGTGCAGATCCAGCCGAACGCGAAGAAGACGGAAGTGGTGGGCGTGCTGGACGACGCCCTCAAGATCAAACTGCAGGCAGCGCCCATCGAGGGCAAGGCGAACGAGGCGCTGGTGCGCTGGGTTGCCTCCATGCTGTCGGTTCCCCGCAGCGCCGTGGAGATTACCCACGGGCTGACCAATAAGCGCAAACTGATCGTGGTGATGGCGGAGGGCTTGACGCCCGGGCGTGTCGCGGAGCTTCTGCGCGCCTAGGGCGTTGCCCCCCCTCCCGCAATTCTCTAGAAGGCGTAGCCGAAAGCGGCGTGGAAGCGGGTGGCGATTTCGTCGCGGGTGAAGGCGTGGTTCTGGCCACCCTGGTGCGCGATCTTGAGTGCACCCATCAGGCTCGCGAGGCGGCCCGTGGTCGGCCAGTCGAAGCCTTCCGTGATCCCGTACAGCAGGCCGGCGCGGTAGGCGTCGCCGCAGCCGGTCGGGTCGACCACCTTTTCGGCGGTGACGGCCGGGATCAGGTGGCGTTCGCCGCCCGCGTAGATCTCCGAGCCCTGCGCGCCGCGCGTGACGATCAGCGCTTCCAAGCGCGAGGCGATCTCCGGCAGCGTCAGGCCGGTGCGGTCCATCAGCAGTTCGAATTCGTAGTCGTTGGCGGCCAGGTAGGTGGCCTGGTCGATGAAGCGGATCAGTTCAGCGCCGTCGAAGCGCGGCAGCTGCTGGCCCGGATCGAACATGAACGGGATGCCCAGCGCGGCGCAGTCGGCGGCGTGCTTGACCATGCCTTCGCGGCCGTCCGGGCCGATGATGGCGATCGCCACCTGTCCCACGTCGCCCGCATACAGTTCCTGCGAGTGTTCCATCGCGCCAGGGTGGAAGGCGTTGATCTGGTTGCCGTCCAGGTCCGCGGTGACGAAGCACTGCGCGGTGTAGGCGCTGGCGATCTTCCGGATCGCGCGGGTCTCGATGCCCAGCTGCGCGAAGCGTTCCATGTATTCGCCGCCGTCCTGGCCGATGGTCGCCATGATCAGCGGGTCGCCGCCCAGCATGTTCAGGTTGTACGCCACGTTGGCCGAGCAGCCGCCGTATTCGGTGCGCAGGGTCGGCACCAGGAACGAGACGTTCACCTTATGCAGCTGGTCGGCCAGCAGCGCTTCGCCGAAGCGGCCGTGGTACTGCATGATCTTGTCAAAGGCGAGCGATCCGCAGATCAGGGCGGTTTTATTCTGGGTCATGGCGTGTCAGGGATGGAAGATGGCGATGTGGTAGCCGGAGGCCGTCACGCCGTTCAGTTTGAAGTAGACCTTCACCTGCTGCTCGGTCTTGGCCGGGAAGCCCCGGCGCGTGTCGGTGCGCGGCGGCAGGTAGTCGGCAGGCTTGATGACGCGGCGGACCAGCGTCTTGTCGGCGGTGTCGGTCAGCGCCAGTTCGATGTGCGGCCAGGTCTGCACCAGCGTGCTGTCGTTGCGCAGCACGGTGGCGAACAGGAAGGTGTCGTTTGCAATCGATTGCAATTCGCCGGTTTCGACGGACAGGGTGTCGATCTGGGCGGGCAGGGCGATCTGGCAGCGCAGCAGCTTGCAGGCTTCGGACAGCGCCGGCTTGGCCTGCGGGTAGCGGGCTGCGAGCACGGAGCCGAAGGTGATGACGCCTTGCGCGAGCAGGGCGGCCAGCAGCAGTACGCTGCCGAATGCCATCAGGATGCGCGTGACGCGGGTCGCCTTTTCCTTCTTGCGGACGCGGGTGACGAAGCCTGGCTCCTCGACGTCGTCATCGGCGCGGACCGGTTCCTCGGCGTGCGCGGACTCCGTTGCCATGGCGCCGGGCACGAGCTCCGTGCCCTGGACATCGGCGGGCTCGGTCGCTTCTTCGCTAGCGACGGGATGTGCGGCGAGGTCTGGCTCGGACTCGATCGCGGGCGAAAGGGGCGGCTCCGGCTCAGGCGCCGGCTCTAACTCAGGCTCAGGCGTCGGCTCGAACTCAGGCTCAGGCTCAAGCTCAAGCTCTGGCGTTGGCTCCGGCTCCGGCTCCGGCTCCGGCTCTGGCTCAGCCTCCGGCTCTAGCCTTGGCGCGGGCTCTGGCTCAGGCTCAGGCTCAGGCTCTGGCTCAGGCTCAGGCTCTGGCTCAGGCTCTGGCTCAGGCTCAGGCTCAGGCTCGGACTCGGGAGCGGACTCCGTTTCAGCTTCCGGCGCTGGCTCGGGGAAGGGCGCGGATTCGGTGCGCGATGGCGGTGGCACCAGGTCGAGGTCGAAATCGATGTCGAGCTGCGGCGCCGGTTCGGCTTCCGGGGTCTCGGGTTCGGGCGCTTCTTCGGCGCTATCCGCCTTGGGGATGATGCCGAGTGGATCGAGGGCGGTATCGAAGTCGAGGGTGTAGACCGGGATCTCTTCTTCTTCCGGCGTCGGCTCGGGGGCTTCGGCGGCTTCGGCGTCCGGGACGGGGCGGTGCAGCGCCGCTTCCGGATCGACCAGGGCGGCGTTGCCGTCAAAGATTTCGCTGCACTTGCCGCAGCGGACAATGCCCCCGCGGAGCTTCAGCTGGTCGGCAGCGACCTTGAAGACGGTTCCGCAGTGGGGGCATTTGGTGGCGAGCGCCATGCGCGGGTCAGCTGCCTTGCTGGAGCTGCCCGTGCAGGGCGACCCATCCATCCAGCTCGGCCCAGACGGACAGCTTGATGAACGGTGCGTAGGCTTGCGCCACTTCCTCGGCCTGGCGCGCGAGCACGCCCGACAGGACCAGCGAACCACCCGGCGCCACGCGGCCGGACAGCATTGGCGCCATCAGCTTGAGTGGGCTGGACAGGATGTTCGCGACCACGATGTCGAAACGCTCGTCGGCATGCGCGGACTGCGCGAAGTCTTCCGGCAGGTAGTAGTCGATCTCGCAGTGGTTGCGTTCGGCGTTGTCGCGCGCCGATTCGATCGCCTGCGGATCGATGTCGACGCCGGACACGCTGCCCGCGCCCAGCTTGCGCGCGACCATCGCCAGGATGCCGGAACCGCAGCCGTAATCGAGCACGGTCTTGCCGGGCGCAGGATTCGCCTCCAGCCATTCCATGCACAGGCGCGTGGTCGGGTGGCTGCCGGTGCCGAACGCCAGGCCCGGATCGAGTTCCAGGATCAGTGCGTCGGGGTCCGGCGCGTCGTGCCAGCTCGGCACGACCCAGATGTTCTTGCCGATGTGGATGGGTTCGAACTGGGACTGCGTCTTGCGGACCCAGTCCTCGTCCGCCACGTTACGGGTGGTGAACTGCGGCGGCGTCGCCAGGCCGATGGCTTGCGCCGCTTCGGCCACGATGACTGCCTGGTCGGCATCGAGATCGGTCAGCGCGACGACGCGCGAGTGCTCCCACGCGGCTTCCGTCGGCACCATGCCAGGTTCGCCGAACAGTGGCTTCTCCTGGTCGGTGCCTTCGTCCGCATCCTCGACGGAGACGGACAGGGCGCCCGCTTCCATCAGGGCGTCGGACAGCGCTTCCGCGTGTTCGCGGGCGACTTCGATGACGACTTCGGTCCAGCTCATTTTCCGGCTTTCGGCATGTCGGCCAGCTTGTGCTCGAGGTAGTGGATGTTCGTGCCGCCTTCGATGAAGCGGGCGTCGACCATCAGCTCGCGGTGCAGCGGGATGTTGGTCGAGATGCCTTCCACCACCATCTCCGACAGCGCGATCTGCATGCGGCGGATTGCCTGCTCGCGGGTCGCACCGTAGGTGATGACCTTGCCGATCATCGAATCGTAGTGCGGCGGGACGAAGTAGCCGGCATACGCGTGCGAATCGACGCGCACGCCAGGGCCGCCCGGCGGGTGCCACGCCACGATGCGGCCTGGCGACGGGGTGAACTTGAACGGGTCTTCCGCGTTGATGCGGCACTCGATCGAGTGACCGGCCAGCATGATGTCGCGCTGGCGGAAGCGCAGCTTTTCGCCGGCGGCGATGCGGATCTGCTCCTGCACGATGTCGATCCCGGTGATCATCTCGGTCACAGGGTGCTCCACCTGCACGCGGGTGTTCATCTCGATGAAGTAGAACTCGCCGTTCTCGTACAGGAATTCGAAGGTGCCCGCGCCGCGGTAGCCGATCTTGCGGCAGGCTTCAGCGCAGCGGTCGCCGATCTTTTCGATCAGCTTGCGCGAGATGCCCGGCGCCGGCGCTTCCTCGATCACCTTCTGGTGGCGGCGCTGCATCGAGCAGTCGCGTTCGCCCAGCCAGACGGCGTTCTTGTGTTCGTCGGCGAGGATCTGGATCTCCACGTGGCGCGGATTCTCCAGGAACTTCTCCATGTAGACTTCCGGATTGCCGAACGCGGAACCGGCTTCGGTCTTGGTCATCGCCACCGCCGCCAGCAGCGCAGCTTCGGTGTGCACCACGCGCATGCCGCGGCCACCGCCGCCGCCTGCCGCCTTGATGATGACCGGGTAGCCGACGCGGCGCGCGGTCTGCACGATTTCCTTCGGGTCGTCCGGCAGTGCGCCGTCCGAGCCTGGCACGCACGGCACGCCGGCCTTGATCATCGCCTGCTTGGCCGAGACCTTGTCGCCCATCAGGCGGATCGAGTCCGAACGCGGGCCGATGAAGACGAAGCCGGATTTCTCCACGCGTTCCGCAAAGTCCGCGTTCTCGGACAGGAAGCCGTAGCCCGGGTGGATCGCTTCGGCGTCGGTCACTTCGGCCGCGCTGATGATCGCGGGCATATTCAGGTAGGACTGTGCCGATTGGGCGGGGCCGATGCAGACGGATTCGTCGGCCAGCTTGACGTACTTGGCGTCCTTGTCCGCTTCGGAGTGGACGACCACGGTCTTGATGCCCATTTCGCGGCAGGCGCGCTGGATGCGAAGCGCGATTTCGCCGCGGTTGGCGATGAGGATTTTTTCAAACATGTCGGTTCGATGAGTCTTGGTAGTGCCGGCGCGGCCGGGAACTGCGATCGTGGCGGCGGCGCTAAGCCGCCCGGCCACGATGGGTTTAGCCGATCACGAACAGCGGCTGGCCGAATTCGACCGGCTGGCCGTTTTCCACGAGGATCTTGGTGATCGTGCCGGAGACATCGGCGTCGATTTCGTTCAGCAGCTTCATCGCTTCGATGATGCAGAGGGTGTCGCCAGCCTTGACCGACGCGCCCACTTCGACGAAGGCCGGAGCGCCCGGTGCGGACGAGCGGTAGAAGGTGCCGACCATCGGCGACTTGACCACGTGGCCGGCCGGTTCGGCGGCTTCGACGGCGACCGGCGCGCTGGCCGGGGCGCCATTCGCTGCAGGGGCCGCGGCTGGCGCGCCAGCTTGCGGGTAGCCATGCTGCATGCCCATGCCCTGCGGCGCGTACATCACCATCGGGTTCTGTTGTACCGCGCACGACTTGACGATCTTGACCTTGCTTTCGCCTTCGGTCACTTCGAGTTCGGCGATATCCGATTCTGCGACGAGGTCAATCAGCGTCTTGAGCTTGCGTAGATCCATGTAAAACCCCTTGATTATTTTGTTTTAGTCGTTGTTTCGTGCAGATGGCCACAGATAAGGCCAGTCCGCGCAAATTACGTGAAGATAGCGTAGGTTAACGCTTTTTAAGAACAAAGTCGATGGCGAGGCGGTAGCCGTCCGTTCCCATGCCGCAGATGACGCCCGCGGCGAGTGACGAAAGATAGGAGTGCTGCCGGAATTCCTCGCGCTGGTAAATATTAGAGATGTGAACTTCAATGAACGGGATGGCGACCGCCGCCAGCGCATCGCGCAGCGCCACGCTGGTGTGGGTCAGCCCGCCCGGGTTGATGACAATCGCGTCCACGCCTTCGCCCTTTGCCGCATGGATGCGGTCGATCAGGGCGCCTTCGTGGTTACTCTGGAAGCTCGACAGCGTGGCTCCCGCGGCTGCGGCCTGGCTGGCCGCCGCGTTTTCCACGTCCGCCAGCGTTCCGGCGCCATACACCTCAGGCTCACGTGTCCCCAGCAGATTCAGGTTGGGGCCGTTAAGCAGGAGCAGCTTTTTTGCCATGTTAGAGTATTGCTTCTACGCGAAAGTGTCGCATTTTGCCGCCAACTTCTGGCTATTGCAAGCAATAAATTGTTCCTGCGGGGCTGGACAAAACCGCGGCTACATGGTGGCGAGGTCGGCCTTGAACTGATCGAACTTCAGGCGGCCCAGGTAGGTCTTCTTGACCTGGCCGTCCGCCCCGATCACGACGGTGAACGGCAACCCGCCCGATACATTGCCCAGGTTGCGCGCCAGGTCGGTGCCATCCATCCCGGCGGTGTACAGCGGGAACGCGATCTTGTGCTTGCCCGCGAACTCGGAAATATTGGACGGCGAATCGATGCCGATGCCGATCACCTTCGCCTTGCCATGCTCGGCGGCCAGCGTGGACAGCTCGGGCATCTCCTGCACGCACGGTGCACACCATGGCGCCCAGAAATTCACCACCAGCAGCTGGCCCTTGTACTGCGACAGCGGCTCCGGCTTGCCCGCAGGGTCGTTCAGGGTAGTGGCGAACAGCGCGTCCACGGCCTTGTGCGGCTTGCCTTCCGGGGTCGGCAGGTAGGTGGCGGTCCGCGGTTCAGGCTGCTTTTGGTTCACGCCCACCCAGGCGCCCATGACCGCGAACGCGACACCGATGACGGCAAACATCGCCAGTTTTTTCTTATCCATGGTTCATCTATATATTAGTTGGCTTCGCCGGACATCAGGGCCCGCAGTCCGGCTGCGTCGGCGCGCACCTGGCGCCCGTCCGCGCGCAGCTTCTTCGCCCCGCGCAAGTCGTCCAGCTCATAGAGCTGCGCATGGACGGCTTCGTTCCGGTACAGGAAACTGATGGTCTCGACCGGGTCGTAGCGCGGACCTTTGAAATGCGGCGTTTCCGAAATCTCGATGTTGGGGTTCTTGTTCAACAGGTAGATTTCGATGTCCTTAGTACTTTCAGCAAACAATTGTAAATGAATATCGTCGTGCTCACCGGCGGTCCCGGTCACCACCGCCCCGGTCACGTGCGGGTGGAACTCGGCCAGCGCGTCCATCAGCTGCAGGGCGGTTTCGCGCAGGTGCTCGAGGCGCCCGGGCTGGTCGTCGGCCTGGAACAGCGCCTGGTACTGGCGGACTTCTTCCTCGACCTGGGCAGTGTCGGGCAACTGGTCGCCGGTAAAGCGGGTATTGCCCAGGATGCGCTGGGCTGCCTTGCGCACGGCGGTGTCGTAATCGGCGCCATCCTGGGCGATCATGCGGGCGGCAGCGGCGGCGATTTCGGCGCGCAGCTGCTGGAGTTGATAGTTCATCGTTGCAGTATGTATATCGGGTGAGCCCATCATACCTTCAGAACGAAAACGACGGCGGCTCAGGTAAAATCGCGTATTCGACATTTCTTCCGGTACAGGTTCATGCATATTCATATCCTCGGCATTTGCGGCACCTTCATGGGTGGACTGGCAGTGCTCGCCAAAGAGGCGGGCCACAAAGTGACCGGCTGCGACGCCAACGTGTACCCGCCGATGAGCACCCAGCTCGAGGCGCAGGGCATCGAACTGATCACCGGCTTCGGCCCGGAGCAGGTCGATTTGAACCCGGACCTGTACGTGATCGGCAACGTGGTCTCGCGCGGCAACCCGCTGGTGGAGGAAATCCTGAACCGCAGCCTGCCGTATGTCTCCGGCCCGCAGTGGATCGGCGAGCACATCCTGCGCAACAAGTGGGTGCTGGCGGTGGCCGGTACGCACGGCAAGACCACCACCTCGTCGATGCTGGCCTGGATCCTGGAAGACGCCGGCTACGCGCCCGGCTTCCTGATCGGCGGCGTGCCGATGAATTTCGGTATCTCGGCCCGCCTGCAGGGCGACAAGCCATCGGACTTCTTCGTGATCGAGGCGGACGAATACGACACCGCGTTCTTCGACAAGCGCAGCAAGTTCGTGCACTACCACGCCAAGACGGCGGTGCTGAACAACCTGGAATACGACCACGCCGACATCTTCCCCGACATCGGCGCGATCGAAACCCAGTTCCACCACCTGGTGCGCACCGTGCCGGGCGTGGGCCGCGTGGTCGTCAACGGCGATGAAGCCTCGCTCGGGCGCGTGATCAAGCGCGGCTGCTGGAGCGAGAAGGAGACCTTCGGCGTCTCCGATGGCGTGGACTGGACCCTGGTCGAGCACCCGGGCGGCAGCTTCGACGTGATCTTCGGCGGCGAGACCGTGGGCACCGTGGACTGGAAGCTGACCGGCAAGCATAACCGCATGAACGCGCTGGCCGCGATCGCCGCGGCGCGCAATGTGGGCGTGACGCCGGCGCAGGCGGCCGAGTCGCTGTCGCGCTTCGAAAGCGTCAAGCGCCGCATGGAAGTGCGCGGCGTGGTGAACAACGTGACCGTGTACGACGACTTCGCCCACCACCCGACCGCGATCGCCACCACCGTCGGCGGCCTGCGCCAGAAGATCGGCAGCACCGGCCGCATCCTGGCCGTGCTGGAGCCGCGCTCGAACACGATGAAACTGGGCGCCATGAAGGATGCGCTGCCGGGCAGCCTGAAGGACGCCGACCTGGTGTTCGGCTACGGCAGCCAGCAGGCGCTGGGCTGGAGCCTGGCCGACGCGCTCAAGCCGCTGGGCGGCAATGCCCATAGCTTCGACCAGATCGACTTCCTGGTGAAGGCGGTCACCGACGCGGCCCAGCCGGGCGACCACATCCTCGTGATGAGCAATGGCGGCTTTGGCGGCGTGCACGGCAAGATCCTCGAGGCGCTGGCCTGATGTTGCTGTACCTGCACGGCTTCCGATCGTCCCCGCTGTCCTTCAAGGCACGCGTGGTGGCGCAGCGGATGGCCGCGCGCGGGCGGGCGGAAGAGCTGGTGTGCCCGCAGCTGCCGGCTTCGCCGAAGGCGGCGATGGAGCTCGCGCTCGGGGTCGCCGCGGGAAGGCCCGAGGGTGAAGACCTGGCGATCATCGGCTCCTCGCTGGGCGGCTTCTATGCCACCTGGCTGGCCGAGCGGCTCGGCTGCCGCGCGGTGCTGATCAACCCGGCCGTCGATCCGCTCAGGAACCTGGAGCAGCACGTTGGCGTGACGACCGAGTACCATTCGGACAAGCCATTCGAGTTCAAGCGCGAATACATCGAAGAGCTGCGCGACCTGAAGGTGGCGCACATCACCCGGCCGGAACGCTACTTCCTGCTGGCCGCCACCGGCGACGAGGTGCTGGACTACCGCGACATGGTGGCGCACTACGCCGGCGCGCGCCAGCACGTGATCGAAGGCAGCGACCACGCGATTTCCGAATTCCCCGAGTACGTGGACGAAGTGCTCGACTTCTGCCTGGCGCCGCCGTGCTGGTGAGGGGCGCCACGCTGCGCCAGGCGATGTGGCGGCGCAATGCGCTGGCGCTCGGCGCACCTGCCGCGATGACCGGCTGGCTGACCACCGAAGGCTCGCTCACCGCCAGGCTGGTCGCGCACAGCCGGGCATTCCGCGTGCAGCGCCTGCACCAGAAGAGCGCGTTGTGCCTGGCCGACGAGGCGCACCTGATCGGCCTGCCGCGCCGCGCCCACGTTTGGGAGCGCGAAGTGCTGCTGCGCTGCGACGGCGAGCCGGTCGTGTTTGCGCACACCGTGGTGCCGCTGTCGGCCACCGCCAACGACTGGCCGTTGTTCTCGGCGCTGGGCGAGCGCTCGCTGGGCACGACACTGTTCTATGATCCGCTGGTGCGGCGCGGCGAACTGGAATTCGCCCGCATCCGCCCCGGCCATCCGCTGATGCAGCGCGCGTGCGCCGCGCTCGGGTGCGACGGGCATACTGTTTTATACGCGCGGCGGTGCCTGTACCGCCGCAAGAAGGGCACGCTGCTGGTCACGGAGGTATTCCTGCCCCGCGTCACCAGCCTGGCGCCTGCCTCGCAACGAACCAACACACAATAAGATGAATCTCTTTTTCGAAGAATCCGGCGACTTCAAGGCCGGCACCGTACTGTCCCAGGCGGGCGAGGCCTACCAGGTCGAGCTGGCGAGCGGCAAGCGCACCAAGGTCAAGGCCAAGGACGTGCTGGTCCAGTTCGAAAAGCCATCCCCGGCCGAACTGCTGGAGTCGGCCAGGGCCGTCGCCGCCGACGTCGACCTCGGCTTCCTGTGGGAAGTCGCGGGCCAGGAGGAATTCGGCTTCGAAGACCTGGGCAAGGAATATTTCGGACACGCGCCGCTGCCTGCGGAAGCGGCAGGCCTGATCCTCGCGCTGCACGGCGCGCCGGTCTACTTCTATAAAAAGGGCCGCGGACGCTACAAGGCCGCGCCCGAGCAGTCGCTGCAGGCCGCGCTGGCAGGCATCGAGAAAAAGAAGCAGCAGGCGCTGGTGCAGCAAGCCTACGTGGACGAGCTCAAGGCCGGCAAGCTGCCGGACGCGATGAAGAACATCGTCCACCAGCTGCTGTTCAAGCCGGAGAAGAACTCGATCGAGTACAAGGCGCTGGAAGCGGCCTGCGAGGAACTGCACACGACGCCGCAGCGCCTGATGCTGCAGGTAGGCGGCATCGCCTCGCCGAAGGACCTGCACATGTCGCGCTTCCTGTTCGAGAACTTCCCGCGCGGCGCGCAGTTCCCGCCGGTCGAGGTGCCGCGTGCGCCGGGCGACCTCCCGCTGGCCGACGTGGCGGCATTTTCGATTGACGACGTGACCACCACCGAGATCGACGATGCGTTCTCGGTCACCATGCTGGACGGCGGCCGCGCGCGCATCGGCATCCACATCGCCGCGCCCGCGCTGGCGGTGAACCTGGACGACGCCATCGACAAGATCGCGCGCGCGCGCATGTCCACCGTGTACATGCCGGGCGATAAGATCACCATGCTTCCTGACGAAGTGGTGGATGCGTTCACGCTCGCCGAAGGCAAGACCTGCCCGGCGCTGTCGCTGTACGCCACCGTCGACACGAAGGACTGGTCGGTGCTCTCCACCGAAACCCGCGCCGAGATGGTGCCGATTGCCGCCAACCTGCGCCACAACGACCTCGATGAGCTGGTCAACGAAGAGACGCTCGCCAGCGGCGAAGGCGAGTACCCGCACAAGGCCGAGCTGTCGCTGCTGTGGGGCTGGGCGCTGGACCTGGAAGGGCAGCGCATGAAGAAGCGCGAGGCGTTCGGGCTGCGTCCCGAGCAGACCAACCGCGTCGACTACAACTTCTACGTCGAGGACGACGTCGTCTCCGTGGTGCGCCGCAAGCGCGGGGCGCCGCTCGACAAGATCGTCGCCGAACTGATGATCTTTGCGAACAGCACCTGGGGCAAGCTGCTGCACGACTCCGGCGTGCCGGGCATCTACCGCTCGCAAGGTCCGGGCGCGGGCGGCTGGAACGCCAAGATCCAGGTGCGCATGCTGACGCACGCGGCCCCGCACCAGGGCCTGGGCGTGGACCAGTACGTATGGAGCACCTCGCCGTTGCGCCGCTACACCGACCTGGTGAACCAGTGGCAGATCCTCGCCTGCGCGCGCGCCGGCGTGACCGCGCCGCTCGTCGCCCCGTTCAAGCCGCGCGACGCAACGCTGTTCTCGATCGTGTCCGCGTTCGACGCGGCCTACACCGCCTACGCCGACCACCAGTCCAACATGGAGCGCTACTGGTGCCTGCGCTGGCTGGGGCAGGAAGGCGCGCGCCAGGTCGATGCGGTGGTGCTGAAAGAGGAAGTGTTGCGCCTGGTGGACATTCCGCTGATCGTGCGCCTGCCCGGCATGCCGCAGGTGGCGCGCGGCGCGCAGGTCAGGCTCGACATCCTGCGCTGGGACGAAGTGGACCTCTCGATCGAAGCGCGCCTGCTGGAGGTGCCGGCGGCGCAGGCGCCGGTCGAGGATGTCGCGTTCGACGAAGAGGAAGACACCGGCCAGGCTGCGGTGGCGGAGGCTGTCGAAGCCGAAGCCGCCGTCACCGTCATCGAACCGCAACCGGAGTAGCCAGCCGAAGGGGGGGGCAGTCCCTTGCAGGGACAGTCCCCAACCCCGGACGCCTGGGTTAGAATGACCTTTTGCGTTCCGCCCGGTACCACGTGTGTTGAAGTATTTTCAAGATAACCGCCCGATGGCCGTAGCCGTCACCGTTTCGGTGCTGGCGCATGCGCTGCTGCTGGCGGTTCGCTTTGTCCCGCCGGACGCATTCCGCTTCAAGCCGGTCGATCCCGGCCTGGAAGTCATCCTGGTCAACGCCAAGCACAAGAACCCGCCGGCCAAGGCCGAAGCGCTCGCGCAGGCCAACCTCGAAGGCGGCGGCAACGCCGACGCCGGCCGCTCGAAATCCCCCTTGCCCGACCTGCGCCGCACCGATACCGGCGCCAGCACCAAGGCGACCCAGCGCCGCATCGCCGAACTGGAAGCGGTCCAGCAGAACCTGCTCACGCGCGTAAGCCAGTCGCAGTTCCGGACCCGTCCCGTCACCGAAAAAGACAAGCCCGATCCGACCCGCACCGGCCAGGACCTGTTCGAATCGCAAAAGCAGATGTCGATGGCGGCCGCTGAAATCGCGGAACGCATCGAAGAGCAGAACAAGCGCCCGCGCAAGACGCACATCACGCCGAGCACGCGCGGGGTCGGCTACGCGATCTACTACAAGACGATGCAGAAGAAGATCGAGGACGTCGGCACGCTCAACTTCCCGCAGAAGAACGGCCGCAAGCTGTACGGGGAGCTGGTCATGTACATCCCCGTGTTCGAGGACGGCACCATCTACAAGAAGGAAGGCATCCGCGTCGAGAAATCGTCCGGCAACAAGGATCTCGACAAGGCCGCGATGGAGATCGTGCGCCGCTCCGCGCCGTTCGGCAAATTCCCGGCCAGGATGCTGTCGTCGGACCGCGACGACCTGTGGGTCGTGATTACCCGCTTTACCTTCACGCGCGACGAGCGGCTCGAGGCCGACCTGCGCAGCGGCATCTGATGGCCGACCGCTACTGCGTGATCGGCAATCCGGTCGCCCACAGCAAATCCCCCGAGATCCATGCGGCCTTCGCCCGCGATTGCGGCATCGACCTGACCTACGGCACCTGCCTTGCCCCGCTCGACGGATTCGCCGCCACCGTGCGCGCGCTGGCCGCGCAGGGCTTCAGCGGGGCCAACGTCACCGTACCGTTCAAGCTCGAAGCGGCGCAGCTGTGCGACGTGCTGAGCGCGCGCGCCACGGCCGCCGGCGCGGTCAACACGCTGGTGTTCCGTGACGGCCGCATCGAAGGCGACAACACGGACGGCGCCGGGCTCGTTGCCGACATCGTGCGCAACGCCGGCGTTCCGCTCCATGGCAAGCGCGTCCTGCTGCTGGGCGCCGGCGGCGCCGCGCGCGGCGTGATGCTGCCGCTGCTGGCAGAGGGCCCGCGCGAACTCGTCATCGCCAACCGCACCCGCGCCACCGCCGAAGCGCTGGCCGCCCGGTTCGCCGATGCGGGCGCGGTGCGGGCCAGCGGCTTCGAGGAACTCGACGGCACCTTCGACGTGATCGTCAACGCCACCTCCGCCAGCCTCGCCGACAGCGTCCCGCCGGTGCCCCCGCAAGCTTTTTCCCCAGATACGCTCGCTTTGGATATGATGTACGGAAAACAACCGACCGTATTCATGGAGTTCGCCGCGCAGAACGGCGCCCGGGTGCGGGACGGACTGGGGATGCTGGTCGAGCAGGCCGCCGAGGCGTTTTACGTCTGGCGCGGCGTGCGCCCGGCCACGCAAGGGATATTGCGACAGCTGCGCACACAATGAAAAAGAAAACCCGCAAGGGACCGGGCCCACATCGCCGCATGTTCAAGTGGCTGATCCTGGCGCCGGTCCTGCTGATCCTGGCGGTCCAGGCGTACTACCTCGCCCGTATCGTCTGGTGGATCGACCACAATCCTTCCATGACCAGCATGATGGCGCAGCAGGAAGAAGCGCTGCGCGAAAAGAATCCGAAGGCCAGGCTGCGCCACACCTGGGTCCCGTACGACCGCATCTCGAACCACCTCAAGCGCGCGGTGGTCGCCTCGGAAGATGCCAACTTCGCCGAGCACGACGGCGTGGACTGGGACGCGACGCTCAAGGCCTTCGAGAAGAACAACCGCCGCCACAAGATCGCCGCCGGCGGCTCCACCATCACCCAGCAGCTGGCCAAGAACCTGTTCCTGTCCGGTTCGCGCAGCTACATCCGCAAGGGGCAGGAGCTGGTGATCGCATGGATGCTGGAAGCGGTGCTGGACAAGCAACGCATCCTCGAGCTGTACCTGAACGTGGTGGAATTCGGCCGCGGCGTGTTCGGCGCGGAAGCGGCGGCGCGCCACTACTACCAGACCAGCGCGGCGCGGCTCGGACCCGCGCAGGCGGCGCGGCTGGCGGTGATGCTGCCCAATCCGCGCTACTACGACAGGAACCGCGACACGCGCTACCTCGCGCGGCGTACCAACCTTATCCTCAAACGCATGAACTCGGCGGACCTGCCGTAAGGAGCTTATCGATGTTGCATCGCCAGCGTGGTATCAGCTTGTTGTGGGTAGCAGTGATCATGGGCGTCCTCGCCGCGGTCATGATGGCCGGCCTGATGTCGATGCGCCACGAGCGCAACTACTTCGCCGAGGCCTGGGCCAAGGTGACCGACAAGGTGCCTGCGCAGGCGATGGAGCAGGCCACCGCGCTGGCCGACGCGCCGGCGCAGCCGCTCAAGCGCTGCGTCATCGACGGCCAGACCGTCATCTCCAACACCGAATGCAAGGATGACAACCGTAGCACGCGGACCATCGACATCCACGACACCAAGGGCATCGAGGCGCCCAGGGTCCCGCCAAAACCGCCGGAAGCTGCGCCTGGGTCCAATCCCGCGCTCGACAAGGTGATCGAACAGCAGACCTGAAGCGCCACCGCCGGCATCCGCCGGGATGACGCAGCATCGATTATTCGCCGGCACGGGCAAAATTAATGCCACAGGGGTAGGTGGTCGGGCAGCTTTACGGTTACACTTGCGCTGTTTTGCAATATCGTCTGGCCGAGAGCGCGCATGATCAACGTATTTGTCCTACAAAATGGCCGGCTGAACCAGGTGCCCATCGAATCCCGTTCCGATCTCGAGAACGTGGAACCGGTGTGGGTGGACCTGACCGACCCGAACGAAGACGAGCGCGCCTGGGTCAAATCCATCTACGGCGTCACCCTTCCGGACGAAGACGAGGTCCAGGACATCGAGGCGTCGTCGCGCTACTTCGAGGCGGAGAACGGCGACCTGCACCTGCGCACCGACTTCCTGCTGGAAGAAGACGAAGGCCCGTCGCGCATCGTCACCGTCGCGTTCATCCTGGCCCGCAAGATGCTGTTCTCGGTCCATACCGACGACCTGCCGGTATTCCGCCTGGTGCGCATGCGCGCGCGCTCGCGCCCGGGTTCGATCAGCGACTACATGGACGTTCTGCTGGACCTGTACGCGACCGACGCCGAGTACTCGGCGGACGCGCTGGAAGGCATCTACCAGGACCTGGAAGAAGTCTCCGGCCGCGTGCTGCAAAAGCACTTCACCGACCAGGACGCGGCCGAAGCGCTGTCCGCGATCGCGCGCGAGGAAGACTTGAACGGCCGCATCCGCCGCAACATGATGGACACGCGCCGCGCGGTCAGCTTCCTGATGCGCGGCCGCCTGCTCAACACCGAGCAGTTCGAGGAAGCGCGCCAGATCCTGCGCGACATCGAATCGCTGGACGGCCACACCTCCTTCCTGTTCGACAAGATCAACTTCCTGATGGACGCCACCGTCGGCTTCATCAACATTAACCAGAACAAGATCATCAAGATCTTCTCCGTCGCATCGGTGGCGTTCCTGCCGCCGACGCTGATCGCGAGCATCTACGGCATGAACTTCCGCCGCTGGTTCCCGGAACTGGACTGGGCGTTCGGCTACCCGTTCGCACTGGGCCTGATGGTGTTCTCGGCGATTGCGCCGTTCCTCTACTTCCGCCACCGCGGCTGGCTGCGCTAGCCCGCCGGGGGACCGGAGGCCGCAAAGCCGGGCTGGGCAGTCCCCACGGCAAGTTAAGGTTTTTTTACGATTTGCTGAATGAAGTTTTAAGCACGCCTGCGCGCTGAAAAACCTATCCTTTGTCGCACGTACCCGGCCCACTGTGAGCGGCCCGGCAGACCAAAGGAACCATCATGCAAACCGTACAGGACATCAGCACCGCCAAGCGCCACGACATCTACAGCCACATCCACAAGGCCCTGCGCGCCATCATGGCCGACACCATGGTGCGGCTCGGCCGCCTCGACCGCAGCGACGACACCGAGACCGCCGCCCTGGTGGCGCAGGTCAAGGCGCTGTGCACCTTCACCGAAAGCCACCTGCAGCACGAGGGCGAGCACGTCCACCCGGCCATGGAACAGGCCAGCCCCGGCTCGACCCATGCCGCCGCGACCGAGCACCCGCAGCACGTGGAGGAATGCCGCCGGATATCCGCGCTGGCCGACCGCGTGCTGGCCGCGCCGGCCGAGGCGCGTGGCGCACTGGCCGCGCAGCTGTACCACGCGCTGTGCCTGTTCATGGCCGAGTGCCTGGAGCACATGCACATGGAAGAAACCGACAACAACCAGGTGCTGTGGGCGGCCTATTCGGACGCGCAGCTGCACGCGATCGAAATGGGCATCGTGGCGACGCTGACGCCGGAAGAACACGGCATGACCCTGCAGTGGATGATCCCGTCGATGACGCCGGAAGAGCGCCTCGGCATGCTGGGCGGCGTCAAGATGGGCGCGCCGGTGCAGGTGTTCTGCGCAATGATGGAAGCGCTGCGGCAGTTCCTGCCCGCGCGCCAGTGGCAGCAGCTTGCCGACGGCCTGGGCTACGAAGCGCCCCTGCTTGCCGCTTGAGGGAAGGGGACCGCCCCCGCCGGGACGGTCCCTTAAAGTGCGACGAGGCTGAGCGGACGGTCGGCCACGAGCCTGAACCGCCCCCGCCCGGTTTTCTCGATCCGCACGCACGCGTCGCGCTCGACCAGCCGGCGCGCCAGCAGCAGCAGGCGCCCCTCCAGGTTGTCGCCCACATCCGGCAGCCGCACGCGCGGATCGAGCCGCAGCTCGCGGTTCGAGAATTCCGTGCGCCCGCGCTGGGTGTAGTCGGCCACCAGCATCGCAAAGATCGACCCGGCCACGCCCTTGATCAGGTAGTCGTCTCCCAGGAACACGCTGTCGTTGCCGACGAAGTGGCGCACCACCACCGGCTCGCCGCGCGGCTGGCCTGCGGCGGCGTGGTCGGCGGCCGACTCCGCATCGTCCGCCTGCGCCTGCAGGATGTGGATCGCCATGCCCAGCTGGGAGGCCAGCGCCACCAGCGCATCCTCGTCGTCATAGGAAAAGCACAGGTCGTGCGGGCTCTCGACGTACAGCACCCCGAGCAGGCGCGCGCCCGACGCCAGCGGGACCGCCAGCTGGCTGCGCGGATCGGCCAGACCCGGCAGCGGGATCTCCACGTCCGGGGCGCCACCATCCGTGTTGTCGCGGATCGCGCGGTTGTAGCTGTACTCGGAGGTCATGTGGCCGATGCGGATCGGCGTGCGCTCGCGCGCGGCCACGCCGATCACCCCTTCGCCGATGCCGATCTCGGAACCCACGCCGGAGGCGTCATAGCCGTGGCTGGCCACCGTGTACAGCCGCTGGGCGGATTCGTCGGCCAGCAGCACCATCGCGTGATCGATGCCGAAGTGCCGGGACAAGGCCTGCAGCGTGTCGCACAGCAGCGTCTCGAGGTCGCGCGGGTCGCCCATGCGTTCGCAGGCGCGCCGCAGCGAGGCCAGCAGGTTATGGCGCGCGGGCGGCGGCGGCAGCGTGGCGCCGGGCACCTGGCTGATGTCGTGCACCCGGAACACGTCGGAACCGAGCAGGCGGAACACGCCCGTCATGCCCACCTGGGATGCAATGCCGGCCAGGCGCGCCTTCATCGATTCGAAAAGCGGGCCGGAGGTTTCGGTGCGCAGGAATTCGAGCGCCAGCCGGTAGTGCGCGGCGGTGTGCGGATCGATCACCGCCAACTCCGCGTGCGGATTGGCGAGCAGGTTCTGGCGCGTCTTGTTGAAGAACTGGTAGGACAGCGCGACATGCTCGCTGTCGATGAAGTGCACGTGCGACAGGTAGGACACGTTCGGCACCCCGTCCTCCGAGCAGGTCGCCATGGTGCCGGGGATGACGCCCTCGAAGCAGGCGCGGATCGCGTCGAGCTTGACCGTCACGGCGCGCCTTTCAGTTCGCGTCCGGCCGACGATCCCGGCGTCTGCAGGAATGCCGCGCACGGCGTGAAGACGACCGCGCGCACGTCCTCCTCAGGACACTGCAGGAATGTGCGGATCATGGCGGGGTCGTAGCCCAGCTGCTGCAGCTCAGCGGGAAAGCTGTCGAGGTAGCGCCGGACGGCGGCCAGGTCCTCGGCGCAGGCCGATTCGATGCGGGCGCTGTCGGACTTGATCTGGACCGTGCGGTGGGTGGACGGCCTGGAAATCACCACGGCCACGCGGCCATTGCCCGCAATATGCTCGAGCACCCTGGCGCACTGCTGTTGCGACACCAGCACCCGTACCACGCGCCCGCCGTCCGTCACCCGGCAGCCGGCCGCGCGCGCCACGCTGGGCTTCAGCGCGCTGTCGCAGGAGGCCAGGTTGAGCGAGATCCCGCTCTCCATGAAGGAAGCCAGTTCGGGGTCGATGAGGGTGCTTGCAGCATCGTGCATACACCGGAGTTTACTCTACATCGTGGTCAACATGGCAACTGCTGCTGCCGCCATCAGCGCCACGCCGAGCCAGCCCAGCACCCTGTGGCGCGCGGACAGCGTGAACTCGCCCATGACCCGGCGGTTCTGCGCCAGCATCATCATCACGACCATGATCGGCACGGCGATCACGCCATTGATCTGGGCCGACCAGATCAGGGCCTTGAGCGGGTCGATCGGGGTGAAGTTGAGCGTGATGCCGCCCGCCGTCGCCAGCAGGATGATCAGGTAGAAGCGGCGCGCCTGCAGGAAGTTGCGGTCAAGCCCGTTGCGCCATTTAAAGCATTCGGTGACGGCGTAGGCTGCCGAACCGGCCAGCACCGGCACGGCCAGCATGCCGGTGCCGATGATCCCGCTGGCGAACAGCACGAAGGCGAATTCTCCCGCGACCGGCCGCAGGGCCTCGGCTGCCTGCGCCGAGCTTTCGATATTGGTGATGCCATGGGCGCCCAGCGTCACGGCGGTGGTCAGCATGATGAAGAAGGCGACCAGGTTGGAAAAGCCCATGCCCAGCACGGTGTCGATCTTCATGCGGCGTATCTGGGCCGGGGCGTCGGCCGGCTGCTTGCGCAGCGCACCCGCCGCGTCGTCCGCGCGGATCTCTTCCACTTCCTGCGAGGCCTGCCAGAAGAACAGGTAGGGACTGATGGTGGTGCCGAAGATCGCCACCACCATGCCCAGCGACGCCGGCGTGAAGGTGAAATGCGGCCAGACCGTGCGTTTTGCCACTTCGATCCAGGGTGTGTCGATCGCGAAGACGGCGGCGACATAGGCCAGCAGGCCGAGCGTCAGCCATTTCAGGTAGCGCACGTAGATGCGGTAGGGGAGGAACACCTGCAGCGCCATGCACAGGACGCCCATGCCGAGCGAGTAGTAGTGCGCGGAGCCGAGCCCGGTCACCAGCCGCATCGCTTCGCCCATGGCCGCGATGTCGGCGGCGATATTGATCACGTTCGCAATCAGGAGCAGGAGCACCACCAGGTACAGCAGGGAAGGCGAGTAGGCGTGGGCGATGTTGGCGGCCAGACCGCGGCCGGTGACCCGGCCGATGCGCGCCGATACCAGCTGGATCCCGACCATGAAAGGAAAGGTCAGCACCAGCGTCCACAGCGTGTTGAAGCCGAAGCGCGCGCCGGCCTGCGAGTAGGTGGCGATGCCGGACGGGTCGTCGTCGGCCGCGCCGGTGACGAGGCCGGGTCCGAGCGCTTTGAGCGCCTGGTTGAAGAATCGGGTATGGAGCGAAAATATCATGCGTCGGCCAGCATTCTTTATGCACAGCCGGCGCATGGGTTGGGAAAGGTGCCGGCAGGCACCTCGATCTTACGTCAGCGCGGCAAATACCCTGCGCGCGGCTGAAATGGTTTCCTCGATCTGCTCGTCGCCATGCTGCGCCGAGACGAATCCCGCCTCGAACGCGGCCGGGGCGAAGTACACGCCTTCGTCCAGCATGCCGTGGAAGAAGCGGTTGAAGCGCTCGCGGTCGCCCGCCATCATCGCCGCGTAGTCTTCCGGCACCTCGTCGCTGAAGTACATGCCGAACATGCCGCCGACCGAATCGGTGCTGAACGGGATGCCCGCTTCCTGCGCCGCCGCAGCCAAGCCCTTGACCAGCTTGTCCGTCTGCGCGGCCAGCTTCTCGTAGAAGCCGTCCTGCTGGATCAGGCGCAGCGTGGTCTTGCCCGCCGCCACCGCGACCGGGTTGCCCGACAGCGTGCCGGCCTGGTACACCGGGCCGAGCGGCGCCATCTGGTGCATGATGTCGGCGCGGCCGCCGAACGCCGCCACCGGCATGCCGCCGCCGATCACCTTGCCCAGCGCGGTCAGGTCCGGCGTGATGCCGTACATGGCCTGCGCGCCGTGCAGGCCGACGCGGAAGCCGCACATCACTTCGTCGAAGATCAGCAGTGCGCCGTGTTTGGTGCACAGGTCGCGCATCGCCTGCAGGAACTCGGGCTTGGCGCGGATCAGGTTCATGTTGCCGGCCACCGGTTCCACGATCACGCAGGCGATGTCCTCGCCCATCGTGCGGAAGGTCTCTTCCAGCTGCTCGGTGTCGTTGTAGTTCAGGACCATCGTGTTGTTGACGAAGGCTTCCGGCACGCCCGCCGAAGTCGGGTTGCCGAAGGTGAGCAGGCCGCTGCCCGCTTTCACCAGCAGCGAGTCGGCGTGGCCGTGGTAGCAGCCTTCGAACTTGATGATCTTGTCGCGGCCGGTGAAGCCGCGCGCCAGGCGCAGCGCGCTCATGGTCGCCTCGGTGCCGGACGAGACCAGGCGCACCTGTTCGATCGATGGCACCAGGCGGCAGATTTCTTCGGCCATCTCGATTTCGCCTTCGGTCGGCGCGCCGAACGACAGGCCGCGCGTGGCCGCATCCTGCACGGCCTTCACCACTTCGGGATGGGCGTGGCCGACGATGGCCGGGCCCCACGAGCCGATGTAGTCGATGTAGCGCTTGCCGTCCGCGTCCCAGAAGTACGGGCCTTCGGCGCGGGTGATGAAGCGCGGCGTGCCGCCCACCGAGCGGAACGCGCGCACCGGCGAGTTCACGCCGCCGGGCGTCGTTTTCTGGGCACGGGCGAACAGAGTGTCATTCTTGGAGGTCATGGTCATTCCTGAGTAAGTATCCTGTAGTGGCGGTTGGGCACCAGCTTGCCCATGCCGAAGCGCTGCGCATGGGCAAGCGCGCCCGCCGTGTATTCCTGCGCCGCGGCCGAGGCGTCCGGCACTTCGTGGCCGTGCGCCATCAGCGCGCCGATCGCCGCCGACAGCGTGCTGCCGGCGCCGGTGAACGGGCCTTGCAGGCGCGGCCAGCTGAGGGTTTCGATTTCGCCCTCGATGTCGAACAGCGTGTTCGAGAGGGACTTCTTGTCGCCGTGCCCGTGCGGCGCGGTGCAGTTGACCAGCACGAATTCGCAGCCGGTCGCGGTCAGCTCGCCGGCGTCGCTGGCCATCCGGTCATCGTCCGCGTTCGGCTCGCGCCAGGTCTCGGCGACGCGGTCCAGCTCCGTGTGCGACAGCACCAGCACGGTGGCCTGCGGGATCAAGACCTGGCGCACCGCTTCGAGCATGTCTTCGCCCGGCACGCCGCCTTCGGGCAGCGCGGACACGAAGGGATCGAGCACCAACGGGATGTGGGGGTAGTCCGAGAGCACCTCGGCGATGCACGACACCTGGGCGATGCTGGCCAGCGCGCCCACCTTGAACGCGGCCACCGGCATGTCCTCCAGCAGCACGCGCGCCTGGTCGATCAGCCAGTCGCATTCCATCGGGTGCACTTCCTCGATGCGCGCGGTATCGGCCACCAGCATGGCGGTGGGGACGCACAGCCCGTGGCATCCGAAGCTCGAGAATACGGAGACGTCGGCCTGGGTGCCGATGGCGCCGACCGGGTCGAACATATTAAAGGTGAGGATGAGCGGGCGAGTTCTCTTTTGCACGGGCGGCGTGTGGATGCTTTAAGATACCTGATTCGTCATTTTACTAGATTGAAGGATCAGCAACGTGAGCAGCATGGAATCGAACGCGGCAGCCGACCGCCCTTACCAGACCTGGATGTGCCTGATTTGCGGCTGGGTCTACGACGAGGCCGCCGGTGCGCCGGAAGATGGCATCCCGCCCGGCACGCGCTGGGAAGACGTGCCGATGAACTGGACTTGCCCGGAGTGCGGCGCGCGCAAGGACGACTTTGAATTGACGGCTATTTAATAGGCGTTAGCAGTAGATACACAGATGTTGCTTGTCGGAGTTGACGTGACGCAACATTTTCGCACAAGCCCGTTTCGCTATGCTATCGTGCATACACAAGTAAGCGAGACTAGGGTGGCACGAGAAAATGACGACAGCGCCGACAGGCTTAAAGATCATGGTGATCGACGACAGCAGCACGATCCGGCGCTCCGCCGAGATTTTCCTGGGCCAGGCCGGTTACCAGGTGGTGCTGGCTGAAGACGGATTCGACGCCCTCGCCAAGATCAACGACCACCATCCGGCCCTCGTGCTGTGCGACATCCTGATGCCGCGCCTCGACGGCTACCAGACCTGCGCGCTAATCAAGAAGAGCGCGCGCTTCCACGACACCCCCGTACTGATGCTGTCGTCCAAGGACGGCCTGTTCGACCGCGCGCGCGGCGCGATGGTCGGCTCGTCGGCCTACCTCACCAAACCATTTTCCAAAGACAGCCTGCTCGCCGCCGTGCGCGAGCACACGGCGCATGTCGCGGGATAAACACGCCAACACACAGCAGGAGAAACAGTGCCCATCCAACGCATCCTTATTGTTGACGACTCGCCCACCGAGCGCTACTACCTCACCGACATCCTGGTCAAGCACGGCTACTCCGTGTCGACCGCGGAAAACGGCGAAGAGGCGATGGCGAAGATCCGCGCCGACAAGCCGGAGCTGATCCTGATGGACGTGGTGATGCCGGGAGCGAACGGCTTCCAGGTGACGCGCTCGATCGCGCGCGACCCCGAGCTGCAGGATGTGCCGGTGATTATCTGCAGCAGCAAGGACCAGGAAACCGACCGCATCTGGGGCATGCGCCAGGGCGCGCGCGACTACCTGGTCAAGCCCGTCAATCCGGCCGAGCTGCTCGAAAAAATCAACGCACTCGGCGGAGCATGAGCGAAACGCCCGACCTCTCGGCGCGCCGCACCCGGCTGCGCGAGTACCAGACGCAGCTGATCGAACGGGTGCAGGCCGCGCGCACGGCCAGGGGCCAGCGCGCCAGCCTGCTCGGCGTCCAGGCCGGAGCGGACGGGCAGGGCAAGCGCCTGCTGCTCGACCTCGCGCAAGCCGGCGAGATCGTGACCGCGGCGCCGCTTACGCGGGTGCCGCTCACGCACGCGTGGTACCTCGGCCTGGCCAACATCCGCGGCAATCTGGTGGGCGTGATCGACATCGCGCGCTACCTGGGCGTGGGCGAGGCGGCGCCGGGCCCCAGCAGCAGGATCGTGACGCTGGCGCCGGCGCTGGGGCTGCAATGCGCGCTGCTGGTGTCGCGCGTGTACGGATTGCGCGACGCCGCCGCCATGCATGGCGCGGACGGCGCGCTGGTGGACGCGGATGGCAACGAGTGGACCGCGCTCGACCTCGCACAACTCGTGAAGGAACCGCGCTTCCTTCACATTGGAATGTAGCTTCGCTTTTTCATAATAATCAGCCTCGCTAACAGCGCGGCACAGGCCATCGGACAGGGGAACGGAATGGGATTCGCGGATAAATTCAGCTTGGGGCGGGCGAAGAAGGATCAACTGCACGTGACGCCGGCACAGGACACGGAATTCGGCACGCGCCTGCTGCCGAACCTGTCCGCCCCGGTGGAGCAGGACGACCCGAATGCGCCGCTGCGCATCGGCTCCATCATGGGCCGCAAGCGCACCCAGGACGACGACGCCGAACTCGACACGCCGCTGCCGCTGATCGGCCACCTGTCGCTGCCGCGCCAGCTGCGCATCCTGCTGATGGTGCTGGGCGCGGGCATCCTGCTGACGGTGCTGGCGCTGTGGCGCAACGCCGCCAGCAGCGCCGACGCATCGGCCCTGACCCAGGTGGCATCGGACGCGCTGATGCACTCGCAGCGTATCGGCAAGGCGGCGCCGAACGCCGTGCGCGGCAATCCGGAAGCGTTCGCGCAGCTGGAGGACAGCCGCAAGCGCCTGATCCAGGACCTGGTCCTGCTCTCGAAGGGCGGCGAGTTTGCCGGCCGCTCGCTGCCGGCGCCCAGCGTGCGCATGGAGCGCGTACTGAACGAAGTGTCGCGCAAATGGAAGAGCACCGACAACGCGGCATCGACCATCCTGAAGATGCAGTCGGAGCTGCTGGGCCTGGAGAAATCCGTACGCCAGCTCGACACCATCGCGCCGCTGCTGCTGAACCTCTCCGAGGAGATGCTGAACCAGAAGGTCGCGCGCGGCGGTTCTCCGCGCGAGCTGGCCGCGCTGGGCCGCATGATGATGATGAGCCAGCGCATGTCGCGCAGCGCGAGCGACTTCCTGACCGCCGGCGCGATCCGCTCGGAGACCGCATTCCAGCTGGGCCGTGACTCCACCGCGTTCGGCGCCACCATCGACGCATTCAACAACGGCAACGCCGCGATGGGCATCGCCAAAACCAGCGACCCGGTCCTGCTGGCCAAGCTGGAAGAACTGAACAACCGTTTCGACGGCTACCAGGAGACCGTGGGATCGATCCTCAACAACCTCGGCAAGTTCTCGGCGGCGAAAGCGGCGGAGCAGTCGATCTTCTATGAGAACGAGGAACTGAAGAAGCAGCTGACCGGCGTGCAGGAAACCTACCGCGCCGAACAGGGCACGCCGGACATCTGGTTCTGGCTGATGGTCGCCTCTGCGATCTTCACGCTGCTGACGGCAGGCTCGGTCAGCCGCGTGCTGCTGCAGGACTCGCGCAACCGTACCCGCGGCGCGGAACAGCGCCGCCAGGAAGCGGAAGCGATGCGCCTGCAGGCGCAGGCCAAGGAAGAGGAAGCCAAGGCGACCAACGACCAGAACCAGGCCGCGATTCTGCGCCTGATGAACGAACTGCAGGAAGTGGCGGACGGCGACCTGACCATCCACGCCACCGTGTCCGAGGATATCACCGGCGCGATCGCCGACTCGGTCAACTACACGGTGGAAGAACTGCGCGGCCTGGTGGGCCGCGTGACCACCACGGCGGAACAGGTGACGGCGGCATCGGGCCATGCCCAGGAGATCTCGACCGAGCTCCTGAACGCGGCGCGCCAGCAGTCGCGTGAGATCGAAGACGCCTCGGCGACGGTCCTGAAGCTGGCGACCGAAATTACCGACGTGTCGCGCTCGGCGACCGAATCGGCGCACGTTGCGCGCCAGTCGGTTGCGGCAGCGACCCAGGGCGCGACCGCAGTGGAAAACGCGATCGTCGGCATGCACGAGATCCGCGACCAGATCCAGGAAACCTCCAAGCGAATCAAGCGCCTGGGCGAATCCTCGCAGGAGATCGGCGAGATCACCGAGCTGATCTCCGACATTACCGAACAGACCAACGTGCTGGCGCTGAACGCGGCGATCCAGGCTGCGTCCGCGGGCGAAGCGGGACGTGGCTTCTCGGTCGTGGCGGAAGAGGTCCAGCGCCTGGCGGAACGCTCGGCCGGCGCGGCCAAGCAGATCGGCGCGCTGGTGCGTACCATTCAGACCGACACCCATGATGCGGTGGCCGCAATGGAGAAGTCGACCCAGGGCGTGGTGGAAGGGGCAAGGCTGTCCGACGCGGCCGGCGCGGCACTGGCGGAGATCTCGCGCGTGTCGAACCAGCTGGCGGAACTGATCGAGGGCATCTCGCACGCGACCGAAAAGCAGGCGACGTCCGCCAACGGCGTGGCCGGCAACATCGGCCACATCCTCGAGGTGACCCAGCACACGCAGGAAGGCACCCAGCAGACCGCGCAATCGATTCGCCAGCTGTCCGTCCTCGCACAGGAACTGAAGAATTCGGTATCCCGCTTCCGTGTGAGCGCGTGACCTTGAAGGCGTACGAGATGAGCGATCTTCACCGCCCGGCGGCGTTCGATACCGGTCCGCTGTCCTGGGTGATTGGCGAAATTCGGGAGGCGCTTGACCGCTCGGCCGAAGCGCTCGAGAGCGCATCGTCCGATGCGTCCGGCGCCGCGACGCAGCTGCAGCTGGCGAAGACCCACCTGCACCAGGCGCACGGCGCGCTCCAGATGGTCGATGTAGCCGGCGCGTCCGCGATGACGCAGGCAGCCGAGCAGGCCATCGACCAGCTGCGCGGCGCGGCGGAGCCTGTTACCGCCGGACAGGCGGCCACCGTGCGCGAGGCGTACGCCGCGCTGGTGGAGTACCTGGACGAGCTGCTGGCGGGCGATCCGCCCCAGCCGGTGCGCCTGTTCCCCTATTACCGCGCGCTGCTTGCCATGCAGGGCGCCGACCGCATCCACCCGTCCGACCTGTTCGCAGGCGAGCTGCCGCAGGCGGCCCTGCCGCCGTTGCCGCCCACCGCAGCGCCTGACTACGCTGCCTACCGCACCCGCTTCGAAAGGTCGCTGCTGCCGTTCCTGCGCGCGCCCGACGCGGCCTCGCGCCAGCCGCATGCCGCCGAGTTGCGCGCAGCGGTGGCGCTGGTCGCCGCGGCGCAGGAAGAGCCGCGCGCCCGCACCTTCTGGGCCGCGATGGAAGCGTTTGCCGAACTGGTGGCCGATGGACAACTCGATGGCAGCGTCTACGTCAAGCAGCTGTTCGGCCAGGTCAACCTGCAGATGCGCCGCCTGGCGCAAGGACAGCCCGATTTGCCGGAACAGATGCTGCGCGACGCGCTGTTCTTCGTGGCCGCAGCCGCTTCGCCGTCGCCGGGTGCGCGCCAGCTGCGCGCGCTGTTCGGACTGGACGGCCTGGTGCCGGCAGACTACGAACGCAAGCGCTACGGCCGCATCGATCCTGCCGCGCTGGCGCAAGCAAAGGACGCGCTGGCGCAGGCGCAGGCCGCGTGGTCGGCACTGCCTGCGGAAGGCGCCGGCGAGGCAGGCCTGCAGCGCGTCGACGATGCGCTGGGCGCGCTCGACAATGCGCTCCAGGGACTCGGGATTGCAGCGCTGTGCCAGCTGGCGGACGAGCTGCGCCGCGCGGCCAGCGATGTACGCCACGCAGGAAACAGCGAGCAGTTCGGGATCGAGATGGCCTCGGCCCTGCTGTTCATCGGCCAGGCGCTGGAACAGGCGCGCAAGCTGCCGGCGGAGCTGGCCGACCATGCGGAGGCCATCGGCGCGCGCCTGCTGGCGCTGGCTGCCGGCGAGACGCCGCCCGCCGCGACGGCTTGGCAGGGCGCGCTGGCGGGCACGCCGGAACGCGACGAAACAGTGCAGGTGCTGGCCGAAGAAATGAAGACCGGCCTGCGCCAGGCCGAAAAAGTGCTGGACGACTTCCACGCCGACCCGTCGCGCCGCGACACGCTGGCCGAGATCGACCCGGTCCTGCACCAGTTGCAGGGCGCGCTGGCGATCCTCGACCAGGAAGACGCCATGCGCGCCGCGCAGCACGTCAAGGAAGCGGTGCGGGCACTGGCGGCCGGCCGCGATGCCGCGGCGGCGTCGCTCGAAAACATCGCGCAGAATGTGGGCGCGCTGGGCTTCTTCATCGATACGCTCGCGCACCAGCCGCAGCAGGCCCGTGAACGGTTCGAATTCGACGAGGCCAAAGGCCTGTTCTCCTCCGTGCCGTTCGGGCGCGTCAAGGGCGAGCTCGCGCCGCAGGAGGCCGCCCCTCAGGCGCAGCCGGAGGAAGCCGTTGCCGACGCCGCCGCCGGCGTGTCGCTGGAGGCGGAAGCGCCGGGCGAAGCGGTCGAAGCCGAGCTGCTCGAGATCTTCATCATGGAAGCGCAGGAAGTGCTGCAGACGGTGGCCGACACGCTGCCCGATGCGCACGCCGATCGCGCCAGCCAGGAAACGCTGACGCGCCTGCGCCGCGCGTTCCACACGCTCAAGGGCAGTGGGCGCATGGTTGGCCTGAACCAGTTCGCCGACGCCGCGCACGCAATCGAAAAGGTCATGAACCACTGGCTGTCCGAATCGCGTCCCGCAAGCGACGACCTGCTGGCGCTGCTCGGACGCGCGCAGCGCGAGATGGCGGCCTGGGTGGACGAGCTGGTCGCGACCGGCAGCTCGGCGCGCACTGCCGACCTGCTGGTCGCGGATGCAGCGCTGGTGCAGGCCGGCGAACCGCTGCCGGACGAAACCGCGCTGCCGCTGGCCGAGGTGATCGAACTCGCTCCGCCGCCGCTGGAAGACTTCGACTACGAAGAGCTGGCCATCGAGGCGCCAAGCGCCGACGTGATCGAGTTCCCGGGCATGGCGCCGTCCGCGGCTGCCGTCGAGGGTCCGACGCGCCGCATCGGCTCGCTGGAAATCGCGACCCCGCTATTCAATATCTACCTCGCCGAGACGGACGAGCTGGTGCGCGTGCTGGAGCGCGACTTCAGCGAGTGGCGCCAGGAGCCCGGGCGCGCGGTGTCGCCGGAGGCATTGAAGGCTGCGCACACGCTGACCGGTACCTCGGCTACCGTGGGATTCGAGGCGCTGCGCGAGATCGCGTATGCGCTGGAAATGGCGCTGCAGGTGCTGGTGCCGCCGGCGCCCGCCACGCTGCAGGACAGCCAGCGCGCACTGCTGGATAAGGCACTGGACGCGGTGCGCGCGATGCTGCGCGACTTCGGGGCGGGCGAGCTGCCTGACGCGCGTCCGGACCTCGTGGCCGGGCTGCAGGCGCTGCGCGACCAGCTGCCGCGCCAGGGTGGCGAAGCCCCCGCAGCCGAACTGGATGCGTACGCAGGGCTGGTCGAACCGGCGCTGGCCGATCCGCAGCCGGGCGACGCCGAAGCGCTGATGATGGACGCCTTCGACAATGCCTTCGCCGACCAGTTCGGCGAGCCGGAGCTGACCCAGGTTGGCGACGAGGCCGGTACGCAAGCCGTGCCCGCTCCCGGCGACGAGGACCTGGCGCTGCCTGCGCCGCATCAGGACGCCGACGCGTTTACGCTGGAGATTGCGCCGGTCGCAGGCGACGAGCAGCATGCCGAGGCGGCAGCCCTGGCGTCGTCTCCGGCCGCCGACGCGGAGGAGCTGGTCGAGGATGCGATCGAATTCGACCTGCCGGAACCGCACGAGGACGTGGAAGCGTTCGCGCTGGACGCGGCGCCGCTGCCGGAAGACGAAGAGCATGTCGAGGAATTCGCCCTCAGCGCGTCGCCAGCGTCGGACGCCGAAGAACTGGTCGAGTCCGAGCTGGAGCAGGGCGCATACGCGGAGCCGGTTGCGGCCGCCGCACCGGCCCCACTGGGCGGCGCCATCGTCGACGAGCTCGATCCGGACCTGCTGCCGGTCTTTATCGAAGAGGCGACCGACACGCTGCCGGAGATCGGCAACGCGCTGCGCGCCTGGCAGCAGAACCCGGCCGATACCGCTCCGGCCAAGTCGCTGCTGCGCAGCCTGCACACCGTCAAGGGCAGCGCCCGCATGGCCGGCGCAATGCGCCTCGGCCAGCACACGCACGACATCGAAACGCAGATCGAGAACATGGTCCATGCCGGCACCACCACGCCGGCTGCGTTCGACGAACTGATGGCCAACTACGACCAGGCGCTGCTGATGTTCGAGCAGCTCCAGTCGGGTGGCTCGCCCCAGCCCGCAGCCGAGCCGGTTCCGTCGGCGCAAGCGGCGGCGCCTGAAGCCGCGCCGGTCATCGAGGAAGCGCAGGTCGCGCATACCCGCACGCCGCTGGTGCGCGTGCGCGCCGACATCCTCGACCGCCTGGTCAACCAGGCCGGCGAGGTGTCGATCGCCCGCTCCAAGCTGGAAACGCAGATCGGGGCGGCGAAGTCCACGCTGCAGGACCTGTCCGAAAACCTGGTGCGCCTGTCGGCCCAGCTGCGCGAAGTGGAAATGCAAGCCGAATCGCAGATCGCGTCGCGCCTGTCGATCGCCGGTGAGCGCGGCTTCGACCCGCTCGAGTTCGACCGCTTCACGCGCCTGCAGGAACTCACCCGCATGATGGCCGAGAGCGTCAACGACGTGGCCTCCTTCCATGAATCGCTGACGCGCTCGGTGGACGGCGCCAGCTTTGACGTGCAGGTGCAGTCGCGCCTGACGCGCGAACTGCAGCAGGACCTGATGCGCGTGCGCATGGTGCCGTTCTCCAGCCTGTCCGAGCGACTGTACCGCGTGGCGCGCGGGGCAGCCAAGGAGCTGGACAAGCGCGTCAACCTGGACATTCGCGGCGGCTCGGTCGAGATCGACCGCAGCGTGCTGGAACAGATGGCCGCACCGTTCGAGCACCTGCTGCGCAACGCGATCGTGCACGGCGTCGAGCCGCGCGCGGCGCGCGTCGCTGCCGGCAAGCCGGAAACGGGCGAACTGCTGGTGCAGGTCAGCCAGCAGGGCAACGAAGTGGTGCTGCAGTTCAGCGACGACGGCGCAGGCCTCGACCTGCAGCGCATCCGGGCACGCGCCCTGAAGAGCGGCCTGATCACGGAAGGCGAACAGCTGAACGACGCGCAGGCGGCCGGCCTGATCTTCGAACCGGGCTTCACCACCGCCGAGTCGCTGACCGAGCTGGCAGGACGCGGCGTCGGCATGGACGTGGTGCGTGCTGAGGCCGAGGCGCTGGGCGGGCGGGTATCGATCGAGACCGCCAGCGGCAAGGGCGCGCGCTTCACCATCCACCTTCCGCTGACGCTGGCCGTCACGCAGGTGGTGCCGGTGACCGGCGGAGGCCGCACTTATGCGGTGCCGGCGATCCTGGTGGAGCAGGTCCTGCATATGAAACAGGGGCCGATGACGCAGGCGCAGGCGGCCGGCGCCATCGACTACAAGGGCGCAGGCGTGCCGCTGCACTACCTGCCGGTGCTGCTTGGCGAGGACGTGGCGCTGCCGCCGGTGCAGCGCACGACGTCGGTGCTGGTGCTGCGCAGCGGCGGCGACCGCATCGCCTTGCAGGTGGACGAGGTGGAGGGCAACCGCGAGGTCGTCATCAAGAACATCGGCCCGCAGCTGGCGCGCGTGGCGGGCATCGCGGGCGCCACCGTGCTCGGTACGGGCGAGATCGTCCTGATCCTCAACCCGGTGGCGCTGGCGAACCACATCGCGCAGCATCCTGAACTCAAGCGCAGCGTCGCGGCGGGCAGCCATGTGGAGCCCGACCTGCCGCGCAACGCCACGATCATGGTGGTGGACGATTCGCTGACCGTGCGCCGCGTGACCCAGCGCCTGCTGGAGCGCGAGGGCTACACGGTCCTGCTGGCCAAGGACGGGGTGGACGCGCTGGCGCAGGTGCAGGAGACGCGTCCGGACCTGATGCTGGTCGATATCGAGATGCCGCGCATGGACGGCTTCGACCTGACCCGCAACATCCGCGGCGCCGACTCCACGCGCGCCATCCCGATCATCATGATCACATCGCGCACCGCGGACAAGCACCGCAACTACGCGATGGAACTGGGCGTGGACGCGTACTTCGGCAAGCCGTTCCAGGAGCAGAACCTGCTCGAAGCCATCGAAGGACTGCTGCGCCGATAGCGGCAGTGCCGCCCCTGGTCTTCAGCCGGCGTGGCCGGCGCGCGGAGATCAGGGGGGTAGTCTCCTTTGGCGACGGCCTGCCTACGGGACCAGGGCGATATCGTGGCGCGCCAGGAACGGCCCCAGCTCCGGGCATTCCAGTAGCGGCACTGGCGCCCCGCATGCCGCCAGCCGCGCGCGGTCGAACACCGCCACCGACGCCTCATTCGCATACCGCGACACGAAATAGATCCCGTCCACGCGCGCGGGATGGTCGTGCACGGCCCGGCTCCACAGGTTGGGCGCAAGGTAGTCGGGCGTGGCCAGCACCTGGGTCGAGAAGCCGAGCCCGAACAGCGGCGCGGTAAAGTCGGCCAGCCGCAGCCCCGGCCCGGCCGGCTCCAGCAGCGACAGGCAGCGCAGCTTCAGCCTCGATTCTTCCAGCACCAGCGGCGCCACCGATCCGGCAAACCGGTCCCGCACCAGCGTCTCCGCCATGCAGGCCGCGAACGACAGCGACGCGTACAGCACGCCGAATTCATCGGCAGGCGCGTCGAAGCGGTTGGCCGGCGTGCAGGCCGAGCGCCGGGAATAGAACAGCGGGTCGCGCCCGCGCGGATGGATCCGCATCAGCCGCATGGCTTCGACGCTGCGGACCGGCAGCTCGCGCTTGGCAAAATCTGCCGGGGGAAGGGGGCAATGGTCGCGCGCTTCCCGCTCCGTCATGCCGCTCCCTGTTCTCCGCTGAAGTGCTCGTCGATGGCCAGGCATACCGCGCCAAGGTCGGCGTGCTGGTCGAGGATGATGTCGCGGGGGATGCGGCCGTGCAGGGTGGGGGAGGGGCGGGTGAGGAAGTGGTGCTTCGACCAGCAGCTGGCGTCGAGCGCGTCCAGCTTGTGCAGGACAGCCGCAAGGCGGCCGTGGGGCGCATCGAACTGCCAGCGCGGATAGCGAAAGCCACGGCTGTTGCCCTCCATGACCAGCGCGTAATAGTCGCCGCGCTGGCGGGCTTCATTCACGACGCGGTCGGAACGTCCGCAATAGGCCGCCGCTTCGCCCAGGGTGAGGTTGTCCGGCTGGTCCAGCTCCGCCTTCATGTAGGACACGCCCCGTTGGCGTGCTGTTTCAAGCGGGGTTGGCGCGGGCGGCGCCAGGTCGAGCAGCCTCTGGAATTCCTCCAGCCGCTCTTCCACCGCCAAGTCGACCAGCTGCCGGATGCGGCGGTCGGCGAGGACCTGCTCCGGTCCGGGTTTGGCGCGCGCCCGGCTGCGGGCGACACTCTTGCGAAAACCGGAAAACGGACTGTTCGCGTCCACGGCCGCGCCGCACGCGGCCAGCGGGGAAAAGGTGCGCAAGGTGCTAGTCATGAAATCCATTCTAGTTCATGACTTTGATGACTTCAAGCGGGTTTTACCCGTCGTCGGGGGCCAAAAGTTTGAGCGCACCGTACCTCTCCAGTGTTTTCTGGCGTGCTTCCTCATGCACGACGATGCGTTCAGGATACCCGTCGACTGGAATGCGTGCGGTCCAGGGCGCATGGATTTGCTTTGCGTCAAGCCCGCGCAGGGCGGGAATGTAACGACGGATGAAGTCGCCTTTGGGGTCGAACCGTTCCGATTGGGTAACCGGATTGAAGATGCGGAACCATGGCTGCGCATCGCACCCGGTCGAAGCGGCCCATTGCCAGCCGCCGTTGTTCGATGCCAGTTCGTAATCGTTCAGTTTGAGCGCGAAGTAGTGCTCGCCTCGCCGCCAGTCGATCCCCAGGTCCTTGGTCAGGAAGCTGGCCGTCACCATGCGCAGCCGGTTGTGCATGAAGCCGGTCTGGTTCAGCTGCGCCATGGCCGCATCGACCAGGGGATAGCCGGTGCGTCCTGTGCACCACGCCTCGAACATGGCGTCCGCTTCCGGCCCCGTTTCCCAGACGATGGCGTCATAGGGACGCTTGAACGCGTGCTCCACGACGTACGGGTGGTGCAGCAGGATGGCCTGGTAGAACTCGCGCCAGATGAGTTCGCTCAACCAGGTGCGCGCCCCATCCACGCCGGCGCCCCGTGCGATGAGCTCGCGTGCGGTCCGCACGAGGTGGCGCACCGAGGTGGTGCCAAAGCGCAAGTAGATCGACAGTCTGGACGTTCCCTGCACGGCAGGGAAGTCGCGCGCGCTGGCATAGTCGCCGATGCGGTTGAGGAATTGCTCGAACGCCTGCGCCGCCCCGTCCGTTCCGGGAACGAGGCCGGCTGCCTCCAGCGCGACGGGTTCGAAGCCGACTTCGTGCAGCGCAGGAATTCGGTGCCCCGGCGGGGCAGGCGCCAGGCGTGCAGCATGCGCATAGGTGTCGAACGGGTCGCTGGCCCACGGCTCGGCGTCGAGCCGGCGCAGCCAGGCGTTCTTGTATGGAGTGAATACGGAAAACGGCTTGCCGGCCTGCGTCAGCACTTCGTTTCCGGAGAACACGACCTGGTCCTTGTAGGTGAGGAAACGCCTGCCTGCCGCGTGCAGCGACTGCGCCACGGCGGTATCGCGGGCGATGGCGTAGGGATCGTAATCTTCGTTGGCGAAGACCGCGTCCACGCCGAGCTCGGCGGCCAGCCGGGGCAATACTTCCTCGGCATTGCCCTGCCGCACCAGCAGGTGCCCGCCCATGGCGGCCAGTTCGCGGTCGAGCGCAGCCACGCTCGCATGGATGAACGCTACCCGGCGGTCGGTCCGGGGCAGCGATGCTAAAATAGCGTTATCAAAAATAAAACCACAATAGACGACCCTGGATGTCGCGAGCGCGTGATGGAGAGCGGCATGGTCGAACGGACGCAGATCGCGGCGGAACCACACCAGGGCGGCGGAAAACTGCATAAGTGCTTCTCGTCAATATCAGTTGGGGCCAGTCATTGTACGATTTCCCTCATCCGCGCGCGGTAGGGGGCAGCGAACGGTCGAATGAACAAAACGGTGTAAACTATCGCAAAGTTCATCATAGACTGCGCCGCAGCCAGGCCAGAGAGAGCACGCCAAGAGAAAGTACCGGTATGAAGAAGAGCAAAGTCGGCAAAACTCTCCCCTTGCATGGTCTCACGCAGGAGGAAACCGATCACCTCGAAAGCGGCGTGGGTGCGCCTACGCTCAACCTGGCCAACCACTTCCTGATTGCAATGCCGGCGGTGGAGGATCCCATTTTCGGCGGCACCGTGGTCTACATCTGCGAACACAACGAAAAAGGCGTGCTCGGGGTGGTCATCAACAAGCCGACCGACATGACCATGGAGATCCTGTTTGAACGGATTGACCTGCAGTTGGCCGAGGACATGCGTCCTGCCGTGGAAAACGAGCCGATCATGTTCGGCGGACCGGTGCAGGACGACCGCGGCTTCGTGCTGCATACGCCCGGCCGCCGCTACTCATCTTCGCTCAACGTCACGGACGAAGTCGCGTTCACCACCTCCATCGACGTGCTGGAAGCGGTCGCCAAGGGCGTCGGTCCCAAGCGCCTGCTGGTGTCGATCGGCTATGCGGGCTGGAGCCCGGGCCAGCTGGAGGAAGAAATCAGCCGCAACGGCTGGCTGACCGTGGGCGCCGATGCGCACGTGCTGTTCGACCTGCCGGCGGAACAGCGCTACACGGCCGCCATCAAGCTGCTCGGCATTGACCCACTGATGCTTGCCCCCGAGGCCGGTCATGCGTAATGGCTGAACTGATCCTGGGCTTCGACTTCGGCACCAAGCGCATCGGCATTGCAATGGGCAACACCATCACCGGGCAGGCGCAGCCGCTATCGGTGATCCACGCCGCCGACAATGCCACCCGTTTCAAGGAAATCGGCGACCTGATCGCCCACTGGAACCCGGCCCGCCTGGTGGTCGGCGAGCCGCGCCATCCGGACGGCGCCGAGCACGAGATGACGCTGCGCTGCCGGCGCTTCGCGAACCAGCTCGGCGGCCGCTTCAACCTCCCTGTCATCCTGGTCGACGAGCGCTATTCGTCGGCCGTCATCACGGCCAAACGCGGTGAAGTCATCGACGCGAAAGCCGCGGCAATCATTTTGCAACAATACTTTGACGAACATGTCCCTCACTGACAACCCGAGCGCTGACGCCGACAGCGCATACCGGGAGCTGCTCGCGCAGATGCGCGCCGGCCTCGCGCAGGCCAACGATCCTGCCATCGTCGGTATCTTCTCCGGCGGCGCCTGGGTGGCCGAACGGCTGGCCACCGACCTTGGCCTGTCGCACCGGCTCGGCTTCATCGACGTCTCGTTCTACCGCGACGACTACGCCAAAAAGGGCCTGCATCCCGACGTGAAGCCGACCCATATCCCGTTCAATGTGGATGGCGCCACCATCGTGCTGGTCGACGACGTGCTGTACACGGGCCGCACCACGCGCGCCGCGATCAATGTGCTGTTCGACTATGGCCGCCCGCAGCGCATCATGCTGGCAGCGCTGGCCGACCGTGGCGGGCGCGAGCTGCCGGTGGCGGCCGATTTCATCGGCGTGCGCGTGGACCTCGCGCCGGGGCAGTCGCTGGCGCTGGCCAAGGGACCCGATTCGCAACTCTCGCTCACGGTGGAAGAGGACAATGTTTAATCCGCAGCTGAACAAAAACGGCGAACTGCAGCACCTCCTCAGCATCGAGGGCCTGCCCAAGTCGATCATCAACCACATCCTCGACACGGCATCGTCCTTCGTCGGGATCTCGGACCGCGAAGTGAAGAAGGTGCCGCTCATGCGAGGCAAGAGCGTGTTCAACCTGTTCTTCGAGAACTCGACCCGCACCCGCACCACCTTCGAAATCGCCGCCAAGCGCCTGTCGGCGGACGTGATCAACCTGAACATCCAGGCATCGTCCACCACCAAGGGCGAATCGCTGCTCGACACCATCGACAACCTGGCCGCCATGCACGCCGACATGTTCGTGGTGCGCCACTCGCAGTCCGGCGCGCCCTACCTGATCGCCAAGCACCTGAACGAAACGAAGCAGAACCACGTACACGTGGTCAACGCCGGCGACGGACGCCACGCGCATCCGACGCAGGGCCTGCTCGACATGTACACCATCCGCCACTACAAGAAGGACTTCACCAACCTGCGCGTGGCGATCGTCGGCGACATCCTGCACAGCCGCGTGGCGCGCTCGGACATCCACGCGCTGACCACGCTGGGCGTGCCTGAAGTACGCGCGATCGGCCCGGCGACCCTGCTGCCGGGCGGCCTGGAACAGATGGGCGTGCGCGTGTTCAATGACATGAACGAGGGCCTGAAGGGCGTGGACGTGATCATCATGCTGCGCCTCCAGCACGAGCGCATGAGCGGCGCGCTGCTGCCATCGGCGCAGGAGTACTTCAAGCACTACGGCCTGACGCCCGAGCGCCTGGCGCTGGCGGCGCCCGACGCGATCGTGATGCACCCGGGTCCGATGAACCGCGGCGTCGAGATCGACTCGGCGGTGGCGGACGGTCCGCAGGCAGTGATCCTGCCTCAGGTGACCTTCGGTATTGCGGTGCGCATGGCGGTAATGAGTATTGTGGCGGGAACCCAGGCATGAAACTACATATCAAGAACGGCCGCGTGATCGACCCGGCCAACAAGGTGGACGCAGTACAGGACCTGTACATCGACAACGGCAAGATCGCGGCGCTGGGCGCAGCGCCGGCCGGTTTCGCAGCAGACCAGGTCATCGACGCACACGGCCTGGTGGTCGCGCCCGGCCTGGTGGACCTGTCCGCGCGCCTGCGCGAGCCAGGCTACGAATACAAGGCCACGCTGGAATCGGAAATGCAGGCCGCGCTGCGCGGCGGCGTGACCAGTCTCGTGTGCCCGCCCGACACCGATCCCGTGCTCGACGAGCCGGGCCTGGTCGAAATGCTCAAGCACCGCGCGCGCGACCTGCACACGGCGCGCCGCGGCGCCAACCTGCACCCGCTGGGCGCACTGACGACCGGCCTCAAGGGCCAGGCGCTGACCGAGATGGCCGAGCTGACCGAAGCGGGCTGCGTCGGCTTCGCCCAGGCCGAGGAGCCGGTGCGCGATACCAATGTGCTGCTGCGCGCGATGCAGTACGCGAACACCTTCGGCTACACGGTCTGGCTGCGTCCGCAGGATTCGTACATCGGGCAGGGCGGCGTTGCGCACAGCGGACCGCTGGCCTCGCGCCTTGGCCTGTCCGGCGTGCCGGTGATGGCCGAGACCATCGCGCTGCACACGATCTTCGAACTGATGCGCGCAACCGGCGCGCGAGTGCACCTGTGCCGCATGTCGTCCGCCGCCGGCCTGGCGCTGGTGAAGGCCGCCAAGCAGGAAGGCCTGCCCGTCACCTGCGACGTCGGCGCCCACCACGTGCACCTGACCGATGCCGACATCGGCTTCTTCGATTCGAGCGCGCGCCTGACGCCGCCGCTGCGCAGCCAGCGCGACCGCGACGCGATCCGCGCCGGACTGGCGGACGGCACGGTGGACGCGATCTGCTCGGACCACACGCCGGTGGACGACGACGAGAAGCTGCTGCCGTTCGCGGAAGCCTCGCCGGGTGCAACCGGCCTGGAGCTGCTGCTGTCGCTGGCGCTGCGCTGGGCCGAGGAGCACGGCCGCGGCGAGCCGTCCTCGCTGTCGGCGGCGCTGTCGCGCATTACCGTCGATGCAGCCCGCATCGCCAGGCTGGATGCCGGCACGCTGTCGCCCGGCGCTGCTGCGGATGTCGTGCTGTTCGACCCGTCTGCGCGCTGGAAGGTGGAGGGCGCAAGGCTGGCCAGCCAGGGCAAGCACACGCCGTTCGCCGGCTACGAGCTGACCGGCGAGGTGCGCGCCACCATCGTCGGCGGCCACGTCGCCTACCAGGCCTGACCAACGGGGACAGTCTCCTTGGACTGTCCCCTGATTCTTCGTACGATTTACCGGTCTGCTTGCTTAACAGCAGACTGTCTGCTGACGACACCGCTTGAACATCCGCCTCGCATGGCGCCTCGCGCGCATTCTCCTGCACCTCATTGAAGGGCTGGCCAAGTGCGCCCTGGTCTTCCCCTGGGCGTCGCCTGCGACGCGCCAGCGCCTCACGCTGGGCTGGTCTCGCCGCCTGCTCGGCATCTGCGGCGTGAGGCTCACCCCAGTGGATGGTGCTCCCGCGCTGGCCCACGCGCTGGTAGTCGCCAACCACGTCAGCTGGCTGGACATCTTCGTTATCAACGCGCTCTACCCCTCGCGATTCGTCGCCAAGGCGGAGATTCGCCGGTGGCCGGTAGTGGGCTGGCTGGTGGCGATGGCTGGGACGGTCTTCATCGCGCGTGGTAACCGGCGCGACCTGCGCCACGTCTTCAAGGGACTCGTTGCGAGCCTGCAGACGGGCGAGCGCGTCGCCTTCTTCCCTGAGGGCGAGACCGCGCCGCCAGGCGTGGTGCTGCCGTTCCATGCAAATCTGTTCGAAGCCGCGATCGATGCCAAAGTGCCGGTCCAGCCCTTTGCGCTCAAGTACGTGGATGCGGGCGGCGCGCTGCATCATGCTGTCGACTTCACCGGCGACACGACGTTTGTCGACAGTGTCATGAAGATCCTGCGTGCCGATGGGCTGGAGGCGCAGCTGGCCTGCCTCGAGCCGATCGAGGCGGCTGGTGCGCACCGGCGCGACCTGGCGCAGGCTGCCCGTGCCGAGATCGAAAGCGCCATGGCCGCCTGACGGCGCCGCTATGCCGGGGCGACGCTCCTCTTGCCGGCGTGTTCGCGGTATTCGGGGCACGCAACCTGGATGACCTGGCGTGTGTCGAGACGGACGGCACTGAGCTTGCCACCCCAGACGCAGCCGCTGTCTACCCCGATCAGGTTGGGGCGCAGCAGCAGGCCAAGTGCCGACCAGTGCCCAAATACGACTGTGGTGTCCTCCGTGGCGCGGCCGGGCAGGTCGAACCACGGTAGCAGGCCTGAGCCGTCCGGCGCGCCTGCGCTTTCCTTGACCTTGAAATCCATGGTGCCGTCGGGCGCGCACAGGCGCATGCGGGTCAGGGCGTTGACGATGCAGCGCAGGCGCGCGAAGCCGGTCAGCGAGTCGTCCCAGCGGTCCGGCTGGTTACCGTACATCTCGCGCAGGAAATCGCCGTACTGCTCGCCGCGCAGCACGTCCTGCACTTCACCCGCAAGCTCGAGGGTGCGGGTAGCGCTCCATTGCGGCAGGACGCCCGCGTGCACCATCAGGCAGCCATCGTGCATCACGGCGAGCGGGCGCGCGCGCAACCAGGCCATCAGCTCGTCGCAGTCCGGGGCATCGAGGATCTCGTCCAGGGTATCGGCGTGCGAGCGCGCCTGGGCGCCGGCGGCGACCGCCACGAGGTGCAGGTCGTGGTTGCCGAGCAGGGCCTCTGCCTTGCCAGCCTCCTGCAGCGCCTTGATGCGGCGTAAGGCGCCCAGCGAATCCGGGCCGCGGTTGACCAGGTCGCCCACGAAGATGAGCCGTTCCTCGCCATGTGCATCGGTGTCAATCCGGTCCAGCAGCAGCTGCGCCTCGTGCGCGCATCCCTGCAGGTCGCCGATCACGTAAATCTTCATGTTTGTGTTGTGTCAACGCGCACGATTCTCACTTCGCGACGTAAGAGTTTCCAATAGAATACGATCTTACCTATTACGCCCGCGGGATGCTAAATGATTTTTGTGACTGGCGGAGCCGGTTTCATTGGATCGAATTTTGTGCTGGACTGGCTTGCCCAATCCGACGAGCCCGTGCTCAATCTCGATAAGCTGACCTATGCGGGCAACCTCAAGAACCTGGTTTCGCTGGAAGGCGACGCACGCCACCTGTTCGTGCGCGGCGATATCGGCGACAAGGAACTGGTGCTGGAACTGCTGGGCCGCCACAAGCCGCGCGCCATCCTGAACTTCGCGGCGGAGAGCCATGTCGACCGCTCGATCCTCGGCCCGGGCGAATTCATCCAGACGAACATCAACGGCACCTTCGGCTTGCTGGAGGCGGCGCGCGCCTACCGGAGCGAGCTGCCCGAGTCCGCGAAGAATGCGTTCCGCTTCCTGCATGTCTCCACCGACGAGGTGTACGGGACGCTGGGACCGAACGATCCGCCGTTTTCGGAGACCACTGCCTACGCGCCGAACAGTCCCTATTCGGCATCCAAGGCAGCCTCGGACCACCTGGTGCGCGCCTACCACCATACTTATGGCATGCCGGTGCTGACGACGAACTGTTCGAACAACTACGGCCCGTACCAGTTCCCGGAAAAGCTGATCCCGCTGGTGATTTCCAATGCGCTGGCCGGGCAGCCGCTGCCGGTCTACGGCGACGGCCAGCAGGTGCGCGACTGGCTGTACGTCAGCGACCATTGCGCCGCGATCCGCCGGGTGCTGGAAGCGGGCAAGCCGGGAGAAACCTATAACGTCGGGGGCTGGAACGAGATGGCCAACCTGGACGTCGTCCACACCCTGTGCGGCATCCTCGACCGCGAAGCGCCCAGGGCGGGCGGCAGCTACCGCGAGCTGGTCACCTTCGTGGCGGACCGTCCGGGCCACGACCGCCGCTACGCGATCGACGCGCGCAAGCTGGAGCGCGAGCTTGGCTGGCGCCCCGCCGAGACTTTCGAGACCGGTATCCTCAAGACAGTGCGCTGGTACCTGGGCAACCAGGAATGGGTGCGCGACGTGCAGTCCGGCGCATACCAGGACTGGATCGCACAGAATTACCGGGACAGGGAGTAAGCGATGAGCGCACGGAAGGGCATTATCCTCGCAGGCGGCTCCGGCACGCGCCTGTATCCGATCACGATGGGCGTGTCGAAGCAGCTGCTGCCGGTCTACGACAAGCCGATGATCTACTACCCGCTCACGACCCTGATGCTGGCGGGGATCCGCGACATCCTGGTCATCACTACGCCGCAAGATACCCTGCGCTTTCGCGAGCTGCTGGGCGACGGCAGCCAGTGGGGCATCGCGATCAGCTACGCGGTGCAGCCGGCGCCGGAGGGGCTAGCGCAGGCATTCCTCATCGGCCGCGATTTCATCGGCAACGATCCTTGCGCCCTGATCCTGGGCGATAACATCTTTTACGGCCACGACCTGGATGCGCAGCTGCGCAAGGCCGACGAGCGTGCCGAAGGCGCGACCGTGTTCGCGTACCACGTGCTCGACCCGGAGCGCTACGGCGTTGTGCAGTTCGGGGACGGTATGCGCGCGGTCTCGATCGAAGAAAAGCCGACGCAGCCCAAGTCCAACTACGCCGTCACCGGCCTGTACTTCTATGACAACCAGGTGTGCGACATCGCCGCCGCGATCCGGCCGTCCGCAAGGGGCGAGCTGGAAATCACGGACGTGAACCAGACCTACCTCGAGCGCGGCGCGCTGTCGGTCGAGGTGATGGGCCGCGGCATGGCCTGGCTCGACACGGGCACGCACGAATCGCTGCTCGATGCCTCGCAGTTCATCGGCACGCTGGAAAAACGCCAGGGCCTGAAGATCGCGGTGCCCGAGGAAATCGCCTACCGCAAAGGTTATATCGACGCCGCTGCTGTGGAGCGCCTGGCCGGACCACTGAAGAACGGCTACGGCGAGTACCTGCGGCGCGTCCTGCGCGACAAGGTGTTCTGATGAACGCGATCCCGACCGCGATCCCCGGCGTCGTCATCATCGAACCCAAGGTATTCGGCGACGAGCGAGGTTTTTTCTATGAGAGCTTCAACGAGCGCAGGTTCCGCGAGCTGACCGGCGTCGCGCAGCCGTTCGTCCAGGATAACCACTCGAGGTCCGCGCGCAACGTGCTGCGCGGGCTGCACTACCAGGTCCGCCAACCGCAGGGCAAGCTGGTGCGGGTTGTGGCTGGCGCGGTCTTCGACGTCGCGGTGGACCTGCGCCGCAGCGCGCCGACCTTCGGCAAGTGGGTGGGAGTCGAGCTGTCGGCGGAGAACAAGCGGCAGCTGTGGATCCCGCCGGGCTTCGCGCACGGCTTCCTGGTCCTGTCCGACTTCGCCGAGTTCCTGTACAAGACCACCGACTACTGGGAGCCCGGGCTCGAGCGCGCGCTGCGCTGGGACGACCCGGCTGTCGGCATCGAATGGCCGCTGCGCGGTGCGCCGCAGCTGTCCGCCAGGGATGCGCAGGCCAGGGGCCTGGCCGACGCGGAGACTTTCGAATGAGGATCCTCCTTACCGGATGCAGCGGGCAGGTCGGCTATGAGCTCGAACGCAGCCTGCAGGCGCTGGGTGAGGTGGTGGCGGTCGACCGCGGCCGCATGGACCTGTCCGACCTGGTCCAGGTGCGCGAAGTGGTGCGCGCGGTCAGGCCGGACCTGATCGTCAACCCGGCGGCCTACAGCGCCGTCGACAAGGCCGAATCGGAGCCGGAGCTGGCGCGCCGCATCAATGCGCTGGCCCCCGGCGTGATGGCCGAGGAAGCCAGGCGGCTCGGCGCCGCCATGGTCCAGTATTCGACCGACTACGTGTTCGACGGGACCAAGCAGGGCCCCTATCTCGAAACCGACCCGGCCAATCCCCTCAACGTGTATGGCCGGACCAAGCTCGAAGGCGAGCAGCTGGTCGCCGCCGCCGGGATCGACCACCTGATCCTGCGCACCAGCTGGGTGTACGGCCTGCGCGGCAAGAATTTTCTGCTTACAATGTTGCGGCTGGCCAAGGAGCGCGGGGAGCTGCGTGTGGTCAGTGACCAGCATGGGGCGCCGACCTGGTCGCGTACGATCGCCGACACGACCGCGGTGCTTCTGGCACAAGCGCGGGCGGAGGGCTGGTGGCAGCGCCACGGCGGCACCTACCACCTGACCGCGCGCGGCGAAACCACCTGGTATGGTTTTGCCCAGGCCATTATGGAGATGGCCGGGCTGGAATCCCCCGTTTTGCCAATCCCGGGCGCGGATTATCCGGCTGCCGCACGCCGCCCGGCCAATTCGCTGATGAATGCCGACAAGCTTACTGCGCATTTATGTGCGCTACCTCATTGGAAAACGTCGCTTCGCCTTTGCATGCGTTAGTTCTCGTGCTTCGGTTCCGTTACAATGCCCGGTCAGTTGTGCGAGCCCGCTCCTAATTTAAATGTTTTCTTTTCTAGTCAGTTTCACGGCGTCAGCGCTCTTGACCCTCCTGGTGATCAAGCAGGTGACCTTGCATGGTCCGGCGCTGGACCGTGATTTCCAGGGCGTCCAGAAAGTCCACGCACACGAAGTCGCCCGCATCGGCGGCTTGTCGATTTTCCTTGCCACCGCAATCAGTGCCGCCATTTCCGTCTGGCGCGTGCCGCCCATGGCGCCGCTCGTCCTCGGGCTGATGCTGTGCGCATCGGTGGCATTTGTCGGCGGTATTGTCGAGGATTACACCGGACGGATGAGCGCAATGCGCCGCCTGGTGCTGACGATAGCGGCGGCTTTATGCGCGTATTATTTGATCGACGCCAAACTGGACCGTATTGATCTGCCTTTTGGAACCATTCCGATCGAATGGGTCTGGATAAGCCTGCCATTTACGGTATTGGCGGTGGCCGGTATTGCCAATGCGGTCAATATCATCGACGGCTTTAACGGGCTGGCCGGCATGGTGGTGGTGTGCATGCTGATCTCGCTCGGTTATGTCGCCCTGCAAGTGGGCGATACGTTCGTGCTGGTGACGGCGCTGATGGTGGCCGGCGCAACGGCTGGCTTCCTGATATGGAACTACCCCGTCGGACTGATATTCCTGGGGGACGGCGGCGCCTACTTCATCGGCTTCATGCTGGGCGAACTGGCCTTGCTGCTGGTGATGCGCAATCCGGAAGTGTCCACCTGGTACGCGGCGCTCCTGCTGATCTACCCGGCATTTGAAACGATATTTTCCGCTTATCGCCGGATGTTCATTCGCGGCAAATCCCCGGCGATGCCCGATGGTATTCATTTGCACAGCCTGATATTCCGCCGCATTGTCGTATGGGCGATCGGCGGCAAGGAAGCGCGCGCCCTGATGCGGCGCAATTCGCTGACTTCACCTTATTTGTGGCTGCTGTCGCTGATGGCGGTTATTCCCGCCACCGTCTTCTGGGACCGGACCAGCATCCTTATTTCTTTCTGTTTCTTGTTTGTCGTCAGTTATGTGTGGCTTTATGCGCGTATTGTTCGGTTTAAGTCGCCGCGCTGGCTGATTTTCCGCAAGAAGGGCTAGCATAAAACTGCGAATGTAGTATATTGCGACAATTGGTGACATTTAACTTCTGCCCTTAACCCCTGACAAATAAGGAATCACGATGGATCTCTCGAATATGTCGCTCGGCGATTTGCGCAACCTGCAAGACCAGATCAAACAGGAAATGAAAAAACGCGAGCACCAGGAAGTAGCAAAAGCGCGCGAGCAGATCCTGGCCATCGCCCAAAGCGTCGGCGTTCCGCTCAAGGACCTGGTCGCCAATACCCGCGGCAAAGGCAGCAGCGTGGCAGTGCGCTATCGCCATCCGGACAATGCATCGCAGCAGTGGACCGGCCGTGGCCGCCAGCCGAAGTGGGTCAAGGATTGGGTCGAAAGCGGCAAATCGATGGACAAGCTGCGCGTTTAATACCGGTCTTGCCGGCGCCTGCGCGCGCCGGAATCGTCTCCCCGCACGGGCGGGTCCGCTTGCCGGGCCTGTTTGCGCGGGGAGATGCCGTTTACGGTGTGCGCATTCCAAACAATTGCGCGAGCCGCTACAATCACCCGGTTAATCTTATTCCCACGGCGACCCATGCTTCCACTCTCCAAATCGATATTCAAGGCTTATGACATCCGCGGCGTCATCGGCAGCACGCTCGACGGCGGCATCGCAAGAAAGATCGGCCATGCGTTCGGCCTGGCAGCCTTGGCGAAGGGGGAGAAATCGGTCGTGATCGGCCGGGACGGGCGCCTGTCAGGCCCCGAGCTCGCATCCCGGCTGGCGGAAGGCCTGCAGAGTGCCGGCGTGGATGTGATCGACCTGGGCGTCGTGGCCACCCCGATGGTCTATTACGCGACCCACGTGCTGCCGACCCGCTCCGGCATCATGGTCACGGGCAGCCACAATCCTCCCAACTACAACGGCTTCAAGATGGTGCTCGCCGGCGAGGCGATCTACGGCGATGCGATCACGGGCCTGTACGACACGATCCTGGCGCACGACGGCGAGGGCGCCGTCACGCCGGGCGGCTACAGCACGCATGACATCGCGCCGGCTTACCTCGAGCGCATCATCGGCGACGTCAGGCTCGCGCGGCCGATGAAGATCGCGGTCGACTGCGGCAATGGCGTGGCCGGTGCGTTCGCGCCGCAGCTGTTCCGCGGGATGGGCTGCGAAGTGATCGAACTGTTCTGCGAAGTGGACGGCACCTTCCCCAACCACCACCCCGATCCGGCGCATCCCGAGAACCTGCAGGACCTGATCCGCTGCCTGCGCGAGACCGATGCCGAAATCGGCATCGCCTTCGATGGCGACGGCGACCGCCTGGGCGTGGTCACCAAGGACGGCCAGATCATCTACCCGGACCGCCAGATGATGCTGTTCGCTCAGGACGTGCTGACCCGCCATCCGGGCGCGGAAATCCTGTTCGACGTGAAGTGCACCCGCCACCTGGCGCCATGGATCGCCAAGCACGGCGGCAAGCCGCTGATGTGGAAGACCGGCCACTCGCTGGTCAAGGCCAAGCTGCGCGAAACCGGCGCACCGCTGGGAGGGGAAATGAGCGGCCATATCTTCTTCAAGGACCGCTGGTACGGCTTCGACGACGGCCTGTACTCGGGCGCGCGCCTGATCGAGCTGCTCACCCGCATGCAGTTCCCGTCGGTGGTGCTGAACGCGCTGCCGCAGTCGGACAGCACGCCGGAACTGCACCTGCACCTGGGCGAGGGCGAGAACGTCGAGCTGATGGACAAGCTGCGCGCCAACGCCACCTTCCCCGGCTCGGACCAGACCATCACCATCGACGGCCTGCGCGTCGAGTACCCGGACGGCTTCGGCCTGGCGCGCTCCTCGAACACCACGCCGGTGATCGTGATGCGCTTCGAAGCGGAGTCGCCGGAGGCGCTGCGCCGCATCCAGGGCGAATTCCGCCGTGTGATCGTGGCGGCCAAGCCCGACGCAACGCTTCCGTTCTGAGCCGCGCGTGAAGATTCTCCTGGTGCGCGTCTCCTCCCTCGGCGACGTGCTGCATAACATGCCGATGGTGGCCGATATCCACCGCCACTTCCCCGACGCCCAGATCGACTGGGTGGTCGAGGAGGGCTACGTCAGCCTGGTGCGCCTGAACCCGGGCGTGCGGCGGATCATCCCGTGGGCGTTGCGGCGCTGGCGCAAAAGCCTGCTCAAGGCCGCAACGCGCGCGGAAATGAAGGACTTCTTCCGCAAGCTGCGCGCCGAGCAGTACGACTACGTGTTCGACACGCAGGGCCTGCTCAAGACCGGCATCATCATGGGCGCGGCGCGGGGGCACAACAAGGTCGGCATGGCCAACGGCAGCGAAGGTTCCGGCTACGAGGGCATCTCCCGCATCTTCCACACCAAGAGCATCCCGACGGATCCGCGCACGCATGCGGTGCAGCGCGGCCGGATCGTCGCTGCGCGCGCGCTCGGCTATTCGCCGGACGAGCCGGCCGACTTCGGCCTGCCGGCGCCATCGGCAAGCGATGCGCGCCCGGCATGGATGCCGGCGGAGGACTACGCCGTGTTCTTCCACGGGACCGCGCGCGCCGCGAAGAAATGGCCGAGTGAAAACTGGATCGCCGTGGGCCGCGCGCTGGCGCCGAAGCCGGTGCTGCTGGCGTGGGGTTCCGCTGCCGAGAAGGCCGATGCGGAAGCGCTGGCAGCCGAACTGCCGAATGCGACTGTGCTGCCCAGGCTGTCGATGGACGAGGCCACGCAGCTGGCGCGCCACGCGGGGCTGGTGATCGGCGTCGACACCGGCCTGACGCACATCGCGGCGGCCTTCGTGCGACCGACCATCGAACTGTATTGCGACTCCCCCAAGTGGAAGACCGAAGGGAACTGGTCGCCCAACATCATCAACCTGGGCGACCAGGGTTCTCCGCCCACGGTGGAGGAAGTACTGGACGCGGTCCGCCGCCTGAGCTGATGCGCGCTTTCTATTCTTTCATGTGGGTGCTGGCGCTGCCGCTGGTGCTGCTGCGCCTGTGGCTGCGCGGCCGCAAGGAGCCGGGCTACCGCGGCCACTGGAGCGAACGGCTCGGCTTCTACAGCCGGGCCACGCGCTCGGACCGCAAGACGATCTGGGTGCACGCGGTATCGGTGGGCGAGACGCGCGCCGCCGAGCCGCTGGTCGACGCGCTGCTCGAGGCGTACCCCGGCAGCCGCATCCTGCTGACGCACATGACGCCGACCGGGCGCGCGACCGGCAAGAGCCTGTTCGCGAAACATGGCGATCGCCTGCTGCAATCCTACCTGCCCTACGACATCGGCTTCATCGTGTCGCGTTTCATCCGCCACTACGCGCCGTCGATCTGCATCCTGATGGAGACGGAGGTGTGGCCGAACCTGATTGCGACCTGCAAGTCGATGAGCGTGCCGGTCGCCCTGGTCAATGCGCGCCTGTCGGAGCGGTCCCTGCGCCGTGGACAGCGTTTCGGCAGGCTGATGACCGAAGCGGCGAGTTCCGTCACGGTGGTCGCGGCGCAGACCGAAGACGATGCCGCCCGCATCCGCTCGCTCGGCGCGCCGCACGTCGGCGTGACCGGCTCGATCAAGTTCGACGTCGTGGTGCCGCAAGCGGCGCTGGACCTGGGCGCGTGGATGCGCGAACGCTTCGGCGGGCGCAAGGTATTCCTGTGCGCCAGTACGCGCGATGGCGAGGAACAGCAGATCATCGAGGCGTTCACCAAGGTCGATCCTGCAGCGCGGCCGCTACTGCTGATCGTCCCGCGCCATCCGCAGCGCTTCGACGAAGTAGCGGGGCTGGCCGATGCAGCCGGACTGTCGGTGCAGCGCCGCTCCCGGCTGGGCGCGGACGATACCGTGTCGTCGGACGTGGTGCTGGGCGATTCGATGGGCGAGATGTTCGCCTATTACGCCGCGTGCGACGTGGCGTTCATCGGCGGCAGCCTGCAACCGCTGGGCGGCCAGAACCTGATCGAAGCGTGCGCGCTCGGCAAGCCGGTGCTGATCGGCGAGCACACTTTCAACTTCCTCGAAGTGAGCGAGCAGGCCGTCGCGGCCGGCGGCGCGCAGCGCGTGCGCGATGCGCAGGACCTGGTCCGCGCGGCGCTGGCGCTGCTCGACGACGGCGCTGCGCGCTCTGCGATGGGGGAGCGGGCCGCTGCGTTCGCGAACCAGCATCGCGGCGCCACTGCCCGCACCGTTGACATGCTGGCCCCTTACGTCCGCTAAGCCGGGACTGTCCTCGAATGTAGACTGCCCCGGGCCTTTCATCGACAAGATCGGGCGGCGTCTGCTACGCTAGCGGTTTGCCCACACCCCGGAGAAGCAGATGCTGTTCACTAAGTACGTAATTACAGCTGCCGTTGCCGCTGTATTTGCCGTCCCTGCATTCGCGGCCGAGACGCTGTCCGCCAAGGACCTGCAGACCGCCTCAGCGCTGCGCGATGCCGCCCAGACCGGCAACCTCAGTTACCGCATCCTCGAATCGCTGACCACCGAAATCGGTCCGCGCATGGCCGGTTCGAAGAACGATGCGCGCGCGGTGGCGTGGGCGGAAGCCAAGTTCAGGGAGCTCGGCTTCGACAAGGTATGGAAGGAGCCCGTGACGTTCCCGGTGTGGACGCGCGGCGTGGAAAGCGCCGAAATCGTGGCGCCGTTCCCGCAGCCGCTGCTGGTCACCGCGCTGGGCTTCAGCGTCGGCACGCCGGCGGAAGGCATCACCGGCGACATCGTGCGCTTTGCCACCCTCAAGGACCTGATCGAGGCGCCGGACGACGCGGTGCGCGGCAAGATCGCCTTCATCGACCACAAGATGCAGAAGGCCAGCGACTACGGTTCGGTGCAGGCCGGGCGCAGCCAGGGCGCATCGGAAGCGGCCAGGAAGGGCGCGGTCGCGCTGGTGATCCGCTCGGTCGGCACGGACAGCCACCGCTTCCCGCACACCGGCATGATGCGCTACAAGGAAGGCATTCCGAAGATCCCGGCAGCGGCCATCTCCAACCCTGACGCGGACCTCGTCGTGCGCATGCTCGAGCGCGGCAAGCCTGTCTCGCTCAAGCTGCGCCTGGGCGCGGAGAACGAAGGCACCTACACCTCGTACAACGTGATCGGCGAAATCACCGGCACCGAGAAGAAGGACGAATACGTGCTGATCGGCGGCCACCTCGACTCGTGGGACCTGGGCACCGGCGCCATCGACGACGGCGCGGGCGTGGCGATCACGATGGCCGCGGGCGAATTCATCAAGCGCCAGGGCCTGCGCCCGAAGCGTTCGATCCGGGTGGTGCTGTACGCGAACGAAGAGCAGGGCCTCATCGGCGGCAAGGCGTACCACGACGCGCACGTGAAGGATCTGCACAAGATCCAGGCGGCGGCGGAAGCCGATTCCGGCCAGGGCCCGGTGGTGCGCTTCTCGTCGTACGTGCAGCCTGCGGCGCTGCCGGTAGTGAAGCAGATGTTCGACGTGCTGGCGCCGCTGGGCGTGCAGGCGGGCGACAACGATGCGCATCCGGGACCTGACATGGGCATCCTCAAGAGCGCGGGCACTGCCAGCTTTGGCCTGGGCCTGAACAACGAGGACTACTTCGACCTGCACCACACCCCGGACGACACCTTCGACAAGATCGTCCCGGCGCGCATCAACCAGACTGCTGCGGCGTATGCGGCGTTTGCGTGGATGGCGGCGCAGTCGCCGGTCAGCTTCGGCTCCGGCACCGACGCGCTGAAAGCCCTGAAAACCGTCTCGAAGTAAGCGGGTTTGGGGACCGTCCCCCAGGGAATGTCCCCGGACTTTTGGCGGATTCCGCCATGAATGGTTCGATTCCGCCAATGTTCGCCGGAAGTCCGGGGACGGAACTGCCCGTTCAGCGGCGCAGGGACAGTCCCCTTCCTATGCGAAGACGATCGGAAGTTCGGCGGAACGTTTCTTGAGGGCGGCCTTGGCGCCCTCGTAGTCGGGATAGACGGTGCCCACCGTCGCCCAGAAGCGCGGGCTGTGGTTCATCTCGCGCAGGTGCGCCAGTTCGTGCGCCACCACATAGTCGATGAGCGCCAGCGGATAGTGCATCAGGCGCCAGTTCAGGCGGATGTGCCCCTGCACCGTGCACGAGCCCCAGCGCGTGCCCGCCGACGTCAGCGCGAACGCGTTGTACGACACGCCCATCTTCTGCGCGTAGTGGTCGAGCCGCTCGCGGAACACCTTCTTGGCCTGCGATTCGAACCACAGGCGCACGCGTTCCTGCAGCTGCCACTCCTGCAGCCCCGGCACCACGCCCACGTTCAGCTCCTGCAGCACCGCGTCGAAGTAGCAGTGGCTCCTGGCCGCCGGCTCCAGCCGCAGCGTGATCTCGCCGCCCATGTAGGGCAGCCTGGCGCCGTCCACCCACGCCACCGGCTTCTCTTCGCGGATTGCGCGGCGCTCGCCGCGTTCGAGCAGCTTGGTCACGATCCAGCGCTGCTTGGCGCGGATGGCGTTGTCGATCTCTGAGAGGGTGAGGCGCTTCGGCGCGGTGACGTGCAGGCCGGCGTCATCGATCATGAAACCGATGGTGCGGCGCGCCGAGCGTTTCAGCTCGTATTCGACAGTGTGGGAACCGAGCTGGATCTGGCGCTTGGGCGAGGACAGCGGCTGCAGCGGCTGCAAGGGCAGCAGCGGAACCGGCTCCACTTGGGGCGGAGCCTTGAACAGCGGCTGGTGGGGGAGGGGCCGGGGAGCCGGCTCCAGTGCAGCGAAAAAATCCTGGGCGAAGAGTTCGAGTTGCGAGGCGTTCTTTGGTGCTGATGTCATGTGCTGGCGCGGTGATGATGCTCTTGTCAGCGCGCCAATACCTCCGTTCAGCCAGCGCTGTAAGCGTGAGGCGAAATGACGCGCATTTCTGATTCTATCCAAGTTTCGACCTCTTGCATCATGCTTTCCGGGGTGTGGTTTTTCGGCGATATCGGCTTGCCAATAGAGACCGTCACCAGGCCCGGACGTTTAGTAAAGGAGTTCTTGGGCCAGCATTCACCGGAGTTTAAAGCAATCGGTACCACAACGGTATCGGTCGCGATCGCGAGGCGCGTGCCGCCCGTCTTGTACTTGCCTTTTTGTCCGACCGGGATGCGCGTCCCTTCCGGGAACATCATGACCCACTGGCCGCCGGCCAGCCTTCGCTTGCCGATGCGGACCACCTGCTCGAAGGCGTTCTTGCCGCGGCTGCGGTCGATCGGGATCATGCGCAGCAGCGCCATGCCCCAGCCGAAGAACGGGATGTACAGGATCTCCTTCTTGAAGACGTAGACCAGCGGGCGCGGCATCGCCTGCAGCAGGAACACCGTCTCCCACGCCGACTGGTGCTTGGACAGCAGGATGGCCGGCGAATCGGGCAGGTTCTCCCAGCCCTTGACCTGGTATTCGATCCCGCACAGGACTTTCGCCAGCCAGATGCAGAACACGTTCCAGCGCGCGGTCACCCAATAGCGCTTGTTATAGGGCAGGGGGGCGGCCAGCATGCAGGGCACGACCCAGATCACGGTAGCCGCCAGCATGATGCCGACAAAGAGGGCCGAACGAATGAACGGAATCACGGAACGCAAACGAAGTCTCCAGGTTGATCAGATGGGGATGTGGGCTGCAGCGGCGTTCACCTTGAGCAGCGAATTCACCATGCTGGCGAGGTCGGGGAACACCTGCGTGCCGGGCGGAAGGCCGCCGGTCTCGTACGTCTTCTGCCCCTTGCCGGTCAGGACCAGGTAGGGCGCGCAACCGCTGATGAAGCCGGCCTGCAGGTCGCGCAGCGAATCGCCCACGGTCGGCACGCCTTTCAGGCTGACCTTGAAGCGCTTGGAGATCTCCTCGAACATGCCGGCCTTGGGCTTGCGGCAGTCGCAGTTGTCCACCGCCGCGTGCGGGCAGAAGAAGATCGCATCGACCGAGGCGCCCAGCTGCTGCGCACTGGTGTGCAGCTTCTGGTGGATGGCGTTGAGCGTGGTGATGTCGAACAGTTCGCGCGCGATGCCCGACTGGTTCGACGCCACGACCACGCGGTAGCCGGCCTGGTTCAGGCGCGCGATCGCTTCCAGCGACCCGGGGATCGGAATCCACTCCTTGGGGGACTTGATGAATTCCGGCGAGTCGTAGTTGATGACGCCATCGCGGTCGAGGATGATCAGCTTCATGTTACGCAGCGAGCTTGGAGATGTCGGCGACGCGGTTCATCATGCCGTGCAGTTGCGACAGCAGCGCCAGGCGGTTGCGGCGCAGGGCTTCGTCTTCCGCCATCACCATCACGTCGTTGAAGAACGCGTCGACGTCGTCGCGCATCTGCGCCAGCGTCTTGAGCGTGCCTTCGAAGTCGCCGCGCGCCCAGGCCGCATCGACCTCCGGGCGCACGCGCTCGATGGCGGCGAACAGGTTCTTCTCGGCGGCTTCCGCCAGCAGTTCCGGCTTGACGGAGCCCGGCTCCACCTCGGTTTTCTTGAGGATGTTGGTGATGCGCTTGTTGGCGGCGGCCAGCGACTCGGCCTGCGGCAGCGCGGCGAAGGCCTTGACGGCGTCCAGTCGCTGCACGATGTCGTCCAGTCGGTCCGGATTCTGCGCCAGCACCGCTTCCACCTCGTTCGGCGAGAAGCCGCGCTCGCGCAGCATGCCGCGCAGGCGGTCCTGCATGAACACGGTGATGTCGAGCGTCGGGTCCTTGAACTCGGCACGCTTGGCGAACAACGCCACGGCGTCGCCCAGCAGCCCGGAGATCTGCAGCGGCAGGCGCTTTTCCAGCATCATGCGCAGCACGCCGAGGGCGTGGCGGCGCAGCGCGAACGGATCCTTCTCGCCGGTCGGCTGCAGGCCGATCGACCAGATGCCGGCCAGCGTTTCGAGCTTGTCGGCCAGCGCGACGGCGGTGCCGGTCTGGGTGGACGGTAGCGAGTCGCCGGCGAAGCGCGGCTGGTAGTGTTCGGAGGCTGCCAGCGCCACTTCCTCGTGCTCGCCATCGTGGCGCGCGTAGTAGGTGCCCATGATGCCTTGCAGCTCGGGGAACTCGCCCACCATGTCGGTCAGCAGGTCGGCCTTGGCCAGCAGCGCGCCGCGTTCGGCCAGCGCCACGTCGTAGCCGAGGCGTTTTGCGATCGAGCCGGCCAGCGACATCACGCGCTCGGTGCGCTCGGCCTGGGTGCCCAGCTTGTTGTGATAGACGACGTTCGACAGGTGCAGCAGGCGCGATTCCAGCGACTTCTTCTTGTCCTGCTCGAAGAAGAACTTGGCGTCTGACAGGCGCGGGCGCACCACGCGCTCGTTGCCGCCGATGATGTGCTGCGGATCGTTCGTTTCGATGTTCGAGACGATCAGGAAGCGCGAGCGCAGCTTGCCCTGTTCGTCCGTCAGCGCGAAGTATTTCTGGTTGGTCTGCATGGTGAGGATCAGGCATTCCTGCGGCACCGACAGGAACTCTTCCTCGAAGCGGCATTCGTATACCACCGGCCACTCGACCAGCGCCGATACTTCGTCCAGCAGCGATTCAGGCATCAGCACCTTGTCGGAACCGGCCTTGGCCAGCAGCGCCGCGCGGATCTTCTCTTTGCGCGCTTCGACGTTCGGGATCACCTTCGCTTCGTTTTCCAGCGTGGCCGCATACTGGTCGGCATGACCGATACGGATCGCGCCGCGCTCCACAAGGAAGCGGTGGCCGAGCGTCTCGCGGCCGGCATCGATGCCCAGCTGCGACACCGGCACCACGGTCTCGCCGTGCAGCGCGACCAGCTTGTGCACCGGGCGCACGAACTGCACGGTGCTGCCGTCCGGGCGCTGGTAGCTCATCACCTTCGGGATCGGCAGCTTGCCCAGCGCTTCTTCCAGCACCGGCTGCAGGCCGGCGGCAAGCGCGCTGCCCGTAGCGGTGTAGTTCAGGAAGAAGCTCTCGGCCTTGCCATCCTGCGCGCGTTCGAGATCGGCCACGGTCAGTTCGGCGCGGCCCATCGCAGCGAGCTTCTTGGCCAGCGGCGCGGTCGGGTTGCCGTCTTTGTCCAGCGCCACCGAGACCGGCAGCACTTTTTCGCGCATCGCCTTGTCCGGCGAGGTGGAGCGCACGTTGGTGATGGAAACCGCGAGGCGGCGAGGGGTGGCGTAAGCGGTAGCGACGCTGTCGCTTTCCAGGAAGTCGCGGGCCTTGAGGCCGTTTTCAATGCCGCTGGCGAAAGCCGCGCCCAGTTTGGCGAGCGCCTTCGGCGGCAGCTCTTCGGTCAGGAGTTCGACGAGGAGGGTCTGGTTCATGTCTGTGATCTTTGTATTCAGGCTGCGGCCGTCGGCAGCATCGGGAAGCCGAGCTTTTCGCGCGAGTCGTAGTACGCCTGCGCCACCAGGCGCGAGAGCGTGCGCACGCGGCCGATGTAGGCGGCGCGCTCGGTCACGGAAATCGCGCCGCGCGCGTCCAGCATGTTGAAGCTGTGCGAGGCCTTCATGATCTGCTCATAGGCCGGCAGCGTCAGCTCCAGCTCGATCAGGCGCTTGGCCTCCGACTCGTGGTTCGCAAACGCGGCGAACAGCAGCTCGGTATTGGCGTGCTCGAAGTTGTAGGTGGACTGCTCGACTTCGTTCTGGTGGAAGACGTCGCCGTACTTCAGCGTCTTCTTCTCCGGAGCGCCGGCCGCTCCGTTTTCTTCCCACTCGGTCCACACCAGGTCGTAGACGTTTTCCACACCCTGCAGGTACATCGCCAGGCGCTCGACGCCGTAGGTGATCTCGCCCAGCACCGGCTTGCAATCGAGGCCGCCGACCTGCTGGAAGTAGGTGAACTGCGTGACTTCCATCCCGTTCAGCCAGACTTCCCAGCCCAGGCCCCAGGCGCCGAGGGTCGGGCTTTCCCAGTCGTCCTCGACGAAGCGCACGTCGTTCTGCTTCAGGTCCAGGCCCAGCGCTTCCAGCGAACCGAGGTACAGGTCGAGGATGTTCTCGGGCGCCGGCTTGAGCACCACCTGGTACTGGTAGTAGTGCTGCAGGCGGTTCGGGTTCTCGCCATAGCGGCCGTCCTTGGGGCGGCGCGATGGCTGCACGTAGGCCGCGCGCCATGGCTCCGGGCCGATCGCGCGCAGGAAGGTACCGGTGTGGAAGGTGCCGGCGCCGACTTCCATGTCGTACGGCTGGAGCAGGGCGCAACCCTGCTTGTCCCAGTAGGATTGCAGCGTCAGGATGATTTGTTGGAAAGTGAGCATTGGATCGAAGTGGCTGTGCGCGCAGGGCGCATCGCGGGTGAGTTTGCTAAACAACCAATTTTAGCACCGGGGACTGTCTCTACGTGACTGTCCCCGGTCTTTTTGTGTGCTGATGCCGGTCAAGGGGGCGCACCCCCTATTACGCTAGCGGCGGCGGGCGGCGAAGAAGGCGGCGGCCAGGGCCAGCGCCGACAGCGCGAGGAACAGGTAGTTCCCGAACCGGACATATGGCGTGAAGCCGGTCATGCCTTGCACCGTCCCCGCCAGCGCGCCGCGCGTGTAGAACGGCAGCTGGTGCGTGACCTTGCCGCGCCCGTCCACGATGGCGGTCGCGCCGTTATTGGTCGAGCGCAGCATCGGCCGGCCCGTCTCCAGTGAGCGCATCTGCGAAATCTGCAGGTGCTGCGGGATCGCGACCGACTCGCCGTACCAGGCCAGGTTGGACACGTTCAGCAGCACGGTCGCGGGCGTCGCCGAGCCGCGCAGCTGGTCGGCGATCTCCTCGCCGAACGCATCTTCGTAGCAGACGTTCGGCAGCACCAGCTGGTCCTTGACCGCGAACGGCGCCTGCACTGCCGCCCCGCGCGTGAAGTCGCCCAGCGGGATCGACATGAAGTTAACGAACCAGCGGAAACCGGTCGGCACGAATTCGCCGAACGGCACCAGGTGGTGCTTGTCGTAGCGGTAGGAGTCGCCCTGCGGATTGACGCCGCCGACGCTGTTCGAATACGTCATCGGGCCGTCCGAGAACGGAATCCCGAACATCACCGTGCTGCCGGTGCGCGCCGCGAACGATGCGAACGAGCCGAGGTAGCCCGGCGGCAGCTGCTGCGGGAACATCACGATGGCCGTCTCGGGCGTCGCCACCAGGTCGGCCGGCGCGGAGGTGACCATGTCCTGGTACAGCTTGAGCGTGTCGGCGATGTAGGCGTTGTCGAACTTCTGGTCCTGCGGGACGTTCCCCTGCAGCAGGCGCACCGTCATCGGCTTGCCGTGCGGGGTGGTCCATTCGATGTGGGTGAGGCCGAAGCCGGCCGCCATCGCGGCGGCGAGCAGGCCGATTGCCTGCAGCCGCGCGCGCTGCGTCAGCATGGCCAGGCATCCGGCGCACAGCGCGGCGATGATCGACACGCCGTACACGCCCACCAGCGGCGCGTAGCCGGCGAGGGGGCTGATGTTATGCGCGTAGCCCGCGTTCGCCCACGGGAATCCGGTGAACACCCAGCCGCGCAGCCATTCGCCCACGCCCCAGCCGATCGGCAGCGCGACCAGCAGGAAGGAGCGCACCGGCAGCGCCCAGCGATTGCGCAGCCAGGACGCGGCGCCCGTCGCGAATGCGCCGTAGATGCCCATGTAGGCGCCCAGCAGCACGATCGCCATAGCGGCGATCGGCGCCGGCATCGCGCCGTAGGTGTTCATCGCCACGTACAGCCAGTGCATGCCGGCCACGCACCAGCCGAAGCCGAAGGCCCAGCCGATCCACGCGCTGCGCTTGACCGAAGTGGTCATGCCGACCTGGTAGAACAGCCACGCGAGCGCGACCAGCTGCACGGGCCACCAGCCGAACGGTTCGAAGGAGAGGATGCTGGACAGTCCCGCCAGCACCGCGAAGATCATGGGCCGCACGGTCGTACGCGGCGCGCGCGGCGCATCGGCCGCTGGCTTGCTGCGGAACCGCATCAGTCGTGGTCTTCGTCCGACTGCGGCAGCTTTTCGACCAGCAGCACGTGGATCTGGCGGGCGTCCGCGCGCAGCACTTCAAAGCGCAGGTTCTCGATGGTGAATTCGTCGCCCTTGTGCGGCATGCGGCCAAGGTGGTTGGCGACCAGGCCGCCGATGGTGTCGACGTCGTCGTCCTCCAGGCTGGTGCCCAGCTCTTCGTTGAACTGGTCAAGCTCGGTCAGCGCCTTGACGCGCCAGCGCGGGCCCTGCTGGCCTTCCTTGATCGACAGGATGTTGTCTTCTTCCTCGTCGAAATCGTATTCGTCCTCGATCTCGCCGACGATCTGCTCCAGCACGTCCTCGATGGTGCACAGGCCGGCCACGCCGCTGTACTCGTCCACCACGATCGCCATGTGGTTGTGGTTGGCGCGGAAGTCGCGCAGCAGCACGTTCAGGCGCTTCGATTCGGGGATGAAGATGGCCGGGCGCAGCATGTCGCGCACGTCGAACGACTCTTCCGCGTAGTAGCGCAGCAGGTCTTTCGCCAGCAGGATGCCGACTACCTTGTCGCGGTCGCCCTCGATGGCCGGGAAGCGCGAGTGAGCGGTTTCCAGCACGATGGGCAGCCATTCGTCGATGGGGCGGGTGATGTCGATCACGTCCATTTGCGAGCGCGGCACCATGATGTCGCGGGCGGAAAGGTCGGAAACCTGGAACACGCCTTCGATCATCGACAGCGCGTCGGCATCGATCAGGTTGCGCTGGTGCGCTTCGTGCAGGACATCGAGAAGCTCGGTGCGGTTCTCCGGCTCAGGAGCGATCAGTGCGGTGAGCCGTTCAAACAGGGAGCGGTGGGATTTGCCGTCATTTCTGACGTCAGAGGGATACTCGGGCATATATTGGCGTGAAGCCGTTGTTACGGAGGGTTATAGGATACACCAAAATGCGCGCTGCCTGTTTTTTAGGCAGTGCGCGGGGGATCCCCGGCGGGCGAAGATACTCCCCCCGGGTATCCCGGAATTCAGGATTTGCGTTGGATACTGGGGAGGGGTATATGCCTGAAGGCAGCAGGTGGGCAGATACCCCCTGGCACCTTGCCAGCTGAAGATATCTTCTCAGGCGGCCTGGTACGGGTTGGGGAAACCGAGCTTCTGGACGATCTCGGTTTCGATGCCTTCCATCTCCTCTGCCTCCTCCTCGTCCATGTGGTCGTAGCCCTGCGCGTGCAGCACGCCGTGCACGATCAGGTGCGCGCAGTGCGCTTCCAGCGATTTCTTCTGCTCTTTCGCTTCCTGCTCCAGCACGTCGGTGCACAGGATGATGTCCGCCTGCACCGGGCCGTCGGTATCCTCGGAGTAGGCAAAGGTCAGCACGTTGGTGGCATAGTCCTTATGGCGATAGTCGCGGTTCAGGACCTGGCCTTCTGCGGCGTCGACGAAGCGGATGGTCAGTTCGGCCGGCGCGAACAGGGCGGCCTGCACCCAGCGGCGCACCTTGGGCCGGGTGATCACGTCCTTCAGGCGCGGATCGGGGTACTGGACGGACAGGGACAGGCTATTTTTTTCTTGCATTGCGGGTCGTGGCAGGTTTCGGGATCGGGGCCAGCTCTTCGATCGAGGCGGCGTTTTCATAGGCGTCGACGATGCGGGCCACCAGCGGATGGCGCACCACGTCCTCGGACGAGAATTGGGTAAAGGCGATACCGCGCACGTCCTTCAGCACGCGCATGGCGTCCACCAGGCCGCTGCGCTGGGTCTTGTGCAGGTCGATCTGGGTGACGTCGCCGGTGACCACGGCCTTGCTGCCGAAGCCGATACGGGTCAGGAACATCTTCATCTGCTCGACGGTGGTGTTCTGCGCCTCGTCCAGGATCACGAACGCGTGGTTCAGCGTGCGCCCGCGCATGTAGGCCAGCGGCGCGATCTCGATCACCTGCTTCTCGAACATCTTCTGCGTGCGGTCGAAGCCGAGCAGGTCGTACAGCGCGTCATATAAAGGACGCAGGTACGGGTCGACCTTCTGCGACATGTCGCCCGGCAGGAAGCCGAGCCGTTCGCCCGCTTCCACCGCAGGGCGCGTGAGGATGATGCGCTTGACCGCGTCGCGCTCGAGCGCATCGACCGCGCCCGCCACCGCAAGGTAGGTCTTGCCGGTGCCTGCCGGCCCGACGCCGAAGCTGATGTCGTGTTCCAGCAGCGCCTTCAGGTAGCGGATCTGGTGCGGGGTGCGCCCGCGCAGGTCGTGGCGGCGCGTCTTGAGGATCGGGCTGACGAGTTCTTCGTCCTCTTCCTCTTCTGCCGCCGGCGCCTCGCCTTCGGGCGCTTCGATGTGCGGCTTAAGGCCCGTGCGCTGCTCCACCAGGGCCAGCTGCACTTCCTCGATCGGCACGATCTTGTTGGCGACGGCGTAGAAGCGCTCCAGGATCTCCACCGCGCGCTCGGCGTTGGCGCCGCTGACGATGAACTTCTCGCCGCGGCGGAAGATGGTCACGTCCAGTGCGGCCGAGATCTGGCGCAGGTTTTCGTCGAGGGGGCCGCACAGGTGCGCAAGGCGCGTGTTATCGAGCGGCTCGGGAATGAAGTAGTGCGGCTGGGATGGGGTCTTGGTTTTCAACTGGCTTTGGCTAAGTGGTCCGCGCAGGCGACGAGTTCGCCGCGCAGTGAGTAATCGAGGGATTCGACCAGGCGCAAGTCGACCAGCTGCCCCACCAGGGACTCGCCGGCCTCGCCCGGATGGAACACGACCTGGCGCTTGGTGCTGGTGCGGCCTTTGAGTTCGCCGTCGCCTTTCTTGGACGGGCCCTCGACCAGGATGCGTTCGACCTTGCCCACCATCGCTTCGGTGATGCGCCGGGTCTGCGCGTCGATCAGCGACTGCAGGCGCGCGAGGCGCTGCTGCTTCACTTCGGGCGGCGTGTTGTCGGGCAGGTTGGCGGCCGGCGTGCCGGGACGCTTGCTGAAGATGAAGCTGTAGCTGTTGTCGAAGCCGACGTCCTCGACGAACTTCATCATGGCCTCGAAATCGGCGTCCGTCTCGCCGGGGAAGCCGACGATGAAGTCCGATGCGATCGTGATGTCCGGCCGCACCGCGCGCACGCGGCGGATGATCGACTTGTATTCCAGCGTGGTGTAGCCGCGCTTCATGGCGTTCAGGATGCGGTCGGACCCGTGCTGCGCCGGCAGGTACAGGTGGCTGGCCAGCTGCGGCACCCTGGCGTAGGTGTCGATCAGGCGCTGCGTGAATTCCTTGGGATGGCTGGTCACGAAGTAGATGCGCTCGATGCCGGGAATGGCCGCCACGTATTCGATCAGCAGCGCGAAGTCGGCGGTCTCGCCGCCTTCCATCTCGCCGCGGAACGCGTTGACGTTCTGGCCCAGCAGCGTGATCTCGCGCACGCCCTGCGCGGCCAGGCCCGCGACTTCGGTCAGCACGTCCTCGAAACGGCGCGAGACTTCCTCGCCGCGGGTGTAGGGCACCACGCAGTAGCTGCAGTACTTGCTGCAGCCTTCCATGATGGACACGTAGGCGCTGGCTCCCTCCACGCGCGCCGGCGGCAGGTGGTCGAACTTTTCAATCTCGGGGAAGCTGATGTCGACCTGCGCGCGGCCGCTGCTGCGGCGCTGCTCGATCAGCTGCGGCAGGCGGTGCAGCGTCTGCGGACCGAACACCACGTCCACGAAGGGCGCGCGCCTGACGATCGCTTCGCCTTCCTGCGAGGCCACGCAGCCGCCCACGCCGATCACCAGCTCCGGCTTCGATGCCTTGAGCTTGCGGATGTTGCCAAGGTCCGAGAATACTTTTTCCTGGGCCTTCTCCCGCACCGAACAGGTATTGAGGAGGATCACGTCGGCGTCTTCCGGCTTCTCGGTGCGCACCAGGCCATCGGCGGCACCGAGCACGTCCGCCATCTTGGCGGAGTCGTACTCGTTCATCTGGCAGCCGAAGGTCTTGATGAATACTTTTTTCTGCATGAATAAGAGGGCGAAGGGCAGTACAAGAGGACGAAGTTTACCGTAAATAGCAAAAGCCCCGCTACGCGCGCGACGTGGTCGTTTCAATCATTCTTTGCGGAAATGTAAAAGATGTTAATAGCGCAACAAAATCCCTTTTCCGTGATTATCCAAAAGACATCGAAATCATATTTCGTAAAAGAAGTGAGTTAACATCGATAACAAGCTTTTTAGCAATTGATGCAAATTCGCTCTTGCGTGCGCCACCATTCGTCTTCATGTGGTGAAATGTACGCGTGACAAAATTTCCGACCGATAGCTTGATTTTTAACAATTGCCAGCCTGTTGCGATCGCACATCGTCGTTGCTGTGAAGCCTAATAATTGTTGAAAAGACACGGGAGGGAATTTGGTCGCGCTGTCGGAGAGCGCATTTCAACTAACATAGATGAGGAAAATCATGGCACATCATGCATTGGCATCTCAGGAAAGTTACAACCCCAATCACCTGCTGGACATCCTGTTGGGGAAGATGCAACTGAAGAACGACGCGGCCCTGTCGCGCATGCTCGAGGTTGCGCCACCCGTCATCAGCAAGATTCGCCACCACCGCCTGCCGGTTGGCGCTTCGCTGCTGATCCGCATGCACGAAGTGACCGGCATGAGCATCCGCGACCTGCGTGACCTGATGGGCGATCGCCGGACCAAGTACCGCCTGTCCGACGCACAAGGCCGCCCAAAGCCAGAAGAGAAGGCAGCGCAGCAGGCAGCCCAGGCAGCACAGGGCCAGTCCCAGCAGCCGCAGGGTAGCTCCGATACCTCGGCAAAAGGCGAAGGCGGCAGCGGCGGCGGCTCGGGCAACTACGCACACTGACCTGCGCGCCCGGCGATGTGCGCCAGCACGGCGCCATGCCCGGCGTAGCGATACGTCGGCGCCTGTCGGGCCCTGCAGGTCAGCCCATCAGCAGCAGTTCGCTGATTTCGGCAAACTGCAGTTCCGTTTCGCGGAACACGTGCAGGCAGGTCTCCTCGTTGAGGGCTAGTGCCGCCCAGGCAACAGGGGAGACGGCCGGCGCGATTTCATCCTTGTCACCGCCGATATCGAGCGCGTGCACCATCGCATCGGCGACATGCACGATCGCCGTCAGGAATCCCGCTCCCTTCGACTCCGGCTCGTGATGGAGCGCAATCGGCAGGGTCATCGTTTCCGAAAAATTCCAGTGGCGCGCCAGCGCGGCGCCGGCCGTCATATGGTCGGCGCCGAGCACGGCGCGTTCCGCTTCCAGCAGCGTGCAGTCCGTGCGCTTGCGGTACTCGATCGCCTGCGCGTACTTATCGGGGAAGGAGCTCACCAGCACCAGCCGTCCGATGTCGTGCAGCAGCCCGGCCGTGAACGCGATGTCCTGGTTCAGGCGCATCTGCCGCGCCAGGATGCGCGCGCAGGCCGCCGTGGCGATCGAATGGCGCCAGAACGCCTTGTGGTCGAAGCCTGCGCAGCGGTTCTCGGCAAAGCAGCCGGTCAGCGCGGCTGCCGTGATCAGGTTGCGCGTGGCCTGGAATCCCAGGTAAGTGATGGCCTGCTGGATCGTGGTGACCTTCAGCTGCAGGCCGAAGGCGGACGAATTGGCCAGGCGCAGCGTCTTGGCGGTCAGCGCCTGGTCGTGCGACACCTTCTTCGCCAGCACGGCGATGTCCACATCTTCCTGCTCGATGCTGTTCAAGAGCTCCATCACCACCACTGGCAGCGATGGCAGGTCGTCCATCGCCCCGGCCAGCTGTTCCGGCAAGACCGCGCTCATGGCAGCACCTCGCCCAGGCGGTATGCCTCCACGGCGTGGCGCAGCTGCAGCGATGCGGCGTGTGCGGGATCGGCGGGATCGATGCGGCGGAACACCTGCGCGATGCGGCGCTGGATGGCGTCGCGGTCGAGCGGCTCCCCGGATGCGGCAGGCGGAACGGCGATCGGCAGCGCGTCCACTCCATGCGCCGGCAGGCGCGCAAGGAGGTCGGCTGTGATCACGGTGCCGGCCGGCAGCAGCACCTGGCCTTGTCCGTCGAGCACCTCGTCGGACAGGACCATGCCCGCCTCGACCCTGGCAAGTGGAAGAAACCTGTGGCTGGAAAGCATGCGGACCTCCTGTATTGCAGACGATCTTAGCACGCACCGGATGGCGTGCTCAGGCTGGTCGCTGCAAGCCGGCAACATCCCCCATGCTGTTGTATTCTTGTCATCCGGCGAAGCCGTAATCTAACGACGACAAGTCGAGGTCGCTCACGGCCATCGCTGCCGTCGCCTTCTCGAGGACGGTTTGCGCAGAACGCGACCGTCAACCATCAAGCACGCGCCCGCCTTCGACGAGTAACGGTACGATTCGATCTCATGAACACCCGTTGCTACGTCGCCCTGCTCAGGGGTATCAATGTGGGGCGTGCCAAGCGCATCGCCATGGCCGACTTGCGCAAGGTGATCGGCGACCTCGGTTTTACCGAGGTGCGCAGCCTGCTCAACAGCGGCAACGTGGTGTTCATGGGCCCGAAGGCGACGCACAAGGAAGTGCGCCGCGCGATCGAGGAAGCGCTGGTCATGAAGCTCGGCGTGCCGTCGCGCGTCACCGTTCTCGACAGCGAGGAACTGGCGCAGGTGGTGGCCGACAATCCGCTGGCGGACAGCGCCGACGACCATTCGCGCCTGCTGGTGTTCTTCCTCACGCGCCCGCGCGACCATGCGCTCCTCGAACCCTTGCCGGCGAAGGACTGGGGCGACGAACAGCTCGCGCTGGGCAGGCGCGCGGCCTACATCTGCTGTCCGGCCGGGATCCTGCAATGCCGCGCCGGCGCCGCCGTCGGCACCGAGCTTGGCGACGCCACCACGTCGCGCAACTGGTCCACCGTCCTCAAGCTCCACGCCCTGTGCGAGACCGTCAAGGCCGCCGCCGCCGCGTAAGCCGGGGACCGTTCCTGCGCCGTCAAGCGGGGAGTGCTGCCTGCGACCTTGCCGGTGTCACTTCTGGCGCGCGCCCCGCAGCGCCTGCCCGCCGTTCTGCCGCAGCACCAGGTGGTCCACCGCGCCGCTCGCGTTCCGCCGGAATGCCACTTCGATCCCGTCATCTTCGTAGAACAGTTCGTCCTTCGCCGCTGCCAGCAGCGGAAAGCGCTCCTGTCCCGCCGCCTGCCCGTACAGCTGCCCGCCCTCCAGCGTGACTTCCAGCGCCAGCCCGATGTCGAGCATGTACGTGCCGCGGTACTGTTCCATGGTCGCCGCATCCAGCTGCACCGTCGTGCGCTTCGCGGCCGCCAGCTTCGGCGCGGGCATCTTGCGTCCGTGCTGGTGCAGCACCACGCTGTGCACGGCGCCCGAGGCATCGCGCTGGAAGCTCAGGCGCGCACCGGCGCCGCGCACGAAGAATTCGTCGCGTGCCGTCGCAAACGCCGGGATCCACCCCTGTCCGGTTGCCTGCGTCATCAGCCCGCCGTTGGCAGCGGGGCGAACGCGCAAGACGAAGTCTGGCGCGAGCTGGTAGCGCCCCGTGTAGGCGGCCATGACGTCAGCGGGCAGCGCCACCTGCTTCGGTTCGGGCGCAGCGCCCGGCGCCAGCACTGCCAATGCGACGCTGTCGACCGCGACCGCACTATTCGTCAGCACCACAACGCCGCGCTTGCCGTCTGCGGTAAAGCCGGCGAAGCTCGCGTAACCGCCCGTCATCCCGTTGTGCCAGACCACGGGCGTGCCGCGCACCGCGTTGACGTGCCATCCCAACCCGATGCGCACGTCCTTGCCTGCCGCCGGGCGCACGGGCTGCCGCGCCAGCGCATACGGACTGTCGGCAGCGGCCGTCATCATCGCCTGCACATAACGGACCATGTCGTGCGCGTTCGATCGAATGGCGCCGGCGCCGGCCATGGTGTCCATGTCCCAGTTGGCCACCGGCCTGCCTTCCGCATCATGGCCCGTTGCGAGCCGCGCGCGCATCGACGGCGTCAGCACGACTGCCGTGGACTCCATCCCCAGCGGCGCGGCAATCCGCGTGCGAACCAGTTCGTCGTACGATGTACCGGCATGGCGGGCGAGCGCGAAGCCGAGCAGGCCGAAGCCGAGGTTGGAGTATTCGTACGATTTGCCTGGCTCCCGCGCCAGCTTGTGCGCGGCAAGGAATGCCTGCAGCTCGGCCGCACGGTAGCCGGCATAGGGGTTGTCCATGCGCGCCGGGCGCATATTGTTCGGCAGGCGCGGCAGCCCGGAGCTTTGCGTCGCCAGGTCGAGCAGCGTGATGTGCTTGCCCGCGAAATCGGGCACCCGGTAGCCGGGCAGCAGCTCCGCAACGGGCTGTTCCAGCCTCACCGCGCCCGACCTCGCGGCCTGCGCGAGCAACAGGCCCGTGAACGTCTTCGAGACAGAGCCGATTTCATACACCGTCTGCCCGGTCGGAACAGCGCCCGGCTTGCCGAACGTGTGGATCGCGCTTTCGCCGCTGTCGATGATGCCCACGACGACGCTGGCCAGTTCGCCGGTGTCCACACGTGCCTGCAGCGCCGCGCGCAGGTCGTCGTCGAGCTGGGGGGCGGCGAATACGCAGGACGCGGCCGATATGGCCAGCACGAACACGACGGATTTTCTTTTGATCACTGACAGGCTCCAGGAAGACGAAGTCGCGCAAGCGTAGCAGAATGCCATCGCCGGTTTCTCTACAAAAGTCACCAGGCGGCTCAACGCTCCGACACGAAGAAGCCGCTGATCACCTGGCCGTCCTCGCGCGCGCTCAGTCCATAGACTTTCAACGCGGGATTGCGTTTGAAGCGCAGCTCGAGGCCGCGCTCGGTATTGAAGAATTCATCTTCGGCGGCGGGCGTCAGCGTGAACCGCTCCTGGCCCCATTGCACATGCAGCTGGCGGTCTTTCACGCTGAAGATGGCCATGATTCCGCCGTCCACCCGGAAGCGACCGGCGTACTCCCTGAGCGTCCTGAGCGGCAGTGAGACGCTGGCGCGTTGTTCGTTCGGGAGCTTCTTCGCTATCCGGTCTTCCAGCTCGGGATGGCGCAAAATCAGCGCGTGGACCGTTCCAGCGGCATCCCGCTGGAAAACCAATTCCTTGTCCGAGCCAACTGTGCCGAAGCGGTCCTCGCCAATCGCGAAAACCAGGCCTTTTCCCTGGCCTGTGGTGTGCTCGATCAGGCCTCCTCCCCGTGACGGGCGCAAGGTGACGATGACGCCGGGCGTGAGTTCATAGCGGCCGGCGTAGGCAGCAAGCGCCGCCGGGGACTGCCGCAACAGGACCCGTTCCGGCTTCCCTCCAGGGACGAGCGCATTCAGCCCCACCTCTTCCATCGCGGCCGCCGTGTTAGTGAGGATGACGACACCGCGGCGGCCATCCAGCGTGAATCCCGCGAAGCTTCCATATCCGCCGGTCCTGCCTTCGTGCCACGCGATGCGCGCGCCTCGCAGTGTCGCCAGCTTCCATGCCAGTCCGCTCTGCGTGCCGACGGCGTCGACCGCGCGCCGTGGCTGCACGGTCATGGCATAGGGCGAGCCTTTTTCCGCACGCATCATGGCGCTGAGATAGCGGAGCATGTCAGGCACGGTCGAGCTGATCGCGCTCGTGCCCGCCATCGCATCCATGGTCCAGTTGGGAGAGACCTGGCCGGAGGGCATAAAACCGGGCATGACGCGGTCCCGCAGCGCGGGCGCCAGCGCCAAGCCGGTGGAGTCCATGCCCAGCGGCCCCGTGATGCGGTCGCGCACCAGTTGCGGGAACGGCAGCTTCGCCTGCGCGGCAAGCGCCGATCCCAGCAGCCCGTACCCCAGGTGCGAATATTCGTACACGGCGCCCGGCTTGCGGGTCAGCTGATGTCCGGCCAGGAAGGCGCGCATTCCGGACAGCTGATAATCGGAATACGGATCGAGCGGCCGTTCCAGCGGCATGTTGCCGGGTTGCCGTGGCAGGCCCGACGCGTGCGTGGCCAGGTCCAGCAGCGTGATCGGGGCGCCCTGGTAGGAAGGAATGCTGTAGCCGGGCAGGAGGGTAGCGACGGGCTGCTCCAGGCGCACGCTGCCCGTTTTGGCCGCCTGCGCCAGCAGCAGCGCGGTAAAGGTCTTCGAGACGTCCCCGATCTCGAACACGGAATGCTCATCCGGAAGCGTGGCGCTGCTTTTGCGGAACACGTGGATCGATGTTTCGCCGCCTTCCACGAGGCCGACTACCACACTGGCAAGCCCGCCGGTATCGACGCGGCTTTGCAGCGATTCGCGGATATTCTGGTCAAGCTGTGGCGCGGCGACGGCGGCAGAGGCGAGCAGGCTGGCGGCCAGGAACGGCGCTGCGTGTCTTGGAATCACTGAGGGCTCCACGGAGATGTCAGGCCTGCAATAGTAGCACCCCGACTGTCAACGGCCGCGACGGTGGCAGCCAGGCTGCAGCGTGCGGAAGAGGTAACAAATTGTGCGACACCGTACGCGAATTTTCTGCGTCCGGTATCATGTTCCCTGTCGTCAAAACAGCGCGATACTCGATAGAAATTGGCAGTTTCCCATCATATGTTTGCTAAGCATAAAGCCCGTCGTTGCAGGCTTTCTAATGTTTTGTGGTGCGGGAAAACTTTTTCACACATTCGTATACACGCAGCTTTTTTTTGACGGTATAGTGCCCATATCCCTCTTGCCTTGGGGCATTAGGTCGATATCAGATTTCGTATGCCCGGCCGCACATCCCGTGTGCAAAAAGTTAAGCGCCGCGCTATCCCCAAGCCGACGATTACGCCTGAGAGATAAAGATTACGTATGCCGACTTTTGCCAAACTTCAGATCGCCCTCAAGAACGTGTATGTGCGCGCAGCTGTGGTGCTGCTTGCCGCACTCGCGATCGGGGTGCTGGTCTACAAGAACCACGTCCCGCAAGCCGACAACCCCATCGTGTATTCGCAGGACATCTCCGAGATCACCTTGCTGGCGACGCAAAAGGACAAGCTGGAATACCTGATGGTGGCCAAGCCGCTGTCGGAGTCGCCGCGCTACATCTACAAGTACAAGGGCGCGCCGGAGCTGCACGTGGTGAAAGTGCCAAGCACCTCGCACCTGTCGCTGGAGCGCGAGGTCCTGCTGCGCAACGCGATCCCGTACTCGATCGCCAAGGACGACTACCTTGAATCGCACAAGGCGGTGCTGCAGGACGGCACCGAGACCACGGCCAAGGCGGCACTGTCGTTCCTCAAGCGCTATGCATTCGAGATCTTCCTGATCACCCTGATCCTGTACGTGCTGAAGTTCGGCGTGCCGGGCATGGGCATGAGCGCCAACGTGATTTCGCCGGACAAGCTGAAAGGCTCGATGGACGACCTGATCGGCATGGACGACATCAAGACCGAAGTGCTGCACCTGGAAGACATGATCCGCAACCGTGCGCTGTACAAGTCGCACAACATCGACAAGCCGTTCAACGTGATGCTGTCCGGTCCTGCCGGTACCGGCAAGACCAAGCTGGTGGGCTACCTGGCCAAGCGCCTGAACATGCCGCTGATTTCGGCGTCCGGCTCGGCGCTCGAATCGGGCTACGTCGGCGGCGGCTCCAAGGCGCTCAACGCGCTGTACCGCAAGGCCTGCGCCAAGGGCAATTGCATCATCTTCCTGGACGAAGCGCAGACGCTGTTCGTGCCGCGCGGCCGCGGCGAGAAGAAATGGGAAGACGACACCGCCAACACGCTGCTTGGCCTGCTGGACGGCGTCAAGAGCGACAAGGGCCAGGGCGTGATCTGGGTGGTCGCGTCGAACTTCGACGATGCCAACAGCGAGATGGACGAAGCGATGCTGCGCCGCTTCTCGGTGAAGATCAACTTCCGCCTGCCGAACAAGAGCGAGCGCGCGGAGCTGATCAAGAGCTTCCTGTCGCGCAAGGAGAAGGGCATCGTCGACTGGGACGACCTGGACCTGAACCAGGTGGCCGAGATCACGGCGAACCTCAGCCCGGCGCTGCTGGAAACCGTGGTCGAGCGCGCGAGCATGATCTCGATCCAGGACAAGCTGGTGATCAACACCGACGTGATGTTCCGCGCCTACGAGCGCGCCACGATCGGCCTGACCGACCGCGCCACCTCGGCCGACAAGGAGAAGCAGCGCGAGCGCGTGGCGCTGCACGAGTTGGGCCATTTCTTCATGCAGATCGACCCGTACCTGCGCGAAGGCCTGTCGCTGGAAGAGGTGAAGGAGAAGTCGCACCTGCTGAAGATCTCGACCGAATCGGTCTCGAAGATCGGCGCGCTGGGTTATGTGCTGCAGTCGGGCGACGACGCGTCGCTCAAGACGCTGGAAGAGCTGGAGCGCGACGTGATCGGCCTGTACGGCGGCGTGGCGACCGAAGAGCTGTTCTATGGTGCGCGCGGCATCTCGGTGGGCAGCCAGAACGACATCGAAAAGGCGACCAAGATGCTGAACCTGATGGTCAACCGCCTGTCGATGTACTCGCGTTCGAAGATCGACTACTCGCAGCTCAAGAGCGAGGCGGCCGGCGACAGCACGCTGCGCCAGGTGGAAGAGAAGGCCGATGAGCTGTACAGCTACACGCTGTCCGCGATCCGCGACTACAAGGGCGTGATCGAGTCGCTCAAGGACACGCTGCTGGAACGCTATGTGCTGTCGAAGGACGCCGTGTTCGAACTGCTGGCAGAGCGGCGCGAGCTGCTGGCGGCGGCGAGCTGCCCGATCCGCCGCGCGCAGCTGACGCTGTGCGAGAACACCGCCGGCGCCGCATAAGGCAGAACGGGGCAAGGAAAAACGCACGCGATGAAGCGTGCGTTTTTTTTGCCTGGTAAATCGGTAGGTGCGTGAGCGGCGTGCGGCTTACCTGTCCTGCGCGCGCACCGGTAGTGAAAATCGGTAAGATGTACTCGGCAGTACAACGTCGAGGAGTGCGAAATGAGCCACAGTCACGCCACAGGATTCTCCACCATCGCCGGCGAATGCGGACGCGAGGCCGAGGCGCTGCCGGCGCGGGACCTGTTCACGGTCGCCGTCTATCTTGATCCCACCCAGGCGCACATCATGCAGGGCTGCCTGGCCGCGTCGGGCATCCCGGCAGCCATCGCCGACGACCAGCTGGTGCAGACCAATACCTTATGGACTGCCGCTGTCGGCGGCGTGCGCATCCTCGTCCCCCACAACTACATCGACGAAGCGAAAGCCGTGATTGCCGCCTTCGAGCGCGGCGAGTTTGCGCTGCCGGACGGCGACGTCCCCGAGTGACGCCGCAGCCCGGTCATCTTAGAAATTGCCGGTCAGGCCGAGACGCGCCGCGCGCGGCGAACCCGGCGTGATGTTGTCGTTGCTGTGGGCGGACGCGTAGTACTTCCTGTCGAATGCATTTTCCACGTTCAGCTGCAGGCGCAGCGCGTCGCTGACCTTGTAGTACAGCGCAGCGTCAACGCGCGTGAATGCGGGCAGGCTGGTCGTATTGCTGGTCGAGGCGAAGATGTCGCCGCGGTACACCACGCCCAGCGCCGCGCCGAAGGCCGGCGTGAAATCGTACCGGTTCCACAGCGAGAGCGAATGTTCCGGCACCTGCGCCAGGCGCGCACCGGCCTTCGCCGTCGCCGACTGGCTGGTGGTGATCGTCGCGTCCTGGTACGCATAGCCGCCCATCACGCTCCATGCGCGCGTGACATTGCCGCTGATGCCCAGTTCGAGGCCTTTGGAGCGCTGGCCGTCGACCAGGATCGAGCGGGTGGCGTCGGCCGGATCGGTAATCACCACGTTGCTGCGATCGAGCCGGTACACCGCTGCGGTCAGCGCGAGGTTCGGCGCGGCATCCCACTTGACGCCGAATTCGACATTCCTGAATTCCTCCGGATCGAAGGCCTTGTTGGTGGCGGTCAGGGACGACAGCTGCTCGCCTGCGCGCGGCACGTAAGCCACGCTGTAGCTGCCGTAGAGCGACACCGTTGGCAGCGGCTTGTACACCAGGCCAGCGCGCGGCGACACCGGGGTGTCGGTCTGCTCGATCGTGGCGCCGGTACGGTTGTTGAGGAAGTCGACCTTGAAGCGGTCATAGCGCAGGCCGAGCACCGCCAGCCACTGCGGGCTCAGTTCGATCTGGTCCTGCAGGTACACGGATGCCACCGTGGCCTTGCCGTGGTTGTCGGCGTCCGTTGCCGATGGCTTGAACGTGACAGGCTGCGTCGGCACCGGGTTCGACACCGGTACGCTGGCCGACGTAACGGTCGGCCCCAGGCCGAGGAAGTAGCCGGTGAGGCGCTTGTTGTCCGACTCCTGGCTGCCCAGCTCCACGCCGGCCAGCAGCGTGTGCCTGACCTTCCCGGTCTGGAGGTCGAACGTCAGGTCGGTCTGGTTGAAGAAGTTCTTGCGCTGCGTGGCATTGCTGTACGCGGAGATCGACACCATCGTGCCCGCGCCATTCACCGCGCCCGGGAAGATATTCTGGTAGAACTTGTCGTAGTCGGCGTGGCGGGTCCGGTTGCGCAGGGAGACGCCGTTGCCGAAATCATGCTCGACCAACGCGCTGAAAGCGTCGACGTCGGCCCAGGTCGGGCTGCCCTCGGCGCTGCCGAAGAAGGTCGACACATCGGTGTCGACCGGCCTGTTCTGGAACGATGGAATGCCACGGTCGGCCACGCGCTCGTCCTTGAAATGCTCGTAGCCGATGACCGCGCTGGTGCGCTCGCCGATGCGGAAGGCGAGCGTCGGGTTGATGCCGAAGCGGCGGATGCCGACCTGGTCGCGATAGCTGCCGGAGTCCTCGGCCAGCGCGTTGACGCGGAACGCGACGTCTTCGTTAATGGCGTCGCCCACGTCGACGGTCGCCCGGCGGTTGCGGTAGGACCCGAGCGTCACGGACGCCTGCCCGATATGGCGCCATTGCGGGGTCTTGGTGACGCGGTTGATCACGCCGCCCGAGCCGCCGCGGCCGAAGATCATCGCATTCGATCCCTTCAGCGCTTCCAGGCTGTCGATGTTGTAGAAGTCGCGGTAGTACTGCACGTCGTCGCGCATGCCGTCGACATAGAAGTCGGACGTGGAGCTATTGCCCCGGAAGACGGCAGTGTCGCGGTTCCCTTCGCCTTGCGCCGGCACGATGCCCGGGACGTAGCGGATGGCGTCGGAGATGCTCAGCATCGCCTGGTCTTCGATGAGTTCCTTCGTGATCACCGTGACCGACTGCGGCGTATCGAGCAGGGGAGTGTCGGTCCTGGTGGCCGTGGTGGTCGCTTTCACGCCATAGGTGCCTTCCGCGGTTCCGACAATGCGTACTTCCTGCGGGACGTCGTCCGCAAACGCCAGTGGCGCGGCGCCGGCGGGCAATGCCAGCAGCATGATGCGGAGGGCGGAAACCAGTGGGCGGGGTTGGAAGCGGCCTGCGGGGCGGCGTGGTTGCGAGCTGAACATGAAGACCTTTCAGTTTGAAGACAAACGATAATGAGAATGATTCGCATTATGACATGAAATTGCGGAGCTGACATCCCTTTATTGACGTGTGTCGCTTCGCCGGTGGCGGGGCGCCGCTTGGAACGCCCCGCCGGGACAAGAAGAGTTCCTCTAATTAATTGCCAAAATGGCCCCAGGCGCCAGCCTATAATCGGACGCAGGGCCGCACCGGCCGGGTCATCGCGGAGGAAAGCAATGGGCAGCAAAGTCTTTGTCAGCGGCGTCGGGATGATCCCGTTCGCCAAGCCGGGCGCCAGCGCGCCGTACGACGAGATGGGCTCGATCGCCGCCCGCGCGGCGCTGGACGATGCCGGCATCGGCTATGACGACGTGCAGCAGGCCTACTGCGGCTATGTGTACGGCGACTCCACCAGCGGCCAGAAGGCGCTGTACAAGGTGGGCATGACCGGCATCCCGGTCTTCAACGTCAACAACAACTGCTCCACCGGTTCCACCGCGCTGTTCCTCGCCCGCCAGGCCGTGGAAAGCGGCGCGGCCGACTGCGTGCTGGTGCTCGGCTTCGAGCAGATGAGCCCCGGCGCGCTTGCCTCCGTGTTCACCGACCGTCCGAGCCCGTTCGACCCGTTCGACGAGGTCACCGACCGCCTGGTCGGCATGCCCGGGATCCCGCTGGCGCTGCGCTACTTCGGCGGCGCGGGATTGGCACACATGGAAAAGTACGGCACCCCGCTGGAAGCGTTCGCAAAGGTGCGCGCCAAGGCCAGCCGCCATGCGGTGAACAATCCGCTGGCGCTGTTCCGCAAGGAGGTCAGCACGGAAGACGTGATGAACGCGCCCACGATCTGGCCGGGCGTGATGACGCGCCTGATGGCATGCCCGCCCACCTGCGGCGCGGCCGCCGCGGTACTGGTGTCCGAAGCATTCGCGCGCAAGCACAAGCTGCGCGCCGACGTGGTCATCGCTGGCCAGGCCATGACCACCGACCGCCCCGGCACCTTCGACTCGAACGACATGATGCGGGTGGTCGGCTACGACATGAGCCGCGCCGCCGCGCAGCAGGTCTACGAGCAGACCGGCATCGGTCCGCAGGACCTGGACGTGGTTGAGCTCCATGACTGCTTTGCGCACAATGAGCTGATCACCTATGAAGCGCTGGGCCTGTGCCCGGAAGGCGGCGCCGACAAGTTCATCACCGAAGGCGGCAACACCTATGGCGGCACGGTCGTCACCAATCCTTCCGGCGGGCTGCTGTCGAAAGGCCATCCGCTCGGCGCCACCGGCCTTGCGCAGTGCTACGAGCTGACGCACCAGCTGCGCGGCAGCGCGGACGCGCGCCAGGTGGCAGGCGCGCGCACCGCGCTCCAGCACAACCTGGGGCTGGGCGGCGCCTGTGTCGTGACGATGTACCAGTCGGTGTAAGGAGCCGCGCAATGCAAACCGCGTCCCCATGGATGAATGAGGAGCTGCACGGCTTCCGCACCGCGGTACGGCGCTTCATCGACGCAGAAATCGTGCCGCACCAGGAGCGCTGGCGCGAGCAGCAGCACGTCGACCGCGCGCTTTGGAACAAGGCAGGCGAGATGGGCATGCTGCTGGCCGATATCCCGGACGAATATGGCGGATCGGGCGGCAGCTTCGCGCACCAGGCCATCGTGTTCGAGGAACTGAGCGATGCGGGCGACACGGCGTTCGGCATCCACGTGCATGCGATCGTCGCGCACTACATCCTTAACCAGGGCACGGAGGAGCAGAAGCGCCACTACCTGCCCAAGCTGGCAAGCGGCGAGATGGTCGCGGCGATTGCGATGTCCGAACCGGGCGCCGGCTCCGACCTCAAAGGCGTGCGCACCACTGCGCGCCTGTCTGGCGACCATTACGTCGTCGACGGCTCGAAGACCTTCATCTCCAACGGCTACCTGGCCGACCTGATCCTGGTCGTCGCCAAGACCGATCCGGCCGCGGGCGGCAAGGGCATTTCGCTGCTGCTGCTGGAAACGAAGAATTGCGGCGGTGGTTTCCGCGTCGGCCGAATCCTGGAAAAAGTCGGACAGAAAGGGCAGGACACCTGCGAGCTGTTCTTCGACGGCGCCCGCGTGCCGCGCGAGAACCTGCTGGGCGGCGTGGAAGGAAAGGGCTTTGCGCAGCTGATGCAGGAGCTGCCGTACGAGCGCACCATCCTCGGCGTGTGCGGCGTCGCCTCCATCGAGCGAGCCCTGCGCCTGACGCTGGAACACACGCGCGAACGCAAGGTGTTCGGGCAGCCGCTGATCGAACTGCAGAACACCCGCTTCGTGCTCGCCGAGATCAAGACCGAGGCCACCATTGCGCGCATCTTCATCGACCGCTGCGTCGAAGACATGCTGGCGGGCCGCATGGATACCGTGCAGGCCTCCATGGCCAAGTACTGGATCTCCGACCTGCAGTGCAAGGTGGTGGACCAGTGCGTGCAGCTGTTCGGCGGCTACGGCTACATGCTCGAGTATCCGATCGCGCAGATGTACGTTGACGCGCGCGTGCAGCGCATCTACGGTGGCGCGAACGAGATCATGAAAGAGATCATCGCGCGTTCACTCTAGGAGTTGGCATGGCGGGTCCGCTGGCGGGAATCAGGGTCGTGGAAATGGTGGGTATCGGCCCGTGCCCGTTCGCGGCCATGATGCTTGCGGATATGGGCGCGCACGTGATCCGCATCGACCGCCAGGCCACACCCGGCGCGCCTAACCCGTTTCCCATCCTTGGCACGAAGTTCGATGTCATGGCGCGCAGCCGTGACACGCTGGCGCTGGACCTCAAGCAGGAGGGCGCGCGCGAACTGGTGCTCGAACTCGTGGCCGGCGCCGACATCCTGGTCGAAGGTTTCAGGCCGGGCGTGATGGAGCGGCTCGGCCTTGGCCCCGATGTGTGCCTCGGCCGCAATCCGCGCCTGGTGTATGGCCGCGTCACCGGATGGGGCCAGGAAGGTCCGCTGTCGCAGGCGGCCGGCCACGATATCAACTACATCGCGCTGAGCGGGATGCTGGCGGCGATGGGCCGTCCCGGCACGCCCCCCGATCCGCCCCTGAACCTGCTGGGGGACTTCGGCGGAGGCGGGATGATGCTCGCATTCGGCGTCGTCTGCGCCGCGCTCGAAGCAAAGGCGTCCGGCAAAGGCCAGGTGGTCGATGCCGCGATGGTCGATGGCGCCGCCACGCTGGGCGCCATGGTGTACGGCATGCGCGCGGCCGGCGCCTGGAGCCGCGAGCGTGGCGCCAACATGCTCGACGGCGGCGCGCACTTCTACGGCACCTACGCCTGCGCAGACGGCAAATTTGTCGCCATCGGCGCGATCGAACCGCAGTTCTACCGGCGCCTGCTGGAAGCGGCCGGCATCGACGATCCCGCCTTCGCGCGGCAGAACGATCCGGTCATGTGGCCGGCGCTGCGCGACAAGCTGGCGGCGCTGATGCGCCAGCGCACGCGCGATGAGTGGTGCGCGCTGCTGGAAGGATCGGACGCCTGCTTCGCGCCGGTGCTCGACATCGACGAGGCGCCGCAGCATGCGCACAACCACGCGCGCGGCACCTACGTCGATATCGATGGGGTCGTGCAGCCTGCGCCCGCGCCGCGCTTCAGCCGCACTGCCGCGGACATGCCCAGGGCTGCCGGGAATCCGGCCAGTCCCGCCGACGTGCTGCGCGCCTGGGGCCTGTCCGGCGAGCGCATCGACGCTTTCGCCGGGCGCGGAGTCATCGCGCCGCGAAGGTGAGCGTCAAACGCGACGGATCGCAAGAAACGCTGCGTCCATTCCGCAAATTGTTTAGATAAATCAACGGCGACGGGGGTCGCAAGCCTAAGCTCAGGATGTGCCAGCCAACGATGGAGGCCATCATGTGGTTCCACCACCAGAGCTTCTTCCTCGCCTACGAAGAGCGTTTCGGGCCGCTCGCCGCGCCCAAGCGCAGCGGCCTCGACGTCCTGCTCGGCTATATCCAGCTCGATCCCGCCATCGACGACATCCGCATCGCCGCGTACATGCTGGCCACCGTCAAGCATGAGTGCGCGGACGTGTGGATGCCGGTCGCCGAGTACGGCAACGACGGCTACTTCTTCAAGTACGAGCCGAACACGCCGCTGGGTGCGAGGCTCGGCAACGTGGTGCCGGGCGACGGCAAGCGCTACAAGGGGCGCGGCTACGTGCAGATCACCGGGCGCACCAACTACTACAACCTCGGCCGCCGGCTCGGGCTGGGCGACGGCCTGCTCGATGAGCCCGACCGCGCGCTCGATCCGCTGACGGCCTACCGCATCATGTCGATCGGGATGCGCGAAGGGCTGTTCACCGGGCGGCGGCTCGGCACCTTCATCAACCCCGACGAGACGGACTACCTGGAGGCGCGCCGCGTCATCAACGGCACCGACCAGGCCGCGACCATTGCCGGCTTTGCGCTGGGACTGGAGCAGGCGCTGTACATCGCGCAGGACGACCGTCCCGAGTAAGCCTTCCGCTCCGGCGCCCCCAGGGTAACCGCCAGTCGCTGACGCTGTTATGATTTGGTAACACAATCATAACGGGGGTGGGAGATGCGCTTTCTTGGACTGATGCTGTTCGCCTTGATCCTGGGCGGGTGCGACAAATACGCGATGGTCGAGAAGCTCGCGCCTGCCGAAGTGCAGGCGGAGGCGAAAAGCCATATCGCCAAGCTGCGCAGCCGCGACTTCGCTGCGCTGGAAGCGGAGCTGGACGATTCGCTGAAGGGCAAGGCGCTGGGCCGGAAGACGCTTGCGCAAATGGCCGATGCGATCCCGCCCGGTGAGCCGGATTCGGTCCACCTGGTGCAGTACCAGAGGCGGATGCAGAACGGCGTGACCAGCGACGGCTCGCTGTTCGAATACATCATCGGCGGCAAATCGATCGTCGTGACGGTGTCGGTGGATGAGCGCGACGGCGTCCGCAAGATCGTCGGCCTCTATGTCCATCCGCAGCAGGTCCCGCTGGAAGAACAGGGCGGACTCACGATCGAAGGCGCCGGCGCGCTCCAGTGGACGGTCCTCGCCGCCACCGTTGCGGCCTTCCTGGTGTCGTTGGTCGCGCTGGTCAAGTGCGTGCGCACCAAGGGGCTGCGCAGGAAATGGCTCTGGATCATTGCCATCCTCGTCGGCGTGGGCAAGATCAGCCTCAATTGGCACACGGGCCAGCTGGACGTGTCGCCCGTCGCGTTCCAGATCCTGAGCGCGAGCTATTTCTTCCACCTGGCCGGACCGACCATCCTGGCGTTCTCGCTTCCGCTGGGGGCGCTGGTGTTCCTGTCGCGCTACCGCAAGAATTCGCCAATCCATGCGGCGGCCGCCAGCCCCGACCGGGCCTGAGCCGGGTTCCGGTGTCAGGGCGGTTGGCGGAATCGGCCATGAATGGGCCGATTCCGCCACACTCGGCTGCGCGGGGCGCGTTGTTGTGCCGACATCGGCCTGCTACACTCGACGTCCATACCAACCCTCTCCGGAGAATCCTATGTGGCAGAAGTCGGCCCTCGCTGTCTGCATGTCCCTGTCCTGTGCAATGGCGTCCGCTGCGGCGCAAACCCCGCCCGCCGCAGCGCCTGCCGCCGCGTATGACGCCGAACTGGCAAAGTCGCTCGGCGGCGACGAGCGCGGCATGCGCCAGTACGTGCTGGTGATCCTCAAGACCGGCCCGAACAAGGTGGCGGACAAGGACGCCCGCGCGCAGATGTTCAAGGGCCACTTCGCCAACATGGAGCGGCTGGCGGGGGAGAAGAAGCTGGTGCTGGCCGGGCCGCTGGATGGTGTCGAAGGGCGCCGTGGCATCTTCGTCTTCAACACGCCGGATATCGAGACGGCCAAAACCTGGGTCGCGACCGACCCGGTGATCATCAATGGCGAGATGGTGGCCGAATATCACAAGTTCTATGGTTCTGCCGCCGTGATGGCGGTGAACGACATCCACAACAAGATCCAGAAGAAGTAGGCCAGGGCGGACGGCTTCACGCCGGGTGCATCGTGCCTTCACATTGCAGCGCTACAGTGAGCGCACTGACACACTACTCACTGCAAGGAGAACAACAATGGCAACCATGAACGGCGACCGTGAACTCAACGTGAAACCACCCCTCGGCAGGAGCATCCTGACGGTTTTCCTTGTCACGGGGCTGCTCCTGCTCATCCCGCTGGTCGCGATGCAGTTCAACACGGAAGTCAACTGGGACGAAACCGACTTCATCGTCATGGGCATCCTGCTGTCGACCATCGGCCTGCTGTACGTGGCCGGGTCGCGCATGGTGAAGACCACGGGGCAGCGGATTGCGGTCGGCGTGGTGCTGTTCCTGGTGTTCTTCTTCACCTGGGCGGAACTGGCGGTCGGCGTGTTCGGCACGCCCTGGGCCGGCTCCTGACGCTCCCGTTGTGGCGACGCGCTAGCGCCAGCGCGGCAGGATCCTGCGCAGCGTGTCGTCGTGCATGACGTAGTGGTGGAACAGCGCCGCCGCCGCATGCAGTCCGATCAGGATATATCCGATCGTGGCGCCGATTTCATGGAGCTCTTCGAGCCAGTCTTCCAGCGATTCGCTCACGCCGGTGAGTGGCGGCAGGCCGAACGGAATAGGCTCGCCCTCGGCGCTCAGGATCCCCCAGCCCAGCAAGGGCATGCCGAGCATGAACAGGTACAGCGCTATATGCACGACCGTGGCGGCGCGGTGTTGCCACAGCGACGGCGCGGGCGTGATGGCCGGCACCGGGCTGGCCAGGCGCACCGCCAGGCGCAGCGCCAACAGCGCCAGTACGGACAGGCCGAGCATGTAGTGCCAGGTCTCCATCGCTTCGCGGGCGGCGCTTCCTTCCCCAGCGAGGTCTTCCAGTTCCATGGTCGCGTACACTGCTGCCAGCAGCAGCAACATCAACCAGTGCAGCCCGGCAGACAACCAGCCGTACTGCGACGCGCTGTTTCGCCATTGCATACCACCTCCCCGCCAGAAACGATTTGTCCTGATGTGAATCATGCTCCGGATGGGCGATCAAGTCCAGATGCGGCACGGCGAACGCTAACGTACAATAAGATTATGGCCCCAGATGAACAGGCCCTGTCCGCCACCTTCGCCGCCCAGCGCGACGCCTCGCGCGCCATCGGTCCCGTCGCGTGGGACGTGCGCGCCGACCGCCTGCAGCGCCTGCGCCAGCTGCTGCTCGACCAGCGCGGCGCGCTGGCCGCCGCCATCAGCGCCGACTTCGGCCAGCGTTCGCGCCACGAGACCGAACTGCTCGAAATTAATCCCCTGCTCGACGGTATCCACTACTCGCTGCGCCACGGAAAAGCCTGGATGGATGCGCGCCAGCGCCCGGTCGGCATCAAGTACTGGCCGGGCAGGGCGTCGCTGGAACCGCAGCCGCTGGGCGCCTGCGGCATTGTGGTGCCGTGGAACTATCCCCTGTCGCTCTCGCTCGGGCCGCTCAATTCGGCCTTGGTGGCGGGAAACCGCGTGATGGTCAAGATGTCGGAACTCACGCCGCGCCTGGGCGAGCTGCTGGCCGGCCTGGTCGCCGGGCGTTTCGGCGAGGACGAGCTGCGCATCTTCAACGGCGGTCCGGACTTCGCGCGGCGCTTTTGCTCCCTGCCGTTCGACCACCTGCTGTTTACCGGTTCGACCGCGGTCGGGCGCGACGTGATGCGCGCGGCCAGCGAACACCTGACCCCGGTGACGCTCGAACTGGGCGGCAAGTCTCCGGCCATCGTGGGACCCGGCGCCATGCCGGACACCCTTTTCGACCGGCTGGTGCAACGCCTGGTGGTAGGCAAGACGCTGAACGCGGGCCAGACCTGCATCGCGCCCGATTACGCGTTCGTGCCGCGCGCGCGCCTGGAGCGGTTTGCCGAAGCGGCCCGCCGCGCCGCCTCCGCGTTCTACCCCTCCGGCGATACGCGCGACTACACCAGCATCGTCTCGCAGCGCCACGCCGATCGGCTGCAGGCCCTGCTGGACGATGCGCTGGCGCGCGGCGCCCGCGCCGTGCCGCTGACCGACATGCGCGCCGATCCCGCGCGGCGCCTGTTCCCGCCGGTGCTGCTGTTCGACTGCGCACCCGGCAGCCGGGTGCTGGAGGAGGAGATCTTCGGCCCGATCCTGCCGGTGCTGGCGTACGACACGCTGGACGAGGCGCTGGCCTGGATCAATGCGCGCCCGCGGCCGCTGGCGCTGTACCTGTTCGAGACCGACCGCGCGACGATCCGGCGCGTGGTCGAGCACACGGTATCGGGCGGCGTCACGGTCAACGACACCCTGCTGCACGTGGCGCAGGACAGCCTGCCGTTCGGCGGGGTCGGCGCGTCGGGCATGGGCAGCTACCATGGCGAGGAGGGCTTCCGCAATTTCAGCCATCTCAAGCCGGTGTTCCGGCAGGGGCGGCTCAGCCCCGTGGGCTGGCTGTATCCGCCGTTCGGCCGCCTGCACGAGCGCGTGATGCGCATGCCCCGTCAGCCCTGACGCAGCGCCTTCCGCCTCCGCGTGCGCGGGGCCAGCCAGTGCCGCAGCTGCTCGTACACTTCCGCGCGGCTGAGCAGTTCCAGGTGGTGCATGCCGAAGCCGATCCACTGGTGCGAGGCCGGAAACGCCAGCGTGCGGGCCGGATCGGGATGGCGCCCGAGCGCCGTGTCCAGCGGCACCAGCCCGTCGCCCAGCAGCCGGTCGCGGATGTCGCCCAGGCGGCTGCCGGTGGTGGCGGCAATCGTATAGCAGCGCACGCCCTTCGGCAGGGGCAGCGGGCGCGGGAGCCTTTCGGCATGGTGGAAGCGGTCCAGCCCGTGCCAGTCCTCATCCACCAGGTTCCCATAGCGCAGGTCCGTGATGCCGGCGCTGCGCAGCCGGCCCAGCCGGGCAAACGGCGCTGTGGCGCGGCTGCGTCCCAGCACCGCGGTCAGCCAGTTGCCATGGCGTTCCAGCGGCGCGCCGTGATGCGGGGTGCCAAGGAAGACCAGGTGCCGCAGCGCCGCGCGCCAGGGATGTCCTGCCTCTTCGCCGTAATGGCAGGCGCTGCGCGCGACCAGGCCGCCCATGCTGTGCGTGAGGATCGCGATCTCGCCGATGTGGCCGGGCCAGTGCGCGACCAGTTCGTCGAGCAGGGCGGCCAGGTCGCGGCCGTTGGCCGAGATGTGGCGGCCGCTGTTGTAGTGCAGGTAGAGCGGCACGTAGCCGAGGTCGCGCGCCAGCGCGGCGCCATGGTCGTGGTTGGCGCTGCGCCACTGCAGGTCGCTGCGGCACAGGCCGTGCACCAGGATCAGCAGCTTCGCATGCTCTCCGCCATCCAGCGCCGCCAGCGCGTCCCGGTCCATCGCCACCGGCTTGCCGCCGGAACGCAGGCGCATCGGGATGGCCAGCGGATTGCCGGCGCGTTCCAGCAGGTCGCCGAACACGCCGTTCAGCGCCGCCAACACCGCCTCGCGCTGCGCAGTCGAGCGGCGCGGCCCGGTGGCGGCGCCGGCCCAGCTGTCGAGCCAGCGGCCGGTGAACGTGACGGACCATTTCGCGCGCCGGTACACGAAGCCGGTGACGCCGCCCGAGCCGGGCTGTTCGAGCGACTGCCCCAGCAGCTTCAGGTGCAGCGCGTCGATCTGGTCGACCAGCACTTCGGCCGCCAGCAGCAGCAGGCGGCCGGCCCCGTGCAGGTCGGCCGGATGCAAATGGCGGGCGGGCGGTTCAGGCCGCGATTTCCTGGCGTGCGCGTTCAATGTCCAGCCTTTCCATTGCATCGTGCGCCGTGCTGGCGGCGGCTTGCTCGCGCAGTTCCCGCGCCTGCGCGGCCCCGGCGCGCCCGTCGATCAGCTGCAGGCCGCGCGCGTACTCGACACGCGCGATCGCCGAGCCGGGGATCAGCTCCAGCGCCCGGCGGAAGTGGCGCAGCGCCTCGTCCCGGCTGGCGCCGTACGTGAGGGCGCCGACGAGCGCGCCGACCTTGTCGATGATCTCGGCGTGATAGACCCCCAGCGCGATATGCGCGTCCGCATGGCGTGGCTCCAGCCGCAAGGTGGTATCCAGGCTGGAGCGCACCTGGCCGGCGACTCCGCGCGCCAGCGCTTCCAGCACCGAGATCTCCTGGGCGTGGCGGCCCAGCGCGAACGCGTGCCAATAGAAGGCCGCGGCGCTGTCGGGCTGCTCCTTCTGCTGGTGCGTGCAGCGTTCGGCCACTTCCAGCAGCAGCGCGCACTTGCGCGTCCGGTCGGACAGGTACACCGCCTGCATGCAGCTGGCCTTGTTGGCCACCGAATAGCCGGCCAGGCCGCGTTCCAGCCCCGCCTGCGCCGCCTGCTCGAAGCGGCCGGCATGGAAGTCGATCCACGCGCCCACCAGCGCCGCGCTGCGCGGCCACGGTTCCGCGTCGCCCGCGTGCAGCGCCGGCCAGGCGCGCTTCAGGGTGGCGCTCGAATACTCGTAGTCCGCGCTCGGATAGGGAAACGGCTTCCACGCCATGGCAATGCCCGATCCGCCGGACTCCGGCCGCTAGTGATGGCGTGCGCTGGCCTTGGCCTGCTTTTTCGGGGCCGCGCGCACCTGCGCCTTGGCGGCGACGCTCTTGGCCGCGGACTTGGAGGCGGAGGCGGCCGGCTTGGCCGCGCCCTTGCGCCGGGCCGGCGCCGCCACGGCTGCCGGTGCACCCGCCTCGAACGCCGCCTTCAGGTCCGCCAGCTCGCGCCGCAGCGCGTCCAGTTCGTCGTGCGAGGGCACGCCGAGGGCCCGCATCGCGCGCGCCACGCGCTCCTCGAACAGCTTCTCGAGCTTGTCCCAGGAGACGCTGGCCTGGCGGCCGACGCTCTCGGCGAGCTGGCCGGCGCGGTCGGCCACGCCGAACACCTTGCCGCCTGCCATTTTCTGGGTCAGCTGGTGCAGGTCCAGGCCATCGTGGACCAGCTTGTCGAACAGGTCGCCGCCTTCCTGCTGCGCCCGGGCGAATGCGCCCAGTCCCGCTTGCCAGATGTCCTGTGCAGAACCCAGCACTGCCGAGACCATCGCATGCTGCTCCTCTGCGGGCATGTCGGTAATTTTCCTGACCATGTCGTACTCCTTGATTGACGGGTTGATACTGCGGCGCCTGCGATCACGCGGCCGCCACCGGGCCGGCGCTGCGCTGCGCCTCTTCGTCTGCCACCACGCGCCGCAAGATCTTGCCGATATTCGACTTCGGCAGCGGCTCGTCGCGGAACACCACGTACTTCGGCACCTTGTAGGCGCTCAGCAGCTTCCTGGAATGCACCAGCAGCTCGTCCGCCGTCAGGTTCGGGTCGCGCCGCACCACGACGATCTTGACCACCTCGTCGGAGTGCTCATCCGGCGCGCGGATCGCGGCCACTTCGGCCACGCCGGGGTGCGCCCCCACCACTTCCTCCACTTCGCTCGGGTACACCTTGAACCCGGAGACGATGATCATGTCCTTCTTGCGGTCGATCAGCTTGACGTAGCCGCGTTCGTCCATGAGGCCGATGTCGCCGGTGCGCAGCCAGCCATCGCTGCCCAGCACGCGCGCGGTTTCCTCCGGCATGTTCCAGTAGCCCTTCATCACCTGCGGGCCGCGCACGCACACCTCGCCGCTCTCGCCCTGCGGCAGCTCCCGGCCGGCATCGTCCATGATCGCCACTTCGGTCGACGGCAGCGGCAGCCCCACCGCGCCCGAGAATTCGCGCAGGTCGAGCGGATTGGCGCACACGATCGGCGAAGTCTCGGTCAGCCCGTAGCCCTCGATGAGCGGGACGCCGAACGTCTCCTGCCAGCGCTCGGCCACCTTGCGCTGCACGGCCATGCCGCCGGCCACGGTGAGCTTCATGCCGTGCGGATGCAGGCGCGCGATGTCGGGTGCGTCCAGCATGGCGTCGAACAGCGTGTTCACGCCGATCATCACGCTGAACGGGGTGTGCTGCAGCTGCTTGATCATGCCGTGCATGTCGCGCGGATCGGTGATCAGTACCACATGCGCGCCAAGGCGGCAGAAGGTGAGCGTGGCGGTGAGCGCGAACACGTGGTACAGCGGCAGCGGGATGATGGCGGTCTCCTTCCCCTCGGCCAGGAAGCCGGCCACCCACGCGGTGGTCTGCTCGATGTTGGCCAGCACGTTGCGGTGCGTGAGGATGGCGCCCTTGGGCCGGCCGGTGGTGCCGCCGGTGTACTGCAGGAACGCGACGTCGCCGCCCTCCAGCTGCACCGGCGCCAGCGGCAGGTGCCTGCCCTTGTCCAGCACCTCGTCGAACGGCAGCGCGCCGTCGATATGCCATTTCGGCACCATGTGGCGCACATGCCGGACCACCAGGTCGACGATCTGGCCTTTCGGGAACGGCAGCAGGTCGCCCAGTGCGGTGGTGATGACGTGCCGCACCGGCGTGTTGCGCAGCACTTCCTCCAGCGTATGCGCAAAGTTCTCCAGCACCACGATGGCGCTGGCGCCGGCATCGTTGAGCTGGTACTCCAGCTCGCGCGGCGTGTACTGCGGATTGACGTTGACCACGGTGCAGCCGGCGCGGAATGCGCCGAACAGCGCGACCGGGTACTGCAGCACGTTCGGCAGCATCAGCGCGATGCGGTCGCCGCGGCCGAGCTTGAGTACCTGCTGCAGGTAGGCGCCAAACTGTGCCGACTGGTCGCCCAGCTGTGTCCAGCTGAGCGTGGCGCCGAGGTTGGTGAAGGCCGGCTGGGCGCCGTAACGGGCGACGATCCAGTCGAGCAGTTCGTTAAACGAGGCGAACCGGTCGACATCGACGGTCGGGGGGACGCCGGGGGGATAGCTGTTGAGCCAGGGTGCTTGCATACCGGACCTCTCTGGAACAGAAGCAGCGGTCCGGTCCGCTGGCGCAAATACAAATCGCAGCGCACGAACAGGCCCGTTTCTAAATACTACCGCGCGCACGGTCCATAGCTTTTGATCTCGGTCAAAAATCCGGCCATGGCAGCATCAGCGCGTGCAGCAGCAGCGCCTCGAACTCTTCCGCATAACGCGGCGGCAGCGCGTGCGGGTCGCCCAGGCGCGCGTCGGCCATGACGCCAAACCCGACCTGGCCGGCATAGCTGAAGATGCTGACGCCGAGCCCGATGCCGCCCGATTGCGGCACCCAGAAGATCTGGTGCGCGATGCGCTGCCCCGCCAGGTAGCGCGGCGTGGCGGGCCCGCGCACGTTGGTGACCACCACGCTGGCGTTCGCGGCCAGCACGTCGAGCACGCGCTCTTTCAGGAATTCCGGCGCCATGCCCATGCCGGCGAGGATGCCGAGCGCTACCAGCGGCTGCTGCGAGGTCTTCAGCGCGGCCATGCGGCGCCGCACCTCGTCCAGGCGCTGCAGCGGATCCTCGATGCCGACCGGCAGGGACAGGAACACCAGGCCGAAATGGTTGCCCAGTTCCGTCACCGGTCCGGGCGGGCGCAGGTTGACCGGCACCAGCGCGCGCAGCTCGACTCCTTCCACCGCTTCGCCGCGCTCCAGCAGCCAGGAGCGCAGCGCGCCGGCGATGCAGGCGACCAGCAAGTCGTTGATGCTGCAGCTGAGCACGCGCGCCACCGCCTTGACCTCGTCCAGCGGCAGCGGGTCGGTCCACGCGATCCGCTTGGCGGTGCCCAGTTCGCCTTTCAGGCTGGTGGCCGAGTCGGGCGTCATGGCAGCAATGATGGCGCCTTGCTGCACCAGGTCCGCGGCGCGCGCGGCCAGGGCCAGCGCATGGCGCGGCGAGGCCAGCACGGCGGCGCCTGCGCCGGCGGCATGCAGCGCGCTGCGCACGGCGTCTCCTGCCGCTTCGGTCACCGGTCCGAGCAGGCGTTCCCATGCGCTGTGCGGGCGCGCCGGCGGCGCCAGGTCCTGTGGCGGCGCGTGCGGGTGCGTCGGGTCGGCGTCGGTGAGCGCGTCCATCACGTGCAGCAGCGCAAAGCCGTCGCCGTAGCAGTGGTGCATGCGCATGAAAACCGCGCTGCCGTGGCCCTCCCTGGCAAGGTGGAATTGCCACATCGGCCGGTGCCGGTCGAGTGCGGTGCTGGCCAGGCCGCCGGCCCAGTTCTCCAGCGCCTGCGGGCCTGCCGGCAGCACCGCGCTGCGCACGTGCCAGGCGAGGTCGAACTGCGGATCGTCTTCCCAGTACGGCGCCTCGGCCGGGCCGGCCACGCGCTGGCGGAAGCGGTGAAAGCACAGCATGCGCGTGCCGATCGCCGCGCGCAGGGCATCCAGCCCGACCGGGCGCTCGAAGCGCATCATCCCGCAGATCATCATCAGGTTGGCGGGACGGTCCATGCGCAGCCATGCCGCATCGACCGTGGACAGCGGCTCGCGCGCCATCAGAGGTGGACGCCATGCAGCAGGTGCTGCATGGCGCGCAGTTCCGGCGAAACCGGGGCGGCGCCGTCGGCCGGCGCGGCATCCTGTTCGGCGGACAGGCGGTAGGCCGTGTTCATGATGATCTGGCCCATATGCGGCGCGGCCAGCTGCACGCCCAGGCCCAGCATGCCCACGTCGGTGGCGATGCGTGCCGGCGCGTTCACGATCGCTTCCACCACCAGCTCCGCTGCCTGGTCGGGCGTCAGCGCCGGCGCGTCCCGGTAGGCTTTGGTCGGCGCGATCATGCGCGTGCGCACCAGCGGCATGTTGATGGTGGTGAAGGAGATCCCCGCATCCGCGAACTCGGCGGCGGCGCAGTAGGACCAGGCCTCCAGCGCGGCCTTGGACGCCACGTAGCCGGAAAAGCGCGGCGCATTGGTCAGCACCCCGATCGAGGAGATATTGACGACGTGCCCGGCGCCGTGCGCGGCCATCGCCGGCAGCAGCCCCATCGTCACGCGCAGCGCGCCAAAATAATTTAGCTGCATCATGCGTTCGAAATCGTGCAGGCGGTCGTAGCTTTCCTCGATCGGGCGGCGGATCGAGCGGCCCGCATTGTTGACCAGGATATCCACCCGCCCGTGCTCGGCCAGGAGCAGCTGCACGAAGCGCGCGCAGTCCTCGGCGTCGGCCAGGTCGGCCTGGTAGGCGGTCAGGTCGAAGCCGCGCGACTGCACCTGCGCCCGGGCTTCTGCCAGCCGGGCCTCGTCGCGCCCGCAGATCAGCGTGGTGGCGCCGGCCGCGGCCAGCCGGTGCACCGTGGCCAGTCCGATGCCGGACGAGCCGCCCGTGACCAGCACCACCTTGCCCGCCACCCGCCCGCGCAGCGTGCGGTCGATGTGGAGCGAAGGGTCGAGGTGGCGCTCCCAGTAGTCCCACACCGGCGCGGCGTACTGCTCCAGCGGCGGGCAGCTGATGCCGCTGCCCTGCAGCGCGGCGGCGGCAGCGCGGTTATCAAAGCGCGTGGGCCAGTTCACCAGGTTCAGGATGCCCTCGGGCAGGCCCAGGTCCTCCATCAGCGCCTTGCGCAGCCGGTGCACCGGCTGCAGTGCGGCGATGCCGTTGCGCAGCCACCCCGGCAGCAGCCCGAGCAGCGCGGCGTTCACGCGCAGGCGCATCGGCGGCGCGTGCGCGGCGCGCGCAAAGATGTCCAGCACTTCGCCCACGCGCCGCGAGACCGGCTCGGTCAGGTGGAAGCACTGGCGGTCGAGTCCCGGCTGATGAGAGATCCAGGCCAGCGCATCGACCACGTAATCGACCGGCACGATGTTGACCCGGCCGCCCTCGATGCCGACGGCCGGCATCCACGGCGGCAGCAGGCCGCGGATGCGCTGGATCAGCTTGAAGAAATAGTAAGGCCCGTCCGCCTTGTCGGTTTCGCCGCTGTGCGAATCGCCCATCACCAGGCCGGGGCGATACACGCGCCAGGGGACGGTGCAGGCATCGCGCACCACTTTCTCGCCCGCGTGCTTGGTGGCGAAGTAGGGATGCCACAGCTGTTCGGCCTCGTCGAACATGTCTTCGCGGAAGGTGCCGTCGTACATGCCAGCGGCGGCGACCGAACTGATATGGTGGAAGCAGCCGGCCTTCAGCGCCGCCGCCAGCTCGACCGCATTGCGGGTGCCATCCACGTTGGCCGCGACCTGCGGCGCAGCGCCGGCGCGCAGGTCGTAGATGGCGGCCAGGTGGAAGAAGTGGTCGACCTGGCCGGACAGCTCCTGGCGCACGGCCTCCGCGACACCGAGCAGCGGTTGCAGCAGGTCGCCCGTGACCGGCGTGGTGCGCGCAGCGTCGGCGCCCCAGTAGGCCTGCGCCGCCGCGAGCGAGCCGGCGCTGCCTTCGCGCACCAGGAACCAGACGCTGTTGCCGGGCGTGGCCAGCAGCTTGCGCACCAGCCGCTTGCCAATGAAGCCGGTCGCCCCCGTGACGAAATATCGCATGGTGTCAGTCCTCCGAATCAGTGCGGAGCCGCCGCGGCCGCCTCCGTTCCTGCCGGCTGCACGCGGGCGTCCTCCAGGATCATGTCGGCGCCTTTTTCCGCGATCATGATGGTGGGCGCATTGGTGTTCCCCGCGATCAGGGTCGGCATGATCGAGGCGTCGATCACGCGCAGGGCCTCGACTCCGTGCACGCGGAGGCGGTGGTCCACCACCGCCAGCGGGTCGTGCCCCATCTTGCAGGTGCCGGCGGGATGGTAGATGGTCTCGGCCTTGCGCCGGATGAAGGCTTCGATCTCGGCATCGCTCTGCACCGCGTCGCCCGGAAAGATCTCGGCGCCGCGGTACGGCGCGAACGGCGCGGAGGCCAGCACCCGGCGGGCGGAGCGCACGCACGCGATCATCGCCTGCAGGTCGGCGCGGTCGGACAGGTAGTGCGGATCGATCCGCGGCGGATCGAGCGGATCGGCGCTGCGCAATGACACTTGGCCGCGGCTCGCGGGACGCAGCGGGCACGCGTGCAGGGCGTAGCCGTGGCCCCACAGGGTGAAGGCGGCGCTGCGCAGCGTGCGCGCGTGCCCGTCCAGGCGCGCCGGCGTGAAATGAAACTGGATGTCCGGAAGGCTTTGCTCCGCGCTGCTCCTGACGAAGCCGCCCGCTTCGGCCGAATTGCTGGTGAGCGCGCCGCTGCGGTGCGCGATGTAGTCGTACAGGCGCCTGACCTGGGCGGGCAGCGTGCGCAGCGAGATGCCGAGCGAGACCGGGCGCCGGCAGTGCTGCACCACCAGCACGTCGAGATGGTCCTGCAGGTTGCGGCCGACGCCGGGCAGGGCGTGGCGCAGCGCGATGCCGTGGCGCGCCAGCTGTTCCGGTTCGCCGATCCCGGACAGCATCAGCAGCTGCGGCGAGTTGATCGCGCCGCCGGCCAGCACGACTTCGCGGCGGGCAGTGATGCTGTCGCTGGCGCCGCCGCGACGGAACGCGACGCCTGCCGCGCGGCGGCCATCGAACAGCACCCGCTCCGCGTGCGCGCCGGTCAGCACCGTCAGGTTGGGCCGGCCAAGCGCAGGATGCAGGAACGCGCGCGCCGCGCTCCAGCGCTCGCCGTTCTTCTGGGTGACCTCGTAGCAGTTCACGCCTTCCTGGTCCGGCCCGTTGAAATCCTCGCTGAACGGGAATCCCGCTTCCATCGCGGCCTGCACGAACGCATGGGAAAGCGGATTGGGCGAGCGCAGCGGCGCGACGTTCAGCGGCCCGCCAATGCCGTGGTAGGCGGAGCCGCCGGCCTCGTGGTGCTCGCTGCGCCGGAACAGCGGCAGCACGTCGTCGAACGCCCAGCCGGGGTTGCCGAGCGCCGCCCAGTGATCGTAGTCGGCACGGTTGCCGCGGGTGTAGATCATGGCATTGGTGGCGCTGCTGCCGCCCAGGGTCTTACCGCGCGGGCAAAACATGCGCCGGTTGCCCAGTTCGGGCTGCGGCTCGGTGAAGTACTGCCAGTTGAGCTTTTTGCTCATCATCAGGTGCACGATGCCGAGCGGGACGCGGATGAACGGGCTGCTGTCGGGCGGGCCGGCTTCGAGCAGGCATACGCGCAGGCCGGGATGCGCCGACAGGCGGGCGGCGAGCACGCAGCCCGCGGAACCTCCGCCTACAATGATGTAGTCATACATGGATTCCCCCGCAGCATGCCAGCCGCGCTCCGTGCACGCATACGCCCGATGTTGATCCTGTCCCGGGCGCTTGTAAAGTCCGTCAAATCGTGCGGGGAGGGGGAAGGGAAAACCGGAGGCAGAAACACAAAAGGCCTGGCTCTTTCGAGCTAGGCCTTTGGCAATGTGTTCTTGGTGGTGATAGGTGGACTTGAACCACCGACCCTAGCATTATGAATGCTATGCTCTAACCAACTGAGCTATATCACCAGAGCCACGCATTATGAGGCTTCGAACCCGGCCTGTCAAGTGCCTCTGCTGTTCGCGATCATCAAAATCTTGTCCGCGATACCGCTTTCGAGGCAGTCGACGACGGTCCGTTCCGGCATCGCGCGCAGCCACGTGAGTTGGCGTTTTGCCAGCTGGCGCGTGGCGACGATCCCGGTTTCCCTCAGCGTCGTGCGGTCTATTTTACCATCCAGGTAATCCCATGTCTGCCGGTAGCCCACGCAGCGCATGGACGGCATCGATGGATCCAGGTCGCCGCGTGCGCGCAGGCCCGCCACTTCGGCCACGATGCCGCTGTCGTCGGACGTCCCGAGCATCTGGTCGAAGCGCGTGGCGATCCGCTCGTGCAGCACGGCGCGGTCGCTCGGTTCCAGCCCGACCGGCACCAGTTCGAACGGCAGCTCCAGCTTCGGGCGGCCGGTCAGCAGGGCGGACATCGGCTTGCCGGTCAGTTCGATGATCTCCAGCGCGCGGTTGATGCGCTGCGCGTCGTTCGGCTTGAGCCGCTCGGCGGTCTCCGGATCGAGCGAACGCAGGCGCTTGTGCATCTCCGGCCAGCCGACTGCCGCCGCTTCGGCCTCGATGCGCTCGCGGACGGCGGCATCGGCCTTCGGCAGGTCGTCCAGTCCTTCGGTCAGCCCCTTGTAGTACATCATCGTGCCGCCCACCAGCAGGGGCAGCTTGCCGCGCGCCGCAATCTCTGCGACCAGCCGCAGCGTGTCGTCACGGAACTGGGCGACCGAATACACGCCGGTGGGCTCGATGATGTCGATCAGGTGGTGCGGCACAGCGGCCAGCTCGTCGGCGCTCGGCTTGGCGGTGCCGATGTCCATGCCGCGGTACACCAGCGCCGAATCGACGGAGATGATCTCGGACGGGATCTCGCGCGCGATGGCCAGCGCTGCCGCCGTCTTGCCGGACGCGGTCGGGCCCATGATGGCGATGGCGCGTGGCTTCATGCCGCTGCCTCCTGCGGACGCACGGCCAGCACACGCATCGAGACGAAGATCAGCGCGCCCAGCGTGCACGCGGTCGCCGCCAGCGGTAGCACGGTGCCGTCGAACGTCGCGCCGACCACGCTGCCGACCAGGAACGCGACACTCATCGCCAGCGCGCCCATCAGGCCTGCGGCGGTGCCGGCGTTGTGCGGAAACGGCGTCACGGAACCGGACTGCGATACCGGGAAGTTGATGCCGTGCGCGCCCATGGTCAGGAACATTGCGCCCACCACCGCCGCCCAGTGCGACACGCCCAGCGAGACCAGCGCCAGGAACAGGACGCCGGCGGCGAGCGAACCGGCGCTGCCGATGCGCAGCGTGGTGGCGGCGCCAAAGCGCGCCAGCAGGCGGCGGCATACGATGGTGCCCAGCAGGTAGCCGGACACGCCGAAGGCGAAGCAGTAGCCGAACATCGCGGTCGGCACGCCCAGCACCTTGATCAGCACCAGCGAGGAGCCGGAAATGAAGGCGAAGATGGAGCCGTACGACAGGGCGCCCGGCAGTGCATGGGCCCAGAACTCGCGCGAGCCCAGGACCAGCCGGTAGCTCGCCATCAGGCCGCGCGGATCGGTCGCATGCGGATTCTTGTGGTGGTTGGTCTCGGGGAGGCGCAGCAGCACGAATAGCAGCAACACCGCGGACATGACCGACAGCGCGACGAATGCGGCGCGCCAGCCAAACGTCACCTGCAGGTAGGAGCCCGCGATCGGCCCGAGCAGCGGCGCGAACGACAGATAGGTGCTGGCCTTGGCGATCACGTGCGGCGCCGCTTCTGCCGGCCACGCGTCGCGCACGATGGCGCGCGCGACGATGATGGCGGCGCAGCAGCCCAGCGACTGCAGGAAGCGTGCGGCGATCAGCAGATCGATGCCGGGCGCCGCTGCGCACAGCAGGCTGGCGAGCACGTACAGGCCGACGCCCCACGCCAATACGGGCTTGCGCCCGAAGCGGTCGGACAAGGGGCCCGCGACAAGCTGCGCGCCGCCGAAGCCGATCACGAACATCGACAGCGTCAGCTGCACGGTCGAGGCAGGGACTGCGAACACGGTGGCCAGGCCGGGCAGCGACGCCAGGTACAGGTCGGTCGACAGCGGCTGCAGCATCAGGAACGCGATGATCAGCGGGAGCAGTGGCACCTGCGCGTATTGCGGCAGCGGCTTGGTGATGGACATGGCTTGCTTACTGGCCGCGCAGGAACAGCTTGTCGAGCGAGGAGATGTCGAGCTGCACCCAGGTCGGGCGGCCGTGGTTGCACTGGTCGGCGCGCTCGGTGCTTTCCATCTGGCGCAGCAGCGCGTTCATTTCGGCGATGGACAGGATGCGGTTGGCGCGCACCGCCGTGTGGCAGGCGAGGGTGCCGAGCAGTTCGTTGCGGCGCTCGATCAGCACGCGCGAGCCGCCGTATTCGCGCACGTCGCGCAGCACGTCGCGCGCCAGCGTCTGGGCGTCCGCGGATTTGAGCAGGGTCGGAATCGAGCGCACGGCCAGCGTGGTCGGCGACAGCGCGGCGATGTCGAAGCCGAGCTGCTCGAGCGTGTCGCGGTGTTCGGTGGCGGTGCCGACTTCCACCGCGTCGGCGAAGAAGGTCACCGGGATCAGCAGCGGCTGGACCTGCATCTGCTGGCCGTCGACGCTGGCGTCGAGCGCGTTCTTCAGCTGCTCGTACAGGATGCGTTCGTGCGCGGCGTGCATGTCGACCAGCACCAGGCCGCGGGCGTTCTGCGCGAGGATGTAGATGCCGTGGAGCTGGGCCAGCGCGAAGCCGAGCGGGAATTCTTCATCGGGACCGCCGCTGGGCGGCATGATGAACGGTGCAGGCTTTGGGCTGTTGGCTTCGGTGCCGAAGGCCGCAGGACCAGTGCCCTTGTCGCTATCGGCGAACAGTGCGCCGTAAGACTCCGGGCGCTGGGCCACGCCGGGGGTGTCCCAGCGGCTGCCGGCAGGGTAGGGCGACGGCGAGAAGGTGCCGGACAGCTGCGCGCCGAACGATGCCTGCTGCGGGCGCCACATGCTGTCGGCTGGCGCGGCCATCATGGCGGCCGGCTGCGGCGCGGGCGCGCTGCCGAAGCTGGTGGCGGACGTTTGCGCCAGCGTGCGCTGGACCGCGTGGAACACGAACTGGTGCACGGCGCGGCTGTCGCGGAAGCGCACTTCGATCTTGGATGGGTGGACGTTCACGTCCACCAGCGCCGGATCGAGTTCGAGCGCCAGCACATAGGACGGGAAGCGGTCTCCGTGCAGCACGTCCTGGTAGGCGGCTTTGACGGCGTGCACCAGCAGCTTGTCGCGCACGAAGCGGCCGTTCACGTAGAAGAACTGGCCGTCCGCGCGTGCCTTCGACGCGGTTGGCAGGCCGACAAAGCCGTGCAGGCGCAGCGGGCCGCCGGCTTCGTCGACCGGCAGGCGCGCTTCGGCGAAGTCGTTGCCGACGATGTGGGCGCAGCGCTTTGCGAGATCGCTCACGTTCCAGTGGTCGACGGTCTTGCCGTTGTGCGACAGCGTGAAGGCGACGTCCGGACGCGCCAGCGCGATGCGGCGCACGACTTCGGCGCAATGGCCGTATTCGGTCTGTTCGGACTTGAGGAATTTGCGGCGCGCGGGCGTGTTGTAGTACAGGTCCTGCACGTCGATGGTGGTGCCGAGCGCGCCGGACGATGGCGTCACGGTGCCCAGGTGCGAGCCGACGATCTGCCAGGCGTGCGGCGCGTCGGCCGTGCGGGTGGTCACCGAGACCGCGGCGACCGCGGCGATCGAGGCCAGCGCCTCGCCGCGAAAGCCCAGCGTCGACACGTTCTCCAGGTCGTGCAGCGATGCGATCTTCGACGTCGCGTGGCGGGCCAGCGCGAGCGGCAGCTGTTCGGGCGGGATGCCGCGGCCGTTGTCGGTGATGGCGATGCGCTTGACGCCGCCTTCCTCGAGGCGCACGTTGATCTGGGTCGAGCCGGCGTCCAGTGCGTTCTCCAGCAGCTCCTTGACCACCGCGGACGGACGCTCGACCACTTCGCCTGCGGCGATCTGGGAGATGAGCTGGTCGGGGAGGGCCTGGATGGGGCGGGGAGCAGTGGGGACGGGCGCATTCATCCGCAGGATTATAGCTGGCGGCCCTGCTGCTCAAAACAATAATCGGCGCCGGCGTGGTGGAAAACGCGAAACCATAATCCAGGTTAAACCGAAGCGCCGGGGCGGTGGGGGGGGGCGGTCCCGGCGGACTCCCCGGCCTGCGCGGTTTGGCGGAATCGGCCATGAATTAGCCGAATCCGCCAAAATGCGGGGAGGGTCCCGCTTCGTTACTTCTTGCGGACGGGGATCGGGGCGTTGCAGAGCTCGACGTGGTTCGGCGACACCTTGGTCCACGGGCCGCCGCGGTTGCGCGCCGCTTCCACCACGCGCTGGTAGATCGGCGACTCGGTACGCATGACCTCATACTGGCTGCGTTCGGCCTCCGGAACGTCCGCGGCGATGCGCACCGATTTGATCTGGGTGCGTTCTTCGGCCTTCTCGTAGAAGCCCAGCGGCCCGGTCCCGCGCGGCATCACGCTCAGCAGCGGCATGCCCGCGACCACGCGGCCCACCACGGTGATGTTCTGGTCCAGGTGGCGCGGCGCGTGGCCGGACACGACGTACAGCTGCGAACCGTTGCCGCTGTCGGTCTCGTTACCGCGCGCGACGCCCACCATCGCGTAGCAGTGCGTCAGCCACGCGCGGCCCGTCTTGGGGTCGCGCGCCGACGGGAAGCCGTTCGAATGGCCGACCTGCGCCGCGTAGCCGTCGATGTCCTTCATGCGCACGAAGCGCTTGTCGCTGGCGACCGGTGCGGTGAACTCGGCGGTCACTTTTTCCTTCGCCTTGAACGGGCGCGGCTTCTCCTCGTCCGGGTCGCCCCACTGGACCACGTAGTTGTCTTGCGAGCGGATGATGTACAGGCCGTCGTAGTACTTCTCGCGCGCCAGCGCGCGGATGTTGGCGGCGGTCTGCGGCGCGAAGTCGGGCGCCATCTCGATCACCACGCGGCCGGACGGCAGGTCCATGTACAGGGTGTTCTCCGGGTCGAGCGCGCGCCAGTCGCCCGGCTTGGATTCCTTCACGATGTCCGACACCGTCGGCTTCGGCGGCAGGTCGGCCGCCGTGGCGCATTGGGTGGCCAGGGCCAGCGCGACAAGCGCTCCCGTCATGTAGTTGAGTTGCATCTGGTGTCTCCGTCTAGTTGTTGTAATGAAATTTTATCCCAATCAGGATGGAAGGCGGTTTTCGCGCCTTTCCCGGCCGGATGGAGGTGGTATGATGCCAGCCTGTTCTTGGGAAAATTATGGACTTTGTGCAACTCCTCGACATGCTGGTGCATGTCGACAAAACTCTTGGTTTCTTGCTCGCGGAATACGGTGTATACGTATATGCGGTGCTGTTCTTCATCATCTTTGCCGAAACGGGCCTGGTGGTGTTTTTCTTCTTCCCCGGCGACACGCTGCTGTTCATCGCGGGCGCATTCTGCGCGACCGGCCAGATGAACTACGTGCTGCTGATGGCCTTGCTGATCGCGGCGGCGGTGCTGGGCAATACGCTGAACTACTGGATCGGCTCCAAGATCGGCCAGAAGGTATTTACGCACGACTACCGCTGGATCAACCGCGAGGCGCTGCACAAGACCCACAACTTCTTCGAAAAGCACGGTGGCAAGACCATCATCCTGGCGCGCTTCCTGCCGGTGGTGCGTACGTTCGCACCGTTCGTGGCGGGCGTGTCGGGGATGACGTTCACGCGCTTCCAGCTGTTTAACGTGGTGGGCGCGGCCTCCTGGGTGATCAGCCTGGTCACGGCAGGTTACTTCTTCGGCAACATCCCGATCATCCGCGATAACCTGACCGCGATCGTGCTGCTGGGCGTGGCCGCAGCGACGGTGCCGGTGGTGCTGGGCGGCCTGTACAAGTTCGGCCGCCGCGTCATGAGCCGCGGATGACATGCCTGCGTCCCGGCGACGGCCGGGACCTTGCCGGGCTGCCGTAAAGGCGCCCGCCTCGCATCGCCGAACAGGCAATCGGTCCCCGCCTGCACGGGGACGACAGTAGTACCTCAAGTTTTCCCGGCAGGCTGCCGATATACAGGCAGTACCCATCTTCTCCGGACACTCCATGCGCACCCAGATCGCCTTGCTCGTTTGCGGATTGGCCATCGCTGACGCAAGCGCCGCCGGTCCAGCCGCCACAGCTCCTGCGCCCGCCGCGGCAAAGGCTGCGCCGGCTGCCGCGCCGCTCATCAAGCTGCCTGCGCGCCCGGCCCCGGCGGTCTCGGAAGAAGAAGAGCAGGCCGACCTGAGCGCCAAGATCGCGCAGCGCCTGGCGACCATGCGCGCGCAGCAGGCGGCTCGCGCCGAGGCGAATGCACGTGCGCGCCGCGTCGCCGAAGCCCGCAAGAAGGAAGCCGCCAAGCTGGCCGCCAAACCGCCTCCGCCGGCCCGCGGCACGCACTGGAGCTACGAGGGCGAGTACGGCCCGGCCAACTGGTCACAGATCAATATCGACTGGACCGCGTGCGGCAGCGGCAAGCGCCAGTCCCCGATCGACATCCGCAACGGCTTCAAGGTCGACCTGGAAGCGGTCACCTTCGACTACAAGCCATCCTCGTTCACGGTGACCGACACCGGGCACACGATCGAAACCGGTATCGCCGGTGGCAATTTCATCAGTGTCGGCAACCGCACCTACGAGCTGCAGCAGTTCCACTTCCACCGGCCATCGGAAGAACGCATCGACGGCAAGGGCTTCGAAATGGTGGTGCACCTGGTGCACAAGGATCCGGAAGGCAGGCTGGCCGTGCTGGCAGTGCTGCTGGAACGCGGCGCCGCGCTGGCGCCGATGCAGACCGTGTTGAACAACCTGCCGCTGGAAAAGCACGATGTCATCGCGCCGTCGGTGGTGCTCGACCCGGCCGAACTGCTGCCGCAGAGGCGCGAGTACTACACCTATATGGGATCGCTGACCACGCCGCCGTGCACCGAAGGCGTGCAATGGATCGTCATGAAGCAGCCGCTGCAGGCGTCGCCCGCGCAGATGGCGCTGTTCGCCCGCATGTATCCCCTCAACGCCCGCCCGGTCCAGGCCAGCGGCGGCCGCATTATCAAAGAATCGCTGTAATCAAAGGAAGGGGGCGCAGCCCCCTCGCTTCAGGCGGTGATGGTATGCCGGCCGGACCACGTTTCGCCCGGCAGCAGCGGCATCTGGTCCACCGTCGCCGGCTCGATGCACACGAAGCGGCGCCACTCGTCGTCGCCCAGGTCGGCCAGTTTGGCGGCATCGGCCGGTCCCGGATTCCACAGTACCGCGTCGCGGAAGCCAGCCTGTTCGAGCTTCATGCCGTTCAGGCCGATCGGCGCGCCGATATGGCGGTAGATGCGGTCGATCTTGTCGCCCACCACCAGCGGCGTCGCTTCCAGTCCCGTGACCTTGGCTCCCGCGCCTTCTTCCACCAGGTAGTAGGTGTGCAGCGCAGCCGCGAAATCGAAGCGTTCGTTGCCGGTGTTGCGCACGTCCAGCGACAGCTGCAGCGATTCCGCGCCGACCGTCACGCGCAGCGTGAGCGCGAACCCGTATGGCCAGGCTGCCGCGATCCCGGGCGGCAAATCGCCCGCATCCAGGTCGAACTCGCAGTAGGCATCGCCGCCGATGGTGCGCGAGGCGCCTTCGCGCCAGTGCGACACGCGCGCGAAGCCGTGCCGCATCCCGTCGCCGCGTTCCGCGAACTGCGGGAAGATCACCGGTACCCCGCCGCGGATGGCACGGCTGCCGTCCAGGCTGGATTGACTGCTGACGAAGATTCTTTCCTTGCCGTCCCTGGTCTTCCAGGAGACCAGGTGCGCCCCGTACAAGGTGACTATCGCTTGTGCGCCGTCGGGGCTATTGATTTGAATCGCTGGGAGTTTTCCGTAAGTCGTTTTAGTTATGGTCATGTCTAAGTCATGCGGCTCTTGGCCATCGGCGGATGCTTCGCGAAGTAGCTCTTGATGCCCTTCGTGATCGCGGCCGCGATCTGGTCCTGGTAGCCATTGTCGTTCAGTTTTGCTTCTTCTTCCGGGTTCGAGATGAATGCCGTCTCGACCAGGATCGACGGGATGTCGGGCGCCTTGAGCACCGCGAATCCTGCCTGTTCCACCGACGCCTTGTGCAGCCGGTTGATGCCGCCGATCTCGCCCAGCACCGCCTTGCCCAGCCTGAGGCTGTCGCTGATCTGGGCGGTGGTGGAGAGGTCGAGCAGCACGCTGGCCAGCTGCCGGTCGCGCGTCTTGATGTTCACCCCGCCGATCGAGTCGGCGAGGTTTTCCTTGTTGGCCAGCCAGCGCGCTGCGGTGGACGATGCGCCTTTTTCAGACAGCACGAACACCGAGGAGCCGCGCGCGGTCGGCCGGATGAATGCGTCCGCGTGGATCGACACGAACAGGTCGGCCTGCACGCGCCGCGCTTTCTGCACGCGCATGCCAAGCGGTACGAAATAGTCGCCGTCGCGCGTGAGCATCACGCGCACGTTGGGAAGCTTTTCCAGCTGCGCCTTGAGGCGCTTGGCGATCGCCAGCACGATGTCTTTTTCACGCGAGCCGTTCGCGCCGATGGCGCCCGGGTCCTCGCCGCCGTGCCCCGGGTCGAGCGCCACGGTAATCATGCGCGTGACCTGCTGCGCCGGCGCGGCCTGCAGCTTGACTTCGGTCCTGACCTCCGATCCGGGTTCAGGCGTGACGGGGCCGCTCTTTGCCAGTTCCGGCACACCGGCCGGTGGCGGCTGCATGCCTGCCGCGATCTGCGCGATCGGATCGTCCGCCGGCGCGGGCACGTCGGCCACGGTCGCGGGCGTCTGCGGGCTCCAGTCGCCCTTTTCGATCATCGCCGCGATCGGGTCGATCTGGCGCACCGGGTACAGGTCGAAGATCAGGCGGTGCTGGTAGGTGCCCACCGGTTCCAGCGTGAACACCTGCGGCGTCACCGCTTCCTTCAGGTCGAACACCAGCCGCACCACGTTGGGCTTGTTCTGGCCGACGCGTACCTGCTGGATGTAGGGATCGTTGGACTGGATCTTGGCGACCAGGCCCTTGAGCGTGGGATTGAGCTCGAGTCCCTCGATGTCCACCACCAGTCGGTGCGGATCGGTAACCAGGAAGTGCGTGGTTTTGAGGTCGCTGTCATTTTCCAGCGTCACGCGGGTGTAGTCGGCGGCGGGCCAGACCCGCACCGCGAGGATCTGCGCGGCCATCGCCGACGCGGGGGCGAAGACGGATAGCAGCAGCGTGCCGCCTGCCTTGAGGATCGTGCGGCGTGCCGGGCGGTCTACCCCAGGTGTGGTGCGAAGTGCAGGCGGTCGAGGCATAACTGGCCGAGGTCGGAAAACGCTTGCAATTCTACATCACGACCGTCGCCATTTACGCGCAGATAGATTGCTAAATCGGGTTTTGGCAACACACCTTCCGCCTTCTCCGGCCACTCGACGATGCAGATGTTGTCATCATTGAAGTCTTCGCGGAATCCGGCGTCCAGGAATTCCTCCGGACTGGACATGCGGTACAGGTCGAAATGGATCACGCCGATTTCGCGCCCGCCCACCGTGACACGGTACGGTTCGGACAACGTGTACGTGGGGCTCTTGACGTGGCCCTGGTGGCCGGCCGCATGCAGCAGCGAGCGGGTGAGGGCGGTCTTGCCAGCGCCGAGGTCGCCGTGCAGGTAGATCGCCATGCCCGGCGCCATCGCGTGGGCCAGCTGGAGCCCGAGCGCGGCGGTTGCGGCTTCGTCTTTGAGGTAGGCCTGGTAGTGCTGCATCGCATAAAATGGTGGATTGTCCCGACCCGTATTCTACCGCCCATGCCGCTTTCCACCCCTGACCTTGCCGACCTCGCGCGCGCGATCCGGGAATGGGGCGCGCAGCTGGGGTTCGCCGACGTGCGCATCACCGACCCGGACCTGTCGCTGCACGAGGCCGGGCTGCAGGCCTGGCTCGACGCGGGCAGCCATGGCGAGATGGACTACATGGCCGCGCACGGCATGAAGCGCGCGCGCCCCGCCGAGCTGGTGCCGGGCACGCTGCGCGTGATCAGCGCGCGCATGGACTACCTGCCGCAGGGGACGGCCGCGGACTGGCGCGAGCGCGAGGCGGCGCGCCTGCGCGACCCGCATGCCGCCGTGGTCTCCGTGTACGCACGGGGGCGCGACTATCACAAGGTGCTGCGCGCCCGGCTGCAGCAGCTGGCCGACCGCATCCGCGAGCATGCCGGCGAATTCGGCTACCGCGTGTTTACCGATTCGGCGCCCGTGATGGAGCTGCCGCTGGCGGAAAAATCCGGCATGGGCTGGCGCGGCAAGCACACGCTGCTGCTCAACCGCGAGGCCGGTTCCACCTTTTTCATCGGCGAGATCCTGGTCGACATTCCGCTGCCGGTGGACGAGAAGACCAGCGGCCACTGCGGCCAGTGCAGCGCGTGCATCGACGTATGCCCAACCCAGGCCATCCTCGGTCCGGGCAGGCTGGACGCGCGGCGCTGCATCTCGTACCTGACCATCGAACTGAAAAGCGCGATCCCCGAAGAGATGCGGCCGCTGCTGGGCAACCGCATCTACGGCTGCGACGACTGCCAGACCGTCTGCCCGTGGAACAAGTTCGCGCAGCGCGCGGTGATCCCGGACTTCGACGAGCGCAACGAACTGGGCTCGGCCTCGCTGCTGGCGCTGTTCGCGTGGGACGAGGAGGAGTTCAACCGCCGCATGGAAGGCAGTCCGATCCGGCGCATCGGGCATGAACGCTGGCTGCGCAATATCGCGGTGGCGCTGGGCAATGCAGCCGAGTCCGCGCACGGTGACGCGGCCATCGTGGCGGCGCTGGAGGCACGCCGCGCGCACCCGTCGCCGCTGGTGCGCGAGCATGTGGAATGGGCGCTCGCGCGGCACCGCGCGGACGGCGGCACATACGGCCGCACGATTTAATTTTCAACTGAAATATTTTTCGGACGTGCTAAAAAAACCACATTGTTTAATTTTGAGTAAGCTATGATGGCACCGCTTTGGACGGCCTCGCGTCGTCCGATACAAGAATCGAATCTTGTGGGGAGTACAAGAAAACCACGGTAGTTCCATACCGGAGATAAATGAGGAGACCCGCGTCCGAACAACAATAAACTGCTTAAGCAGTTGGACGTGCCGAACTTAAAACGCGCCTGCGGGTGCGTTTTTTTTTGCGCGTCGTCCCGGCCGGGCGCCGCCTTGGCGAGGGGCGGCGAGCGTGTTGTATGATGGCGCGATGAATACTCCACAGCAAGGCAGCGAGATCTTCTCCGCCATCGTGGCCGCACCGTTCGGCGCCATGGGCATCCGCACCAGCGGCGGCGTGCTGTGCGAACTGGTGTACCTGCCGCTCCATTTCGAGGAAAAGGACGCGCAGGACGCCGTTGCCGAAGCCACAGCCGGCCAGGTGCAGCGCTACTTCGCCGATCCCGGCTTCCGTTTCGATCTCCCGCTGGCGCGCGTCGGCAGCGAATTCCAGCGCAAGGTGTGGGACGCGATCAGCGCCATCCCGCTGGGCAGCGTGCGCACCTACGGCCAGGTGGCCAGGCACGTCGGCTCCGCGCCGCGCGCGGTAGGGCAGGCCTGCGGCGCCAACTATTTCCCGCTCGTGATCCCGTGCCACCGCGTCACCGCGTCCGGTGGCCTGGGCGGATTCTCGAACCACGACGACCAGAACGGTTTTCACCTCAACGTCAAGCGCTGGCTGCTCGCCCACGAGGGTGCGGCCGGCGCCGGAGCACCATGGCAGCAGCAGCCAATTCTGTTCTGATCGACGAGTTCTGCGACAACCTCTGGCTGGAGCACGGACTCGCAAAAAATTCGCTGGATGCGTACCGGCGCGACATGAAGATGTTCGCGCGCTGGCTGGAGGTCAAGCGTCCGGCGGCGTCGCTGTATGACGTCGCCAGCCACGACCTCGAAGCGTATTTCGCCGACCGCCACGACCAGACCAAGGCCAGTTCCGCCAACCGCCGCCTGTCGGTCCTCAAGCGCTTCTACCAGCTTGCAGTGCGCAATCGCCACGTCGACAAGGATCCCTGCCTGCAGCTGGTCTCGGCCAGGCAGCCCGTCCGCTTCGTGCACACGCTCAGCGAAGCGCAGGTGGAGGCGCTGCTCGCCGCGCCGGATGTCTCCACGCCGCTCGGCCTGCGCGAGCGCACCATGCTGGAGCTGATGTATGCCAGCGGCCTGCGGGTGTCCGAACTGGTCGCGCTCAAGCTGGTGGAGCTGTCGATGAACGACGGCGTGCTGCGCATCACCGGCAAGGGCGCCAAGACCCGGCTGGTGCCGTTCGGCCAGGAGGCGCGCGGCTGGCTCGAGCGCTACCTGAAGGACGCACGCGGCATCATCCTCGACGGCCAGGTGGACGACGCGCTGTTCGTCACCGCGCGCGGCGGGGCGATGACGCGCCAGATGTTCTGGGTCATCATCAAGCGCCATGCGCAGAAGGCCGGCATCCGCGCGCAACTGTCGCCGCACACGCTGCGCCATGCATTCGCCACCCATTTGCTCAACAACGGCGCCGACCTGCGGGTGGTGCAGCTGCTGCTCGGGCATTCCGATATTTCTACCACCCAGATCTACACGCACGTTGCGCGGGAGCGACTCAAGCACCTGCACGCCGCGCACCATCCCCGCGCTTAAGCAACATCACCCGGCCCCAACTGGGTCATAATGGGACTTGTTCATCAAATCCTGTGAGGTGCTTCATGGCAAAAACTAATTTCCAGTACGAGAAGCGCCAGCGCGAGCTGGAAAAGAAGCGCAAGGCCGAAGAAAAGGCCCGCAAGAAGCAGGAAGCCAAGGCCAATCCGGGCAGCGGGGAGCAGTACGGGGACAGCGACAACGTGCAGGAGCCGACCACGCAGGACGAAAGCTAAGCGCGCCGCGCGCCCTCTGTCCTTGAGCGCGCGCAAGCGAACCCGGCGACCCGCCCCCCACAATGGCCGCTCAAGGGGGCAAGAGACGCGCCATGACCGCTGTTACACCTTCAGCAGCACTCGACCTGGTTTGCACACTGGTCTCCGCCATGGAGCTGACACCCGGTGTCGCGATCCATGGCATCGGCCGCGACGGCAGGGTCACCTACTGGAACAACAGGTGCGCCGAGTTGTTCGGCGTGCCCGCGCGCGAGGCGCTGGGCCAGCCCGTCAGCAGCCTGTTCTCCCATCCCGGCCATGACGGCGACTACGTGGCCCACCTGCAGCGCATCTTCAGCACCGGCGAAGCCACCCGCGTGGCCGACTGGCAGATTGGGCTGCGCGACGGTTCCACACGCTGGATCTCCGGCACCGCGTTCCCCCTGATCCGCGATGGCCGCGTGGATCACGTGTTCTGCATGGACTACGACATCACGGGCCGCAAGGCCAGCGAACGCAACCTGTTGCTGTCCGCCCAGGTGTTCGAACACAGCCGCGATGCCATCATGATCACCGACGCGCAGTACCGCATCGTCACGGTCAACGGCGCCTTCACCGACATCACCGGCTTTACCGCACTGGAAGTGGCGGGCCAGGAGGCCCAGGCCTACAACGACGGACTGCGCGACCACGCGCTGGTGGAGCAGATCCGCGAGCACGTCGCGCACCACGGCCACTGGAGCGGCGAGTTGTGGAGCCGGCGGCGCGACGGCACGCCGCTGCCGCTGGCGATGACCGTCACCGCGATCCGCGACGGGCACGGGGCCGTCAACAGCTACATGGCGATCATGTCCGACATCACCGAGCGCAAGCGCCTGGAGGAAGAGACGCGCCACCTGGCCGAACACGACTACCTGACCGGCCTGCCCAACCGCGTGCTGTTCCGCGACCGCCTGCAACAGGCGCTGGCGACGGCGCGCCGCAAGATGTCGCAGGTGGCCGTGCTGTACATGGACCTGGACCGCTTCAAGGAAATCAACGACACGCACGGCCACGCGGTGGGCGACATCGTGCTGCGCGAAGTGGCGGCCCGCCTGGCCCGCTGCGTGCGCAGCGTGGACACCGTGAGCCGCCAGGGCGGGGACGAGTTCGTCGTCATGCTGGCCGATATCGGCAGCGCCGAGCACGCGGCGCACGTGGCCTCGACCATGATGAAATCCGTGCTCGCCGTGACCCAGGCGGGCGGGGTGGACGTGGCACTGTCGGTGTCGATCGGCATTGCGCTGTATCCGGTGGACGGGCCGGACATTGACACCCTGTTCAAGCATGCCGACGTAGCCATGTACCACGCCAAAGAGGGCGGCCGCAACGGCTACCGCTTCTTCTCGCCGCAGATGAACGAGCATGTGAGCGAGCGCATCGAGATGGAAAACAGCTTGCGCAAGGCGCTGCAGAATGGCGAGTTCGAACTGGAGTTCCAGCCGGACGTGGACATCGCCAGCAGCCGGACCATCGCGCTGGAGGCGCTGATCCGCTGGCGGCATCCGGAGCGCGGCTTGCTGATGCCGGATCAGTTCCTGGCGGCGGCCGAGGAGACCGGCCTGTCGGTGCCGATTGGCGAATGGGTATTGCAGCTGGCGTGCAGGCAGGCGCGCGCGTGGCACGACGCGGGCTATCCGGTGGCGGTATCCGTCAACCTGTCAGGGCTGCAATTCCTGCATCCGGATTTGCTGCGCAATGTGGACGCTGCGCTGGAAAATGCGGGGCTGGCTCCCGAATTCCTGGAGCTGGAAATCACCGAAGGCGTCATCATGAAAGGCAACCAGGCTGCGATGGACACCATCCGCGCCCTGCGAGGCCGCGGCGTGCACATCACCATCGACGATTTCGGAACGGGCTACTCGAGCCTGGGCGGAATGCGGCAGCTGGCGGTATCCAAGCTCAAGATCGACCGCAGCTTCATCGAAGAGATCGGCGCCGAGGGGCCGCACGGCGAAATCATCCCCGCCATCATCGCGCTGGCACGCAGCATGAACCTGAAGGTCGTGGCGGAGGGCGTCGAAAACGAACGCGAACTGCAGTACCTGCGACAGCAGGGCTGCGACGAGTTCCAGGGCCACTACGCCGCCATCATCGCCGGCCAGCCCCGCGCCGGATAGGCGACTGTCCCTGACGGGACCGTTCCCGCTACCCTGCCTGCCGTCGATCGAACAACCTGACTCTCGCCACCACCTGCCCGTGATCCGACGCCCCTTCCATCCCCAGCGTCAGGTGATCGTTGAGGTAAGCCACATCCACCACTTCCCCGATCGCTCCCGGCAGCGCCGGATTGAACTCCGGCGACACCAGTACATGATCGATGGTGCTGTACCGCCCATCGTGCACGGTCGAGAATCCCAGATTGCGCGACCCGTGAATCCGCATCCGGATCTCGTTCGCGTCGTAGAACCGCTCCTGCGGCTTCGCGCCCACGCCCATCACGATGCTGGTCGTTACCGCGTCGACGGTATCGTTAAAGTCGCCCAGCACCACGCTCGGCCGCCCGGTTTCGCGGCGCAGGTCGCTGAGCATCACGCGCAGCGCCACCGCCTCCGTCCCGCGCCGCATCAGCGAACGCAGGCAGCCCAGCGCGTAGCTGTGCGGATCGTCGAACGTGTCTCCGACCCGGTAGTCCGGCCGCTGCGACTTGAGGTGGACCACCACCACGTCCACCACCAGCCCAGGCGCGACCGTGAGCGCCACCTGCAGCACAGGCCGCGCAAAGCGCCCCGCGTCGCGGTGCCCGTCCGGCAGCGTCACGCCGGCCGGGAACAGCGGCTGTGCGAACGCCTCTTCCGCCAGAGGCAGGCGCGAGACCAGCGCCACCGATGGCGTCAGCTTTTCGAGTCGTGGATCGGGGTCGAACCCCACGTGGAAGGCGTCGCGGTAGCGCTCGGTGCGGGACAGCACCTCGGACAGCGACTGCTGCGAGAAGATTTCCTGGAAGCCGATCACGTCCGCGTCCAGCGCATCGATCTGGTGCGCGGTCCACGCGATCTTCGCCTCGTACTGCTCCTGCGTGCAGGGCGCGAGGCCCTCGTACAGGCGGGCTCCCGCCGGGGCCAGGTTGAACGCATTGAAGGTGGCAAAGCGAATTTCTTCCTGCATAATAAGAAACTCCTCAATGAACGGTTAGCGTAACACGCAATGGCAAAGAAAGAGCACGTCTCCGAGACACCTGCCACGCAATTCCTGCGCAAGCACGGTGTCGCATTCACCGAACATCCTTATGAGTACGAAGAGCACGGCGGCACCAGCGTGTCCTCGCGCGAACTGGGCGTGCCGGAGCATGACGTGGTCAAGACGCTGGTGATGCAGGACGAGGCGGCGCGCCCGCTGGTCATCCTCATGCACGGCGACCGCAAGGTGTCGCTGAAGAACCTGGCGCGTGCGATTCCGTGCAAGTCGGTCGAGCCGTGCAAGCCGGACGTGGCGCAGCGCCATTCCGGCTACATGATCGGCGGCACCTCGCCGTTCGGGACGCGCAAGGCGCTGCCGGTGTATGTGGAAGAGAGCATCCTCGCGCTGCCCAGGATTTACATCAACGGCGGACGCCGGGGCTACCTGGTCGGCATCGCGCCGGGCATCATTGTGGATTTATTGAAGGCAAAAGCGGTTAGCTGCGCGCTGGAAGAATAGTGTATATTCAGCAGCCCCTTTTTTCGGGGCGCTCATACTTATAAGAAGAGGGATGAAAGATGACGACACTTGTGTTTACGGTCGTGGCGTACCTGATTGGCTCGATTTCGTTCGCGGTGGTGGTGAGCAAGCTGATGGGCTTGTCCGATCCGCGTACCTATGGCTCCAAGAATCCTGGCGCGACCAATGTGCTGCGCAGCGGTAACAAGAAGGCGGCGATCGCGACCTTGCTGGGCGATGCGGTCAAGGGCTGGTTCGCGGTGTGGCTGGCGATCCGCCTGGCCGACCAGTATGGCGTGGGCGACGGCACCATCGCGCTGGTGTGCATCGCGGTCTTCGTGGGCCACCTGTATCCGGTCTTTTTCCGCTTCAAGGGCGGCAAGGGCGTGGCGACGGCGTTGGGCGTGCTGCTCGGCCTGAACGTGTGGCTCGGACTGGCGACGCTGGCGACCTGGCTGATCATCGCGTATGCGACACGTTATTCCTCGCTGGCGGCGCTGATCTCGGCGATATTCGCACCGTTCTTCTACGGCCTGATGTATGGCGTGGACGAGCCATTCGTCGCGGTCGTGGTGATGAGCATGCTGCTCGTGTATCGCCATGCCGGCAATATCTCGAATCTGCTGGCCGGCAAGGAAAGCCGTATCGGCAGCAAGGCCGCCGGCGCCAAGAAGAAGTAATCCAGGAGGTGGCGGTCCCGCCACCCCGTCGTCCCCGGCCGATCGCGGCCGCCTTTGCGGGGACCCATGCTGAGCGACCGAAGCCAGCACGCTCAAGCTCCCCTCACACGCAGTATGGGCCCCCGCTTTCGCGGGGGTGACGAGGCTCGCCCCGGTTTTTTGTTATCGTGGTGTTTTTGCAGGAGGTCGCATGAAGCAGCTAAAAATCGATTTCGTCTCCGATGTGTCGTGCCCGTGGTGCATCATCGGCCTCAAGTCCCTGGAGCAGGCGCTCGGGCGCCTTCACGGCCAGATCGCGGCGGACTTGCACTTCCAGCCCTTCGAACTCAATCCGGACATGGGGCCGGGCGGGCAGGACGTTGGCGAACACCTGATGCAGAAATACGGCATGACGGAGGCGCAGGGCGCGCAGAACCGCGAGGCGATCCGCGCGCGCGGGGAGGCGCTAGGGTTCACGTTCAACATGGACAAGCGCTCGCGCATCTACAACACCTTCGACGCGCACCGCGTCCTGCATTGGGCGGGGCTGGAAGGAAAACAGCATGAGATGGAGCTGAAGCTGTTCGAAGCCTACTTCACCAAGGGCGAGGATCCGGGGTCGCATGAGGTGCTGGAGCGCGTGGCGCGCGAGGCGGGGCTGGACGGGGAGCGCGTGAAGTCGATCCTGGCGTCGGACGAATTCGCGAAAGAAGTGCGCGAGCGGCAGGCGTTCTACCACCGCGCTGGTATCAACTCCGTGCCGGCGGTGATCATCAACGACCGCCACCTGATCAGCGGCGGGCAGCCGCCGGAAGTGTTCGAGCAGGCGCTCCTGCAAATCGCCACGCATGAATAGCGGAGGGGATTGTCCCCTGACGTTTACACCACGCGGATGTCGTCCAGCGGCCAGCGGGGCAGGACGTTGAAGGAGTAATCCTTCTTCGCGGCGTTGGGGTTGATCTGCATGCGCATGGCGCCGGCAAAGGCGATCATCGCGCCGTTATCGGTGCAGAACTCGAGCTCCGGGTAGTAGACCTTGAAGCGCTTCTTCGCAGCCGCCGCGTTGAGCGACTCGCGCAGCTGCGTGTTGGCGCCGACGCCGCCAGCGATCACCAGGCGCTTGAGGCCAGTGTGCTTCAAGGCGCTCACGCATTTCGCCGTCAGCACATCCACGATCGCATCGACGAAGCCGCGCGCGATGTTGGCCTTGTCCTGGTCGCAGATATTGGCGGGGTGGTTTTTCACCACCGTCAGCACGGCGGTCTTCAATCCCGAGAAGCTGAAGTTGAAGTCTTTCGAATGCAGCATCGGGCGCGGGAGCTTGTAGGCGTTCGGGTCGCCAAACTCGGCCAGGCGCGAGATCGCGGGACCGCCGGGGTAGCCCAGGCCGAGCAGCTTGGCCGATTTGTCGAAGGCTTCGCCGGCTGCATCGTCGAGTGTTTCGCCGAGCAGGGTGTACTGGCCGATGCCGTCCACGCGCATCAGCTGCGTGTGGCCGCCGGAGACGAGCAGGGCGATGAACGGGAACTCGGGCGGTTCCTTGGCGAGCAGCGGGGAGAGCAGGTGGCCTTCCAGGTGGTGCACGCCGAGCACCGGCTTGTCGGCGGCGAGGCCGAGGCTGCAGGCGATCGAGGAGCCGACCAGCAGCGCGCCGGCCAGGCCGGGACCCTGGGTGTAGGCGATGGCGTCGACGTCTTTCATGTCGACTTTAGCCTGGCCGAGCACCTGTTCGAGCAGCGGGATGGCGCGGCGAATGTGGTCGCGCGAGGCGAGTTCCGGCACTACGCCGCCGTATTCCTCGTGCATGGCGACCTGCGAGTGCAGGGCGTGCGAGAGCAGGCCGCGTTGTGTGTCGTACAACGCGAGGCCGGTTTCGTCGCAAGAAGATTCAACGCCTAGAACGATCATGGAACACCAACTGCCATCAAAAAGTAACCCGCCATTGTAAACCAGCGCTCGCGGCGGTGCATGCGCAATCCCCGCGTCGTCCCCGTGCGCGCGGGGATGACGGGGCAAGTAACTACGGGCGGTGGAGGAGGTCGGCGTGTGCGGCGCGCAGCATCTCGACGGTGTCTTCCCAGCCGATGCAGCCATCCGTCACCGAGCAGCCGTAGATCAGCTGCGACAGGTCGCGCGGGATCTCCTGGCGCCCGCCGACGATGTTCGATTCGATCATGACGCCGACCAGCGAGCGGTTGCCGTGCTTGATCTGCTGGATCACGTCCTGCATTACCAGCGGTTGCAGCTCGGGCTTCTTGTAGCTGTTGGCGTGCGAGCAGTCCACCACCAGGTTCGGCGGCAGGCCCTGCTTGGCCAGCGCCAGTTCTGCGATCTTGATGGAGACGGAATCGTAGTTGGGCCGGTCGCCGCCGCCGCGCAGCACCACGTGGCCGTAGGCGTTGCCGCGGGTGCGGATGATGGCCGCGTTGCCGTTGGTGTCGATGCCGAGGAAGGAGTGCGGGTGCGCCGACGACAGGATCGCGTTGATGGCGATGCCAATGTCACCGTCGGTGCCGTTCTTGAAGCCGACCGGTGTGGACAGGCCGGACGACATCTCGCGGTGGGTCTGCGATTCGGTGGTGCGCGCGCCGATGGCGGTCCATGCAATCAGGTCGCCCAGGTACTGCGGCGAGATCGGGTCGAGCGCCTCGGTCGCCGTCGGCAGGCCGAGTTCGCACACGTCCAGCAGGAACTGGCGTGCCTTTTCCATGCCGGCGTCGACCTGGAACGAGTCGTCCATGAACGGATCGTTAATGTAGCCCTTCCAGCCGGTGGTGGTGCGCGGCTTTTCGAAGTACACGCGCATCACGAGCAGCATGGTGTCCCTGACTTCCTCCTGCAGCGCCTTCAGCCGGCGCGCGTAATCGAGGCCGGCGACGGGATCGTGGATGGAGCAGGGGCCGACCACGACGAAGATGCGCTTGTCCTTGCGGTCCAGGATATTGCGCAGGTCGGCGCGTCCCTTCATCACGGTGTCGAACGCTTTTTCGGTCAGCGGGAGCTTGTTGTGCAGGTCCTGCGGCGATGGCATGGGCGCCATCGAGGTGATGTTGATGTTCTCGATATCTGGGGTGATCATGTACTTCGTCTCTGCGTTGCTTCGGCGGGACGTTTCAGTGTAGCGCCAAACGCGCGCGTGTGCTGGCGAGGTGCCAAAAAGCCATTCGTGTAAGCTAAGCGCATGAATCTTGAACACTTCCCGGCCGCGCGCTTCATCAAGGAGATCGGCCGCGGCGTCAAAGGCGCGCGTGCGATGTCGCGCGACGATGCGCACGAGCTCTATGCCGCCATGCTGGACGGGCGGGTCTCCGACCTGGAGATGGGCGCGATCGTCATGGCGATGCGCATCAAGGGCGAATCGCCGGACGAGCTGGAGGGCTTCCTGTCCGCGGCGGAGGCATCGTTCCCGCTGCTGCCCGCGCCGCGCGGGGACCTAGCGCCGGTCCTGGTCCCCAGCTATAACGGCTCGCGCAAGCTGCCCAACCTGACGCCGCTGCTCGCTGCGCTGCTGGCGCGGCGGGGCGCGCCCGTGCTGGTGCACGGCGTCACGGCCGATCCGGGCCGCGTGACGACGTTCGAGATCATGGCGGCGATGGGGCTGGATGCGTCTGACGATGCTGCTAGCGTGCTCGAGGCGTGGGCGGAAGGACGTCCGGCCTTTATGCGGATCGATGTGCTCGCGCCAAAGCTGGCGCGGCTGCTGGCGCTGCGCAGCGTGCTCGGCGTGCGCAACTCGACGCACACGCTGGTCAAGATCCTGCAGCCGTTCGACGGGCCGGCGCTGCGGCTGGTGTCGTACACCCATCCCGAGTACCTGGAGACGCTGGGCGAGTTCTTCGTGCGACCGTATGCGGCGGCGCGCGGAGACGCGTTCCTGATGCGCGGCACGGAAGGCGAGACGGTAGCGAACCCGAACCGCGGGCAGCAGATCGACTGGTTTCGGCAGGGCGCGCGCACCGTGCTGGTGGAGCGCGACCCGCCGACCGACGAGGTGGCGCGCTTGCCCGAGGGCCGCGACGCAGCGTCCACGGCCGCGTGGATCGCACGCGTGCTCGACGGCGCCGAGCCCGTGCCGTCCCCGATCGCGCAGCAGGTGGAACAAATCGTGATGGCCGCGCAGGCACTGGGTACTGTCCCCGGTGGACCGTCCCCCGATCTCTAGCCCGTACCCACGCCAACTGCGCCGTTTTGGTGTTATCTGCGCCTAACTGCTGAGATCACGGCCCATCCTCTGCCATCTTCTGTGCATGCTGAAGATCAGGGGGGCGGTCCCCTGGCAGCGACAGCCCCCAACGCATGTACAATCGCGGCCTGATAATGAGGGGCGGGTATGGCGGAAAAGTTTGATGTGGCAGTAATCGGCGCGGGCGCAGCCGGCATGATGTGCGCGGCGGTCGCGGCGCAAGGCGGCAAGCGCGTGGTGCTGATCGATCACGCCGAGAAGCTGGCGGAGAAGATCCGCATCTCTGGCGGCGGGCGCTGCAACTTCACTAATATGAATGCGGGGCCGGCGAACTTCCTGTCCGAGAATCCGCATTTCTGCAAGAGCGCGCTGTCGCGCTATACGCCGCAGGACTTCCTCGCCCTCGTCAAGAAGCACCGCATCTCGTATCACGAGAAGCACAAGGGGCAGCTGTTCTGCGATGAGTCGTCGGAGCAGATCATCCAGATGCTGAAGGCGGAGTGCGCGGCGGGCAGTGTGCATTGGCGGATGCCGTGTGCGGTCGAGTCGGTCAAAGGCGGGGGACAGTCCCCTGAAGGGGCAGTCCCCTTCCTTCTGCAAACTAGCCTGGGCGAGATCGAGGCGCAGGCTGTCGTGATAGCGACGGGGGCGCTGTCGATCCCGAAGATCGGGGCGACCGATTTCGCGTACCGCGTGGCGAAGCAGTTTGGCCTGAACATCGTCGAGCCGAGGCCGGGCCTGGTGCCGCTGACCTTCGATGGGCCGGGCTGGGCGCCGTTCGTGCCGCTGGCCGGCATCGCGCTGGAAGTGGATGTGGAAACGGGCAGCCGCAAGGCCAAGGGCAAGAAGGCCGGCAATTACGGGCACTTCCGCGAAGACCTGCTGTTCACGCACCGCGGCCTGTCCGGGCCGGCGATCCTGCAGATCTCCAGCTACTGGGAGCCGGGCACGCCGATCACGATCAACCTGCTGCCGGAAGTCGACGTGGCGCAAGAGCTGATCGAGGCCAAGTCCACCGTCAAGAAGCAGCTCGGGAACATCCTGTCGCAGTGGATGCCCGCGCGCCTGGCCGAGGGCCTGCTGGCGGCCACCGGCCTGCCGGCGGACGCACGCCTGGCCGACATGCCGGACGCGAAGCTGCGCGCGCTGGGCGACGCGGTGAACCGCTGGTCGATCGTGCCGACCGGGTCGGAAGGCTACCGCAAGGCCGAAGTGACGCTGGGCGGCGTGGATACTCGCGAACTGTCGCAGCAGACCATGATGGCGCAGAAGGTGCCGGGGCTGTACTTCATCGGCGAGGCGGTCGACGTGACCGGCTGGCTGGGCGGGTATAATTTCCAGTGGGCATGGGCATCCGGCGTGGCTGCCGGCCAGGCGCTGGCGTCCGCCGCCTGAAAAATGGGGTCTGTCCCCATTTCCGAAATGGGGACAGACCCCATTTCGGGCGGTGTCGCCTTTGCGAAACACCAAGCTGGACAAATACTTCCAATCGGATGCGATTTGCTGTTAGAATCTCGTTCTTCCCTAATTCCAACGGTTTGATTTTTACATGACCACTATTCGCCTTAAAGAAAACGAGCCGTTCGAAGTGGCCATGCGCCGCTTTAAACGCACCATCGAAAAAACCGGCCTGCTGACCGAACTGCGCGCACGCGAGTTCTACGAGAAGCCGACTGCAGAGCGCAAGCGCAAGCTGGCAGCTGCCGTGAAGCGTCACTACAAGCGCATCCGCAGCCAGCAACTGCCTAAGAAACTCTTCTAAGACTAGACGTCACCAGTGCCGGCGCGGAGCGAATCCGAGCTGCCGGCGTTGACGAGAGTCGCCGACCCGCTCCGGTTCACCGCAGCGGGTTTTGCTATTTCCACCATACGAAAGCGAGCCAACGATGAGCCTCAAAGACCAGATCACCGAAGACATGAAGACCGCGATGCGCGCCAAGGATGCGGGCAAGCTGGCCACGGTGCGCCTGATCCTTGCCGACATCAAGCGCAAGGAAGTGGACGAGCAGATCACGCTGGACGACACCCAGACGCTGGCCATCATCGAAAAGATGATCAAGCAGCGCAAGGATTCGATCAGCCAATTCGAAGCGGGCGGCCGCCAGGACCTGGCGGACATCGAAAAGGCGGAGCTGGCGGTGCTGGTGCAGTACATGCCGGCCGGCCTGTCGGACGAGGAGATCGCGGCCGAAGTGGCCGCTGCCGTCGCCTCGACCGGCGCTGCCGGTCCTGCGGACATGGGCAAGGTGATGGGCGTGCTCAAGCCGAAGCTGGCTGGCCGCGCGGACATGACCGCCGTCTCCGCCCTGGTCAAGAAGGCCCTGACCGGCGCCTGAGCATTAGCACCGTCGCCCCAGCGAAGGCTGGGGTCCATGCTGAGTGTCCGGCTGCCGGAAGCGTACGCTATCCGCACGCTCAGTATGGATCCCAGCCTTCGCTGGGATGACGATGACGGTGTTGATTCTGGTCAAGTAGAATCGGCCAAGGCAGTATAGTCTGACCTGAGACAAAGACTGTTCATCCAACGTGATCCCACAAAGCTTTATCACCGACCTGCTGAACCGCGTGGACATCGTCGACGTGGTCGGCAAGTACGTCCAGCTGAAGAAGGGCGGCGCCAACTTCCAGGGCCTGTGCCCCTTCCATAACGAAAAGTCCCCCAGCTTTACGGTCAGCCCGACCAAGCAGTTCTACCACTGCTTTGGCTGCGGCGCGCACGGCACCTCGATCGGCTTCCTGATCGAGTACTCCGGCATGGGCTTCGTGGACGCGGTCAAGGAACTGGCCCAGAACGTGGGCATGGTGGTCCCTGACCAGGACGACAAGATCCCGCCCGCCCAGCGCGCCCAGCAGCAGGCCCAGTCGATGGCCCTGACCGAAGCGCTGACCAAGGCAAGCGACTATTACCGCGCCCAGCTGCGCACCGCCCAGAACGCCATCGCCTACCTGAAGAACCGCGGCCTGACCGGCGAGGTGGCGGCCCGCTTCGCCATGGGCTACGCGCCCGGCGGCTGGGACAACCTGCGCTCCGTGTTCCCCGACTACGACGCGCTGGCGCTGGTCGAATCCGGCCTGGTGATCGACAAGGTCGACGAGGAAGGCAACAAGCACAAGCGCTACGACCGCTTCCGCGAGCGCATCATGTTCCCGATCCGGAATACCAAGGGCCAGGTGATCGGCTTTGGCGGCCGGGTGCTGGACGGCGGCGAGCCGAAGTACCTGAACTCGCCCGAAACCCCGCTGTTCCAGAAGGGGAACGAGCTGTACGGCCTGTTCGAGGCGCGCCAGGCCATCCGCGACGCCGGCTACGTGCTGGTGACGGAGGGCTATATGGACGTGGTGGCGCTGGCCCAGCTCGGCTTCCCGCAGGCCGTTGCCACGCTCGGCACCGCCTGCACCGCGACGCACGTGCAGAAGCTGCTGCGCCAGACCGACATGGTCGTGTTCAGCTTTGACGGCGACAAGGCCGGCCGCCGCGCCGCCCGCCGCGCGCTGGAAGCCTGCCTGCCCCTTGTGACCGACAACAAGACCATCAAGTTCCTGTTCCTGCCCCAGGAACACGACCCGGACAGCTTTATCCGCGAGCGCGGCCCCGACGCCTTCGCCCAGGAGATCGACGAGGCGATGCCGCTGTCCCAGTTCCTCCTGCGCGAAGTGAGCGCTGACCACAACATCGACGAGCCGGAAGGGCGCGCGCGCGTGCAGTTCGACGCCAAGCCGCTGCTGCAGTCGATGACGCCGTCCTCGCTGCGCCTGCAGATCGTGCGCGGCCTGGCCTCGCTCACGCAAAGCACGCCGGCGGAGATCGAAACGCTGTTCGAACTGTCCAAACCCGTAGCGCAGTCGCGCAAGGCGCCGCCGCGCCAGGGCCGCCCGGAGCCGGTGGGGCTCGAGCTCAAGCTCCTGCGCCACCTGATCGCGCATCCGCAACTGACGCTGGAGATCGACGAGCCCGCCTTGCTGGCATTCGAATCGCTTGGCCCGGAATCGCACGAGCGCCTGTCGCTGATGGTCGTGACCGGCCACGCGCTGGGCGAGGGCGCCAACTTCGCCGCGATGTCGCAGCAGCTCAAGCTCATCACGGATGAGTTCGACGTCCTGATCGGCGAAATCGCCTCGATGCCCGAGTCCGATTTCGACAGCGTGCGGCTGGAGTTCCGCAGCTTCGTGCGCCAGATCAAAATGGATATGCTCAAAAATGAGCTGAAGACATTGTTTTCTTCCGGACTGACCTCAGATCAGATGGGAATTCGCTACCGGGAAATTAACGCCCTGCAAGAACAGCTGATCCGCGAAGCCCAGGAAGAGATGTCCGTGAAGTAAGGCAGCGCCGGGGACTGTCCCTACGGGACTGTCCCCCGACTTTAAGCGAGCAAATCGGCAACGTATCAAAGTCCGGGGACAGTCCCATAGGGACAGTCCCCATAGGGAACAGTTGTCAAAGCGCACACAATGCACAACTGGAAAATGCAGGGGTGCATGCTATAATAAAACGCTAAGTCTTGCATTGTTTATAACAGAGCTTTACGGCCCGTGAGGTGTAGTTCGAAGTTGTATTTGTACAGAAGTTGTTTGTTCAACCTAGCTCGTCGTAGTGACATCGAAAGCGCCTGTGCCAACCAAGAAACCAGAACCCAAAGCGGCTGAAAAGAAGCCGACCAAAGTCTCCGCCAAAGCGGACAAAGCGCTCGCACCAGTCGAAGCGCGGGCCGCTAGCGCAGCTCCCGCCGTCAGCCAGACGACCGATGCCGCGGCCCTTGCCGCCATCGACACCTCCGGCTATGTCCTGCCGTCCGTCAAAGTGCCGGGCCGCCGTGGGCGCAAGCCAAAAGAATTCCAGCCAGAGAACGAAGAAGTCGCCGCGCTCAACGCGGTCGAGCGCGCCGAACTGAAGGCGGCGGACAAGGCCAAGGCCAAGGACCGCAAAGCCAAGGAAAAGGCGCTGCTCAAGGACGCGTTCTCGGCCGACACCGACGCCTCGGAAGAAGAACTCGAGCGCCGCCGCCAGAAGCTCAAGACCCTGATCAAGTTCGGCAAGGAACGCGGCTTCCTCACGTACGCCGAGATCAACGACCACCTGCCCGACAACATCGTCGACCCGGAAGCGATCGAAGGCATCATCGGCACGTTCAACGACATGGGCATTGCCGTGTACGAGCACGCGCCCGACGCCGAAACGCTGCTGCTGTCCGATAACGTCGCCACCGTCACCAGCGACGACGAGGCGGAAGCTGCCGCCGAAGCGGCGCTGTCCACCGTCGACTCCGACTTCGGCCGCACCACCGACCCGGTGCGCATGTACATGCGCGAGATGGGCTCGGTCGAGCTGCTCACGCGCGAAGGCGAAATCGAAATCGCCAAGCGCATCGAAGACGGCCTCAAGGACATGATCCAGGCCATCTCGGCGTGCCCCGTGACCATCGCCGAAATCATCGGCGCCGCGATCCGCATCCAGAACGACGAGATCAAGATCGACGAGATCGTCGATGGCATGGTGGACGAGACCGAAACCGAAGCCCCTGCGGCCGCCGCGTCCGACGAAGAAGTCGACGACGAAGAGGCCGAGGAAGAAGAGGAAGAGGAAGAAGAAGAACCGGCTGCGGCCGGCGGCGCGGCAGGCTACTCCGCGGAGCAGCTGGAAGCGCTGAAACAGGCCGCGCTGGAAAAGTTCGACATCATCCAGCAGCAGTTCGACAAGATGCGCCGCGCCTACGAAAAGGACGGCTACAACTCCAAGGCCTACATCAAGGCGCAGGAGTGCATCTCCAACGAACTGCTGGGCATTCGCTTTACCGCCAAAGTGGTCGAGAAGCTGTGCGACACGCTGCGCGGCCAGGTGGACGAAGTGCGCACCATCGAACGCCAGATCCTGGACGTGGCCGTGAACCGCTGCGGCATGCCGCGCGCCCACTTCATCAAAGTCTTCCCGGGCAACGAAACCAATCTTGAATGGGTGGACCAGGAAGTGGCCGCAGGGCACGCGTACTCGCAGATCCTGTCGCGCAACATCCCGACCATCAAGGAACTGCAGCAGCGCCTGATCGACCTGCAGGCGCGCGTGGTGCTGCCGCTGCCGGACCTGCGCAACATCAACCGCCAGATGGCGGCCGGTGAAATGAAGGCGCGAAAGGCCAAGCGCGAAATGACCGAGGCCAACCTGCGCCTGGTGATTTCCATCGCCAAGAAGTACACCAACCGCGGCCTGCAATTCCTCGACCTGATCCAGGAAGGCAACATCGGCCTGATGAAGGCGGTTGACAAGTTCGAGTACCGCCGCGGCTACAAGTTCTCCACGTATGCAACGTGGTGGATCCGTCAGGCGATCACCCGATCCATCGCCGACCAGGCGCGCACGATCCGTATTCCGGTGCACATGATCGAAACGATCAACAAGATGAACCGCATCTCGCGCCAGATCCTGCAGGAAACCGGCGCCGAGCCCGATCCGGCAACGCTGGCGATCAAGATGGAAATGCCGGAAGACAAGATCCGCAAGATCATGAAGATCGCCAAGGAACCGATTTCGATGGAGACGCCGATTGGCGACGACGACGATTCGCACCTGGGCGACTTCATCGAGGACAACAACACGCTGGCGCCGTCGGACGCTGCGCTGCACGCCTCGATGCGCGGCGTGGTCAAGGACGTGCTCGACTCGCTGACGCCGCGCGAAGCCAAGGTGCTGCGCATGCGCTTCGGCATCGAAATGTCGACCGACCACACGCTGGAAGAAGTGGGCAAGCAGTTCGACGTGACGCGCGAGCGCATCCGTCAGATCGAGGCGAAAGCGCTGCGCAAGCTGCGCCACCCGTCGCGCTCCGACAAGCTCAAGAGCTTCCTCGAAGGCAACTAACACTTGACGGGGCAGGGCAGCAGCGCCTATCCTCCCCGTCCTGCATCACAAGCGCTGGCGACATCGTGCCGCCAGCGCCGCCGCAATGCCGTCATTCCAGCGCAGGCTGGAATCCATACTGAGCACCCGAAGCCGCACAGTGTGATTCCATCCAGCGCCTGGGATAACGACACACCTCAAAGGGCCTCTAGCTCATGCTTGGTTAGAGCAGCGGACTCATAATCCGTTGGTGCCCGGTTCGACTCCGGGGAGGCCTACCAATATTTATGCTGTGTATTCAATGGGTTAGGTGACTCTCATCACCTCCCTATCTCTCTGCCTTATCCCTCCTGCTCAACGTATGCTCAAGGGGAATCAAATGGCATCAATCGGCAAGCGTGGCGACAAGTGGCACGTACGCATCTGTAGGAAAGACCATCCTACTGTCTGCAAGTCTTTCAGTCTGCTCAAAGACGCTCAAACGTGGGCGAAGAACACTGAACTCAAGCTTGAGCGAGGTGAAGCACTTGGACGCGAGACCGTTCTCCTCTCTACGCTCCTCCAGCGTTACCTGACCTCTGTCTCTCCCTTAAAGAAGGGGCATAAGCAAGAAGTGTCCCGCATCAATTCCTGGCTCAGGCACTCGTTCGCAAGTAGGGATGCTGCCTCAATTAAACCAGCAGAGATTGCCCAGTACCGTAACCAGCAGATCAAGGCAGGGAAGGCGAACGCATCCATCAGGATTGAACTTTCCTTGCTCTCTGCCGTATACAAGTGCGCCAAGCATGAATGGGGCTATGCGTTGCTCTCCAACCCTTTGGGCGGCATCAAACGGCCACCGCCATCACGCGGTAGGGAACGTCGCCTTGAAGAAGGGGAGCTTGATGCCTTGCTAGCAGCTACAAAGGGAACTTTCCTCCACTCGCTCATCCTGTTAGCTGTTGAGACCGCAATGCGTGCAGGCGAGCTTCTATCCCTCAGATGGGACAACATTAACTTCGATAAGAGGACTGCGCTTCTGCCGGACACTAAGAACGGGGAGCGTGCCGCTATCATCCAAAGCGCTAGCTGTCCTGAACAGTATCGAGCGAACAGGCGACACCGTATTTGCTGTCTCTGCCTCGTACACCATCTCCAATGCCTTTAAACGAGCCACACAGCGTGCCGGGATTATAGGCCTGCGATTCCACGACCTTAGACATGAGGCGGTCTCCCGGCTATTTGAGCGCCAGTTCAACACTATGGAAGTGGCCTCAATATCAGGGCACAAGAGCCTACAGATGCTCCAGCGGTACACCCACCTGAGGGCTGAGGACCTAGCTCAACGGCTGGGATAGCAAAATCTTAAAAATAAATGTCGAGTAAACTCAAAAATCTGAGTATTAGCTAGTTAACAGCCTCATAGGCCATCCATGACAGGCACCGTGCTGCATCTAAACCTACTGAACACTACCTGTACGTCACACCAATGCTCAGTGAGGTCTCTACTCGCCCGGCTGAGGAGCTCGCAAAGTTCGACGAGTGTGGTGTCGTTTTCGAGGAGCCGACAGGGGAGGGCTTCCGAACAAAAGGTGATCATCTTCTCGCCCTGTTGGCCGAGGGTAAGAATACGATCTGTACCCATGCTTTGTACCTAGGTTTAGGACTGGCAGGACAAACGTCAATCGCACGCTTCGGCTATACGACAATCCTAGGCGAAGAGTTAGGCATGATTGAACCCCTAAATGACGGTCAGTTAGCGAAAGGAGACAGAAAGGTCCTGGTTCAAGAGAAGGTAGTCATGACTAATGCGGAGGGAAAGTAGTCTGGAACAACCAAGCGTGGGGCAGTGGGGCTTCTGCTTTCGCTTAGGTTAGGAAGATGGCTGAGGACGGGAGTCTTTACAGCACACAGGACGGGACGTTCTTCAATGTTCAACTGCCTATCGAGCGAGTAACGGCGTCCAAACAGGTGATTATTGTAACGTGTATGTTCGAAGGCAGCGTGCTCGAAGCATTCCTGAAGATCAAAGGAATCACTCACAAGCCGTTCGAATTTGATGGCCTGCAGATCCGGAATGAAGCAAAGTTGAAGACTGCTATCCGGGAGCGAGTAGTGCTTGATTGCTCTAGCACAAGCGATAAGCTACTACGGTCGCTTAAGGTGCCAGTTGATGACTTGGCCGCCAAAAGGAAAAACAGCGTCTTTAGCGCAACTTGGTATAGGAATGCGACGAAAGATCAAGTGAAATTATTAGGCAATTATGTCCGAAACGTAGCGCGTCAGATGGATGCCAAACCCGAAAACCTGCTTTACACCTTACCTAGCACTGTCGCTGGGAAGAGAGGTGATAAGTGGCTCAAGAGTGGCAAGGTACTCAAAAAGTGAAGGGGGTCAGTCCGCAGAATTGTTTCTTGCACAAGGGAGCTAGAGCGACGAACGACTACGTGCACAAAACGTCAGCAATCCATGTCTACAATCGATACCCTCACCCTGCCGTAGTACGGTACTTAGAAGAGCAAGGTGGACGCATGGATCAAGATAATTTTGCAGAACTGATACAGTGGTTTTTCAGGACTGCTATTCGCATACCTAATGGGCCTAAAGTGAAGCTTCACATTGCCAGTCCAAGGATGGTTTCATTATTCCAGAACTGGTTAGAAAGTTAATTCTTGCTGTGCCATGGTCAGCTATTGAGCTGGGAAGAAACCCTTCCCAGTATCGTGCTGAAACCTAGTAACCATGCGGGTTTCAAGAGCTTCACCTTATAGGAAAGACCAGGAATGGACGCTCGTATAGCCAGACATGCTCAGCAATGAATCACACCTGCTCTCACCAAAGGGGAGAGTAGGGCACACCACGAATGATAGTGAAAGGACCTACTGGCTTGATGAGCGCAGATATCTCTGAACGCAGGAAGACATCTCCTCGTTGTCTCCCCATAGTTTCTAATTTATACGGATGAACGGCTATACATTTTAAGCAATTATTCATCTCCAACCGACCGAAACCTAGTGTTCATGCGGGTCTTGGAGTCGATGCATCCTCAAGCTGCAACCCTAGGATGACTCCTGTATAACCCTTGCTAGTACTTCTATATACGGTATGGATGAGGGTATGCGTTACAGTCCAGCGTCACTAAAAAGCTCAGCAGCGGTTGTGTTGAGCGCGTTTTCAATATGGATGAGAATGTGATACCAACTCATCACCACCTACCCTAAATCTTAATAAGAGATAGCGATTGGTGGTGAAATGAGTTCAATATTTATGCTTTAAAGGCATAGGTTTTCAAGTCGGAGTTAACAGTTGCACCTTTGTAGTAGTTAACAAAGGAGAACGATCCACTGGATGCGTAAGCAATATTGGATGGCTTCGCCATTACGGAAGCCTCAAAATTCTTCCATTGAGAAAGAATTGAGTTTAAAACCTCTCTTTCGCTCTTTTTGGAGTTCATCCCGCGATTAATGCAAACGGCTATCACGGCAAACTGACCATAACGTAAGGCTTGACCAAAAGCAGCTGTGTTGTATCTATCGCCTTGACCTTTTTTGCCGGTTTTTAGGGTTTCTTCGATAAGTCGTAGTATTTCATAACCATATGCGTACTTCGAGACGTCTTGAATAATCAAAGTCTTTGTCAAGGCATCACCACCGAAGACTTTCTGGATGCTCGACTTAGCTTCATTTACACGGTACTCGCTTGCGAGGGCTACGCGTACCAAGTTTTCTCGGTTAACTATTAGGCCACTATTGATGTATTTCGCGTGAATTCCATCGCTAAACTCTCCACGTTTCCGCTCGTAGAATAGGCCGTAGCTTTCAAAGAATTCTCTTTGAAGTTCAAGTTGGATCGGGTCATTGGAGCGACGATCAGATTCTTCAATCTTTGTCTGAGAGTTACTGGCTTTAGATATAGAGGTGATCAGTTCAAGGCGGTCCATAAGGTTCGCTGGCTTGGGTTTGCCAACAAAACTAATTACCTTCAATAATACTTCTTTCCCTTTGAAAACAGAGAAGTCCCCAGATGTTATGCACTTTTGATAGATGCGGCTTAAGGTATAGGCGGTCTGTCCGCCATTGATTAATTGAGGATTTCTAATTACTACCTGTGCTGTAGCCAACTTGGCAGTATCAGAGCTGACTTGAGTGCCCTCTGACACAATAGTAATGCCGTTATTGTATAGTGCGAATTCATTTCCTGTAACGTTCTCAATCGACGCCGCGATCTCTTGATTTACCGGGTTCTTATCGAGGTCAAGAAAACTGCGAGGGTTATATTGAAGAATTGAATTCTTGTAAGTATGTAAAATCCGACCAATTTCAATAGTGGGGACAAACAAGAGCTTAATGTTTGCTTTTTGTTTTGCGGAAACAACGTTATAGTCAAGGTGCGAATCACGCTGAGTGTTGGCTAAGCTTATCTCGATTCTAAGATCGGGGTCGGTAAAGTACGTGCCGTGAATTACAGGAAAAAGCAGTTCCTTGAATATCCGTTCATGATGGTACTGGTCTACCTTATACCCGCTTGCGAGTTTTTGTAGATCCTTTGCGCTAAATGCTTTGCTATTTCCTAGAAGGATGACATGGGTTTCATAGCTGCCAACGTCGGGAAGTTGTTTTATACTACGTTGTAAAGATTGTTTGATCTGGGAGTTATATGGCACCCCATTTTCATCTTTGGTTTTCCCGTTGAGAATATCCTTGACATCCATCTTTAACAGGTCATTAACGCTCATGTTAACGCTGGAAAAATTGGCTGCCGTTGCTCGGAACTTCGACTGAAGGACGTAAATTCGCTTGTTTGCCTTATCAATATAGAATGCGTCAATTCCGCCATCATTAGGGCCATCAGTGACGTATTTGATACGATCTTTGAACTCTGTAAGCCCAAACCTTGCTTTCAAAAATAAGTGTAGCAGTGCTCTTGATCGGGCTTGAACCATGGCGTCATTGTTACTGACTGGAGGGTGATAAATCACATCCTCGACTGGTGCTTCATCTCTTAGCGAGTCAAGTACCTTGATTAGAGTCGCATACTGTCTCGTTGTCCCGTTGGCTTTGCTCATGATGAATGCTCAAGTATTAACTAAAGCACAAGCATACCGCAGGTTCGTTCCATGTTGTAACTTTTGTTGCACTGGCAGGTCTATCTATAGTCTGATGGGTTGTGCAACCCTGAATGCATGAATTTTCAGAAGATATTCTTGAACTGTGATGCACTTAGAAGCAAAGGCCCCCACACCTCCTTGCCCCCTCTTCGGTTGTGCTGAACTGGTCCTTGAAGACTTTGCTCAATGCCTGCTCAATCCATGCTCATTACGGCACTCTTTAGTAACGGTTGCGCTAGCTCCTGGCTCGGTGGGAAGCCACCATGACCTCCTGGACGCTCCCAAAGTCGTCGTGCTTGTACCTCTGCCCTGCGTCGACAAACCTGCTTACGTCTTGACGGTTTTTAAGCAGATGGACAAGCCACACAAATCGGGAGAAGCGCCAAGCCTCGATTATATCGATACGCTAGCCCGAGCCATCGACTAGACAGCGAACATCGCCCGGCATGCCGATATCGTCCGCAACCGTCGTGTCTTGCGCGAACTCATCACGCGGCAAATGATATCTGCAACAGCGCCTACGAGACCCAAAATGGACACGTCACGGCGCTGCTGGAGAATGCTGAGGCCGAGATTCCTGCAAATGACCCACTGGCCGACGCGTAGCCCTGGCGCAGGTAAACCGCGCGGTGGAAAGTCGGCCGAACAAGTGTCCTCTTCTGCCTGATCTGCGTGACGCAGACGCAATTGAGACGACGCCGACGTCGTCATCTTTGTATATCGTGACGAGGTTTATAACCCGAATTCGCCTGATAGGGGAACAGCCGAAGCTATCGGCAAGCAGAGAAACGGACCGCTCGGAGCGATACAAACGATCTGGCGGGGGAATTACAGCCGATTTGAGAACTATTCATATCAAGAAGCGTAGAGGAATTGCTTGGCACCGAGAGTCAAGCGGTTGCCTCCAACGCGGTTCGCTGCGCGGTAGATCGCGCAGCAGAAACGAGAGGCGATGCTGCGTCGAGCAAAAGGCCATAATTCTCGCGAAGCCACTATGCGGCGCGCGACGTTGTATTCGGCCGTCGGTTCGTGGAGAGCGGCAGCCATCGTGTTTACTGGTGTACCACTTGCCTTAAGCGGCGGAACTGCCCTAACTCCGGGGCCTACCTTTTTTCCGCCTGTGGCGAACTTTTTTTTTGCACGCGATAGCGCAAGATGCTACGCCGATGTTTTGTGGCAAGCATTGTTCTTATGCGAAGCGTGCTGGAATCAACGAGTCTCGTAAGAAAGCTTGTTGCGAACTTTACTGTTCGTTCACAGCTAACCTTGACGGAGCTTTTCCGCCTGGCGGGCGACGCGGCCGCGGCTACCAGTTACTGGTCCGCTACGGCCCTCTTACACTACCCCATTACCCAACGAGCTACTCATGCAAGACATCAATCGCCTTCCCACACCCGATGAAGCGACCGCTGACTTCCTCTATAAGAACTACCTGCTGCTGAGGACGGCGCCGACGTCAATCTCGAAGTGGGCACGCCAGCTCGCATTGGAACTCGTCCGCTTCATCCGGATCAGCGAAGAGGCGCTGCGCGAGATCGCGGCAGCTGGCAAGAGGACGCGACACAGCAGCGTGGCCGCTGGTACCCGAGGGAGAGACGCTACGGGAAACTGTTCGGGGAAAAATCGAAGGTGCTGGAACGCGATACCTTCATCAAGTTCTTCTTCGAGCACGACACTACGGTGATCGTCACCAAAGCACAAACAACAAGAATGGGGACCACGGCACCTGGAGCGGATTATCCCGGTGGAGGAAGGATACTTCCCGCTCAGGGGCTACATTTTTGGGGTCCGCAAACGTGCAAACACACGGGAGTGCCATGGGCGCGTGCGCGGTAGCCGAGCTCGACGGCGGCCTAGCAGGCACTGCCCTGCCGCTGGGCGGCGCCGGCTAATCCTTGGGCGCTTTCGGCGATCGGCAGGAGCAGCTGCTGAGTCGTCGGTGTCGCTCGACCTGGCAGTGCCAGGTGACCGAGAAAAACTCTTCAATCAGATCGTGGCGATGCTGGCGTAGCGCACCGCGCGGTCCTGCTCGAACGCTGCCCGCGTGAGCAGGGTGATTTCTACGAGCTCGGCTGTCCTAATCAACTCTGCGCTTCATCTCCCTCCGCTAGGTGGCCGTAGGCTGCAACAGATACTGCCGAATGTGGGTTGATAGCATAAAACCCCGGTTCCGATCATCCGAGTTCAATGGCCTCGAGGAAAAGCTCAAAAAGCAAAACTCTTTAATCTTTTAATTGGAAAAACCTGCGGCTTTTATCGAAAAAGAGGTTCTAATCGAAAACAAAGGCCGCTCAACGGTTTCGATCGCTGCCCGCGCGCCGCCTGCCGCCTGCCCGCCGATCCGCTGGGTGGTAAGATATCTGATTAGGCTCAGTAAGATATCTCATCCGGTCTTCATCATTTAGGAAACAGTCCACCCCATGAGCAAAAACGTTGCGTTCATCTATACCGGAATCTCTGGGCTATTCTGCCAATGTGGCAATGCCGAGGTAATCACCAACGCCAATCCTCGATATCAGCGCTTTGGATCGTGGTGGGAAACATCAGGTGCCCGCGGCCAGTCCAAGGTCACATGCCGCAAGTGTAATAGCGACACGCACACCCCGGAGGTGCGGCCGCAACCTGCCGATGTGCGCGACCGGCTACAGGCCGCGTATCCAGATGCAAACGTCGACGAACTAATGACCCAGTGCGCGACCGGCCAGTAATCGATCGGCATCCGGTCCCACGCTACGGGTACAAAATGCCCGAGCTCGATATCGACAGCCTGGCGTTGCGTAACGAACACCCTGCTGACCCACTGATCGTGTGCTTAATCGAGCTTTGCGATCGGGCCACGCGCGCTGAGAAGATCAGCCGTCACGAGGACCGGAGCGGGGAAGAACGCGCAAGAGCGACCACTGGAAGGCGTTCTCGCGGCTGCGTGGTTATACGGACGACGAGATCGCCAACTTCTGCGATTACCCGGAGTTGGCCGCCGACGTCTCGACGAAGTACGGATCGACTTCATGTGCGATCCCTCGCCTGGTGTTAGCCTAAAGTCAAAATCTTCTAACGTGAAAAACAACCGTTCTGTATCAGCCGCAATTGGCGAGCACCTCGTCTTGGGTGAGCTATTGAAGCGAAACGTCGAGGCATACTTGGCACACGGGGCAACGCAGAAAAGCTGGGATCTCGCGATCTTCACCGGTACCAGTATTAAGCGTGTCCAAGTCAAAACTATCGACTGGCCCAAGCAGCTCGCCGTGAACGGGAATTTTTCAGACTTCGACTATCTTGTCATCGTCCTGCTCGACCGGCCCAATCCTCGCAGCCGGTTTTTCGTTTTCGACCAGGCCGAGCTCGACAACATGCTTTCCGCTCCGAACGAGGCGCGTGGACACGCTCGCACTTTAACCATGAGTCAGAAGGCCCTCGCGCTGCGTTTCGCCGCACACGAGGACAATTGGAGAATTTTGGTGCCTCCAACCCGACCAGGCTTGGACGTGCTCAACCCTGCTTAGGAGGAACCGTTCTACCAACGTTAGGTACGAGCCTTCGGTGGCGTCCAGGAACCAGCGTTGACCCATGCAGGGGGTTGGTCCGCGATAGCAAAGGCCTTGGTCTTTTCCTCAGCGGCATTCAGTCGATCACGGGCTTGCTAGGCGAGAAGGGATTAGCTGCGCAGGAGCGACGAAATCCTACAATGCCCGAGCTGCGCGACAGAAGAGTTCACTGATCCTGCCGACTTGATCACCTTGATACCACTTTGCCCCAGCCTCAACTAAAAGTGACATGCAGAAATTTTTGCGCTTCTCATCCGCTAGCCGGTCTTCGCTCAGAGTCGGGTTTTAGGCGCGCACCCTGCGACACCGGCACATAAGATTGTTGCGATAACGCCCGTAGAAGTTGCTTCATTGCCACCGTACCATCCCATAGTTGTTCACGAACGTCTTTTGACGGCAGAGTATGCATCACAACGCTCGCATCGCAACCAACGGCCATACGGTTGCGATCGGCAAGTAGAATCTCGTCAACTTTTCATGGACCAGACATATACCCGGTTATAAAATTGCACTACGAAATCAATTTAGTGCCACCAAAACACCCAGCTGCTGTTGGAAGCCGCTCTCGGGAAATAAGGACAACGTAGGATGCAAGAGATAGACGACTCTGGCCTGTCCAGCCACATCGACAAGCTGGCTGAGCAAGGCTTCAAAATCAATCCGCATCCATTCAATAAGCTTGCAGCGTGGAGCCGTGTTCTGCTTCAGCTCAGCACTTCTGGGCATTCCCTTGGACGACTCGAAGCATTCGATTCAAAATTGCGAGATCTCGATAGCAGCCTTTTGCAAATCGCGTTGCTTCACTCCTTCATTCTCCAATATGGAAAGTGCTTTACGAGTGTTGGATCTGGGCTTATCAAACTCGACGCCAACACGGTGTTCAAGGGTGAAGATCCCCTCCGAGCAACGCATGATCGGATCATGAAGCTTCGGCACAACACATTTGCACACAACGATATTGGGGACTTGCTTCGGGCAGACATCTTGGTGCGAGATAACGAGACCCACCTCCAAATCAAGCATACATTTACAATGGCAATTCCCAACGATGAATTCCCGCGATGGCGCTTGGTGCATGACCACGTCGAGCGCTATGCATCGGTCCAACTTAACAAGCGGTTAGACGACTTACAGACCGAGGTCGGAAAACCGATCGTCTTTCGCTAGCGCGCTACGTCCAGGAGTTATAAGAAAATAATGACGTTCAATGTCAAACACAACGAAGCATTTGAAGCACTGGGCGCTCTCGCTCCAGGTCAGCAGTGGTCTTCGTTCGATACGCTCCGCCCGGACGCTCGGGCAGGCAAAGCAAAGCTTTTCGTTACGACTGTCTGGAATCATCACAGCAAATTCGTGAGCGGTAAACGCGTGCCAACCGAAATTGCGATTTGTCGCGATGGCCGAGAAGGCAGCCTGTGGTACATGGTACCTCGACCAGGAAAGGATGCGCGCAAGACGCACGTAGCGCATTGGAATGCGATCGAGCTCGCCGTCAAGGATGCCCTCCCGATGATCGGGGTTTTGAAAGATGTGCGCACGGGTCTTTGCTCGATGTCGTCCATCTTCAATATTTCGGAGGTGCGCTATCAGGCGGATAAATCGGCGATGTGGCTTCGGTTGGTACCACGCGCTCCGGTCGATTGTGCCGTCAAAATAATCAACATGGATGTAGCCCTCGGTCCCCGTGATTACACAATCGGCAATACGGCTCGTGATCTCGTCTAGATAGAGCCGAAGACGCAACGTTGATCAACGCAAAATGGCTGTCCGAACTTATTAGCTCATTCGAGCATTTTGTTGGGGCGAGGACGGGGAGATTATCGGCCGCCATATCTGGCGGGGCTCAACGACACGCAAACGTGCTGAGCGCGCGGCGAACGCGGCGATGAGTTATGAAGACGAGTTGGCCGAGGTCGACGCCTGGGCCGCGGCCAGTGACGAACAAAACTAAACCGGAAAATAAATGAAAACACACTTTGACAAAACCTTTCCGGCGCCGGCATTCGACCTGAAGATTGTCGCATGGCTTGAAAACTGGACACCCGACCCTCACGACTTTGGCGGGCCGCCATTGCGGGTAGGCATCCTAGCGCACCTTGATGGTGCAAAAAATGTCTATCGTGCCATTGATGGCGACGGCAATATTGAGATGCGATCCGTCTACAAGTTTCTTGAATCGATAGGGCTGGTGGACCTCCAAATTTACGAGCATCCTCGGTTCAACTGCATTTACGGCTTAGCTGTCGATCGCCTCGCTCCTGGCGAGAAATTTTCCGTTACAGCACTGCCCCGCTAGACTGACCAATTTCTAACGAGAAAAGCATGCTCTACGTTATCGACGACGAGGACGTAGATCCGCAGGGAACGCCGATAGTAGCGTCCGATTCACACTCCGCGCGGCCGCCTGAGGGACGGCTCGTGCAGGTATAGGAAACACTATGCTCCTCGATATCGGCCGCTACATTTTGATGGGTATCAGTTCACTTCTCGGGGCGGTTTTCTGCGCGTTTCTTCTGCTTTTTGCCGCTGCGGGCCTGCTTGCCACACTCAGGGAGGTTTGGAGCGGAAAGGTTGCCTTTCTTTTCATATCGCTATGGTTCGCCGGTGGTCTTTATGGTATTTACCGCGCCATTCTATCGAAGTGGAACTTATTTTCGTATCTGGTGATTGCCATCTCAGCAATAATCTGGTTCTACTTCAATAGGGTGACGAAATCTTCGCCAGAGACTGGCGAGAGCTGTGACAAGTGAGAACAAAGGAAATAGCATGCGGTTAAGAGTAACGTTCGACAATGGGGCGCAGCAGGAACTTGCACGTGACGATACAGTGTTTATTCGCACGCACCCGCCCAGAGAAACGCCAAAACCCGGATACGAAAGGACGCGCGACTATCCGCCCGAATTCTGTAAGTTCACGCCCCTACGGGCCTCTGTTCTTACTGTCGGCGCCTACGTCAACACAGGCGACGGGATGGTTAGAGTTAAGCTGCTCGAACACTTAGATTGATCGGAAAAGAAGTTGTGCTCGTGCTTTGTCGTTCTGACTCTGGGTTCTGCGCTTGTCCGGTGAAAAACTAGCGTTACGCACTCTCGATGGGCATGTGTCCTGGGTCCACACCTGGACTGTCGCCGGATCTGAAATGCATTGCCAAGGCTGAGACTCGCACAGGATGGTGGTGGCACATCTTCTACGCCCTTTCAATGCCCTCACTCACTAAAAACGAACGGTAAAGAGTCGAAAGAAATGAATTCCGTTGAAGCCCTGCTATCGAACGCTGAACGTGACTTCCTCGCTCGTCATCAGATAACAGTGTCCCAAGTCGTAGATGCGCGTGGTCTGAGCAAGCCGGCCAGAAACAACTTGATGCGAAGTCGTGCCGCAGTGCTAGCGATCGGTTCCCCGTGTGAAAAGCAAGGGCATAGGCTACGTATTGGCCCAGGTCACTGCGCGAAATGTGATCCAAAAAAGATTGCGGCTGCGCGAAGGCACCGCGCGCTGGTGCAAGTTTACGTCGCGTGCTCATCGGCGCTTAGGCTCTCAGTTGTCCGTTTGCGGAATTTGCCTCGCCTTTTTTCGTCGGGCAGTTCAGCTTTATAAGGAAGTTATATGTTACGGACAGTCGTGGCGGGAACGGTTGTACTGTGTGGAATCGGGTTGTCGATTTTGCAGCTAATTCAGCATCACTGGATTAGCGCGGCAGTTTACGTCGTAGCCGGAGCGTTAACCGGCATCCTTATTGCCCTAGGTGGTTCATCGCATGCCAGATACCCGGCAATTGTCACTGGCTTCACTTTCGTCGGCGCGCTGGGCCTAGTTGCCGTTTTTGGCGAGAATCGACTATTTCAAACTGGGCGAACGGAGGTTTTGGCGGAAGGTGTCGAGGTCTTCGCCCGCCTTCACCCGTTACAATGCCAACTAGCGTCGTCTCGTGTCCGCTATCTTCAGGAAGCTGGCGTGAAGGCTTGTGCAATGCAGGGTACTCACGATCAGTTGGATGCTGTGCAAGCATTAAATCGCGCACACATGATTCCACCCGTGTTGGCGGTCCCCGACGGCTTGTTTCAAGCATTACAGAAGGACAAGCCGGATCCATGCATAGACCTACTTCTTGAAGTTCAGAAAGCTTGTCCTGGAGTATTCCCCATCAACCTCGGCACCAAACTAGCCGCAATTCGCCGCTAACTTAACCTTGCCGTCCGTGTGAGGTCGTAGTGCTCTTGCCAAGTCACCGGTTCCTCACGCCCCGTCCTTGCGAAGCGGACGGATATCTACATGAACTCCAGCTTTGTTTTGGTAATCGCTTTCCCCATGAGCAGGTCTGCAGCAGGATCGGCGAGGAAAGATCTGCAAGCCTTGAAATGACAGCGTTCGGGTGCCATGTCGAGGTTGACTTACCCCGCGCCGGGCCTCGATCTCTGGACGTCTGAAATCTTTTACAAGGAGCCCGGGTAATCCCGTGTCGGAACATCGCCGCTTTCGAACACGGCAGGGTAGGGATCATCGAGCGAAGATTCCGTGACCGGCCGGCGCAGGAATTCCTGCCAGCCCGGCCGCATCAGATGCACATGCTTGTCAAAATCCCCGTGAACGCACCTGTCTATCTGCTCTTCGACGGCGTGCTTGCGCTCCATAAACGAGCCGACCTGATCCTCGTCAAAGGAGTTTTTCAGGTAAGGGTAGTTGATGTCGAGAGAAGCCGTTCCGGTGCCTGCATGTTGTTCCCGGAGCAGCTGGCTCACCTTACCGAACAGCCGATCGATTCGCCCGACGCGCTGCTCATTGTCGCCCGGCGTCCAGGCGATGCCGTAGTGATGCACTTTGCGACATTGCAGATGCAGGTTGATACCTTCTTGGAACACAGAAGTGGCTACCAGCGTGTTGGGGTAGAACGGGCTGTTAAAGCCGAGGATCAGGTGGTGCCGATGACTGGATTCCCCACTCGCATGCGACGCGGGATTGGACAAGGTGGTAAGCGTACGCCATCCCTTTCTCCAGTCGTTGGCCTTGTGTTTCACGATCTTGCTGCACAGCTGTTCAAAGGTGTCCAGCGCCGCAGCGAAATACTTCAGCAGTAATGAGCAGGCGATCCGTTTCCGTACCCAGGCTACGAAATCCTGATAGCGCTGCTGCACGTTGTTATGCTGTTTACTGGCAGGTAGCGTGCGCTGAAAGCGGGTATGCCAACAGTAAAGTTCCACGATGACGGGGCTGGCGAATAGGAAGCCGGCCTGGATATAGTTGCTGAAATTCTCTGCGATCGCCGGCTGGCTTTCAGCCCAGCGGCGCAGCGTTGCTTGCTGCGCGTCGTTCAGGTGCGGGAAGACCAGTGACCACAGCGTCTCGATCTCGACTTGGTCATCGTAGCTTTGCGTCACCGCATCGGCAGGATGCAACGCTTCGCGTTCCTTTTCGCTGATCAGCCCGTGCGTCGACAGGCGCCGGGCCCGCGCCGCTTTCGTGTAATCGGGGCGTGGCTTGTCGCCATGACGTACCGTGTAGTATTCTGTATAGCCACCGGCAAGATAGTCGGAAGCGGGTTCCATGAACATCGCGTGGATGCTGCTCGACCTGCGCAGCGATAAACTGAAGCGGGAGCAGTCCGTAGGTGGCGGTGGTGTTGTCTTGTCCTTGACCTTTTTTGTTACGAACAGGTCGGTGATCTTCGAGCCCAGGTACGAGTCTTGAGCATGATCGATAGCCTCCGAACCGCCCCCATCGTCATCGCCATCGCCGCCCATATCCGCGTCGAGATCGCCCAGGCCGGCCTTGTTGTCACCGACCAGTTCGTTGAACCCGTCGCGTGACCAGTGGTGCTTGCTGCCCCAGTGCAGTACGCGTGGATCATTCGCGTCCAGGTCCCATGCTGCACAGAGCTGCTGCGCAAACAGCCGGTCGTAACGCTCATTCACACGTTTGGTCAGCTCCCGCACGGACGGGATGCGACGCACGAAGACGAGGTGCTTGTCCTCATGCAGCGGGCGACCGGCGTCTGCCGCGAACAGTCCATCGGGCGCACACTGCTCAACCATTCCGCCGTATTTGGGATGGTCTGGCGCACAGCCGAAGATCGCGCGATATTCCCGGCTCATATCGCGTAGCAGCTGGGTATCTCGCGCCACTAAAAAGTCTTCCGACCGTTCGTGATCGGACGGTTCGGCATTCCCGTTTGTGTTCGTTTGGGCGTGTTCGTCCGGACCTGATGACTCGAATCCCTCGAGAAAACCGTAGAGTACGCGGCGCCCTTCACTGAGCACCCCGAGTTCGTGAATGAGCTTGCGCTGGTACATGGCAAAAAACGCCTCCGCTTGGGGGCGGTTCGAGAAGTCGCAGGCGGTAGCGATTTCGCGGCGATATTGGTGCTTGGTGTATCCGGCGTCAGTGCCGGCCATGATGCGGAAGCGCCGCACCGCATACTTTTGCATCAGCTTTTCGGCTGGCGGCTGGTGCTCCGGTTCTCCCAGGTCCGTGAAATAGCCAAGGATGTTGGAGACGTCGCCGAGATGGGTATGGCTTGGCGTGGCAGTGAGTACCAGCGTGCGCTGCCCGATGCGGCTGTACGTGTGCCCGAAAAAGGCTTCTGCCGCGGCCGCGCGCTGCGAACCGCCGTATTTGTTACGGAAATAGTGTGCTTCATCGACGATCACCAGGTCGAAACCGGCGCCATCGAGCGCAGTCAGGATGCGCCGGTGCACGCGTGCGGCTGCCCGGGAGGCGGCTCCGGTCTTGTCCTTCTCATTGGCGTCGCCAACGAGTCCACTGAGCGAGTGAATAGTCGTAACATACAGCTGAGGAGGGCGCTGCTGTTCCGCGCGCGTTTCGATCGCCTCGGCCAGCCCTTCGAGCTGGTAATGCACGCCCACACGCGGTACCGCTTCGCCGTTTTTGCGGCATTTAACGCGATCGTCGGCGTGGCGGTAGTGTCGTTCGACAAAGGTTTCGAACTCGATCAGCCAGTGGTCGCAGATGTTGCGGTTCGGCGCCATCACGAGTATTTTCGCGTCCGGCTTCATGCGCCACAGAAGCGTAGCAACCCCAAGTGCCTGGAAGGTCTTGCCCATTCCGACTTCGTCCGCAAGCAAAGCCACGCGGTGCGTCGACAACAGGTTCCACAAGCGTGCAACCCCCTCGACCTGACGCGAGGCAATGCTCGGCGCTGCGCCGGCAACGTAGTTCCAGTCCGCGTCGCTGTCGTCGAAGTTGATAGCCTTCGATACCTGGTCGGGCCTCAGTCCGCCCCATTGCTTACTCATACTCGCACTGCTCCCTGAGCAGGTTCAGGTAATCTTTGTGCACACCGGCGGGTGGCGGTGGCAGCGGCAGCTCGGTGCTGAGTTTGCGCCAGCGCGACACAGGAACCGGCGTATAGTCGCCCTCGCGTTCGGACAGGCCGCGGATTAACCGGCGGCGCAGCGCTTGGGCAAATTCGCACAGCGAGCGCACTTCATTCGCGAGGAACCAGTTGAATACTTCGCGCCCTGGATAACCAATTTGCTCCCGCATCTTGTCGACCAGCTCCAGCAGGCAACCCGGCAACGCAAAGACATGGCTGTCCAGTTCCTTGAGGGTATGTAGCCCGGACAGCTTCTGGCGGTACACATGCATTGCATGAAACAGCCTGAAGTAACTGATGTCACCCTGGTTGCGCGGGTCGGCGTCGGGCGGCGCATCCAGATCGGCAGGCGGATTGTCGGGCGGGGCCGGCGGGTCTTCTTCGACAGGCGCGCGAAGTGGCAGGTCGGGGAGGGCCTTTGTGTCCTCGTCCTGAACGAAGGCTTCCAGAAGATCCTGCAGCGACTCGAACGCCTGCGCACGGCGCGAGTGTACATGCTTTTCCTTCAGCAGCTCCTTGTGGATTTCCTGATCGCCGCGATACACGATGCAGATGCGGTCGCGCAGCAGAGCGCGATCGTCGACTTCCAGCTCGCCGGGCTGCTGGGGTTGGTGGTCACTGTTCCATTCCAGCGGCACCCGTTCGGTCACGCCAGGAAGGCGCACCGAGAATCCGCCCCGTTGCCCATTCCCCAGCCATTTCCCCTCGAAGCTGTACCCTTGTCCGAGCCAGTCGAAGGTAACGTGCAGGTCGAAAGGCGGCAACGGCTTCACCTCGAGGCTTTCCTCGTCCAGTTGGGCGGGCGAAGCGAAATCGTTGGCGCCGGGGCTGAGTTTGCGGCCGCAGGCTTCCCACATGTCGTGCCTGTCTTCGATGATGAATCCGGCCTCCACATTGTTGTCCAGGCCCCGAGTGCCATCGGCGTCGCGCATGCAGTTGGAACCCGGACCCGTGAAGTTCCATGATCCGATCGCGAGCCGGCCCTGGAGCTTCCACAATTTGGCGTGGCACAGCTCGGTATTTGGATGGCGTGGGGCCGGGTTTTCGTAGACCGTCAGGCGCCCGGTGGCCAGCATCCGCCCCAGGTCTTCATTCCACTCCGTGCGCAGGTATTGCCCCTTGAGCCGGTCGGGTACCAGGTGGATCTCGAGATCCTCGATTCCGGCGGCAGCCTTCAGGTTCCCGATGAAACCCACAAGGTCGCGTGGCAGGTAGGGTGACCAGACTACCAGGTCGCTTCCGTCCGCATCGGCAAGCAGTTGTTCCGCGAACGATTGATCCTGGTAACTGTGGACGAAGTGCCAGTTGTCGGTCTTTTCCTCGAATCGCGGACGCTCCTTCAACGTGCACTCGATGTCTGCGGCAAGGCAAAGCTGCGTGAAGAATTTACGAATCTCGCGGTAGTTCTTGAAGGTGTTGATATCCAAAAACGTGAATGCTTCAAGGTTGCGCCCCCAGCCGCTCACGGTCAGGTTCGCGCTGCCCGTGCCGATGACACGCTTGCCTTCATTGTCTTCCAGGTAGATGACCTTCGCATGGAACAGGCTGGTATCGGAAAACACGTTTGCCGTGCGCGCCGGCCGCACCCCGTGGACCGGAATGCAGGTCCGTTTCACCCGGCTGGTTTCGAGGAAGCGAGGGTCGCAGAACACTCGAAAGTCGATGTCCGCATCGATCAGCGCCTGCTGCAGCTGTTCGTACTCGAGTCCGTTGCGCGGCACGTTCGCACCGATCGTAACGGGGAGAACGTAGGTCTCGATGAATTCGATGTCGGCATTAAAGCTGGTGAACCAGGCGTGACGGAGCGTGCCCATGCGGCTCACCTGTTTCTGCAGTTCGGTGAGGAGCTTCATTCCATGGCTCCCTTCATGCCGCTCACGAAGTTTTTGAACTGCGGCAGGTAGTACTGGTTATACCAGGCACCCGGTGGCCAGTCTGCCGGGGCGGGTCGCGGCAAGGTGCGCGCGCTAACCTTGATCGTGCCGTTGGCGTCGACCGACAGCCACGGCTGCTGGCGACGCACCTGCATGACCCACTTGTGGTACTCCGACAGCAGGCGGATCTGCTGGTCGAGGTCTTTTGCGCTCGCCACACGCTGCAACTGCATGAGGCGTTGTGCGGCTGCACTCCCTTTCACCGCAGGGAGGCGGGCATGCTCCGACACGTTCAGTGCGAGTTGCTCCAATCGAGTCTCGTCGCGCCCGAATCGCTGCCAGTGAGCCGCAACGTCCGCGACGGTGTGCGTCCTCTCCGCCGCCATCAGGTTGAACAGGAGGGCGCAGTCGGAAAGGAACGGTTCCAGCTGCGAGATTTCCTGCAGCTTGGCTTGGTCGGTGGGATGCAGCGTCTGCTCGAGGGCCTGCTCCAGCAATTCCCGCGCATCGAGCTCGTCATCCTGGTCCGCTTCCAGCACCTGTAGCAGCGAGCCGGCGGCGCCACTGTCCAGCCCGGTCTGCGCCAGCCAAAAGCTGCGTGCGTAGGCGCCCACTACGGCCGGCGATGCGAACGCGCCGCTATACGCTTTCGACAGGTCGACCGGAACCTCGTCCGAAAAACTGAGCCTGGCCCGGTGGCTGCGCGTGGTCACGCATTCCCTAAGGAAGGGATAGACCTCGAGCGCGAGCTTGGCGAGCAGCTTGTTCTCGCGGCCGGTGATGAATTGTTCGGCGGCAGCCCAGCGTTGGTGCGACAACGGCTTGTTGTAGTTGTAGCTGCTGTCGAAGAAGCCGATCTCCATCAGCGGCGTCTTGTAGCGGCCGCTCACGCCCAGGCCGAGCTGACGGACCAAGATGTGTCCGTCGGGCTCATGGGTGAGCCTGAGCGTCGGCTTGCCACTATCCTTTTCCCAGCTCCGGCGAGCCTTGGATATGCCAAGGATCCCGCCAGGCGACACCTCGCCCGTATTCTCGTGGCGAAGTATGGAATACACGAACAGGTTTTCGAGCAGGATCAGGCAGGCCTGCTTGAAATGCAGCGTGTCCTTGCCGTGGTACTTGTTTTTCAACGATTTGCTGAGCAGGACCGAATCATCGTTAACTAGTTTCCTGATGAGGTAGTGGTGGAACAGATTCAGCGTGTAATTGCGCACATCGTTCGAGATCGAATTGATCCTGTTGCTGAAAACCTGACGGCCGAAGGCGGACCAGATGATCAGCGTGCCGATCGGATCGATATAGGAGTCGCCAGATAGGTTTTCATCGAATTCGGTGAGATATCGATTCAGGAATGAGCTCATCAATACCCCTTAATCGGTCACTGCGGCGTACGCACGGGGTGGGAGAAGTACGGCAAGGTGGAGGCGGGCGAGCGCGCCACTGATGACGGTATCTTGGTTCCGGACATTTCCGCTTGCTTACTCTTGATTGTGATAAGGAAATAGTACCCGAAAGTAGTCATGCAGGTGTCTTCTGACCGACTGACTTTCACCCGATGCGGCGGTATCCGAGCCTTTCTGCGACAGGCGTGCGCGGCCCAGCGCCTCGTAGGTAATGGTTCGAAGCTTCTTTAGGATTCATTATGGAGTTTCCGTAACTCGCTGCGCATCGCCTGCGCTACCCCGTCATAAGTAACAGGCATAGGCATCATGACATCTGGGCCGCGAAGAGATGACTGCGCCAATTTGATCTCTGCGATTCCTCCGTCTGCCCGCTCAGTAATCCTAATCAGTCGACTCGATGGATTAACACGCTTGCGTTCCCAATAATAGGCTACGCCATTTTCCAGCTCAGCCCGGGATAGCTTCCCTGCGAACTCACGTTCAAGATATCGGTAAAGGTTTCGCGCATCCATGCTGTCCCCGTTCATTTGGTCAGTTGACATGGTACCACCGGGGGGCATCGGGCCTTATCGGCTGGCTTTATCGGCACCGAGATACCGGATTCGCAGGCCTGAACCTGCATTCCAGGTGTCGGGCGGGTCCAATTTTCTCACCTGCAGTTGAAATAGTGGTGAAGGCGACAGACCGGCAAGCTGAAAAGCATATGCGGCGGAGAACGGCAATGCTAGCGCTCGAACATTTGCCAATCTTGACTTTTTACTAACGTCCTGCTCCTCAGCCATTCCCGGCCGCCTGCGTTCAACGCCGCCGTGATGACGACAGTAGGACGGCTGTAAACCGTGGCCTACGTAGCCCGGCCGTCAGCGGCATTTGACGGAAAGCTTTCGGTTTCGATCGGCCAATGATATTTGCGCTTGAGGGCACGGATGATCGCCGCAAGTGTGACCCGTCCGCGCATCAGTTCCGCCCCCGGTTCTGATCTGCGTCGGAAAGCAGGACGGTGAGCACCGCGCTGCGGGCAGTCATCGGGCCGGGGAAGATGGGAGATCATTTTTGCATCGCGCAATTGTAGCGGACACTCAGCAGCCCGAAACGTACGTTCGAATATCCGGTCGGTGTATTGCTGCCAGTAGATTCTAGTTGTATATTGCTTCTTCGAAAGATAATAATGCGAGACGCATGGATCCCATCTATTTCGCCGGTGTAAGTTGCGTCTTGATCGCTCTGACGTCGCTTGGTGTTCATACGATTTCAGTTCGAAAGATCAAGCGGCAGGCGTCGGTTGATGAGCAGCGCATCCGGGAGCTGGAGCTAAGCCTCCACACGAATCAACGGAATTTTCTGGCCGAGAAAAATGCGCTTGAGTCGGAACACTATGCGGCGCTATCGGCAGAGCGAGAGAAACTGTCGCTTGCACGTATTGAACACAACAGTGTCTTGCAACAGGAGCGGGACAGAGCGGCTCTTGCAGCTCGCGAGCAAGCCCGAAGAGACTTTGAGTTGCAAGCATCGTTGTTTTCCATTTCTGTGCGCCCGTATGTTCGAATCGTCAAAGATGAGGGCTACTTTAACGCGACTTTTGACATAGAGACGGGTTACCAGTATCAGCTTATGGTGAACGGGGTTCCGGCGTTTCAGCCACACCACATCCCGGAATCGAAAGAAACTGCAAAGAAGTTCAATGAGGACAATTTGAATATGTTGATCCAGCGTGCGACTGACGCGGCAGAGCGTGCGGTTGCGCTAATTGGCGGGAAGGCGCCAGCTAACATCAACATTGCTCAGGCATTAGTCGAGCGAATTTCGGGCAAGGCATAATCGCCTCGTAGATACAGAGTGTGGAGATGAGATGGCACTGTTTACCACCGATCTAAGGGGCGAACTGGACCAGGTCAAAGACTTGGTTGGGGAGATCGTCGACGAACAGCTCAGTCCGATGATCAGCGACGCTATCCAACTAGCGGGCCGTCAATTTTCGGCGTCTGTGCGCGATGCTAGTGAGCAGTTGCAATCCAACGTTAAGCTCATTTCGGACGAACTTCACCAACAGCGGAGCGTAACGAAAGAAGACATCACATCATTAATTGATTACGCTGCTTTGAAGATTGCTGCAACAGTAGACGAACGTCTGCGAGTCGCGCGTCGCGAAGCTTCCGAGTTGGTGATCGAGAAAATCGAGCGGTTTAAGGTCGAACTGGAAGACGCGGCTGTCCGAAGTCGCAAGACTTTATACCTGAACGTATGCATCTCGATTGCCGCAGCGATGACCATGGCTGCGATCGGTATCATCTATCGAAAGATCAACCTTCACGAACTCGACGTATTTTCGGTGTTCAGAGTGGTTCTTCTTTCGACGGGAGCTGGAACGGGTCTTTTCGCGCTCTTGAAGATTTTTGCGTCCTGGCGCGGACAGAACGCAAACAAGAAGAACGCGACCACCGTCATGTTGAGCTACGTCGGTGCATTGCGGCCCAATGGGGCGGCGGGACTGCTCTGCCTATCCGCATTACTTGCTACCGGCTGGGCGCTACTGACATTCTATTTTCCCTAGGCTGGTCGGGTGACTCTCTAGTGGAAATGTTCTTTATCGAGTTCTACCGATAATCCGTTAGCTATTTTTGATGTAGAAATCAGGGATGTTGTTGAGGTTCAACAGTTCATGAGCTTGATTGGCAGAGGGCACGGATGATCGACCAGACGAACTGTTGCGCGACCGGGCTCAGCGCCACGATCGGCCACATCGGAAGGCCAGGGAGCGAAGCTCAACTTGTGGTCTATCCGTGCGCGTCTCTGTTTCGCAGCCGCAGCGCGTTTGCGATCACGGATACTGAACTGAGGCTCATCGCAAGCGCCGCAATCATTGGCGACAACAGTTGCCCCGTCACCGGATAGAGCAACCCAGCCGCCAGTGGTATCCCGAGCGCGTTATAGATAAAGGCGAACCCGAGGTTCTGCCGCATATTCCGGACAGTCTCCTCCGACAAGGTGCGCGCCCGCGCAATCGCGCGCAGATCGCCCTTCACCAGCGTCACGTGCGCGCTGTTGATCGCCACGTCGGTACCCGTGCCCATGGCGATGCCGACGTTCGACTTGGCCAGGGCAGGCGCATCGTTGATGCCGTCACCGGCCATGGCAACCATCTTTCCCTGCGCTTGCAGGCGCTCGACGAGGACCAGTTTGTCCTGCGGCTTTACCTCGCCATGTACTTTGTCGATGCCGAGCCGCCTGGCCACCGACCGCGCCGTCGTGACGCCATCGCCGGTGGCCATGACGACGGCCAGGCCCGCTTCCCTGAGCACGTGCAGCGCTTCCTGCGTGGTGCTCTTGACCGGATCGGATACCGCAAGCAGGCCCGCAAGCCGGCCGTCCACCGCCAGGTACATCACGCTGGCGCCTTCACCGCGCAGCGCTTCGGCCTCCTGCGCCAGCGCTTTCCAATCGATGCCTTCCTGTTCCATGAGCGTGGTATTCCCGAGCGCGATGCGATGCCCCGCAACCGTCCCGCGCACGCCGATCCCGCTGGCTGACTCGAATGTCTCCGGCTTGTCCAGCACGATGCCGCGCTCGCGCGCCTCTGCCACAATCGCATGCGCCAGCGGATGCTCGCTTCCCTGGTCGATGCTCGCTGCTATCTGCAGCACGTCCTCTTCGGTAAAGCCCTCCGCCGCGCGCACGCTGTCGAAAGCAGGCTTTCCTTCGGTGAGGGTGCCGGTCTTGTCGACGATGAGCGTGTCGATCTTGCGCATCGCTTCGATCGCTGCGGCATCGCGGAACAGGATGCCCTGCGTGGCCGCGCGGCCAGTGGCGGCCATGATCGACATCGGCGTCGCCAGTCCAAGGGCGCAAGGGCAGGCAATGATCAGCACCGCCACCGCGTTGACGAAGCCATACACCCAGCTCGGCTCCGGCCCGAAGATCCCCCAGCCAAACAGCGTCAGGACCGCAATGACCACGACGATGACGACGAAGTAGCCTGCCACCACGTCCGCCAGCCGCTGCATCGGCGCGCGCGAGCGCTGCGCGTTGGCGACCATCTGCACGATCTGGGCAAGCATGGTCTGCGACCCCACCTTCTCGGCGCGCATCACCAGGCTTCCGCTCGTGTTGATGGCCGCGCCGACGATCTTGTCGCCGGCGCGCTTGGTCACCGGCACGGGTTCGCCGGTCAGCATGGATTCGTCGATGGCGCTCTCGCCCTCGAGCACTTCGCCGTCGACGGGGACCTTTTCACCTGGACGAACCCGCAGCGTGTCGCCGATGTGGACGTGGGACAGCGGGATGTCTTCCTCCGTCCCGTCGTCCCGGATGCGCCGGGCGGTCTTGGGCGCCAGCCCAAGCAGCGACTTGATCGCGGCGGAGGTTTGCGAGCGCGCGCGCAGTTCGAGGATCTGGCCCAGGAGCGTCAGCGAGATGATGACGGCAGCCGCTTCGTAGTACACGCCGACACGGCCGTGCATCTGGAATGTGGGCGGGAACAGGTCGGGCGCGATCGTCGCCACCAGGCTGTATCCATACGCCGCGCCGGTTCCGGTGCCGATCAGCGTCCACATGTTCGGGCTGCGCCGCGCGATCGATTGGGCCCAGCGCACGAAGAACGGCCAACCCGCATACAGGATGACCGGTGTGCTCAGCGCCAGTTCGATCCAGCTCTGCGCAGCCAGGCCCTCCGGGAAGATCCGGTGGCCGACCATCGCAAGCACGGTGACGATGACGGTCAGCGGCAGCGTCCACCAGAAGCGGCGGCGAAAGTCGGCCAGTTCCGGATTCTCTTCGTCCTCAAGCGACGGCATCACCGGTTCGAGCGTCATGCCGCACTTGGGGCAGTTGCCAGGCTTGGGTTCGCGGATCTCCGGATGCATCGGGCAGGTGTAGATCGTGCCCTCAGGTGCCTCCGCCATCGCGGCCACGCCTTGCACGTCCGCCGCCGGCGCGGGCTCGCTGCCGTGGGCTGGGTGCGCATGGTGATGATGATGGCCGTGGTGGCCGGCTTCGGTATGCTCGTTTGGCGGCATGGTCACTCCTTCGTCACGATGACCTGCCCGGCCATTCCTGCTTCAAGGTGGCCAGACAGCAGGCACGCTACATCGACTGTCCTCGTTGAACTTCCACAGCAGTTCTTTGGACTGCTTTGGTTGAGTATGAATTCGTGGTTAGAGCATAAACCTTCCAACAGCGGCAAGGTCAAGTCAGGCTCGCATTTACTACATGCAAGAAGGCCAATGATACAATCGCCGCAGCTCTTTCCCGTGGCGTTTCATGTCTTTGCTCCTTCAGCCTCCATCCGCGCACTTCCACCATCGCCGCAGCCTCCTGCGCACTGCGCTGGCGGCTCCGCTGGTCCCGTTGCTGGGCGCGTGCGATACGCCCGAACGGAAGGATGAACTGGTGATCGGCGGCTTGCCCGTCACCTGCAACCTCACCCTCCCGATTGCATGCTCCGCCAAGTCGGCCTCGCTGGCCAAGGGGCAGGGCGCACCCACCGCATTCCGCTATGCCAAATACGGTGGCTGGCCGGAGCTGAAAGAGTCGCTGATGGCCGGCCGCGTGCAGGCCGCGTACATGCTGGCGCCGCTCGTAATGGACCTCACCAACGCCAGTATCCCGCTCAAGGTCGTCTCGCTGGGCCATCGCTCGGGCGCGGTGATCATGGTGCGCACCGATTCGCCGTTCAGGCGCTTCGCGGACCTGCGCGGCAAGCGCGTCGCGATACCGAGCCGCTTTGCGGTCGACTACATCTTCCTGCGCAAGATGCTCGCGCGCGAGGGCATGACGCCGGACGACCTCACCATCTACGAGATGGCGCCGCCCGAGATGCCGGCCGCGTTGTATGCGGACGCAGTGGACGCCTACTGCACCGGCGAGCCGTTTGGCTCCGCGGCACAGCGCGCAGGCTACGCGCGGCCGCTGTCGATGACGCGCGACGAGTGGCCCAACTACATCTGCTGCGTGCTCACCGTGCGCCAGGACCTGATCGACCAGCGCCGCGAAGTGGTGCAGGACCTCGTCAACCATATCCAGTCGGCCGGCGACTGGCTCGATGCCAGCCCGGCAAACCGCACCAAGGCTGCCAACATCGCAGCGTCGCGCCAGTTCTTCAATCAGGATCCCAAGGTGCTGCAGTTCGTGATGGAGAATCCGGCCGACCGCGTCACGTATGGCGACCTGCGCATGCTGCCCGCGGAATTCGACGAGCTGATGCACTTGTCGCTGCAGGCAAAGACACTCAAGCGTCCCGCGCTGTTTGAACAATATGCGGACGAGAGCTTCGTCAAGGCTGTCTCCCCGGTTCCCATTCAACTATGATGCTGCGCCACTTCGCTCCATTCCTGTTTGCCCTTGCGGTTGGCACGGCTGCCGCCGCGGATACCTCGCGCATGAAGGCCGGCGTTTTCGATCCTCCGCGCGCTGCGCCGCCCATCTCCATGCGCGCCGTGGATGGCACTCAGTTTTCGCTGGATCGCCACCGCGGCAAGGTGGTCGTGCTGGTGTTCGGCTACACGGCGTGCGGCGACGTGTGCCCGGTCACGGCGGGCATGCTGGCGCAGGCGCGCAGGAAGCTGGGAGACCGCGCGGACAAGCTGCAGGTGGTATTCGTCAGCGTGGACCCGGAGCGGGATACGCCGCAAGCGCTCAGGGAGTACCTGGCCAATTTCGACAAGAGCTTCATCGGGATCACCGGGACGGAGCAGCAGATGGCGGCGATTCGCAATGCGTACGGGATCCAGGCCAAGAGCCATCCGCTGGGCGCGGGGAAGAACGATTATGTGATCAGTCACTCGACCTTCCTGTACCTGATCGATCCGCAGGGGAAGCTTAGGGCGCTGATGCCGTTCGGGCATTCGCCGGCGGATATCGTGCATGACTTTGAGATCCTGATGGGGCGGTAATGGGACTGGCTAAGTCTTGGGGTGGAAGAAGACCTTTGTGGATGCGGTGCGCGCTCGTCGTGGCAGGACTGCTTTTGCTTGCGGCGGCCGCCGGGGCGTTCATGCCTGTCCAGGTGGATACGCGCGAGGAGCTGTTCGAGATTCCCGAAGGGACGTGGGCGCGGCGCATGGCCGGCGATAAGGTCGATATCCTTCCGTCCACCATTCGCCTGACGCTGGGCGTGAACGATGTCCTGCGGCTGCGGAACCGCGATACGGTGCCGCAGATGTTCGGACCGGTGCTCATCATGCCGGGCCAGGACTTCAAGCTGCCATTCGAAGTGGCGGCGGAGACGCAGTTCGACTGCACCGCGCACAGCACCGGGCAAATGCTGGTCATCGTCGATCCCGAACCCACACCCGGCTGGCCGCGCCTGTCATGGCGCGCGCGCTCCGCACTCCGCTCACTGCTTCCGGCATGAATAAACTGAAGAACATCCTGTATCCGTCGGCGGTCATGGTTGGCCTGCTTGCATTGTGGTGGATCGTCGTCGAACAGACGCAGAGCCTGATCTTTCCAACGCCGCTCGAAGTCTTTACCGGCATGCTCCAGCTGGCGCAGGACGGCAGCCTGTGGAAGCATATCGGCGCATCGCTGCTGCGCGTGGCCACGGGCTTCATCATGGCCGTGCTGATCGGCGTGCCGATGGGCTTGTGGATGGGCAGGGTGGAGGGCGTGTACCGCACGCTCAATCCGCTGTTCCAGATACTGCGCCCGATCTCGCCGATCGCGTGGATTCCACTGACCATCCTGTGGTTCGGGGTGGGGAACACGTCGCCCGTCTTCCTGATCTTCCTCGCGTCCGTGTTCCCTCTCATCGTGCAAACCTCCGCGGGCGTGCACACGATCGAGCAGCGCTACCTGCGCGCCGCCGAAAACTTCGGCGTCTCGCGTGCGGTGCTGCTGCGGCAGGTGATCTTCCCGGCCGTGCTGCCGGAGATCCTGGTCGGCATGCGCGTCGGCCTGGGCGTGGCGTGGCTGGTGGTGGTAGCGGCGGAGATGATCGCGCCGGTGTCCGGCCTGGGCTACCTCATCATCGATTCGCGCAACGCGGGCAGCCGCTACGACCTCGTGATTGGCGTGATGATCATCATCGGTTTGATCGGCCTGTTGCTCGATACCGGCATGCGCCGCCTCGAGCGTCTCAAATCTATCAGGTGGCGCTATGGACGCTAAGATCGTCATCGACGGACTCAAAAAAGACTATAACGGCCTGCCGGTCGTCGATGGCGTCTCGCTGTCGATCGCGGACGGCGAGTTCGTCGCCATCGTCGGCCCGTCCGGCTGCGGCAAGTCCACGCTGATGAAGATGATCGCCGGCTTCGTGCAGCCCGACAGCGGCTCGGTCGCGCTGGACGGCGAACGCATCACGCGGCCGACCAAAAAGGCCATCGTCATCTCGCAGCACGGCTCCGTCTTCCCGTGGCTCACCGTGCAGGAGAACCTGATGTTCGGCCTTGCGGGCGACAACCAGGCGGACAAGGCGGCGCTGGCCGATCACTATGCGGAGATGGTGGGACTGAAAGGCTTCGAGAAGAGCTATCCGCACGAGCTGTCGGGCGGCATGCTCAAGCGCGCGGAAATCGCGCGGGCGCTGGTGGTCAAGCCCGAGGTGCTGTACATGGACGAACCGTTCTCCGCGCTCGATGCGCTGATGAACCTGCGCATGCGCAACGAGCTGCTGCGCGTGCTGGAGGAAGAGCGCCATACGGTGGTGCTGATCACGCACGATGTCGAGGAAGCGCTGCACCTGGCAGACCGCATCATGGTGCTGTCGCCGCGCCCGACGCGCATCCAGGCCGAGTTCATCGTCAACGAGCCGCACCCGCGCAAGGTGTCGAGCCCCGCGATGCAGCAGATGAAGGAAGCCATCCTCGCCCAGCTCGGCCTGTAACCGAATCCTAAACATACAAGCCCGGAAAAAAATGCCGACTCGCGAAGATGTCCTCCTGTTTGCATCGTATAACGCATCAATGAATACGAAGCTGTACGCAGCCGCCGCAGGGTTGCCAAAGGAAGCGCTGACCGCAGACCGCGGAGCGTTCTTCGGATCAGTCATCGGCACGTTGAATCATATCGTCGCCGGTGACACCATCTGGCTGCGCCGCTTCATGGCGCATCCGTCCGATTTTCGTGCACTGAAGGCGATGGCAGATATTGCGGCTCCGACGGGCCTCGCTCATATTTATAGTGATGACCTGGACGCGCTCCTGATCCATCGGACTCGGCTGGACTCGATCATCAGCGCCCTGGCGGCAGAGTTATCGGATTCGGATCTGGCACAGCCGCTCTCGTATAGAAACTCCCGTGGCGATCAGCGCAGGAACTTCGGCGCGCTGCTCCTCCACTTTTTCAATCATCACACGCACCACCGTGGACAGGTGAGTACGCTGCTGTCCCAATCGGGAGTCGACATCGGCGTCACCGATCTGCTTGATTGGATACCCGTGCAGTGACGCACGGCGACGGCTAGCGTGTGCCACCGAACGGTCGCTGGCCCCGCCGGGATTTACCCTCTTCTGTGTCAGTAACGACAACCCAGGGAGTAGCCATGCTAGCCGACAAGGAAGCGATCGCCATGATCGCAGTGAAGGACATCAACGCTGCCGCTGAGTTCTACGAAGGCACGCTCGGACTGGTCAAGCTGTCGACGGAAGGCGACGAGGTGATCACTTACCGGAGCGGCTCATCCAAAATCAATGTGTACCATTCCGAATTTGCCGGCACCAACAAGGCCACCTGCGTGATGTGGGACGTGGGCGACGAGATCGACTCGATTGCGGCCCGGTTGAAGGCGCGCGGCGTGCGCTTCGAGCATTACGACCTGCCCGGGCTCACCGTGGAGGGCGACCTGCACGTCGGCGGCGGCATGAAGGTCGCCTGGTTCAAGGACATCGACGGGAATATCCTCAGCATCGTCAGCGGATGATCTGCTGGCACGATGGCGCCCGGACGGAAGAGAAATCCGCCACTTAACGGTGGGAATAACGGAAGGGTTGAGGTATCTTGTCGTTCCAACATGGTAACGCACAAGCAGCCGACCGAATGAGCTCATCGCCCAGCACCGTCCTCGATTCACAGCCCGTCCCATCCCAGGCAGTCCGCGCCAGCGCCTCCCATCGCAGGCCGGCCGGCGCGTCCAACCGCGACTACTGGCTTTGCCAGTTGGCGGGGTGGGGCGGCCTTGCCGTGTTCAGCGTGCTCACGTCCATCCAGGATATGAACGAAGAGGCCTTCCGCTTCGCACTGGCCAAGACCAGCTGCATGGTGAGCGGCTTGTTCCTGTCGCACCTGTGGCGGCAATTCCTGCTGCGCCGGGGCTGGATCGACCGCAACGGCGCTTTCCCGGTCCGGCAAATCCTCGGCGCACTGGCCGTCATCAGCGTGGTCCAGACCGGCTTTCTCGTGGTAGCGGACATCGTTTTCCGGCACGGTGCGCTGCTCACCGATCCGGAGATCTGGTTCCTGCTTCCGTTCCTGGTCCTGCTGTGGTTCGCGATCTTCATGGTGTGGACCCTGTGCTATGCGATGGTGCTGTCGCGCCGCCGCGCGCTGCGCTTCGAGCTGGAAAAGCTGGAGCTGGAAGTCAGCATCAAGGACGCCGAGCTGCGCGCCCTGCAGGCGCAGGTGAACCCGCACTTCTTCTTCAATAGCCTGAACAGCATCCGCGCGCTGATCTACCAGGACGCCGATGCCGCCGCCAAGGCGGTGAGCCAGCTTGGTGGGATCATGCGCCACAGCCTGCGCGCCGGGCAGGTGTCCACCGTTCGGCTGGCCGACGAGATGGCGGCGGTGAATGCCTACCTCGGCATGGAGACGATCCGCTTCGAGAGCCGGCTGCACCTGACCATCGGGATCGAGCCGGGTCTGGACGACGTCGCGCTGCCGCCGATGGCCCTGCAGACGCTGGTGGAGAACGCCGTCAAGCACGGCGTCGAGCCGAGCATGGGGGTGTGCGAGATCCGGATCGCCGCACGCCGCGACGGCGAACATGTCGTGCTGAGCGTTGCGAACCAGGGCTGGCTGGCCGAAGCCAGCGCCTCCACGCGGCTCGGACTGGCCAACACCAGCAAGCGGCTGGCGCTGCTGTTCGGCCCGGGCGCGACGTGTACGCTGGCCGAGCAGGACGGCTGGGTGATCGCGACGATCACGCTGCCGCAGGTGCAGGCATGAAGGCGCTCATCGTCGACGACGAGCGCCTGGCGCGCGGCGAGCTGCGGCGCCTGCTGGCAGCGCATCCGGAGCTGCGCGTGGTGGGCGAAGCGGCCAACGCGCTCGAAGCGCGGCAGCTGATCGAGGAGCTGGCGCCGGATGTCGTCTTCCTCGACGTGCAAATGCCCGGCGGGACCGGATTCGATCTGCTGGCGTCGCTGGACGATCCGCCGCCGGTCATCTTCACGACAGCGTTCGACCAGTATGCGATCAAGGCCTTCGACGTCAGCGCGCTGGACTACCTGCTCAAGCCGATCGATCCGGCGCGTCTCGCGCACGCGCTCAGGAAGCTGCACCGCGAGCCGGAAGCGGCCAGGGACAAGCTGCAGCCCGCCGACGCCAGGGTGTTCATCAAGGACGGCGACAAGTGCTGGTTCGTGGCGATGGAGCAGATCGTGCTGTTCGAGTCGGAAGGGAACTACACGCGGGTGTACTTCGACCAGAACCGGCCGATGTTGCTGCGCTCGCTCAATCAGCTGGAAGCGCGGCTGGATCCCGAGAAGTTCGTGCGGGTGAGCCGCAGGCAGATCGTGAATATGGATTTCGTGGTGGGGATAGCGCCATCGGCCGCGGGTGGCATGGTGCTGACGCTGAAGGATGACCTCAAGGTGCCCATGTCGCGCCGGCGTGCCGCGCAGTTCAAGCAGATGAACGGTCTTTGAAACGGAAGGGGACTGTCCCTACGGGACTGTCCCCAGTCTTTGCGTGAGCAGGCCGCTTCGCAGCGAAAGTCCGGGGACAGCCCCGTAGGGACAGTCCCCTTTGTGCTGCTGACTATTCCACTGCGATTGGCTTGCGGTTGTCGCTCGCCACGCGGTCGATAAGGATATTGTAGGGATCGACGCCGGCTTCGGACGGCTTCTCGTTGACCGTGACCGTGAGCGTGGACTCGCCGCCCGGCAGCATGCGCTTCTCGCGGAACAGCACGCGCTCGCCAGCCAGGACGGCGATGTCGACCGCCTCGTCGTATGCCCGCGCCGTTTCCTTGCCCTTGCCGTCGGCCTGCAGCTTCGCCAGGCGCACTGTCATCGTGACATCCCAGCGGCCATCCTTGCGCTTCTTCGCGCTCGCTTCGGCCAGGCGGTTGTCATAGAAGACGATGCGCTCGAACAGGTCGGTGATCAGCTCCTGCTTGTCTGCCGGCGCCGCGGCGCGGAGGTAGCGCAGCAGGTCGCGGCTGGTCACATACGGCGCCGTCTTGTACAGGTTCTCGTCGCGGAAGCGCTTCAACGCGCCGTTCAGCGCTGCTTCGCCGATCTCTTCGCGCAGGCGGTAGAAGGCCAGGCTGCCCTTGCGGTAGTGGATGTAGTCCTGCCCCTCATCACGGAACAGGGGACGCTCCTCCACCAGCTCCTTGGCACGGCCCTCAAAGTACTTGTCCAGGTCCCAGCGCAGGATGTGGCGCGTCTTCGCGGCGCCATATTCCTTTTCGAGAGCCATCAGTGCGGAATACTCGGCCAGCGACTCGGTAATCATCGGATTGCCCTGCACGTTGGCGGCGATGACCTGGTCACCCCACCATTGGTGGGCGATCTCGTGCGCCGTCACGTAGAACACGTGGTCCACGCCGTCCGGATTGCGCAGGTCGTTGATGAAGCCGAGCGATTCGGAGAACGGGATCGTATTCGGGAAGCTGCGCGCGTACTGCTGGTACAGCGGGAACTCGGTGATGCGCACCTGCTTGTGCTGGTACGGTCCGAAATGCTCGCTGAAGTAGTCGAGCGCGCGCTGGGTGCCTTTCACCATGCGGTCGATGTTGTAGGTGTGCTTCGGATCGTGGTACACCTCGATCGGCATGCCGCGCCAGGCAGCCTTCGTCACCTCCCAGCGGCCCGACTGGTACGAGAAGAACGGCAGGATCTGCTTGTCCATCTTGTAGTGGAAGTAGCGGCGCCCATCCTTCTCCCAGCTCCTGAGCAGGTAGCCCGGCGAGATCGCGACCTGGTCGGCGCTGGTGGACACGGTGGTCTCGAAGTCCATCAGGTCCGCGTCCCAACCCATCACTTTCCAGAAGTTGCGCGCGTGCGCGGCCTTGTCGTCGAGGTCATTGAGCCGATGCGGTTCACCCAGCCCGCGTGCGCGGCGCTCGTGGCGCTCCTCGATCTCGTTGTGCTGTGCATAGCCGAACTTGGGGAAGAAGTTCTCGGACGTGAACATGGAGCCGTTCCCGTTGATCAGTTCGGGAGCGCCGCTGTTGCTAAAGCCGGGGTTGCGCACACGCACCGTAAAGTCGACCGCCATGCTGGCGCCAGCCGCCAGCGGTTCGCGCAACGCGATGACCATGAAGCAGAGACGCCTGTCGTCCAGCACGACCGTATGGGCAGGCAGGTTGTGGAAGATGGTCTCGGCGGTCCGGTCGGTCTGGATGCGCAGGCTGTCCATCGCTGCGCCGGTCTTGTTCTGCGCGACGTAGTGGCCCCTGATGTCCACGCTGCGCTGGTCGGGGTAGATGTCGACGTCGGCGCGGACTGCGGTGATGCTCGGGTCGGGCTGCGCGAGGTATTTGCGGTACAGCTTTTCGTAGTCCGCGCGCAGGTCGAGCGCGAGGCCGGCCGGCTCGTAGGGCCGCAGGACGGTGGTGTTGTACCAGATCCAGCCGCCGGTCGCCATCCATCCCGCCACGCAGAGGGCGAGCGCCGCGCCTTTCCTGCCTTTCATTGCGCGCACGGCGAGCAGGGTACGTCCGCGGAGGCGCGGCGCCAGGCCGCGCACCGTGAATGCCTGCGCAACGATCAGGAGTGCCAGCGCGGCCAGGCCCCAGTACAGCGCGAACCAGCTCCAGCCGGCCAGGTAGTGGCCATAGCCATTCAGGTCGGAATACACCAGCGGAGGCAGCGACGCGAAGCTGGCGAGGCGATGCTCGACGTTCAGCCCGGATAGCAGCGTTTCGGCCAACATCAGCGCAATTGCGACCAGATAGCCGAGGTACTTGTTATTTGTGATCACCTGGACGGAGATCGCCGCACATCCCATCAGTACGAAGTAGATCGAGTTAATTAGCGTGCCTTTCACGTACAGCAGGCCCTCGACCGGCGCGCCGCCCACCGCCAGCTGGATCGCGACGCCCGCCAGCGCGCCCACGCCCAGGAAGACGAAGACCACGGCCACCAGGGCGCCGGCCTTCGCCGCCAGCGGCACCCAGTCCGGCACCGGCATCGCGTCGTTCAGGCCGGCGATGCGCACCTGTCGCTCGCGGAAAACCAGTTCGCCGCTGAAGAAGATGAGGACGATCACCAGCATCGCATTGATGCTGCCGCTCAGTTCCTCCAGCATGATGCGCGTGAGCGGATACGGGATGCTGTCGAAGCGCATGCCGCCCACGGCGTAGTTGGTGAAGAAGTTCGCAAGCGCGAGCAGCAGCATGATGAGGAAGGGCAGGCTGCGGATGACGCCGCGCGCATCGAAACAGAGCACCTGCCACCACTGCGCCACCGCAGTCCATGCGTCGAAGCGGGGCGCAATGCGGCGCACCGCCGGCACGCGCGCAGCCGGGGTTGCCGGGCTGGCGGCGCTGGCCGCGCCGAACCAGCGCTTGCCGGTACCCGCGCGCTGCGGCTTGAAGAGGGCGACGGTGGCCGCCACCATCGCCAGCGCTGCGCCCATCCAGATCAGCCGGTTCAGGAGAAGCACGCCGGCGAGCGGCGGCAATTGGCTGTTCGCCTGCGCGGCCGTGAAGTAGCGGGTCAGCTGCATCAGCGCGCGGATGCCGAAGGGATCGAGCAGCACTGCCAGCGATTCGCCGTTGCTTCCCTGGCCCAGCGTGAATCCCATCCCCCACAGCACCGTGAACGCCAGCACGCCCACGTACACCATGATCATAGAGCGTGTCGTGGCCGCCAGCAGCATGAGCAGCGCCGCAATGAACAGCAGGTTCGGCACCACAAAGACGGCGAAGCTCCACGCGTACGGGTGGAGCGAGAACGCGCCCATGCGCTCCGGGTCGGCCGACGCCATGGCGGAACCGCCCATCATGGCAAGGGTGATCAGCGCGAACAGCGCCACGCAGACGGCAAAGCCGGCCAGGAAGCGGCCGAACAGGTAGTTCGTCTTGCGCATCGGCGTCGCGAACAGCAGGTCGGCGATGCCCACTTCATTGTCGCGCAGGATGGCGCCGGCGATGAACACGGTCACCAGGAACATGGCGATCATCGTCAGGATGCTGAGCTGGCGCGCGATGACGACCGGCGCGTTCAGGTGCATGTTGCCGATCTCGCCGCCGATCCGGAAGGACTCGCTCCCGGCGGTCATGAATGCGACCAGCACCAGCGCTACCGTGACCGCCCACAGGAGCGGCTGGCGCAGCTGGTGCCGCAGGTCGAACCTGAAAAATTCAATCCACATGGCCGGTTCCTCAGGCGTGAGCCGCGTTGCGTTGCGTGGCCCGCAGCTGCAGGAAGTAGACATCCTCCAGGTCCGGGGCGACATTGATAAAGCCGGCATCGGGCTGGACATCGGCGAACACGTTGATCTGCGGCTTGCCCGCAACCAGCCGCGTGGACAGCACGCACAGGCGCTGCTGGTATTCGGCCAGCGCCGTGTCGTCGACAACGCGCTGCCACACTCGCCCGTGCATCTGCTCGATGCTGTCCTGCGGCCGGCCTTCCACCAGCACCCTGCCGCCGGCGATCATGGCCATGCGCGGGCACAGGTCGGTTACGTCCTCGACGATGTGGGTGGACAGGATCACCACCACATCCTCGCCGATCCGCGCCAGGAGGTTCAGGAAGCGGTTGCGCTCCTGCGGGTCCAGCCCGGCCGTGGGTTCGTCCACGATCACCAGCCGCGGCGCGCCAAGCAGCGCCTGCGCAATGCCGAAGCGCTGGCGCATCCCGCCCGAGAAACTGGCGACAGCGCGCTTGCGCGCCTCCCACAGGTTGGTCTGGTGCAGCAGGCCTTCCACCATCTCCTTGCGCTCGCCGCGCGCGGTCAGACCCTTGAGGACGGCGAAATGGTCCAGGAGTTCGAGCGCGCTCACTTTCGGGTACACGCCGAAGTCCTGCGGCAGGTAGCCCAGCTGGCGGCGCAGCGCCTCCTTCTCCGCCAGCACATCGGTTCCGTCGAAGTGGATGGAGCCGCTGTCCGGCGCCTGCAGCGTGGCGATGGTGCGCATCAGCGAGGACTTGCCGGCGCCGTTCGGGCCGAGCAGGCCGAACATCCCGGCCGGAATCTCCAGGCTGATGTCGTTGAGGGCATGGACGCCGTTGGCGTAGGTCTTGTTGAGCTGTCTGATCGAAAGCATGCGCGAACTCCTGAGGTTTCTTGTTGTTGGATGATTCCTGCTTACAAGACTAGTCAGCGTTCCCAGGCGCCGCTACGGATGAGAAACGAGTGGCAGGTTTCCGTGATGAACGGCAATGGAACGTGATGAGCGGTAGCGATTGAGCGAGGTCACACGCCGCGCTCGTCCAGCGGCGCCTTCCGTCCGGGGAACGTATCTTGGAAGGACGCACTGGACATTTCAGCGAAGGAGGTGAGTATGAACTGGCTGATGAGGGTGATGATGCTTTTGGCTGTGATCGCGACCAGCGGCTGCAGGACGCCGCCGCCCGCGGAAGAGGTGCCGATGTATCCGGCAGTGGTCGGGGAAAAGACCGACCTGTACGAGGTGACGAGCCCGACCAGCGTGCGGCTCGCCCCCGGCGTGAAGCTCAAGGTGGTCGAAGGTCCGGGCGGTACCAAGTGCGGCATGATCCTGCTGCGGCAGAATGGCGGCGTGGGCGGCTACATGTCCTGCGGTTGTATTGGCGCAACGACCAGTTCCTGCGTCACGACCAACGACAATCCCGAGCATCCCTCGTGCAGCGGCAGCTGTACGGACAGCGAGGGCAACGCGCACGGCTGCAGCCTGTTCGGCCCGATTATCGGGCCGCCGCGCGACCCCGCCATGATCCGGTTCCGCCAGCGCGCCCCGAACTAGCCCGCAACGGACGGGGCTGCCCCTGGAAGCGCCAGGGCGGCAGTTCCGTCCCATGCCGTCCCCCTGAAAAGCCGGGCTCCGTGCCCGGCGGGGGACGGTCGCCTAATGCCTCCCCCTCAATAAACGTTAGTCAAGCGCCGGAGCTTGTTGTATCTTCTTGTTTTCTAGCCTGCAAGCATGCCCGACATGCTTAATAACATCGAGTCGGCCGCCGTTGCCGTCCATTTCACGGGGACTTTGTAAATGAATGAGTTTGTTACCGCCGTCAATGCGGTTGTCTGGAGCCCTGCGCTGATCGCACTATGCCTTGGCGTCGGCCTGTATTTCTCGGTGCGCTCGCGTTTCCTGCAGTTGCGCCATTTCCGCGAGATGCTCCGCCTGATGATGGAAGGGAAGAGCTCGGAGCAGGGCGTGTCGTCCTTCCAGGCGCTGACCATGACGCTGGCCGGCCGTGTCGGCACCGGCAACATCGCCGGCGTCGCAACCGCCATCACCTTCGGCGGCCCGGGCGCAGTATTCTGGATGTGGATGGTCGCCTTCCTCGGCGCCAGCTCGGCATTCGTGGAATCGACGCTGGGCCAGGTGTACAAGGAATCGCTGAACGGCCAGTTCCGCGGCGGCCCCGCGTTCTACATCGAGCGTGGCCTGGGCATGAAATGGTACGCATGGACCTTCGCGATCGCCACGATCTTCGCCTGCGGCCTGCTGCTGCCCGGCGTCCAGGCGAACTCGATTGCCGAAAGCCTGAACACCGCGATGGGCGTCGACCCGAACGTGACCGCCGCCTGCCTGGCGATCGCGCTCGGCTTCATCATCTTCGGCGGCGTCAAGCGCATCGCCACCTTCGCCGAAATCGTGGTCCCGTTCATGGCGCTGGGCTACATCATCGTCGCTGCCGTAGTGGTATTCCTGAACATCCACCAGCTGCCTGAAGTGATCCGCCTGATCTTCAGCTCCGCCTTTGGCATGGAAGCGGGCTTCGGCGCCGTCCTCGGCCTGGCGATCCAGTGGGGCGTCAAGCGCGGCATCTACTCGAACGAAGCCGGCCAGGGCACCGGCCCGCACGCATCGTCGGCAGCGGAAGTCTCCCACCCTGCCAAGCAGGGCCTGGTGCAGGGCTTCTCGGTGTACGTCGATACCCTGCTGGTCTGCTCCGCGACCGCGTTCATGCTGCTCATCACCGGCCAATACAATGTGCAGGCGCCGGACGGCAGCGCGCTGTATACCGGCGTGCAAGGTGTGGCGGCGGGTCCGGGCTACGTCCAGACCGCGCTCGAAAACGCGATGCCGGGCTTCGGGTCCATCTTCATCGCCCTGGCGCTGCTGTTCTTTGCGTTCACCACCCTGGTCGCGTACTACTACATCGCCGAAACCAATATCGCGTACATCAACCGCAAGGTCGGACGCCCCTGGCTGAGCTTCATGCTCAAGCTGGCCATCATGGCAGCAACGGTCTACGGTTCCGTAAAAACGGCCGATGTGGCATGGGGCCTGGGCGACATCGGGGTCGGCCTGATGGCGTGGCTGAACCTGATCGCGATCGTCATGCTGCACAAAGTGGCGTTCAAGTGCCTGCGTGACTACGAAGCGCAAAAAGCCGCGGGCAAGGATCCGGAGTTTGATCCGGTAGCGCTGGGTATCGAGAACGCCGACTACTGGGTCAAGCGCGTCGCCGACAGGAAGGACAAGGCCGAAGCAGTGCCGGCTGACGTTGAGGCGCCCGTCGTACCGAAACCCGCAGTCTGATGTCCAGGGGGGGACGGTCCCGACGGACTGTCCCCTTTGATGGGCCAGTTGTCCCCAGCCGGTTCATGGAGGATAATTGTCGCCTATGAACGATACCACCTCTCTCCCCGCATTCCCTGATCGCCTGTCGATCGATCCACGCAGCCCATTCCATGACGCGTCGGTGTTCCAGCACGACGTTGGCATCCGCTTCAACGACCGCGAGCGGCACGACGTCGAGGAATACTGCATCAGCGAAGGCTGGATCAAGGTCGCCGCCGGCAAGACGCGCGACCGCAAGGGCAATCCGCTGCTCATCAAGCTCAAAGGCAAGGTCGAGCCCTTCTACCGCTGACGCGCGGCCAGCCGGGGACCGTCTCCGCAGGGGCCGCCCCTCAGTGCGGCCGCTCGCCGATCTGCTGCCGCCACAGCGCGTAATACAGCTGCTTGCGCTCCAGTAGCTCCGCGTGGCTCCCGCTCTCCACGATCCGGCCCTTCTCCAGCACAAAGATCGTATCGGCGTGCATGATGGTGGACAGCCTGTGCGCGATCAGGATCGTGATCTGCGTCCCCTTGTGCGAGATCGCGCGCACCGTATCGGTAATCTGCTCCTCCGTGATCGAATCGAGCGCCGACGTGGCCTCGTCGAAGATCATGAGCCGCGGGCGACGTATCAGCGCACGCGCAATCGACAGCCGCTGCTTCTCGCCGCCCGACAGCTTCACGCCGCTTTCGCCGATGGCCGTGTCGAGCCCCTCGGGCGATTTCTCAAGAAGGTAGGCGCACGACGCCTGCTCCATCGCCTCCACGATTTCCTTGTCCGTCGCATCCGGCTTCACGAACTCGATGTTCGCGCGGATCGTCCCCGCGAACAGGTGCGTGTCCTGCGTCACCAGCCCGATCTGCCGGCGCGCGGGATTGAAGCGCATGTCCTTCGTCGAGATATCGTTGTAATAGACCTCGCCGCTGTTGGGCGTGTACAGCCCCACCAGCAGCTTGACCAGCGTCGACTTGCCCGATCCGGACGGTCCCACGAACGCGATGGTCTCGCCCAGCGATGCCGAGAACGACACCTCGTGCAGCGCGTCTTCCGCCGCGTTCTTGTGGCGGAAGGTCACGTCCGCAAAGCGCACGTGCGTTACCGGCCCGATCTCGACCGGCGACTTCGGTCCGCGCTCGATCGGCCGCTGCATCAGCGCCTGGAAGTTCAGCATGGAGGCATCGACCTCGCGGTATGCGAGGATGATGTTCCCCAGCTCCTGCAGCGGCGCGAAAATCGCCACCGAGATGAACTGCATCGCAATCAGCTCGCCCGGACTGAGCACGTCGCGGAAGATCAGCCACAACAGCGCAAAAAGCACGCCCAGCTTGAGCGCGCTCAGCGTGACGCCCTGCAGGAACGAGAGCATGCGTACGCGCTTCACCTTCTGCATTTCCAGCGCGAAGATCTGCTCGGTCTGCGCCTGCAGGCGCCGGATCTCGGGGAAGGTCAGGCCCAGGCTCTTGATCAACTCGATATTGCGCAGCGACTCGGTGATGAACCCTGAATTGCGGTTCGTCTCGCGCGTGATCGAACGCTGCTGCGACTTGATCTCGCGGCTCAGCAGGCCGGTCAGCCCGCCCAGCACCACCACGCCGATCACGAACACGGGCACCAGCAGCCAGTGTTTGGTCACCGCGTACCAGACCAGGAAGGCCATGCCCACGGTCGCTGCGAACACGGTATTGATGAAGGAATTGATGAAGCGCTCGCTGTCCGCGCGCACCTTCTGCAGCAGCGACAGGCTCTCGCCGCTGCGCAGGTCCTCAAATTCCTGGAAGCGCAGCCGCAGCAGGTGGCGCAGGCCGTCGTTGAAGATCTGCGTGCCCAGCTTCTGCACGACCAGGCGCGTCACGTACTCCTGCAGCGCTTTCGCCAGCCGCGACAGCACCGCCACCAGCACCGCCAGCCCGAGCAGGCCAAGCACGCCGCGCACGAGTTCATCGTCGCTCTTGCCGCCGCGGTTGATCGCATAGCCGTCGATGATCTTGCCGAAGATGATCGGGTCGACCAGTGCCAGCACCTGGCTGGCCGCGGCGAGCACCAGTGCCAGCAGGGCGAGCCGCCAGTGCGGCCGCAGGTAGGAGAACAGTAATCGCATACGGGTCCATCTGCCATCAGACAGGCTCCAGTATGCGCGGCGGCGCCGGATCGTACGGTTCGGTTAGCCACGTTGGGACAACGTGCGATGACGCAGGCGTACTTATCCTGTAGCGGCCTGCTCGCATCGCATTGCCGATCGCGCGACGCTGCAATCAAGGTGCGGAAGTTAATTGGACTGGTGAGTTTGATTGTGCGTCTCTATCGGCTGTGCTCACGTACACTTTCAGCTCAGCTTTATTGCAGGGAGGATATGTGCACAGCGAAACGACATCCGCCGCAGGCGGCAGGTCCATGGACAGCGAAACCTTGGAATTCATCCAGGACATGTTCGAACTGGTGCGCGCGGGCGACGCGCGCACGCTGCGGCCCCTGATCGAAAAGGGCGCACCGACCAACTTCCGCAACCAGCGCGGCGACAGCCTGATCATGCTGGCGAGCTACCACGGCCACCTGGAGACGGCGAACCTGCTGCTGGACCATGGCGCCGATCCCTCGGTGCCGAACGATATGGGGCAGACGCCGATGGCAGGCGCCGCCTTCAAGGGCAATGTGCCGATGGTGCTGGCGCTGCTGGACCATGGCGCCGACGTCGAGAGCCCGGGACCGGACGGGAAGACGGCGCTGATGTTCGCAGCGATGTTCAACCGCGTGGAAATCGTGGAGCTGCTGGTGCGTCGCGGCGCCCGGCTCGATGCGGCCGATGCGCGGGGAATGACGGCCCTGGACTATGCGAGGACGATGGGAGCCGCGGATGCGGCGGCGGCGCTGGAGAGGCTGGGCGCATAACGAACGTGCCATGGCGACGTCGAATCCTGCGGTCGAAGGCCTTCCGCAGTCCTGCCCGGGCGGATATGATGGGGCGCTTTTGGCACCCGGATCCCGCACATGGTTGAATGTAATCGAACGATGGAACAGGCCCGCCGCGACTTTTCGCTGGGCCTCCTGACTGGCGCACTGCTGGTGCGCGTCCCGATGAGCAAGAACGAATGGACCCTGCGCCTGGCCGGCGCGCGCGGCGACGCGGGCATGCTGCTCGATGTCCAGACGCTCCAGCCGTGCATCTTCCGCAGCCTGGACAAGGCGGTCGATGCGATCGAGCAGATCGGCTTCGCGCTCACGCAGCTCAAAGTGCAGTGACAGGGCCGGATAGTCACCCGCTATCCATGCCGCATGAGTAGAATGTTCCTTTTCCCGTCGGCCCAGGAATAATTCATGGCTCTGTTTTTCGGTATCCTCATCGGTCTCGTGATCGCCGCGATCCTCATCAAGTCGGTCGCGTTCCGCATCGTTGCGGGCTTGCTGATCGCAGGCGCGATCGTGCTGATCGTGTTCGAGCAGATGGAGACGCGCAAGGAGACGGAGGAGTCGCTGACCCGGATCAAGCCGTCGGAGCTGCAGATGTCGGACGTGTCGCTCAAGCCGGGCTACGCGAACTCATACCGATTGTCCGGCCGGGTGGTGAACCGGTCGCCCCGGCACACGCTGACTGGCATCGCCTTCACGGTCAAGGTCGAGGACTGCACGATGGCTCCCGCCGCGCCCACCTGCGTGACGATCGGGGAGGGCAGCGCCCGCATCGCCCCCACGGTCCCGCCGGGTCATGCACGCGACTTCGATGAGCTGGTGGCCTTCGACAAGGCGTCGCCGACCGTGCGCGGGCAGATGAAGTGGAGCTACACCATCGACAGCATCCACGCGCGCTGACCGCGCGCCGTTCCGGGCTTGCGGTCCGCACGAGCGGGCCCGCAAGCCGCGGCACTCTTACTTGATAAAGTAGCCGGAGACGCGCCAGGCGCCGTCCTTGTCCTTCATGGGGATGATGGTCTCGGTCATGTCCGGCTTGTTCTCGAACGAGGTCGCATACTTGATGACGACGTACTCGCCCTGCGGCGCGCCGGGCAGCGTGGTGGTGTAGTCCGCCGACTTGAGCGTGCGCGACTTGACCGCGCCCAGCGGCGAGCGCACCTGCGTCAGCGCGGCTTCCCACTGCTCCTTGGTCACCATCGACTGCATCATTGCGCCGCCCTTGTCCCAGCTGTCGCCGTATTTGGCGGCATCGGTCATCGCCACCCAGGTGGTCGCCACGTCCTGCGCCGTGGCCTTGTCCGCATCCGAGCGCGCGAGCGCGGCGCCCGCACCGAGGAAACCAGCTGCCAGCACCGCCATCGCCATGATCTTCTTCATGTCCACTACTCCTGGTTAAAAACTCCCAGCGTAAACGAATTACCCGCGCTTGTGCAGCCTGCGGCAAAAGGATCAGGCCACGAACTTGAAGTGGCTTAAATGCAGTTGCAGTTGGTCCGCCTGTTCGAGCAGCGACTCCGCGGTGGCGCTGGTGCGCTCCACCAGCGCCAGGTTCTGGCGCGTGTTGTCGTCCAGTTCCGCCGCTGCCCGGCCGGCGCGCGCCACGCCGATCGACTGCTCGCGCGCGGCGGTCACGATCTCGCCCATGAAGTGCGTGATCTTGTCGGCATTGCCGACCACCGATTCCATCGTCTGCCCGGCTTCCCCGGCTGCGCGCGCGCCGGCATCGATCCGCGCCACCGTGTCGCGCACCAGCACTTCGATCTGCTTGGCAGCCTGCGCGCTGCGTTGCGCCAGGCCGCGCACCTCCGCCGCCACCACGGCGAAGCCGCGGCCCGCCTCGCCGGCCCGCGCCGCTTCGACCGCGGCATTGAGCGCCAGCAGGTTGGTCTGGAACGCGATGCCGTCGATGACGCTGACGATGTCGCCGATGCGCGCGGAGGCGGCCTGGATGTCGCGCATGGTCGCCACCACGCCGCCGATGGCCGCGCCGCCGCGCGCCGCGACTGCCGCGTTCTCGCCCGCGAACACGGCGGCGGCCTGCGCACGCTCGGCATTGCCGCTGACCTGGGAGCGGATCTGCTCCATCGATGCGGCTTGGTCTTCCAGCTGCGTCGCCGATTCGTGGGTGCGGTCGTTCAGGTCGTTGGCCGCTCCCGCGATTTCGGCGCTGGTTGCAGTGAGCTGGTCCGCCGAGTCGTGCACGCTGAGAATGAGCTTGCGGATCGCCGCGTGCGCCTTGCGCAGGTCGCGCATAACCTGGGCCGCTTCGTCGGTGCCGGCCGGTTCCGCCGGCCGGTGGCGCAGGTCGCCGGCCGCCATTTCGCGCAGGTGCAGCTTCACCAGGTTCAGTCCTCCGCCCGTCACCAGGTAGAAGGACCAGAACAGGTAGGCGGCCAGCAGGAAGCTGCCGGCGACCACGCCGAACAGCAGGTTGCGCTGGCCGGCTACCTTGTCCGCGCGCTGTTCCAGCCGCGCGCTCGCGATCGCCAGTGCCGTGCGCTGCAGCGACAGGAAGCCGTCGATGGCGCGGCCCGCAGCGCGGTCGATGCGTGCCGGGTCGCCGCTGACAACGTCGCCCAGCAGGTAGCGCCGCGCCAGTGCACGCAGTTCGGAGGCGCTTGGCAGTTCCTTGCCCAGGCGTGCGGCCAGCGCGGGGTCGGCCGTCAGCGCGACTTGCGCATCCTCATACAGCTCCGCTTCCAGGTATTCCAGCAGCGGCAGGCGGTCGGTGAGCATGCGCTGCTGCGCGGGATCGATGGCGCCGGCCTGCATCGCATGCATGCCGAGCGAGCGGACGAAGGCGATGCGGTCGTTCAGCTCCGGCACGCCGGCCAGCGCCGCGTGCAGCAGTGCGCGGTTGACGCCGTCGCTGTCCTCCGCCAGGTGTGCAGCCGAGCGCACCGCCTTCAGCAGGGCCAGCTGGTCGGCGACCAGTTGCGAGTGGATTTCCAGCGCCTCCACCGGATCGGTGCCGGGCTGCGGCAGGGCAGGCAGGAGGGCCGGAATGCGCTCCACCGTTTCCCGATCGGCGAAAGGGCGGCTGGTTGAGGCCAGCGCTGCGAGCACCCTGGCGTGATGGCCGGCGTAGGCCTGGGCTCTGTCCTCTCCGGCTGCGCCGCCGCGTGCGGCCTGCATGGCCAGGTCACGCTGGGCACTGGTCGTCTCGATCAGGGGCAGCAGGGCGTCAACCACCCGCAGGCCGTCCAGCTCATCCTGCATATGCGCCAGTTCCTGTGCGCTGGAACGCACCAGGCTGGCGCCCAGCAGCAGCGCAGGCAGCGCCAGCACCGCCGAGATCAGCAGCGCCTTGGCGCCGAAATCAAGACGGCGGAACAGCCGCACGCCGGGCGCGAACAGTAGCGGATCGCGCGCCGGCGCGGCCGCCTTACTGCGCGTTGATGGAACGGATAAAGGCAACGACATCGCGAACTTGTTCATTGGTGAGCTCTTCTTCCCATGGAGGCATCTTGGCGGAGCGGCCGATCGCTTCGCCGCCTTTCCGGACGATCAGTTCGACATAGGCATCGTTCTTGTCGGTGGTGCGCAGGTTGGCCGGGCGCGGCGTGTACAGCCGGGCCGCGCGGCCGTTGCCGTCTGCGTTGATGCCGTGGCAGGTCACGCAATAGCTGCTGTACACCAGGCCGCCGCGAAACACCGCCGCGTCGCGGCTGTCGCGCGGCAGCAGTGCGCCCGTCTGCGCGCCCGGCTGGGCCGCGGGGGCCTGCGGGGACGAAGCGCCCGCTCCGGCCATGCAGAGCAGTGTGGCGGCCGCCAGTGCGGCGCGCGTGATCACTTGCTGACCTCGACCGTCATGCGCATGTCCGGATGGATCGCGCACTCGACTTCCACCTTGCCCGGCTTGTCGAAGGTGACGCTCTTGGATGCGCCCTTGGCGTAGGTGCCCAGGTCGAAGCTCTTGGCCTCGGACAGCGAGAACACATTGTGCGAGAAGGCGTCGTCGTTGACGAACTTGACCGACTCGCCGGCCTTGACCTTGATGGTCGGCTGCGAGAAGGCCTTGCCCTTTTGAGACACGATATGTTCACCGGCGTGGGCGGTGTGCGCGAGCAGGCATGCGACGACGGCGAGGGCGGGAACGCGGATGTTCATGGTGATTCCTTTGCTGGTGGGGAGAGGGTGCGTTATTGCGGCAATACGGGAACCGTGACCGGCTTCTGGCGGCCGGTCAGCGTCTTCATGAATGCGACCAGGTCGTCGACTTCGGCGGGAGTCAGTTGCAGCGGCCGGACTTCCGGCGACAGGTTGGCCGGAGCCGGCTGCGCGCCGCCCGCGTTGTAGTGCTCGACCACCTCGCGCAGCGTGGCGGCGGAACCGTCGCGGAAGTACGGCGCGGTGAGGGCGACGTCGCGCAGCGTGGGCGTCTTGAACGCGCCTTTCATGGAAGGCAGCGCGCGCAGCTTGTAGCGGCCCACATCCTCATGCCCGCCCTGCGCCACGCCAATGTTATGGAAGCCGTTGTCGGTGAAGTTCGGTCCCGAGTGGCAGGCAGCGCAGTTGGCCTTGCCCTTGAAGAGCTGGTAGCCGCGGTACTCCTGCTGCGTGATCGCGCCGCGCTTCCCGCCCAGCCACTGGTCGAAGCGCGAGTCGCGCGAGACCACCGTGCGCTGGAACGCCGCAAGCGCCTTCGCCACGGTCCGCTCCGATACCGCTTCGCCGGGGTAGGCGGCGGCGAACATCGTGCGGTAGCCCTCGAGCGAGGCAAGCATCAGCTTCATGTGCTGGAAGTCGGTCGACATCTCCTGCGGCGAGGCGAGCGGGCCGGTGGCCTGGTCCTCCAGCGACCTGGCGCGTCCGTCCCACATGAACTGGGTGTTGAAGGCCACGTTGACGATGGTGGGCGCCGCGCGATCCAGGCGCTGGCCGTTGATGCCGATCGACTTCTTCTGGCCGTCAGACCAGCCCAGCCCAGGGTGGTGGCAGCTGGCGCAGGACACGGTGCCGTTGCCCGACAGGCGCGGATCGAAGAACAGCGCCTTGCCCAGCGCTACCCGGGCCGGCGTGGCGGCGTTGTCCGCTGGGTGAGGCAGCGCCTTGCCGAGCTTCCATTCCTGGTCGGCTGGACCGGCCTTGGGCACGGACGGGGCGGCATGCACGGCGGCCGTGGCCAGCAGGAGGGTCAGGAGGGCAGTGCGCAGGGCAGTTTGCATGGCGGATCACGTAACCGGTCAATGAAAGATGTGCATACTAAAACGTTTATTTCCTGATGTCAACATTTGTCTAGGACAAATTTGAGGGTACAATTCGCACCGCTATGAGCGCCACCAACAACATGATCAACCTGCCCATCGCGGCAGTCGAACGCGATACCGGATTGGGCAAGGACACCTTGCGGGTCTGGGAGCGCCGCTACGGTTTTCCCCGGCCCCTGCGCGATGCCAACGGCGACCGCCTCTACCCGGCCGACCAGGTGGCGCGGCTGCGCCATATCAAGCGCCTGATGGACAAGGGCCACCGCCCCGGCAAGCTGCTGGCGCTGGGCAGCGAGGAACTGGCGGCGCTCTCCGAACGTGCCTTCGAAGGGCAGGGCCCGTGGAGCCGCGGCGTGCATACCGAAGAGCTGTCGGCCTATCTGGAAGACTGCCGCCTGCACCGCATCGTGTCGCTGCGCACCGGCCTGATGGAAGCCATGGCCCGGCGCGGCCTGCGCGACTTCGTCCTGGAGATCGCAGCGCCGCTGGTGACCGCGGTGGGCGATTGCTGGGAGCGCGGCACCTTCCAGGTCTACGAGGAGCACCTGTTCACCGAAGTGCTCCAGAACGTGCTGCGCGTCGGGATCGCCGGCATCCCGGCGTCCGGGCACAGCGGCCCGGTCATCGTGCTGACCACTTTCCCGCAGGAGCAGCACAGCATCGGCCTGCTGATGGCCGAAGCCATATTCACGCTGGAAGGCGCGCACTGCGTCCCGCTGGGCGTCAGCCTGCCGGTCGCCGACATCGCCCGCGCCGCCGGGCAGGCCGACGTCGTGGCCCTGTCGTTCTCGATCGCGAGCAATACGCAGCAGATGCTCGCCGGCCTGTCCGAGCTGTCCGCGACGCGGCCGCCCGGCGTCGAACTGTGGTGCGGCGGAACGGCGGTGGGCCTGGCGCGCTGCTCGCTGCCCGGCCTGCGCCACGTCGACCTGGCCACGGCGGGCGAGCAGGTGGCCGAATGGCGGCGCAGGGCAGGCAAGCCCGGTCCTTAGTCGCCGGCCCCGCGCGCCTGAAAGCCGGGGACGCTCCCCTGACGCGGCGCGCGCTGCGCACTTCGTTGTAGACTCACGTGCATGAGCCGGATGGTCCGGCCACCACCGCGAGAATCCCATGCCAAAAGCGCTTCCCATCGCCCAAGCCACCCAGCCGCCGGCCGTCCTCGAACTGCTGTCGAACCTCGTCAACCGCCACGGATGCATTACTGGCGCGACCGGCACCGGCAAGACCGTCACGCTGCAGGTGATCGCGCAGGCGCTTTCCGACATCGGCGTGCCGGTGTTCATGGCGGACGTGAAGGGCGACCTGTCCGGCATGGCCAAGCCTGGCCAGCCATCGGAGAAGATGGCGGCGCGGCTTCAGAAGCTGGGCCTGGATGCGCCGGCGTGGTCGGCCTGCCCGGTCACCTTCTGGGATGTGTTTGGCGAAGCGGGCCACCCGGTCCGTGCGACCATCTCGGACCTCGGCCCGCTGCTGCTGGCGCGCATGCTGAACCTGAACGACACGCAGGAAGGCGTGCTGCAGCTGGTCTTCAAGATCGCCGACGACAACGGCCTGCTGCTGCTCGACCTGGCCGACCTGCGTGCCATGCTTCGTCACGTCGGCGACAATGCTGCCGAATTCCGCACCACCTACGGGAACATCTCGCCGGCCAGCATCGGCGCGATCCAGCGCGGCCTGGTGGCGATCGAAGAGCAGGGCGGCGACCGCTTCTTCGGCGAGCCGATGCTCAACATCGACGACCTGCTGCAGACGGACGCGCGCGGCAAGGGCGTGGTCAACATCCTCGCCGCCGACAAACTGCTGCACGCGCCGCAGCTCTACTCCGTGTTCCTGCTGTGGATGCTCGCCGAACTGTTCGAGAACCTGCCGGAAGTGGGCGACCTGGACAAGCCCAAGCTGGTGTTCTTCTTCGACGAAGCGCACCTGCTGTTCGCCGATGCGCCCAAGGCCCTGCTGCAGAAGATCGAACAGGTGGTGCGCCTGATCCGCTCGAAAGGCGTGGGCGTGTTCTTCATCACCCAGAATCCGCTCGACATCCCGGACACGGTGCTGGGACAGCTGGGCAACCGCGTTCAGCATGCGTTGCGCGCCTACACGCCGCGCGACCAGAAAGCGGTGAAGGCCGCCGCCGAGACCTTCCGACCCAATCCGGCGCTCGATACGGCGCAAGTGATCACCGAACTGGGCGTGGGCGAGGCGCTGGTGTCCTTCCTCGACGAGAAGGGCAGTCCGCGCATGGTGGAGCGCGCGTTCATCCTGCCGCCCGCATCGCAGATCGGCCCGATCGGCGCGGCGGAACGCGCCGAAGTAATGGCGCAGTCGCTGGTCGCCGGCGTCTACGAGAAGACGGTCGACCGCGAATCGGCGCACGAGATCCTGTCGCGCCGCGTCGAGGAACAGGAAGCGCCGGCGCCGAAAGCGCGCCCGCGCGCGCAGCCCGAGCCGGCGCGCGAACCAGGCATGTTCGATGGCATGCTGGGCGGCAGCAGCGGCAGCCGCCGCCGCGAAACGCCGGTCGAATCCATGGTCAAGTCCGCGGCGCGCAGCATTGGCTCGCAGGTGGGACGCGAGATCATCCGCGGCATCCTCGGCTCGATCCTGCGGCGCCGCTGATGCCGACGGCGCTGCCGTTCAGGGCGCCGGGGAGCCGATGCGGGTGGGGACGAATTTCCAGAGGTAGATGGTGACTGCCAGCCCGATCGCGGCCAGCAGCAGGCGCAGCGCAAGCTGTCCCACCATCGCCATCGACACCGTCATCGATACCCATAGCAGGGTGATGGCGACGATCTTGCCGCGCAAGGGGATGCCCTTGCCTTCCTCGTAGCTGCGCAGGTAGGCGCCGAACAGGCCGTGGTTGAGCAGCCATTTGTGCATCTTGTCCGAGCCGCGCGCAAAGCAGGCCGACGCGAGCAGCAGGAACGGCGTGGTCGGCAGCAGCGGCAGGAACAGTCCCAGGACTGCCAGTACGACCGAGATCGCGCCGATGATGATGAGGGCGGTTTTCATGAATGGGGGCAGGTTACCAGAGATTGCCTGGCGGCTGCAGTCCTCCCTGCGGAACGCGCTTGCGGCCATCGCCTTCCCATGCAGGGGGGGTATGCGGCCCGGAACGCGGTTTGCCGGCATACCCCCCCTCTTTTTTTGCTGCCGTTGCCGTGTGCGGCATACCCGGGGGGAGTATCACCGCGGAGCGATCGCGTCTTCGTTCAGCACCACGCGGTTGCGGCCGCCCGCCTTGGCGCGGTACAGCGCCACGTCCGCCTGCTTGAGCAGGGCCTGCCAGTCGGCCGTGCCGCCCGGCGGCAGCAGCGCCACGCCGATGCTGGCATTGGCGTGCACCTCTCCCTGCGGCGTGGGCACCGCCACCGCCGCGATCGCCGCGCGCAGCCGCTCGGCGCACTGCACGGCCGCAGCGGCGTCCATCTCGGGCAGCACGGCGATGAACTCCTCGCCGCCGAAGCGGCCGAAGTGGTCGGTCGCGCGCAGGTGCTCGACGCAGGCGCGTGCCACTTCGCGAATCACCTTGTCGCCGACATCGTGCCCGTAGGTGTCGTTGATGCGCTTGAAGTAGTCGATATCGAGCATGGCCACGGCCAGAGGACGCGCGTGGCGCCGCGCCAGCTCCAGTTCGCGCAGGGCCAGTTCGAGGATGTAGCCGCGGTTGCAGACACCGGTCAGGCTGTCGTAGCGCGCGGTGCTTAGCAGCTGGGCGCGCAGGGCGGCCGATCGCCGGCGGAACTGGCGCGCCGTCACCATCACCAGCAGCGCGATGATGAGCGACACCACGTACATCATCAGCGCATTCAGCGCTTCCATCATCGGCAGCCGGGTGAACACCAGCACCGTGAACAGGACCGAGGGAATCGCCACCATCGCCACGAAGGTACGAATGCGGATCGATACCAGCCACACGGTGGCCAGGCACGCGGTCACGCCGGCGATGCTGGAGGGAAGGGTGCTGCGCACTTCCGCCAGCATCACCCCGCATAGATAGACGGCGAACATGAAGCCGGCGCGCTGCTCGGGCCCGAAACGCTTCGCCGACGGCAAGAAAATGAGGAATGCGAGCAGTACCGCCACTGTGCGGATCGCCAGCGACTGGATTGCGATCGCGGGTTCGACGATGAAGTCCCAGCCGGCGAACGCCACGATGCACAGTCCGAATACTGCGCCCACGCGGGGCAGCATGAATTCGATGTCGGCCTCGTGTTTATGGACCAGTTCGCGGTCCAGGGCATCGGGCCGCAGTACCTCTTGAAAGAACTTGTTCATCCTGCACCACCAGGTCTGGCTGGGCGCCGTTGCGAACCCGACTGGACACAGCTTACCCATTTTTCGGCTGGCGCGCAGCGGGCGGGCCCGCCACTGGGACGCCCATGCTCGCGGCCGCCGTGGCGGTAAACGCACATCTACGGTGCGCGATACCGTCCGCGATTCTGTCATCATGAGGGCCATGAGCGAGCGGCTTTCCATCCCGTTATTTCCCCTGAATACAGTCTTGTTTCCGGGCGGGACCTTACGGTTGCAGATCTTCGAGGTTCGCTACCTGGACATGATCGCCCGCTGCATGTTGGAGGATAAGCCCTTCGGCGTGGTGCTGCTCACGCAGGGCTCGGAAATCCGCAAGCCGGACGTGCTGGAGCGCTTCGTGCACTCAGGCACGCTGGCCACCGTCACGCACTCGGTCTCGGACACGCCGGGGCTGTTGCGCATCGTGTGCCGCGGCGGTTCGCGCTTCAACATCGTGTCCTCCGAACAGCGCACCGCGGGGCTGTGGTACGCGGAAGTCGAGACCATGGAAGACGACCGCCCCGTCCGGATTCCGTCCGAGCTGCAAGGCGCCGCGGATGCGCTCGAACGCGTCATCGTCTCGCTGGCCGGCATCGCCGAAGACCGCTGGCCCTTGCTGCCGCCATTCCTGCTCGCGGACTGCGGCTGGGTGTCGAACCGCTGGTGCGACCTGCTGCCATTGTCGAACCAGCAGAAGCACGACATGCTCACGCTCGACAATCCCCTGATCCGGCTGGAACTGATGCACGACCTGCTCGACGAACACGGGCTCATCCCTTCATAAGCTGTTTGCGCGCCCACGTCCGGCGCACAGCACTCCATGAAAAAAGCGGGACTGCCCATCGGACAGCCCCGCCCACCACACACAGAAAATGGCAGCAGGGACCGCACCTGCGCGCCAGCGCGACGTGCGTCCCCGCGCTTGCGTTACTCGCCCTGGCCCTTGCCGCCCTTAGCCGAACCGGACGCCTTGCCGCTGCCGCTGGCCGACACGCTTGCGCTGCCGCCCATGCTGCCGGCGCCGCGACGCGCTGCCTCGCCAGTCGCTTTGCCCGTCGTACGCGCATTGGCCGCAGTCGCCTGGCCGAATTCGCGTGCCGCATTCGCCTGGTTGCGCGCACCGGACGCCGCGCCTTGCGCGATGCCGCGCAGCGCACCACGGCCGCCGCTCACCGCAGCCTCGCCGTTTGCTTCGCCACTCGCTTCGCCGCTGACCGACTTGCCCAGAGAGAGGCCGCCGGATTTTTGCGCGCCGCCTTCGGCACCGCCCTGGCCCGTGGCCGACTTGCCGAGAGCGAGGCCGCCAGTCTTCTGTGCCGAGCCTTCCGCGCTGCCGGCGCCATTCAGGGTCTTGCCGAGCGCCAGGCCACCGCGCTTCTCTGCGCTGCCGCTACCTGCCGCTTCCGCTGCACCGGTCACCGATTTGCCGAGCGCCAGTCCGCCGCGCTTTTCCGCGCCGCCGTTACCCGCCGCATCCGCGGCACCGGTCACCGATTTGCCGAGCGCCAGTCCACCGCGCTTCTCTGCGCTGCCGCTACCTGCCGCTTCCGCTGCACCGGTCACCGATTTGCCGAGCGCCAGTCCGCCGCGCTTTTCCGCGCTGCCGTTACCCGCCGCTTCCGCTGCACCGGTCACCGACTTGCCGAGCGCCAGGCCGCCGCTTTTCTGCATGTCGCCGTTGCCCGCTGCATCGGCTGCGCCGCTGCCGGCAGTGCTGGCGCTGCCCAGCAACTGGCCGCCCACCGACTTGCCGATGCCGGCACTGCCAGTGCGCTGCGCATCGCCGCTGGCCGAGCCGGACGGGCCAGCCGGCACGTCCACGGCACCCGCCAGGCTGCCGCTGCCGGATCCGTTCGCCGAGCCGTTCACCTGGCCCGCATTGCGCCGCGCCGCGTTTGCCGCGGCTTCGGCCTGTGCCGTCGTGTCGCGGCGGACGCGTTCGAGGCGGCCGGCGGTGCGGTCGATCTGCAGGTCGGGGCGGGTCATGGCAGGAGCGTTCAGGCCGCCCATGCCGGACAGCGAACCGCCGATGGCGCCGTGGCCACCGAGCGCGCCGCCAAGGCCGCCGCCGCCAAGCAGCTGCGCATGTGCGGACGAAGCGATGACGAGGGAAGCTGCGAAAGCGATTTGCTTGATGACGAATGCGTGTTTCATGTTCTGTTCTCCTTAACTGGCGCGGACAATCCGCTGCCGATGCAAGGAAAACGAACCGCATCCGGGGTTTAATCCATCGGTTTGAAAATTTTTTTCAAATTAGCGAAAACGGGCGGGATCGACCCGGTAATCGGCGCCGACGATGCCGTAGCCAAGCGCGTTCGACACGCTGGCGGTATCGGGCCGCACGGCGCGCGCTGTCAGGCGCGCAAGCGCCAGCCTGGCCACCTGGGGATCGGGCCGCTGCGCATCGGTGGCCAGCATTGCCGCCACGATGGGGGCGGCGAACGAGGTGCCGCGCACCTGGCGGAAGCCGTCATTCCCGGCATCCGCGCTGACCATATTATTTCCGGGCGCAGCGAACATGACCTGCGGCCCGCGCGCAGCTTCCGGCAACGGCTTGCCGCGCTTGTCCACCGCGGTCACGCCCACCACGCCCGGATAGCTGGCAGGGTAGAGCGGCGGCGCGGCCGGACCGTCGTTGCCGACCGCCGCCACGATCAGGTGGCCGCGCCGGACCATCAGGCGCACCACCTGCTCCAGCAGCTTGTTGTGCGGCCCGACGAGGCTCAGGTTGACGACGCCGACCCGTTCGCGCGACATCCACGCGAGCGCGCCCGCGATGCGCTCGGCCGAGCCGCCGGTCGGGCTGTCGCAGTAGATGTCGGCGGCGTACAGGCGCCCGCGCGGCAGCACGCCGCGAAAGCGCTGCGCGGAACCGACCATCAGCGCAGCGACGGCCGTGCCGTGCGTCGCCGGCCTGGCCTCGCCATTGCATCCCCAGCGCTGGATCGCCGCGTCGCGCAGCGTGATGTGGCTTGCATCCACGCCGCTGTCGACCAGGCCCACCGCAGGAGCGTCCGCAGCGGCCGCCGGCGCGGCACCGGCCGCGGGCTGCGCCAGCTCGCCCGGCGCGCCGCTGCCTGTATAGATATGATTGAAGTCGTAGATGCCCTCCGGGTCGAGCGCGCGCAGGCGTTCCAGCGCCTCCGCCGTGGACAGCGATGCGGGCGCGCCCAGCACGACCATCTGCTCGCCGCCGGCGCCGAACGATGTTTCGCGTACCACGGCCATGCCAAGCGAGGCGGCCGCCGCCAGTCCGGCCGGAGAGGGCGCAAACGCGAGGATCTCGCGGCGCACGACGGGTTCGCCGCGCGGGTCCGCCTCCAGCACATCGCGGTGGCGTTGCAGCAGGCCGGTCACGGTATCGAGGCGCAGGCGCGACACGTCGCGCACGATGTCGAGCGGCGCCTGCAGCGGTTCTCGCAGGCGGCCCGTGTCGATCGGCCCCACCTGCGACGGCAGCGGCAGCTGCACCCGCGGCAGGCCAAGCTGGGCCTGCGCGTGCGAGGCCGCCAGCAGGGCGGTGAGGGCAAGTAGGGTGCGGATTCGTTTCATTGTCCGATGATAATATAAGCAGTCCATGTAAATAAAACGAACGGGACACGGAAGAAAATCCATCCGCCGCGCGTTTTACCTGTAACGCCATGTCCAACCACGCTGCCGCCTTCCACCGCCAACTCGCCGAGCTGCTGCCACGGCTGCGCCGTTTCGCGCGGACCGTGACCTACAACCGCGAGGATGCGGACGACCTGGTGCAGGTGGCGCTGGAACGCGCGCTCACCCGCAGCGAGCAGTGGGAGCCGGGCACGCGCCTGGACAGCTGGATGTTCCGGATCGTGAAGAACGCGTGGATCGACGAGGTGCGCAGCCGCATCCGGCGCGACCGCGTGTTCGCGCCCGAGGAAGCGGGGGAGCACGTCGGGGACGAATCGGCGGAAGCGCACCAGCAGAGGATCGCGGTGCAGAAGGCCATCAGCATGCTGTCGGAAGACCACCGCATGGTGATTGGCCTGGTGCTGGTCGACGGCCTGCCGTACAAGGAGGCCGCGGAGGCACTGGACATCCCGGTCGGTACGCTGACCAGCCGCCTGGCGCGAGCGCGCGAGGCACTGCAGGCGATCCTGGCCGGACCAACGAAGGACACAGCATGAAGTACAGCGACGAAATCCTGATGGCGTACGCCGACGGGGAACTGGATGAGGCCACCCGTGCCGGCATCGAACAGGCGATGCGCGCGGACCAGTCCATCGCGGCGCGCGTCGAGCAGCACCGCGCCTTGCGCGACAACGTCTTTGCCGCGTTCGCGCCGGTGGTGGACGAGCCGGTGCCGCAGCGGCTCCAGCAGGCAGCGCGTCCACGCACGGAGCTGCCGCCGGAAGTCACGCCGATCGACCTGGCACGCGCGGCCCGCGAAGCGAAGCGGCAACCGCCGCCGCAGCGGCGCAGCTGGATGCAGCTTGGCGGCATCGCCGCCGCCGCGCTGATCGGCGTGATGGCCGGCCGGGAGAGCGCGCCGGAGTCCGACATCGCCAGCAGCAATGGCGTGCTGGTCGCCCAGGCCGGCCTGGAGGATGCCCTGTCGAACAAGCTGGCCAGCAGCGGGCAGGGCGGCACGCGCATCGGCGTCACCTTCGTTTCCAAAAACGGCGCCTACTGCCGCAGCTTCACCCACCAGCAGACGGCCGGCCTGGCCTGCCGCGAGGGCGGGCGCTGGACGTTGCCGGTCGTCGCCGAGGGCGGCGCGGCTGGCGGCGATTACCGACAGGCCGGCACGGAGATGCCGCCCGCCGTGCTCGAAGCCATCGACGAGCGCATCGAGGGCGACCCGCTCAACGCCACACAGGAGCAAGCCGCCGCCAGGAAGAACTGGCAGCACTAGCGTTTGCGAAGAGGACCCCTGGCGGGTCAGGCAGGAGTGGTGGTGCTGCGCGCATCCTGCTCGCATACCGCGCGGTTGCGGCCGCCAAGCTTGGCGCGGTACAGCGCGCGGTCGGCGCGTTCGACCAGCGCCTCGGGCTTGTCGTCCGGGGACGGCACCATGGCGGCCACGCCCACGCTGACCGTGATGATGCCTTCCGGCGAACCGCCATGCGGCAGCGCCAGCTCGCGCAGCGCGGCGCAGATATCGTTCGCCATCTTCATGACCTGCACCAGGTTGGCGGACGGCGCCAGCAGCGCAAACTCTTCGCCGCCGTAACGCGCCACCAGGTCGGTGGTGCGGCGCGCATGCGCTGAAATCACCGCCGCCACGGCCTTTAGCGCCTGGTCCCCGGCCTGGTGGCCATAGCGGTCGTTGTAGCTCTTGAAATGGTCCACGTCCAGCATTGCCAGCGCGACCTTGCCGCTGGTGCGCGTCGCGCGCCGCCATTCGCGCTGCAGTGCATGGTCGAAGCCGCGGCGGTTGGTCACGCCGGTCAGCGCATCGGTGGTGGTCAGCTCTTCCAGCTTCGCATTCGTCAGTTCGAGCTCGCGGGTGCGTTCTGCGACCAGGTCGCGCAGGCGCGCCTGCTGCCGCTTCAGGCTGCGCACGCGCAGTCCGTACACGCTTGCCAGCAGCGCGAACGTGCCGAAGCCTGCCACCGCGCGGAACCACCAGGTCGCCCAGAACGGCGGCAGGATCACCACGTCGAAGGACGCGGCGCGCGCGCTCCAGACGCCGCGGTCATTCGCGGCCTTCACTTCAAAGCGATAGCGGCCTGGATTGAGGTTGGTATAGGTGGCGAGCCGGTGCTCCGCGCCGGTGTACACCCAGTCGCTGTCGAAGCCGACCAGCCGGTAGGCATAGGTATTGGCCAGCGGATTGGTGTAGTGCAGGGCGGAGAATTCGACCGAGAACACCAGGTCCTGCGCAGTCAGCGTGAGCGAACGCGGGGCGTTGACGCTGCCCTCCAGGACACTGCCGCCGCGCCTGGTCGTGAGCGACTGGTTCAGCACGCTGATATCGGTGATCGCCACCTGCGGCGCGACCGACACGGCGCGCACCCTGGCCGGCTCCACGCCGGTCAGGCCCTTGGTGCCGCCGAAGTACAGGATGCCATCCGCCGCGCGCCACGCCGCACCTAGCCCGAAGCCGGCGGTCAGCCCGTCGGTGGCGGTATAGCGGTCATACCGGCCGGACTCTGGATCGAGACGGATCAGGCCGGGCACGGTGCCGATCCACAGCTTGCCCGACTCGTCGTGCAGGATCGAGTGCGGCGTCAGCGCATCGGCGCCGGTATCGATCGGATAGCTGCGGAAGCGGATGGCTCCGGATGGGCCGCTGACGATTTCGTGCAGGCCCTTGGCCGTGCTGACCCACATGCGGCCCTGGGCGTCCTCGTGCAGCGCAAACACGTTGTCGTGGCTGAGCGAGGAAACATCGCCCGGCACATGGCGGAAATTGCGGAACTTACCGGTGGCCGGGTCGAGCATATCGAGTCCGCCGCCGTTCCAGCCCGACCCCATCCACACGCGGCCGCGCCGGTCCTCCACGATCACGGTGGTGCCCGTGACCGCGCGAGTCCCGGGAACGCCGGCCTGGCTCGGATAGGTCTTCCAGGCGCCGCTGGCGGGGTTGAAGCGGATGACCTGCGCGCCGGTGCCCAGCCACAGCGTGCCGTCGGCCGATGGCGCGATGGTATTGATGAAGCCCGCCATGATGTGGTCGAAGCGCATCACGCTGAACTGGCCGGTGGCCGGATCGAGGCGGTTCAGCCCCGCCGACGTGCCGACCCACAGCGGCCCGCCGGGCTGCTGGTACAGGCTGTAGACGATATCGTTGGACAGCGCGCCGGGCTGGCCCGCGCGCGCCTGGTAAATGCGCTCGACTTCGCCGCTGGCGGGATTGAACAGCGAGAAGCCGCGGTTGGTGGCGAGCCACAGGCGCCCGTCGGGGGCCCCGGCGATGGCCTGCAAGGCGCTGCCCGGCAGGTCGCGGCCGTGCTGCGCATCGTGCGCCACGAAGCGCCGGAAGCCGGTGCTGTTGCGGTTGACCAGGCCGATGCCGTCGGTGTAGGTGCCGACCCACAGCATGCCGCCGCGGTCCTGCATGATCGCGCGCACGTCGTCGGCCGGAAGGCTGTACGGATCGTAGGCGCGGTGACGGTAGCGCTGGGCCGTGTCCGAACCGCGCTCCCAGCGCAGCAGGCCGGCCGTCAGCGTGCCCGCCCAGACGCTGCCGCTGCTATCGCTGAAGAAGCGGTTGATGCGGCTTGGCGGCGTCACCAGGCCGACGCGTTCGCCCCATGGCGCTCCCGCCTTCAGGAACACGACGCCTTTCTCGGTGCCGATCCACAGGTTCTTGTCGCCATCGATGTGCAGGGCGCGCGCGATATTCAGCTTGCTGTCGGGCCGCTCCGCGGTATCGATGCGGTAGTGGCGGAACTTGCTGCTGCCCGGCGGGAGGTAATCGAGTCCGCCCGGCCAGGTCGCGGCCCACAGCCCGCCCACCTCGTCGCGCACCAGCGCATTGACATCGTTGGAGGCGAGGCTGTGCGGGTCGGACGGATCATGCGCGTGGACGGTGAACTGTCCGGTGAGGGTATCGACATGCTGCACCCCGCCCCAGGTCGCGATCCACAGGCCGTCGGCGCCGTCGGAGAGGATCTGCTTGACGATCAGCTGCGTGTGCGCGGGGTTCTTCGGCGCGAAGCGCGTGAAGTCGTCGGTGTGCGGGTCGAAGCGCGCCAGCCCTTCGTTGGTGCCCACCCAGATGCGGCCCTGGCGGTCTTCCAGGATGTCGGTGACGCGGTCGTGCGGGAGGCTGCGCGGATTCTTCGGCTGGTTGCCGTAGCGGACCGCCTCGTAGCCGTCGTAGCGGTACAGGCCGGAGGCGGTGCCGATCCACGTGAATCCCAGGCGGTCCTGCACCAGGGAGAGGATCGACAGGTCTGCCATGCCAACGCCGCCGAGCCGCTGGAAGCGCAGCTGGGACGGCGCCGCCGCGCTGGCGGACAGGCAGGTGAACACGAGCAGCAGCGATGCCACGGCGCGCCAGAATGCCCGGGCGGGGCTGGACGGTGCGCGAAGGGGCGGTTGCATGTCGTTGCTAATCTTGCAATAAAGTTGACGCAAGGAAAATTATACAGTGTTTCCTCAGGGCATGGCGCACCCTCGTCGCGGGATGCTGTCGTTATTAATTCGACGGCGCCGCGGCCCTGTCGTTGGCCCGCTCCCGCATCAGGCGCCGCACGGTGCGGATGGCCGGCGCCTCGACGAAGTGCCAGCTCAGCATCGCCACCGGCACGATGACCGCGAGGCTCACCGCAAACAGCGGCAGCGCGTCCAGCGGAGGCAGGACCGCGCGCAGCATCAGCAGCACCGGCCAGTGCCAGATATAGATGCCGAACGAGTAATCGTGGGTGCGGAAGTGCTGCAGGGCGCGCGTGCGTGCGCTGCCGATCCACAGCGCCGCGGCGCCCGCCACCAGCATCACGCCGAAGAAAGTGAGCGGGCTGTCGGTCAGCGAGGCGTTGCGCGTCCAGTTCAGCAGCAGCAGCGCCAGCGCGCACAACACGTGGACGGGGCCGATGCGCGCGTGCGCCGCCACCGTCTGCAGCAGCATCCCGAACAGGAACAGGGACCACATGCGCACTTCCCACACATAGCCCGACAGCACCGACGGGAACAGGTGCGCCGCCAGCAGCAGGAAGATCGCGGCATTGCGCATCCACACGCGCATCGGCAGCACCGCCGCCAGGCCGATCAGCGCCACCATCACGTACATCCGGCCCTCCCAGTACAGCGTCCACAGAGGACCGTTCAGGTCGATCCCGCCCAGCACCCCGGCGATGCGCAGCTCCTCCGGCGGGATGTTGTACTGCAGGAGGTGCAGCACCGAGCTGCCGAAGATATAGCGCCACGGCGCGCCCGAGGCCAGGCCGGCCGCGCCGGTATCGGAGAAGAACACCACCGCCAGCACGGTCGTCACCAGCAGGCACACGAACAGCCCCGGCACGATGCGGGCGATGCGGCGTGCGGCAAAGCGCAGCGGCTGCGGATCGCGCATCCAGCTCTGGGTTACGAACAGCCCGCTGATGATGAAGAACACACCGACCGCCAGCGTGCCCGTGTCCATCGCCGGCGCCATCAGGCGGGTGAGCGGATCGGTGCGCGAGAACACGGGATTCATCTGCCAGGCGTGGTAGGCCACCACCATCAGCGCGCACACCAGGCGCACGGCGTTGAAACCGTTATCGTGCGAATCGATCGCGCTGGCGAGCGTGCGCGGAACAGGAATTCTCATCGTATTGTTTTTCTGATAGGAAACAAGCAAGTGTAAACCACTTATCGCGCCATTTCGCCGGGCAATCGCATTGTTGCGCTGGCGCTTCCTGCACGGTTGACAGGATTTGAGGTATCCTCTAGGGCTACCCAGATTAAGAAAGCATGCGGCCTGCAGTGCGCTCTCCGCGCCGGGCCACCGAAAACTATGTCAGAAACACCGATTGCCGTTCCAGAGCCAGTCCAGGGCATCCGCTTCTCCGACTTCGGCCTGTCCGCCGAAATCCAGCGTGCGCTGGCCGACCAGGGCTACGAACACCCGACCCCGATCCAGGCCGAAGCGATTCCCGTCGTACTGCGGGGCCGCGACGTCATGGGCGCCGCCCAGACCGGCACCGGCAAGACCGCCGGCTTCTCGCTTCCGATCATCCAGATGCTGCTGGCGCACGCCAACCCGAGCATGTCGCCCGCGCGCCATCCGGTGCGCGCGCTGGTGCTCGTGCCCACGCGCGAACTGGCCGTGCAGGTGGCAGAAAACGTCGCCGCCTACTCGCGCTACACCCCGCTGCGTTCCACCGTCGTCTTCGGCGGCATGGACATGAAGCCGCAGACCGCGATCCTGCGCAACGGCGTGGAAATCGTCATCGCCACCCCGGGACGCCTGCTCGACCACGTCGAACAGAAGAACGTCAACCTGGGCCAGGTGCAGATGCTCGTGATGGACGAAGCCGACCGCATGCTCGACATGGGCTTCCTGCCGGACCTGCAGCGCATCATCAACCTGCTGCCGAAGAAGCGCCAGAACCTCATGTTCTCGGCCACCTTCTCGCCCGAGATCAAAAAGCTGGCCAACACCTTCCTCGACAACCCGGTCACCATCGAAGTCGCGCGCAGCAACGCCACCGCCGACAAAGTGACCCAGGTCGTCTACAAAGTGGAAGAAGAAGCCAAGCGCGACGTCGTCGAACACCTGATCCGCTCGCGCGACCTGAAACAGGTGATCGTCTTTTCGAACACCAAGATCGGCGCCTCGCGCCTGTCGCGCCACCTCGAGCAGAGCGGCATCAAGGCCTCCGCCATCCACGGCGACAAGACCCAGCAGGAACGCATGGCTGCGCTGGACGCCTTCAAGAAGGGCGACATCGAAGTGCTGGTCGCGACCGACGTGGCCGCGCGCGGCCTCGACATCTCCGACCTCCCGTGCGTCATCAACTTCGACCTGCCGTACAACGCCGAGGACTACGTCCACCGCATTGGCCGTACCGGCCGTGCCGGCGCCTCCGGCGACGCCCTGTCCGTGTACACGGAAAAGGACGAACGCCTGCTGGCCGACATCGAAAAACTGATCAAGCAGACCATCACCCGCGGCGAACTGCCCGGCTTCGTGCGTCCTTCGCGATCGCGCGCCCCCGAGCGCAGCGAGCGCTATGGCAGCAGCGAGCGCTATGGGAGCAGCGAGCGTCCGGCCCCCGAGCGCCGCGCGCGCAGCGACGAACGCAGCACGCGTCCGTCCGGCTCCAGCCCTCGCCGCGACAAGGTCGACCCGTGGTTCCTCAAGCCATACGAACCGAGCGTCGCCGCCGCCCCGCGCGAAGCGGCGCCAGCGCGCGTCGGCAAGCCCAAGCAAAAGATCGCCGCCCTGCTCGGCGGCCTCCCCAAGCAATAAGCGCCGCCCCTAGCCAGGCCCCAACACTAGGGTGCCCGACACTAGGGTGCCTGACCCCGGTAGCGTTTCCCGCTACTTCCGCATTGCCAAAAAGGACGAAACTAGTATCGCTAAGCGATACTGGCTTCGTCCTTTTTTCATGTCCCACCCCTGGTGCCTGACCCCGGTAGCAGTTTGTGATACTGATACCGGGGTCAGGCACCCTAGTGTTTGCGGTTAGGCAAGGCTATTTGGCGGGAGCGTCGGGCTGGTAGGTGCCGATGGCGACGTCGATCAGGCCGATGCCCAGCGTGCGGTTGTCGCCCGGCGGTCCGATCGAACTCGGGGCGATCGGCCGCGGGACGGTGATCGTCAGCGAACGCTGGGTCCCGTCGGTCACGAACGGCAGGCGCACTTCCTGCGGCGGCCCGGCAAGCCGGAATTCGCTGGACTGGTCGCCTACCTGCATGACGAAGGGCAGGGTGGTGTTGTCCGCATACGCTTGCGCCTTCAGGACCACGTTCAGGTATTTCGGCAGCGGCTGCTTGAAGTGGAGCACGACCTGCTTGGAGTCCGACCAGCGCCCCCATGGCTCGGCATGCGACAGGCCTTCCGCCCGCTCGACGATGCCAGTCCCGAACGGTTCGGACATCGTGGACGAGCCGATCGGCTGGTAGTTGCTGCTGATGCGCACCAGCTGGTATTCAGGCGTCACGACCTCCGGCTTGAGCCCCATGTCGGGCGGCAGCGGGTGGTTGCCGATCACCAGCAGCCACTTGTGCCGCACCGGTATCTGGTAGGGCTGGATCGGCGTGCCCGGCGCGAGGTCGAGCATGCCCGTGTCCTTGTCGTCGATGTGGAACTGGGTCCGCATCAGCTGCTGGATGTCGTTGGTGACCACGGTGATGTATTTGCGCTCGGCCGCCGGCACGTAGTCGTGCGCGAACCTGCCTGCGCGGTCGTGCGGGCGGCCCGGCTGCTCGAGGTGCGACAGGTAGACGGTGGTGAGCCTGGTGCCCGCGGCGGCCATCAGCGGCAGCGCGATGAACAGGAACAGCGGCGCGGCCAGTTTGCTGCGCAGCCCCCACAGCACCAGCACCAGGATGTCGATGCCCACCACCAGGCGTCCCAGCCAGGTGTCGAGCGGGATCGCCATCAGCTCCGGGCTGTCGACCGGATTGATCTGGTAGGTCGGCAGTTTGACAACGGCGATCAGGAGCACGGCCGACACCAGCACGACGATCGGCCAGGCGAAACGGGTGCGCAGGTTAGCCACCGAGGCGCCCACGCCGGCCGCGGCGATCATGGTCAGCAGCGGGAAGACGAAGTTGTAGTAGCGCAGGTGCACGCGCAGGACTTCATGCGGACCGTAGCCGGCGATGGAGGCGGTGAACGCGATCGTCATGCCGGCGCCGGCGCCCAGCATCAAGAGGGTGTACAGGTGCAGTTCGGTGCGCGCCTTGCCCGCCTGTTCGCGCACCGCGCGGCTGACCAGGTTGTGCGCGAGGATCGCAAGCGGCAACGCGGCGAGCAGGGCGATGCCCATCAGGTGCCCGCGCGCGTTGATGAAGCCTGGCGGCAGCAGCCGCAGCGGCGACTGGCTGACGCTCGAGTTGGCGGTCACGGAGTAGAACGGGCCGAACAGGCTCAGGCCCGCGTCGCCCGCCAGCAGGTAGCCGAGTCCGAACTTGAGCGCGACTGTGGAACCGGCGGCCAGGACTGCCGCGGCCAGTGCCGCGGCGATGCGGCGGCCCTGCGGCGCAGCACCCCAGGCCACATATGCCACGTACAGGCAGAAGGACGGCAGGATGAACAGGGCATGGACCTTGACGAGGCTCATCAGCCCCAGCACGGCGCCGCCCGCGAGCGCGCGTACGGCCCAGTGCCAGCGGTCGCGCGTCAGCGCCATCCAGCTCAGGACCGCGAAGCCGAAGTAGTACGGCGCCTCCGGCATGAAGTAGGCGGTATAGATATTCGCCGGCGCCATCGCGGCGAGCAGCGCCACCATGATAGAGCTGGCGCGCCCGGCGTAGCGCCGCGCGGTAAGGTAGATGAATGGCGCGGCGCCGACGTAGAACAGCACGTTCGCCACGCGCACGCAGTCGAGGAAGCCGCGTCCGCACGCCTCGCTCGCCCCATATACCCACAGGTACAGGTAGGACGGCACGATCGCGTCTGCCAGCGGCTGCAGGCGGGCCATTTTGCTGTAGTACCACTCGTCGGCGAAGATGGCCGGGTTCAGGCCGAGGTTCCGGCACAGCAGCCAGCCGGCCACCACGGCCATCAGCGCTGCCAGCACCAGCGTGGCGGCGCGCGGCCGCGCCAGCGCGCCGCTCCAGGACGGGAAGTGGAAAGCTGGCGCGCGCCGCGCGATGCGCAAGTCGTTCTGTAGCTCAGTCATGGTTTGCTTTCGGATTGTTCTTGTTTGAGGTGAGTTCAGCCAGCCGCGCCTGCATCTGCGCCCAGGTGTAGAAGGCACGGCGCTCGTAATACAGGGAGCCGGCATGCGGCTGTTCGTGGAGGCGATGCGTGGAGACGGGTTGCAGGTCCTGCGTGCCGCGGACCAGGTAGCGCAGCGCGACGAAGGGCAGCAGCCCGATCCAGGTGGTCTTCTGCGAGGGGTAGGAGGCGCACAGGCGCAGGTAGCGCAGGCGCGCGCGCAGCGGGATGCGGTGCGCCTGCACCGGACCGTTCGCGGGCAGCGCGCTCAGCGCGTTGAAGAACGGGTGGAGGCAGCCGTGCGCGTTGTACAGCGCGAACTGCTGCAGTTTCGGCAGCAGGCCGCGTTCTTCCGCCACGGTCACCGCCAGCGCATGCAGGGCGTCGTGGTCATGGTGTCCGCCTTCCCACGCCGTGACGTGCAGGCTGTCGATGTGCGAAAACTGGTCCAGCCAGCCATGCAGCCACGCATGCGCGGCGACCAGGTGCTCGGGCAGGCGCGCGTCGGCAATGCCCAGTTCCTGGCCGGCGAAGCGCACGTCCCCGGCGCGCACGCCGAGCTGGCGCAGCACGGCCAGCGATTCGGCGTTGCGCTGCTGCGCGCTGGCGGCCGCAGTGGCGCCGTCGGTAAAGTACGCGCAATGCACGCGCAGGCCCTGCCGCACGCATTCCTCGATGCGGTGGAATACGCCGAATTCGTCATCCTGGTGCGCGAACAGGAACAGTGCTGCCGGTTCAGTATGCATCGAAGTCGAGGAAGGAAAACTCGATGCGCTTCGGGTCCAGCGCCAGCGTGCGCGGGCCGAGCGAGCGGAAGATCAAGTTGAGCGGGGAAGGGCGCAGGCGCTGCGGGATGCTGACATAGTTCCAGTAGCGCGCGCGCTCGTCCGGCTGCAGCCCCAGGTACAGGCGCACTGGCGAAACGGCGCCGGCCTCCATGCCGTGCGGGACAGGCAGGCCGCCCGTGCGCAGCTCGGCGTACGCGGGCAGTGCCGCATGCACGCTGCGCGCGAACATGCGCAGCCCGTCTGCGGCCGCTTGCGCGCGCACGCGGTTGTTCGGGTTGGCGCAGCGCCACGCCAGGCTCGCGTCGCTCCACGTGCGGCGGAACGACGGTTCGATCTCGCGCTCGCGCGTCCACAGGCCGCCGATGCCGATGCGCGCCTCCAGCGGCCGCACCAGCGTGAATCCGAGCTTGCGCAGGAAGCCGGGCGTGCTGTTGGCATTGGCCACGCCGTACACGCCGCCGAAGCCCTCGGCGGCGGCGGCGTCGTAGGTCATCTGTGCCAGCCGGGTAAACAGGCCCTTGCCCTGGAAGTCGGGGTGGGTTGCGGTGTTCAGCGACAGCAGCACGCGCACCGGGACGCCATCGATCTCGACCAGCGCAGGAACGCACACGTAATGCGCGGCCAGCGTATCGCCTTCCCAGGCGTCGAAGCCGACTGCCGGCCCGTCCGGGTTGGCGGCGTACAGCCAGCTCACGTATTCGGGCGTGAAGACCCTCGTGCCCGGAAAGCACGCCTGGAACAGGCCGCAGTACTGCGCGATCGCGGCCGCATCGATGCGGATGGGGCGAAAGTCCATTACCTGAAGATCCAGTATTTGCTGAGTATGAATCCGTTAAGCGCGACCAACGGCAGCGCGACGATCTTGCCGGGCAAGGCTTGGCCCGCCAGTTCGACCGACAGCGCCACGCTCGCCATCGTCACCGCATAGTTCAAGCCCACCACGCACAGGTAGCGCAGGAAGGTGCGGGTGTTGCCGCTCGCGCCGGCGAACGTCAGTTTCGCATGGAAGGCGTAATTCACCAACAGGCCCAGCGCAAACCCTGCGCTGGTGGCGAGGCTGTAATGGATGCCGCGCGCGATCAGGAGCTGCATGGCGCCGATGTCGGCCACCGCCGACAGCAGGCCGCCGGCGACGAACAGCGCGAACTGGCGCCGGTGCCCGAGCAGGAACTCACGCATCCGGGGCCAGTGCGCGCAGGCGCTTGTGCAGGGGCTGGCGCGGCACCGAGGCGATGTCGTAGGCGAGGAAGGCGAGCACCAGCTGCGCGCCCATCAGCACGGGCAGCGCGGACAGCATGACGGTGCCGGCCGGGGTCGAGATGCCTGCCTCGCGCGCCGCCAGCCAGCTGGTGGTGCCGTAGATGGAGCCGAACAGGATCAACGCAAGGCCCAGCGGAAGTTCGATCGAGGCCACCGACATATTGCGCAGGTAGTAGTTGTAGAACAGCCGCTTGAGGAAGTTACGGGTGTGCTTGGCCAGGAACTCGGTGACGATCTTGGAGATTTTCAGGTTGCTTTCCTCGTCCGCATACACGGCGTCCATCGGCACGTCGCACACGGCCGCGTTGAGCGTGTTCAGGCGGAACAGGATGTCGGTCTCGAAGAAGTAGCGCCGGCTGATCTTGTTGAACGGCAGCCGCTTGGCCACTTCCGCATGGATCGCCGTGTAGCCGTTGGTCGGATCGAACAGGTTCCAGTAGCCCGACGAGAGCTTGGTCATCAGCGACAGCACCGCATTGCCGAACAGGCGCATCGGCGGCATCGAGCCGATCTGCTCCAGGTCGTAAAAGCGGTTGCCCTTGGTGTAGTCCGCCTCGCCGTTCAGGATCGGTGCGGCGAACGCGGGGATCAGGGACGGGTTCATCTGGCCGTCGCCGTCCACCTTGACGATGACTTTCATGCCGTCCGCAATCGCTGCGGCGTAGCCGGTCATGACGGCGCCGCCCACGCCCTGGTTCTCGGCGTGCTCCAGCACTACCACGCGCGGGTCGGTGCAGTGCTCGCGCACGTAGGCGCCGGAGTGGTCAGGGCACTTGTCGTCGACCACATAGATGCGCGCCACTTCCGGACCCATCTTCGCGATCACGCCGAGGATGTGGCGGGTCACCTTGTAGCTGGGGATGACGACGGCGATGTCGAATGCATTCATGCTTGTTTTCCTTCTGCCAGGCGGTACCATTGTTTGCGCACCACCGCGTCCAGCAGCTGGCGCGTGCTGTCGCTCCAGGTCAGCCAGCGCATGCCGGCCGATGCCGGCGCCGAGCCCGCGCGGTACAGCTCCAGCCAGGCGGCGACCGCGTCGGAAAGGTGGTGCGGCTCGAGGCCGTCGAAATAGTAGGCGTGCTCGCCCGCGACTTCCTGGAACACGGGCAGGCGACGCGCGATGATCGGGATGTTGTGCTGCGCCGCTTCGATCAGCGGCAGGCCGAAGCCTTCGCCCTCCGATGGCGCCAGCAGCGCGGCGGACGCGGCGTACAGCTTGAGCAGCATCTCGTCCGAGACGCCGGCCAGCCAGAACAGGCGCTTGTCCTTTTCCGGGTGGCTGGCCAGCTGATCGCACAGCTTGTCGACCATCCAGCCCTGTTTGCCGACGATGACCAGGTTGACGTCCACGCCCTGCGCCCACAGGCGCTCGAACGCGGCCAGCGCCTGGGCATGACCCTTGCGCGGCTCCACCGTGCCGACCATCAGGAAGCTCGGGCGCGCGGCCACTTCCGTGAATACGTGCGCCGCGTTGGGCGGCAGGCCGGCGCTCGGCGCGCTGGCGTCGATGTCAGCGCCGAGGTGGAACCAGCCCACCTGCAGCGGCGTCGGGCGCGGCGGGCGGTGCGTCGCGATCCAGCCGCATAGTTCGTCCGCAACCGCGCGCGAGATGCAAACGATCCCGTCCGAGACGGTGGTGGCGGTATTCAGGAATTCCGTGAAGTGGTGCTCGGTCCCGAACGGGAACACGTCAGGGCGCAGCACCGGCAGCAGGTCGTAGACGACGAACACCACTTCGACGCCGAGGTTGCGCATCGATTGCAGCAGCTGGTGGTTCTGGGCGGTGCCGTTCGTGAACAGGTCGAGGCCGAGGAAGATGTCGCCCGCGCGCAGCTCCACCGGAGCGTCTTCGAGGAGCAGCTCGTGCTCATCCAGCGCGCCCAGCGTGTAGCGGCGCGCATACTGGTAGCTGCGGTTGCCGCCGTAGGAGAACACTGGCTCGACGCGGTAGCCCGGTGGCGGGTTCGAGATCAGTTCCTGCACCACGCTGCGCACCACGCGCTGGATGCCGGTGCGCAGGTCGGACTCCACCAGCGCCGATACATCGACCAGCAACTGGCGCGGTCCGGTCGCCGGCTGGTTCAGGGCGATCGCCGCTGCCAGCGCCGGCAGGCTGGCCGAACCGGTATCGGCGCTTCGCGCCACATCGCGCAGCAGGCGCCGGTAGCGGCTGAAGCGGCCGTGCCCGGCAAACGTCTCGATGGCGTCGCGGTACAGGGCGCCCACGTGCGCGGGCGCATGGTGCTCCTGCATAAGTTCGGTGGCGCGCGCTGACAGCTGCGCGCGCAGCTCAGGCTCGGCGCGCACGCGCGCCAGGGCGTCGGCCAGTTCGCCCGTCTCGAACTGGTCCGGCAGCATCACCAGCGTGCGCGGATCGAGCGAGGCGGTGGAGCCGTGCGCGTTGACGATCGTGGGAATGCCGAACAGCAGGCAGTCGAGCACCGACGCCGAGGTTTCGCCGCGCGTCTTGCTGCGCAGCTGGACCGCGCAATCGCTGGCGGCGAGGTAATCGGCATAGGTGGCAGGGTCGACGAAACCGGTAATCCGGATCCGCTTCGAAGCGCTGCTGCGGCCGATCTTGTACTCGAGCGTGATGCCATAGTTGTTGGACGCGTTCTGTCCCACGAAAACCAGCCGGCAGTGCGGGTCGCGCCCCAGCGGCGAGGCCAGGAACGCGTCCAGCAGTTCTTCGTTCAGTTTGGTGATGCCGAGCATGCCGAAGCTGCACACCACGAAGTCGTCAGGCTTGAAGCCGAGGCGCTCGCGCGCGACCCGGCGCGCGTCGGCGTGCTGGTGGGTCGCGCTCTTGCCGCGCAGGAGCGGCACCACGCGCCAGTCGCGCACCGCGTCCGCGCCGTACCATTCGGTCCCAAGCAGCACCGAGAATGGCGAATGCACGATCACGCCGTCCGCATTGTCCAGGACTCCCTTGTTGAGCGGGTACTTCCAGATCGCCGGGACGCGCCCGTCGCGCCGGTGTTCGAGGATGGCGGTGTAGCCGTGCGACTCGTACAGGCCCTCGAGGAAGCAGCCGGGCAGGTAGCCCTCGCGTTCCAGGTTGTCCAGCACCCCGGACAGGAAGAAATCGTGCAGCACCACGATGCCCGGATGGCGCCGCAGCAGCGCGAACATGTGCTTGTGGAAGTGCGAATTGCCGAAGTGGTAGACCACCCGGTCGAAGCTATCCGCATTGTCTTCGAACCAGTCGATGCGGTGTTGCGGGAAGTGCGCCAGGCGCAGGTCGCTCACGGCATCCTGGTCGATGACCAGCTCGACATCGTAATAGCGCGCCAGCTCCGGCACCAGCTCCGCGCTGTAGTCGGCGATGCCGGAGTGTTCCGGTGGCAGCGGCGACACATAAGCCAGGCGCGGGCGGCCCGGCGCGGGCGGCGCAACCGGCGGCAGTTCGCGCAGGTGCTTCCACAGTTCCACCGCGCTGGTGTCGGCAGGCGCTGCCGCCACCACGTTCGGCAGTAGCGCGGACGGCGCGGCACCGCCGGCGCGCGGCAGCAGAACGCAATCGGGCGCCAGCGCTGCCAGGAAATGCTCGCGCAGCAGTGCGCGCAGGCCGGTGCCGGCGTCGCGCTCGGCAGGCAGGCTGTACACCCGCACGCTTTCGCGCGGCAGCGCGCCGCCCAGCCCGTGCCGCAAAGCCGGAATCAGGTCCCCCGCGTCGCTGGAGACGGCAACCAGGACCTCGCCGCTGCCGGCCGTGCGTGCCAGTTCCAGGGCCAGCCCGAGTGCCTGCGGATCCAGGCCGCAGGTACACGATTCAAAGTCGATAACGATACGCATAATGTTCTGTCAGTTCCCGCGGTTGGGGTGCAGCGCGCGCTGCAGGTCCTCGGCCACGCGGCGCGCAGACTGTGGCAGCGCCTTGATCTCGGCCGGCATCTCGGGGATATCGGGCGCCAGCGCGGCGGCGGTGGACGGTGCCGGCGTGGCCTGCTTGATGGTGGCCAGCATGCTGGTGACCCGCCTGCCGAGGCCCGGGAAGCGCAGCATCACCGGAATCAGCAGGCGGCGCATGCGTTCGCTGGCAGTGAACTTGCGGACGGCGCGGCCCAGCAGGGCCCGCGCCGAGCCGCCACGCACGCGTCGCACCAGCGCGCCGGCCCGGCGCAGCGGCTCGGTGATACGCCACGATGTGCTGGCATGCGTCGCCACCAGTCGCTGCTCCAGGTCGCGCGCCCAGAGCTGGGCCTGGTGGCCGTGCCAGTGCGCTTCGTCGAGCTTCTTTTGCAGCTCGTTGCGGACCTGCTCGGCGTACGCGGCCAGCGCCGCATGTTGCTGCGCCTGGGCGGCCAGCGTATCGGTCAGGCGTGCTTTGTCGACCTTCAGCGCGGCCAGTTCCGCCTGGGCGGCGCTGTCGCGCGCGACCAGCTCGCGCGTCTGGGCCTGCTGCGCCTCCAGCAGTTCATTCAACCGGCCCAGCTGCTCGCGCGACAGCGCCAGCGCCTCGTGCGCGATCGCCTGCTCGCGGTCGGCGCGCTGCTCGGCGTGCCAGCGCTGCTCGGATTCCTTCGCCACGCGCGCTTCCAGCGCGGCATTCGACTTATGGGCCTTCCTGGCGTCGCGCCAGGCCTTGTCCAGGTGATGCGTGATGAAAGCGTCGAACACATTCGGCTGCACCGCCAGCGCCGCTTTCAGTTCGGGATGCTCGTCGGCCACGTAGTAGCGGTTCAGCCCATCGAACCACGCGAACGAATATCGCTGGCCGGTCACCAGCGCATCCCAGCCCTCGTGCGCGCTGGCGCGGCTGTTCGGCGTGGTCGCCTCGACCACCACGATCCAGGGGCGGAACCGGGAGAAATCCATGCCGCGCAGGACCTCGGCCTCGTAGCCTTCCACATCCACTTTCAGGAAGTGGATGTCGCCGCGCACGTGTTCGGCGCAGATGGCCGACAGCGTGCGCATCGGCACCGTCAGTTCGCGCACCTCATGCCCTTCCTTGCGGTGCATCTCCGCCACCGCGGCCTCGGGCGAAGCCCAGCCGGGGATCGAGGCGACGTCGTACAGCGTGACGCTGCCCTCGCTGCCGCCGGCCGCCACCGACAGGTTGATGTCGCGCGGGCGCTGCTCGCGGAACGCCTCCGCGTACGAGGGCAGGGGCTCGACGTTGATGCCGTGCCAGCCGGCGTCGTAGAACGCGCGCGTGACCGAATGCTCTTCCGGGTCATTGGCGCCGACGTCGATATAGAAGCCGTTCTTGATATGGCCGAGTGCGCGCCACAGCAGCACGTCCTCGAAGTTCTGGGCGTAGGAGATGAAGGTCATGGGCGTTCAATGCCGATCGCAGGGTCGAGCCACGCGCTGCCTTCGAAGTGCGGGCGGCGCATGTTCATGACGGTGAACACGAGGGCAAGGTCGCGCCACTCGTAGTTGTTGACGAGGTGGGTCTCGGTGCTGACGATGGCGGTGGCCACCGAATACGTGCCCGGCCCAAGGTTCATCGGGAACGCGAAGCGGTACACGATCTTTTCGCCGGCGCGCACATGCTCGAGCGGCAGTTCCTTGAGGTGGGTATTGGTGCCGTACATCGGCTGGCCGAGCCGGTCCTTGATCATGTAGCCCAGCACCATGCGCGGGATATCGGCCCTGGCCTGCACCGTGATCTCGAGCGTCACGGGGGCGCCCACGTCCACCACCTCGACCGGCTGGCCGTCCGCGTCCAGTAGCGCGATATGCGCCACGGTCGCTTCCCCGGTGCCCGAGACGGTCTGCACCTTGCCTTCCTTGTGCCCGGTCTGGCGCACGGTGGCGTTCTCGCGCTCGGCGATCAGCGCGTTGTAGTAATCCATGATCTCTTCCGGCTTGCCCTGGCGCGCCAGGCGGCCGCCGTCCAGCAGCAGGGCGCGGTCGCACACCGACTGGATCGCCTGCTTGTCGTGCGAGACCAGCAGCAGCGTCGTGCCCAGGTGGCGGAACTGGCGGATGCGGTCGAAGCTCTTGTGCTGGAAGTAGGCGTCGCCGACCGACAGCGCCTCGTCGACGATCAGGATGTCCGGACGGCGCGCGGTGGCGACCGAGAACGCGACGCGCATCTGCATTCCGCTCGAATACACCCGCACCGGCTTGTCCATGTAGTCGCCGATGCCGGCGAATTCCTCGATCTGCGGCATCAGCTCCATCACCTCGGCGGCGCTCATGCCGAGCAGCTGGCCTGCCATCAGCGCGTTCTGGCGCCCGGTGAAATCCGGATGGAAGCCCATGCCCAGCTCCAGCAGCGCGGCCACGCTGCCCTGCATCGCCACTGCGCCGGTGGTCGGCTGGGTGGTGCCGGTAATGAGCTTGAGCAGGGTGCTCTTGCCGGCGCCGTTGATGCCGATCAGGCCCACCGCCTCGCCCGGCGAGACGTGGAAGCTGATGTCCTGCAGCACCCACTTCAGTTCATGGCGCGCACCGCCCCATGGCCACAGCCACTCGCCCGCCCGCGACCAGCGCGTCGGGTAGTTCTTGTAGGCCTTGCCGAGGTTGACGACGTCGATCGCGCCCATCAGAGTTCGTCCACCATTTCGCCGGAGCGCTTGCGGAACAGGCCGAAGCCGAGCGCGCACAGGCCGAGCGCGATCACCAGCGCCGGCATCAGGGCATCGAAATCGGGCGCCTGGCCTTTGACCAGGATGCCCTGGTAGGCGCCGACGATGGCGGCCATCGGGTTCCAGTCGACGATGCTGCGTGCGGCCGGCGGCAGGATCGACACCGGGTACACGATCGGCGTGAGCCAGAACCAGAACTGCATCGCGATCGTCATGAACTGCCCGACGTCGCGGAAGAAGACATTGAGCACGCCGACCACGATGCCCAGGCCGATCGCGAACATCACCTGGATCAGCAGCACCGGCACGATGGCGAGATACACCGCGCCGGGGAACAGGCCGGCCGCGACCAGGAAGGCCGTGAACAGGCCCCAGATGATGGCGAAGTTGAGCAGCGCCGACAGCACCACGATCATGGGCAGGCACAGGCGCGGGAAGCTGATTTTCTTGATCAGGTTGGCGTTCTCGAAGAACATGTTCTGCGCGCGCCCGACGATTTCGGCGAACAGGCCCCAGGTCAGGATGCCGCTGCACAGGTAGATGCTGTAGGCGAGGGTGGAATCGGCGCCCGGCAGCTTGCTGCGCATGACCTCGGTGAAAATCACCGTGTAGACGATGATCATCGCGAGCGGCTGAAGCAGCGACCATGCGGTGCCGAGGATGGCGTTGGCGTACTTGGCCTGGAATTCGCGCTTGACGCTTCCGAAAATAAAGCCGCGATACATCCACAAGCCGCGCAGGGCGAGCGGCGGCGAAATCACGCGTCGCCTTTCGGCGCCGCCGGACGCAGTTGCGGATGGAACATCGTCAAGGGCCTCTTCATTCTAAGAGTGCAAGATTATACAAGAATGGCAATTGCAATCTTGCCACAGTTGTAACCGTATATGACGAGAGCCCCCGAAAATGCGGCCAGACCCCGAAATGGGGACAGACCCCATTTTTCGCGAAAAATGGGGTCTGTCCCCATTTCGGGGTGCCGCTTTCCGGGTCAGGAGCCCTGGACCAGCTTTTTGAGCGCTTCCGGGTTTTTGATGATCAGGCGGTGCGCGTCCTTTTGCACGATCCCGTTCTGCGCCAGCGTCAGCAGCGCACGCGTGACCGTTTCGCGGCTGGTGTTGATCATGTTGGCAATGTCCTGGTGCGTCGGCAGGTTCTCCAGCACGATCGGCGCGCCGGGCTGCGGAGTCGGCTGCTTCTGTTGCATCAGGGCAAGATAGGTGTAGATGCGGCGCGCGGCATTATTAATGCTGAGCAGCGCGCGGAACTCGGAGTCGCGCTGGATCTTCTGGGCCAGGTGGCGCAGCATGTAGTTGGCGATCGATGGCGAGTGCGAGAACAGGTGCATGGCCGTGGCCGCCGGCAGGAAGGCCACCAGCACTTCCGTCATCGCCACCACCGAGGCCGAGCGCGTGGAATTGTTGATCAGCGCGATTTCGCCGAAGAAGTCGCCCGGGTGCAGCATGCGCAGGCCGATCGCGCGCCCGTCCTCTGTCACGTCGATCACCTGCAGCTGGCCCACCAGCAGGAACAGCAGGCCGTCGCCGCTGCCGCCCTTGTGCAGCACGACGTCGCGCTTGTGGTACTGGCGAATGCGCAGCTCGCCCTTGACCTTGCTGATTTCTGCGTCGTCGAGCTCGGCGAGCAGCGGAATCTTGCGCAGGTGGACCTGGATCAGGCGCTGTTCTTCCGGCGCGCCCGCCGCCGCGCCGTTTTTCGGCGCGCTGTCCAGACTGGTCTCTTCCTTGCTACTCATCGATAGGCAATCACAAAATAGTCGAAATAAGGCCGACGAAGCCGATGCCGGCCGCGTTCGCGCCCAGGTCGCGCCAGCAGAAGCTGCGGTCGGGCACCAGCGCCTGCAGGCATTCGATCAGCCAGCCGGCCGCCAGCAATCCCAGCATCCACAGGGCCGCCTCGGCCGCGCCCTGCGCGATGCGCATGGCCAGCGCGGTGAGCAGCGCAAAGCCGAGGAAGTGCATCAGCTTGTCGTTCGGCAGCGGCGGCAGCCAGCGGTTCGGCACCAGGCAGCCGACGCACAAGCTCGTTGCCGCGCCGGCAAACGCCATCCATTCCCAGGCAATCACATCGGTTCCGTTTCTACTTTAACACCGCCGCGACCGCTACTCAGGGTCCCTGCCATTGCAGGCTCAGCTGTAAAAGCCGGTTATTGTACTTAAACACGGCGATGTTTTCGCTGTTCCGCACCGCGCGCGCATCGAAACGCAACGCCCAGTTCTTCGACAGGCCGTAGATGAGACTGGCGCGCAACACCTGCGTGGACTGGTCGCGCACGGTCTCGAACACGCGGGGCAGGTAGGTCTCCGCGCCCTGCCAGCCCTGGCGCGTGTACGCCGCTTCGCCGGTCACGCGGCGCCCCAGCGCCTTGCGCACCAGGACTCCTCCCAGCCAGCCGCTGCGGTCGCCGCCCGGCCGGCTGGCATGCGCGTAGTCGAACTGGTAGCCGGCATTGACGCTGGCGAACAGGCCGTCGCCGCGGTAGGTGAGCTGGCTGCGCAGTTCGGCCGTAGTGGAGTCGAAGTTGGTCAGGGTCACGTACTGGACATGGGTCAGGCCGCCCGTCAGGCTCAGCTGCAAACTGGCGGGCAGCGGCAACGGCGGCGCCAGCCGCACCTGGGCCTGCGCATGGCGCTGGTACATCCTGCCGCCCAGGCCGACCACGCCCAGCAGGCCGCTGGCGCGCATGGTCCACCCGTTCAGGCGGTACGGCGTCTCCAGTCCCACGAACAGCGAGCTGCTGTCGTATTGCGACAGCGAGTCGTTGTGGCGGGCCTGCAGCTGCGCGAAGCCGACCGTGCCGTTGGGCGTCAACTCGCGCATGTGCTCCACCGACGCCATCGTGAAATCGTCGCGCTGCGGGAAGAACTCGGTGTCCAGCGGCAGCTCGCGGTCGGCCGCGCCCTGGTTGACGTTGCTGTCCACGCCGCGCCCGACCGAAACGGAAGTGGTGCGCATCGGCTTCCATTGCCGGCAGCCGGTTTCGCGCGCCTGGGCGATCAGTTCCAGCATTTCCTGCGACGGGTTGAAGCGGGTCTCGACCTCGGCGAACAGGCGCTCCGCCTCCTCCTCGCGCCCGAGGCCGCACTGGATCAGCGCGAGGTCCACCCAGGCGCCCGCGTGCAGCGGCTCGTCCTCGATCACGCGTGCGAGCTGGTCGGACGCGTCGTTCTTGCGTCCTTCCGCCAGCGAGCGCAGCGCCGTCTCATACAGGTCCTGCGTGCGCCGGTCCTGCGACGGCGCCACCACCTGCGCGGAGGCGGTACCCGTTCCCAGCGCAAGGAGCATGACCAGCATGGGGACGGTCCACACGGGACGGTCCCCGGCTTTTTTCCGAAGGATCATGCGGTCGTCCCTTCGGCCACCGAAGCCCCGGGAGCGGGTGCTTGCGCCGCCCCTACGCCATCGGCCAGGGTGTACAGCAGTGTCGCCTTCTCCTTGCCCCGCAGGCGCTTCTCGCCCAGGTGCACGAAACGGTGCCGCTGCGCCCGCTGCACCGTTCCCGCGCCCACGATCACGTCGTGCGGGAAGTCGCGCGCGGCCTGCTCCAGCCGCGATGCGGTATTCACGCTGTCGCCCACCGCCGTGTAGATGCTGCGGAAGCTGGTGCCGAAATCGCCCGCCATCGCCGGACCGCTTTCGATCCCGATACGCACGCGCAGCGGCATGCCGCCCTGCGCCACGCGCTGATCGCTCAGCTGGCGCACGCGCCCGGTGATCTCGCGCGACGCGTCCAGCGCCAGGTCGGCGTGGTGTTCCAGCGGCAGTGGCGCGCCCCAGAAGGCGACCAGGCCGTCGCCGGTGTACTTGTCCAGCGTGCCGTTGCGCGCGATGACCGGCCCGGTCAGGCAGTCGAGGAAATCGCGGGTCAGGCGCGCCGCTTCCTCGACCGGCAGCGATTCCACCTGGGCGGTATAGCCTTCCATGTCGGCGATCAGGGTGGTCACGTCGAGCTGGCGCGGCAGCAGGGGATCTTCCAGGTCGCTGCGCAGCAGCTCCTCGACGACGGCCGGGGCGACATACTGGCGCAGGGTGTCGAGCAGGTTGCGCGAGCGGCGCTGGGCCTGCTGCCACTGGTAGGGCACCGCAAAGGCCAGCAGGAACAGGTTGCTTGCCAGCGGCCCGCTCACGGCCATGTCCGGGTCGTGCGGGGCGATCGCGTAGGCGGCCGCCAGCCACGCCAGCGAGCTGGCGCCCAGCAGGGCCACGCTCGCCACGGCGGACAGGCGCGGGAACGCGAAGAATGCGAGCAGGGCGGTGCCGCCGGCGAACAGGACCGCGATGGCGCGCCCCGGCCACGGCGCCGGCGCCAGTCCGGCCTGGAGGTCGAGCAGGGTGGACAGCATGGTGGCCTGCACCCCGAGGCCGGGGCGGCTGGCCGCGAACGGCGTGGTGACGCGGTCGCCCAGCCCCAGCGAGGACGAGCCGACCAGCACCAGGCGCCCGCTGGCGCTGGCCGGGTCGATCTGCTGGCGCAAGATGTCGGTGGCGGAAACGACCGTGTACGCGGTCCAGTCGCGCCGGTAGTCGACCCGGGTGAGTCCCGTGTCCGGCAGCGCCATCGGGCCCGCGCCGGCGCAGCAGTTGACCAGGGCCAGGGCGAGCGCGGGGTAGCTCCTGCCTTCGTACTGCGTTACCAGCGGGACGCGGCGCAGGGCGCCGTCGGCGTCCGGGATGAAGCCGATGTTGCCGATCTTGGCGCCATCGGCCAGGCCGGCATGGTTGGCGATGTAACCGGTGGCGGTGACGCCGCCGGCATAGCCTTGCACCGCGCCGCCCGGCGTGCCTTCCCGGATCTGCTGCGGCCGCACGCCTGCCGGGTCGTAGTCGAACGCCTGGGCCAGCACCACCGGACCGTGCCGCGAGAGCAGTCCCAGGCGCTGGTCGCCCTGCACGTCGCCCTGCGTGGGCGGGTCCGGCAGGACGATGTCGAGCGCCACGCCGCGCGCGTTGTAATGGGTAAGCAGCGTCTCGACCAGGTCGGCGATGCGCTCGCGCGGCCACGGCCACGGACCGTCAGCGGCCATGCTGGCCTCGTCGATATCGACGACCAGCACGCGCGCGTCCGGCGCGTCGGTCGCCTGCATGCGCACGAAGGCGTCGCGCAGCCATTCGTTGCCAGGAAACGACAGCTGTGGCGGAAACGCAACTTGCGACCACAAGGTCAGCAGGACGGCCGCGCAGGCGATGCCAGCCCGGATCAGGCCGGGCTGTAGGCGTGCCTTGGCACGCGGCGCGGATTGGTGGTTCTTATTCTGCACGCGGGGCCGGAAACGCTGCACGCTATTGGATGAATCGCTCAGTATATCGGGGATACCAATAGAAGCACAGTGTTGTAAACCAGTGGACAGCCTGACAATAGCAGGACAGACGCATGACAGTCGTAAACATTTTGTCCGGTAAAATGTGACTGCTGTCACAGCCAGGCATGCTGGCTGGCACGGATAATCGCGTGAAAAAGGGGAACACCATGCTGCGTCAACTCATTGCCATTGCGGGCCTTGCCTGCGCTGCCACCCTGGCCCATGCTGGCCAGGCGGGCAAGATCATCTTTGTTGCTGGCAAGGCGCAGATCGTGGACCGCGCCGCTGTCGAGGGCGCCCCGGTGCAGGAGGGCGAGCTGCTCACCACCGGCAAGGATGGCTTTATCTACGTCAAGACCATCGACAACGGCCTGTTCATCCTGCGCCCGAACACCCAGGCGCGCATCGCTACCTACAAGATCGACCACAAGAACCCGGCCAACACCCGCATCAAGCTCGAGCTGCTGAGCGGGATGGCGCGCAGCCGTTCCGGTGAAGCGGTGAAGATGGCGCGCCAGAACTTCCGCTTCAACACGCCCGTCGCTGCGATCGGCGTGCGCGGCACCGACTTTACGGTGTTCACCGATAACAATGTCTCGCGCGTCGCCGTCATTTCCGGCGGCATCGTGATGAGCGGCTTTGCCGAGGCCTGCCGTCCGGAGGGCATCGGCCCCTGCGAAGGCAGCGCCAGCCGCGAACTGTCCGCCGCCCAGCGCGGTGTGTTGCTGCAAGTGCGCCGCGGCCAGCAGGCGCCGCAACTGCTGCCGGGCGGCGTCGCCCCGGACCAGATTGCGCCGCCGGCCGTAGAAGAGGCCCTGAAGACCGCGCCGGCATCGGTCGCGCCACCGAACGAGCCGAACCTGGATCCGAAAAAGAGCGGTTCCCTGATCCCGCCCCCGGCGCAACCGCAACCGCAGCCGCAGCCGCAGCCGCAGCCACAACCTGAGCCGGCGCCGCCGGTCGAGCAGCCGCAGCCTGTGCCGGCCGATCCGGTACCGGTTGACCCGGCCCCGCCAGCCGAGCCGGCGCCGCCGGAAGTCGTTGTGCCGGAGCGCAAGCTGGTGTGGGGGCGCTGGCGTCCCCTGATGGAGCAGGCACCCAAGTTCGACCTGGTCGCGCAGAAGGAAAAGTCCGAGCTGGTCGCGACCAACGGCAACTACGCGCTGTTCCGCGAGCCGGGCAAGGAGTATGTCGTGCCGGAGCGGGGCAGCATCAAGTTTGCGCTCAACGACAGCGAGGCATTTATCTTTACCGGCACCGGATCTGCCCAGCAGGTAAGCAAAGGTACGCTCGAGAACGGCAAGCTGGACGTGAATTTCGACTCGCGCCGCTTTACCACCTCGCTCGACCTGCGCGGCGGTTCGGAACTGTTCAAGCTGCGCTCGGAAGGCGCGATCGGCGCGCAGGGCGGCCTGTTCGGCGACCGCTCGTTCGCGCACGGCTTCATGAACCTGCAGGGTTTCCTCAGTAACGAGGAGGGCGGGGCTGCGGCCTATATTTTCGATGCCCGCCTGGACAACAACCGCACCGTGAACGGGGCGACCTACTGGAAGAAGGAAGGCCCTGCGCCCTGAGTTGTATTGATGACTGGTTACAAAAACAGCCCACCCGGGCTGTTTTTGTTTTCATGGCATGTACGTTCTCCAACAGGTGACCGGCAGTGTCGTTTCGGCGCGACAAGGGCATGCGGCAAGCGTCGGCGATGTGAGGCCGCGAACCAGAATTTTTCCTTTGATAACGAGGCCGTTCCCTCTGCAGAGTGAAAAATCGGCGCCGCCAAACCGGGACCGTTATTCGACTGAAAACGAGTAGTGCTTTGCTAAAAGTGTCATTTCTACACCAAAAGCAATATTTGTTCGCAATGTGTGACGGTCATCACATTCCTTCCCTCTTACTCTCTGTCACTATTCGGTACGCCCAGAAAAGGGCGAAACGCGTAGCTGCGCAATATTGAATTAACACTTGATCGATCGATCTAATTAGGAGCACTTGATGGCATCTACTTCTTACTACGCTGACATCCAGAAACTGTATGTCGCGTACTTCAACCGTCCAGCGGACGTAGCCGGCCTGCAACACTGGCAGGGCGTTCTCGAGCGCACGAACGGCGACCTGTCGCTGGTCTCGAACGCGTTTGCCGCTTCCGACGAATACAAAGTCGTCTACGCAGGCAAGAGCGCACTGGCAACCGTCGCTGCCGTGTACCAGAACCTGTTCGGCCACGCGAACGACCTGGAAGGCATGATGTGGTGGGCAGAGCGCCTTGCCGATGGCCGCTTCACGGTTGACGTCGCCGTCACCGCGATCGCCGCAGGTGCACAAGGCTCCGACCTGGTTGCTTACAACAACAAAGTTGCCGCTGCAACCGCGTTCACCAACGCCCTGGACACCGTCCGTGAAATCACCGGCTACGACGGCTACGACGCCAACGCTCGCGCGAAGGTGTTCCTGTCCGGCGTGACCGACGACGCATCGCTGGCAGCTGCCATCGAGCCAGTCGCGCTGAACAATGCTATCAACGTGGTCATCACCCCACCGTCGACCCTGCCAACCTTCACCCTGGCCGCTACTGCAGCTTCGGTTGATGAAGGCAAGACCGTGTACTTCACCCTGAACTCGACCAACACCGTCGCAGGTTCCGAGTACACCTACAAGATCTCCGGCGTGGACGCATCCGACGTCGTCGGCGGCGCCCTGACCGGCACCGTCAAGCTCGACAGCACCGGCAAGGCAATCGTAGCGATCACCCTGTCCGCTGACGCGACCACCGAAGGCATCGAAAACCTGACCATGGAACTGGCTGGCCAGACCGCCTCCGTGATCGTGGCCGACACCTCGACCACCCCGGTCACCGCTGTGACCTACACCCTGACCGCGTCGGCGACCACCGTCGACGAAGGCGGCCAGGTGACCTTCAAGCTGGACACCACCGGTGTTGCAGCAGGTACCGTCCTGTCCTACCAGCTGACCGGCATCGACGCATCGCGCGTCAACGGCCCAACCTCGGGCCAGGTGACCGTGGACGCAAACGGCCAGGCGCTGATCGTCGTCAAGACCGTTGCTAACGCAATGACCGATGGCGCAACCACCATGCAACTGTCGCTGGTCAACGGCCAGGCAGCTGTCAACGTGGGCGTGAACGACACCTCGCTGACCCCAACCGTGTTCTTCATCGATTCGGCCAAGCTGGTCGCTTCGAACAACACCGGCAGCCCAGTCGTCATCACCACCGCTGACACCGGCACCGCCACCGTCAACATCGCTTCGACCACCTCCCTGTACGCACAGAACGGCATCGTGATCGACGGCAATGCTGACATCACCGTCAACATGGGCAGCACCAACACCGCGGGTTCGAACGAAACCGTGTACGTGACCGGCTCCGGCGCGAACACCATCAACTTCAGCCGCGACTCCTCGACCAGCGTCGTGCTGGGCGATGGCGACGACAAAGTTGTCACCAACAGCCTGACCATGGTTGCTGGCCAGACGATCGACTTCGGCGCTGGTGAAGACACCCTGGACGTGAACGGCACCAACAACTTCAGCACCGGCACCCTGACCGGCGTTGAACACGTCACCATGCACTCGAGCGCAATCTTCAGCGCTGCTCAGCTGGCCGACATCGAAACCATCACCGAACTGGGCACCGACGGTACCCTGACCATCGCTGCTGCTGGCGCTGCTACCGCTCTGGACCTGACCGGCAAGCTGTTCGGCGAAATGGCTCTGGTCGTTGGCAGCAATGTCACCGTGACCCTGGGCGCCGCTGAACTGGCAAACATCACCGCACTGACCACCGCTGCTACCGCTGTTGTGACCACGACCGTGGCTGGCGCACAGGCTCTGCTGGCAATCAACGCCAACGCCAACTACAGCATCTCGGACACCGCCGCCAACCTGGCAGCCGCTCCGGCATCCGTGTTCGCTGGCGCAAACCTGCAGCAAGTGTCGCAGGAAGGCACCGATTCGCTGACGATCGCCCAGGCTGTCGCAGTGCACGCTGCTGCTCCAGCTGCTGACTTCACCGTCTCCGCAACCGCGGCTGACCTGATGGAAGCGCTGGTCTACGAGACCACCTACGAAACCCTGGTTTCGGCACAGGCAACGATCGTTGTGACCGGTACCGTTTCGGTCCTGGAAGCGGCTATCTTCGCTGACGCTGGCCTGAACACCAGCTTCGTCATCACCGACACCGCCCAGCACATCGCCGACAACGCCTTCCGCCTGGACGCAGGCCAGATCTCCGGCCTGGCACTGACCGGCTCGGTCACCGCTGACGGCGCTGCAAGCATCGTCGCATTGGCTGTTGACGCTGACGTGGCCATCACCGGCCTGAACGTCGTTGACACCGCTGGCGAACTGCTGAACCTGGCAGCTGGCACCATCGCTGCTGCTTCGAGCATCCGCCTGGCTGCTGGCGAGCAACTGACTGTTGCTGACGCAACCGAACTGAAGACCGAAGTCGGCGCGAAGCTGGTTGGCGGCTACAACCTGATCGACAGCGCTGCAAACATCGTTGCCAAGGCAGCGATTGCAGCAGGCGCAACCGACATCGAAGTCACCGGCATCGTCGGCGTGGCAGTTGCAACTCAGCTGTCGAAGCTGGGCAACAACGGCAACGTGTCGTTCGACCTGGTCGACTCCCCAGCTAACCTGGCCGGCGCATCCGCTGCTGTCCTGGCAAACGCTGCTTCCGTGGACGTGCAAGGCACCGTCACCGTTGCTCAAGCAACCGCGATCGCTAACTACAATGTCGTCAGCTTCGTGCTGGTTGACACTGCAGCTAACGTCCTGGGCGCAAACGCAACCGTGATCGCCAAGGCACTGGCAAACGGCGGCCACCTCGACGTGACCGACGCTACTGTCAGCGCTGCTGTCGCATCCGCCCTGCTGGACCTGGACGCTGGCGCCGTGTTCGCTGTTTCCGACACCGCAGCAGCCCTGGCTGCAATGGCTGAAGCCAACGCCGACGTGCTGACCAGCGCAACCGCTGTCACCGTCACCGGTGCTGGCACCGTCGAGCAACTGGCTGCCATCCGCGACGTGCGCGCTGTCACCGGCTACACCCTGGCTGACTCCGCAGAAGCACTGCTGGACGTGGACGCTGCTGGCGTGCTGGCTGCTGCAGGCAAGGTCTCGGTCACCGGTTCGGTTACCGTTGCCGAGTTCCAGGCACTGAACGCGCTGGCAAGCTTCGACGACAAGTACTCGATCGTTGACGATGCAGACGCAATCGCTGCCCTGATCAACACTGGCGCTGCTGGCATCGCTGTGCTGAACGCATCGGTCGCTCCGGTTGTCCTGGCCGACGCTAACGTCTCCGTTGCTACCGCAACCCTGCTGAAGTCCGCAACCTTCACCAACTGGTCCGGCATCTACAACCTGGTCGACAGCGTCGCCAACCTGATCGGCGCAAGCGCTGCTGTCCGTAACGGCGCAGGCACCGTGACCGCAGAAGGCACCGTTGCTGAGATCAACACCAACTTCGCATTCATCAACGCGAACGCCGACGGCTACGTGCTGGTCGACACCGTCGACAACCTGATCCTGGCTGGCAACGCAATCGTGGTGGCTGGTGCTGACGCAGGTGTTGCTACCGACGTCGCAAATGCCGAGGAAGCCAAGGCCCTGTTCGCGCTGAACGCCAACGTCGAATACAACGTGTTTGACACCGCTGCAAACCTGCTGCTGGCTGCGAACAAAGCTGGCGTGCAGAACGCAACGACCGTCGATATCGACGGCCCGGTTTCCGTCGCTAACGCCAAGCTGATCGCTGCTCTGCACGCTGACGTGAACTACACCCTGCAAGACACCGCCGCCAACCTGGCGCTGTCGACCTCGGCTGGTACCGTCGCAGGTGCTGACGCGATCATCGTGACCGGCAACGCAACCGTGGCACAAGCTGCTGCGATCGTCGCCCAGAACGACAACATCACCCTCGGCACCATCACCGGTACCGTGGCTGCAATCCAGGCTGCTGACGCCGCGACCACCACCGCTGCAGCCAACCTGGTTGTCACCGATGGCACCCGCCTGATCCTGTCGGCAGAAGAAGTTGCCCACTTCGGTCAAATCGGCGGTGTCCTGACCGGCGTCACCACCACCGTTGCCGGCGCATCGTCCGACGACGTGCGTTACGACCTGGTCGACACCTTCGACAACCTGGCAGCCAACATCACCCTGCTGGCTGACGCTGGCAAGGTCACCGTTGTGGCTGGCGGCGAAGAAGTTGACGTCGCTGCTGCTGGCGCGCTGCTGACCACCCTGGCTGCTCTGGGCGTGTCCGCTTCGGGCTTCGCCATCACCGGCACCGGCGCTGCAATGCTGGCCAACGCTGACGCAGTGGAAGCTGCTGCAAGCGTGGTCGTCACCGGCACCGTCAGCGCAGCTGATGCGAAGGCAATCTTCACCCTGAACCCGGCAGCCGAGTACTCGATCTCGAGCACCGCTGCAGGCCTGGTGCTGGCTGCCAACGCTGCTGCTGTCGCTGCTGCTGAAGAAGTCACCGTGACCGGCGACGTGACCGTTGGCCAGATCAAGGCCATCGTTGCACTGAACGCAGGCGCAGACTTCGACACCGTGGCATTCGTTGACACCGCTGCCAACCTGGCTGCTGCTCCTGCAGGCATGCTGGCTGGCCATAACGTCACCGTCACCGGCGCCGCTGCAACCGTGGCCCAGTTCATGGCGATCACCACCTCCGACGCGATCGTGGGTGACTACATGATCTCCGTTTCCGACACCGCTGCGAACCTGGCTGCTGCCGACAACGACGCGCTGGCAATGGCAGGCATGATCACCGTGACCGGCACTGCAACGGCAGCTCAGGCTGCTGCGCTGGCCCAGCTGACCTTCGCTCCGATCAACCTGCACGTGACGTTCAACGTGAGCGACACCGCTGCCAACCTGATCACGATCACCGACGGCCTCGACGCTGCCGGCACGATCACTGTGACCGGTACGGTTTCGGCGGCGCAAGCTGTTGAAATGGCAGCGATCGAAGCTGACATCCTGACCACGATCGATTTCGGCAACGTGACCGTGACCGACACCGCCGCGAACCTGATGGACCTGGACAACGTCACGGCGCTGACCTACGCAGCCAACGTGGTTGTCACCGGCACCGTGGATGTGGCAACCGCTGCATACCTGAACGCGATGATCGCCGGCAACGTCGAGTACACCGTTGTTGATTCGGTCGAGAACCTGATCGCTGCGGTCGAGCAGACCACCGGCGGCCTGGGCGACATGTTCAACCTGAACGCAGTCCTGGGCGGCGCTGAATCGGTCACCATCACCGGCAACGGCGAGATCGAGTTTGCAGAAATCGGCGGTACCTGGTACGTCACCGGCACCATCGCTGCACTCAAGGCGCTGCCAGAAGCGTTCCTGGACTTCGGCTACGTCGTCAACGACAGCGTTGCCAACATCGTTGCCGACTTCGGCTTCGCTGTTCAGGGCCAGACTGCGTACAGCATCACCGACACCGGCGCGAACCTGCTGGCTGCCGCTACCAGCCTGATCTCGGGCGCTGCTGACATCACCGTCACCGGCAACGTGACCGCTGCTGCAGCAACCACGATCTTCGCTGCCAACGGCAATGCAACGTTCTCGATCACCGATACCGTTGCTAACCTGACCGCTGCGGGCAACATCCTGTCCGTGTCGAACGCAGTCGCAGTGACCGCAAGCAACGCCGCAACCGTGGCTCAGGCTGCAACCCTGCTGGGCCGCCATGGCGACGCAGTGTTCACCCTGTCCGACAGCGCAGCTGCAATGGTCGGTAACCTGGCCGTCGTCGACGAAGCAACCTCGGTTGCGATCACCGGCGCCGCTACCTCGGTTGCTAACCTGGCCGCGATCAAGGCAGTGACCACCGTCACCAGCTACAACCTGACCGACACCGCAGCCGCTCTGGTTGCAGCAACGGCAGGCACCGTCAGCGGCGCAACCGCTGTCACCGTGACCGGCACCGCAAACGGCGACCAGGCCAAGGCGATCTTCGCTGCCAAGGCAACCGCTGTGTACAGCATCATCGAGAACGATGTTGCCAAGCTGTTCACCGGCAACGTGCTGAACGCATCGGTCTCCGCTGCCGTGGCAGTGGACGGCGACCTGACGGTCAACATGGCACAAGCTGCCGCGCTGGCTGCACTGGGCGACAAGTTCGACGGTTCCTTCGCAGTGGTCGACACCGCAGCCGCAGTTGCTGCAGCGTCGCAGGCTGTGCTGGATCTGGCAACCGACGTCACCGTGACCGGTACCGCAACGGCTGCCGAGGCAACCGCGATCGCAGCACTGACCTTCGGTGTGGCTGAAGACCCGATCTCGGTCAACATCGTCGACACCGCAGCGAACCTGCTGCTGGCTGGCAACGCTACCGGTATCGCTGGTCAGGACGTCACCGTCCTGGGCACCGTGTCCGTGGCAACCGCTACCTCGATCGACACCGCAAACGGCGCTGGTTCCATCACCGTGACCGCACTGAGCGACACCTCGACCAACCTGCAACTGGGTTCGGCCGATGTGGTCAACAGCGCAGGTTCGATCAACGTCACCGACACCCAGACGGTTGCTCAGGCAATCTTCCTGGAAGGCAACGTTGGCGCGGGCGCGGAGTTCACCTTCGCACGCATCACCGACTCGCTGGCTAACGTCCTGGGCAACCTGGGCGTGGCGCTGGACGCAGCCGTGATCACCGTGACCGGTACCGCATCGATCGCACAGACCAAGCTGGTGGCTGCTAACGCAGAGCTGTCGGCCAAGCTGAGCGCATCGCTGGCAGTGGCTGACTCCGCGGCGAACATCCTGGACGCGTACCTCGACCAGTCGTTCAAGGCGCTCGTGACCTCGGCTCCATCGATCACCATCGTTGGCGATGTCTCGGCACAGCAGGCAGTCCTGCTGCAGGGCCTGGGCAACGTGGACATCGGTTCGCTGGACATCGTCGACACGATCACCGCGATCAACGGCCTGTCCGCTGGCCTGATCAACCTGTCCGACAGCGTGACGGCAACGGTCGATACCGACCTGGCACGTCAAGTGTTCTCGGATGCAGGCATGACCACCAGCGCAACCATCGTCTACTCGAACGGTGCTGCAGCTGACGGCGCACAAGTCACGGTGACCTCGCCAGGCGTGTACGACACGACTGCAGCGGACATCCTGACCCTGAAGGCAGGCGACCTGGTTGACCTCTCCGCGTTCGGCCTGATGGCTGACGATGGCGACGGCATCCTGGAAACCGGCGAGTACCTGATCGTGCGCGGCAACGTGTCGAACGGTGGCAACACCTTCACGCAGAGCGGCACCGGCACCTCGACCCTCGTGATCTGGGACGCTGACACCACCGCAGGCGTGCACTCCTCGGGCGTCATCCTGGTTGGCCAGTCCGGCACCCAGCTGACCACCGGCGAAGATGCTGCTCCTTCGAGCCTGGTCCTGGACGTCACCCCAGGCGTGTAAGGCTAGAGCCTGGTAACAGGCAAGGCCGCCGGCAACGGCGGTCCTGCCCGGAACCACAAAAAACCCGCTGTCGCAAGACAGCGGGTTTTTTTATTTTCCCGGCCGGCGGGCTGCGCTTGTTATTCGCCGGACAATTGAATTAGTATTCAGGCGACCATGCGCATCCTTCTCGTCCACCAGAATTTTCCCGGCCAGTTCAAGCACCTGGCCCAGGCGCTTGCCGCGGATCCGGCAAACGAGGTCGTGGCATTCGCCATGAATAATTACGAAGGGGGGCCGCGCATTCGCGCGGTCCATTACCAGCCGGCGCGCGGCACCAGCCAGTCCACCCACCGCTGGGTGGTCGACCTGGAAGCCAAGGTAATCCGCGGGGAAGCCGCATTCCACGCCGCGCTGCAATTGCGCGAACAGGGGTTTATCCCGGACGTGATCATTGCGCACCCCGGCTGGGGCGAAAGCTTGTTCCTGAAAGACGTGTGGCCGTCGGCCCGCATGGGCATCTATTGCGAATTCTTTTACAGCGCCAGCGGCGCCGATATCGGATTTGATCCGGAATTCCCTACACCGGTGGAAGACGCGTGCCGGGTGCGCGTCAAGAACATGAATTACCTGTCGCACTTCCCGGTGGCGAATGCGGGGATTGCGCCAACGGAATGGCAACGCTCCGTATTTCCGGAGCCGTTCCGCTCGCGTATTTCGGTAATCCACGATGGAATCGACACTGATCTGCTGGCGCCGGATCCGAACGTCACGCTGGGCCTGAATAACTCGATCAAATTGAGCCGCGACGACGAAATCATCACCTTCGTCAACCGCAACCTGGAGCCGTACCGGGGCTACCACAGCTTCATGCGCGCGCTTCCCGCCATCCTGCGCGCGCGGCCGAACGCGCGCGTGCTGATCGTGGGCGGCGACCAGGTCAGCTATGGTGCGCCGCCGAAAGAGGGCGGCAGCTGGAAAGAAAAATACCTGGCTGAAGTGGCCGGCCAGATCGACCGGAGCCGCGTGCATTTCATCGGCAAAATTCCGTATCGCCAGTTCGTCTCCTTATTGCAGATATCGACCGTACATATCTACCTGACTTATCCCTTCGTGCTGTCCTGGAGCTTATTGGAAGCCATGAGCTGTGGCTGTGCGATCGTCGCCAGCAATACCGCGCCGCTGCGTGAAGCAATTCATCACGGCGAAACTGGACTTTTGGTTGATTTTCTTGATACGGACCAGCTGGCGGCAGAAACGATCCGGCTGCTGGACGATCCGGAACAGCGCGAGCGGCTGGGGCGCGCAGCGCGCGCTTACGCAATATCCCATTACGACCTCAAACAGGTATGCCTGCCGCGCCAGCTGGCGTGGGTAAAAGCGCTCGCCGCACAAGCCCCGGCGCTATAAAACCTGCATCGTTCTGTCGTATTTTTTCTTGCGCGCGACAGTTTTGATAGCCGCGTGAAGTCGCGCTGTGCTAAGCTTGCGAATTGTGATGTACGTCACATGTTTTTGACTGAAACGCGATTAATCTCGCGCCTCGGCCAGGACGTCCTTTCTACATAAGATAATTACAACCGCTTTTTCCACGGGGTCCGCCCCAAGAATATGAACAAACTGTCAAAAGCCAAATCCGAGATCGAGGAAATCCTCCTCGGATTCAAAAAAACGTTCATCACGATCGGCGTATTCAGCGCGCTGGTCAACCTGCTGATGCTGGCCCCGTCCCTGTACATGCTGCAAGTGTACGACCGCGTGCTGGCCAGCCAGAACGAGCTGACCCTGTTGATGCTGACGGTGCTGGTGCTGGGCGCCTACCTGCTGATGGGCGCGCTGGAACTGATCCGCAGCTTCATCCTGGTGCGCGTTGGCGCCCAGCTCGACATGAAGCTCAACAAGCGCATCTACACTGCAGCCTTCGAACAGAACCTGAAAAAAGCGGGCGGCAACGCCGGCCAGGCGCTGGCCGACCTGACCCAGGTGCGCCAGTTCGTTACCGGCAACGGCATCTTCGCCTTCTTCGACGCCCCGTGGTTCCCGATCTACCTGGCGGTGATCTTCATGTTCGAGCCGACCCTGGGCCTGCTGGCGCTGGGCGGCACCGTGATCCTGGTGATCCTGGCCTACGTGAACGAGCGCGTTACGCGCGCGCCGCTGTCGGAAGCGAACGGCATGTCGATCCAGGCCAACGCGCTGGCGACCAATAACCTGCGCAACGCCGAGGTGATCGAGTCGATGGGCATGCTGCCCAACCTCATGAGCCGCTGGTTCAAGCTGCACGGCAAATTCCTCCACCTGCAGGCCGAGGCCAGCGAAAAGGCCGGCCTGGTGGGCGCGGCGACCAAGTTCGTGCAGGTGTCGCAGCAGTCGCTGGTGCTGGGCCTGGGCGCGCTGCTGGTGATCGAAGGCCGCATGACCCCCGGCATGATGATCGCCGCGTCGATCCTGGTGGGCCGCACGCTGGCGCCGGTGCAGCAGCTGATCGGCATCTGGAAGAGCTTCTCGAGCACCCGCAGCGCCTACGCGCGCCTGAATGAGCTCCTGGCCGCCAATCCGGCGCGCTCCTCCGGCATGGAACTGCCCAAGCCGACCGGCGCGGTCACGGTGGAAGCGGTGACCGCATCGCCGCCGGGTGTCAATCTCCCGATCATCAAGAACCTGAGTTTCGCCATCGCCCCCGGCGACGTGGTCGGCGTGATCGGCCCGAGCGGTTCCGGGAAATCGACGCTGGCGCGCCTGCTGGTCGGCGTGTGGCCGGCGCAGATGGGCAAGGTGCGCCTGGACGGCGCCGACATCTACCAGTGGAACAAGGCCGAGCTGGGCCCGCACATCGGCTACCTGCCGCAGGATATCGAACTGTTCGGCGGTACCGTCAGCGAGAACATCGCGCGCTTCGGCGAGATCGACTCGGACGCGGTCGTCACTGCGGCCAAGCGCGCCGGCGTGCACGACATGATCCTGCACTTCCCGCAGGGCTACGACACCAAGCTGGGCGACGGCGGCGCCGGCCTGTCCGGCGGCCAGAAGCAGCGCATCGGCCTGGCCCGGGCGATGTACGGCGACCCGTCGCTGCTGGTGCTGGACGAACCGAACTCGAACCTGGACGACATCGGCGAACAGGCGCTGACCGCCGCCGTGAACGACTTGCGCCAGCGCGGCAAGACCATCGTGCTGATCACGCACCGCACCTCGGTGATCGGCGTGACCACCAAGCTGCTGCTGTTGCGCGACGGCGTCGGCGAGATGTACGGCCCGACCCAGCAGGTACTGGCGGCGCTGCAGGAAAAGGCGCAGAAGCAGATCCAGGCACAACAACAACAGGCGCAGGCTGGCGGCCAGCGCGCCCCGCAACCGGGCGGCGCTCCGGCGCAACAGCCGGCGGCCCCGGCGCCATCCGCCACCACGCAGGAGAACCAGTAAATGAAATTGATTGAAAAGAGCGGCCTCGCCACCGATGTGGTGTCGCACGACGTGACGCCGGAGACCGTCAACACCAACGCCAGCTCGTACACGCGCCTGGGCTGGATCATTGTGCTGGTCGGCTTTGTCGGCTTCATGCTGTGGGCCACGCTGGCGCCGCTCGACAAGGGCGTGCCGATGAGCGGCCATGTGGCGAAGGAAAGCAACCGCAAGGTAGTGCAGCACCTGGTGGGCGGCACCGTGGATGAGATCCTGGTGCGCGAAGGCGATCGCGTGAAGGCAGGCCAGGTGCTGGTTCGCATGAACAGCGTGCAGGCCAAGTCGCAGGCCGATGTGAGCTATGCGCAGTACTTCGCGGCGCGCGCGGCGGAAGCGCGCCTGATCGCCGAGCGCGACGGCCTGTCCAGCGTGCCGTTTCCGAAGGCGCTCGAGCCTTACCGCTCGCATCCCGGCGTGATCGAGAACGTGGGGCTGCAGTCGCAGCTGTTCGTCTCGCGCCGCGACGCGCTGCGCAGCGAGCTGTCGGCGCTGGAAGAGAGCATCCAGGGCATCAAGATGCAGATCGAAGGCACCCGCCTGTCCCTGCAAAGCAAGAAGGAGCAGGCCGAGATCCTGAAGGAGCAGCTCACCAACATCCGCGAGCTGGCCCGGGACGGCTACGTGCCGCGCGCGCGCCAGCTTGACCTGGAGCGCGCGCTGGCGCAGCTGATGGGATCGATGGCGGAAGATAACGGCAATATCGGCCGCGCCCAGCGCCAGGTATCCGAGATGACCGTGCGGCGCGCCCAGCGCGTGCAGGAGTTCCAGAAGGAAGTGCGCACCCAGCTGTCCGACGTGCAGCGCGAAGCGAATGCGCTGGAAGGCCGCATGAGGGCCGAGCAGTACATCCTTGAAAACGTGGAAGTGAAGGCGCCCGCGGACGGCGTGGTGATGGACATGGAAGTGTTCACCCGCGGCGGCGTGGTCGGGCCGGGCTTCCGCATGATGGACGTGGTGCCGACCGCCGACGCGCTGGTGGTGGAAGGCCAGCTGCCGATCAACCTGGTGGACAAGGTGCATCCTGGCCTGCCGGTCGACCTGATTTTCTCGGCCTTCAACCAGAGCACCACGCCGAAGATCGACGGCGAGGTGGCGTTCGTATCGGCCGACCGCCTGCTCGACGAGAAGTCGGGCGCACCGTACTACAAGGTGAGCGTGCGCGTGACGCCGAAAGGCCTCAAGAAGCTGAATGACCTGAAGCTGCAGGTCCGTCCCGGCATGCCGGTGGAGCTGTTCGTCAAGACCGGCGAGCGCACCATGATGAACTACCTGCTCAAGCCACTGTTCGATCGCGCGAATTCGTCGCTGTCCGAGGAATAAGCATGGCCGCTAAAAAACAACAACAAGCTTCGTCCGCACCATCGCGCTGGCGCCTTGCAGCCGGCGCCCTCGCAGCCGGTGCGCTGTTCCTGCACCTGCCGGCATCGGCGATCACGCTGCAGCAGGCCTACGAGAAGGCTGTCCAGCACGACCCGACCTTCCGCGTGGCCTATTACGGCAACCAGGCGACGCGCGAGAACAGCAATATCGCGCGTTCCTACCTGCTGCCCAGCGTTTCGGGGTCGTATTCCAGCAGCGAGGCGAAGAGCGATATCACCGTCGGCAAGACGACCTCGCACCGCGAATATATGAGCAAGTCGGCCAACGTCTCGCTGCGCCAGGCCATCTTCAACCTGGAAGCGCTGGCGCGCTACCGCCAGGGCGTGGCGCAGGGCCTGGCCAGCGACGCCCAGCTGGAAGCGGCGCGCCAGACGCTGATCCTGCGCGTGGTGGCGGCGTATATCGACGCCATTTACACCGAAGACCAGCTGGCCCTGGGCCGCGCGCAGCGCGACTTGCTGGCCGAGCAGCAGAAGGTCAACGACCGCCTGTACAAGGCGGGCGAGGGCACCGTGACGGACCGCCTCGAGACCCAGGCCAAGCTCGACCTGGCCGAGGCGCGCCTGCTGGAACTGGAGGATGCGCAGCGCGCGGCGCGTGTCACGTTGGCCGGGATCATCGGCGAGGAGGTGCAGTCGCTGGACCGCCTGCGCCCGGACTTCGCGGTGCGTCCTTCTGACCGCAACTCGTACAAGGACTGGGTAGCGGTGGCGCTGGCGCGCAACCCGGAGCTGCAGGCTTACCAGCACAGCATCACTGCCGCGCACGAGGAAGTAAACCGTGCGCGCGCCGGCCACGTGCCGCGCGTGGACTTCGTGGCCAGCATCAGCAAGGCCGATTCGGAATCGATTTCCACGCTGGGCCAGGATTCGGACACCAAGAGCATCGGCTTCCAGATGTCGGTGCCGATCTTCTCCGGCGGCGCGATCAGCGCCTCGACGCGCCAGGCGCGCGCAACCGAGCAGCGTGCGAAAGCCGAACTCGATGCGAAGGCGGCGGCGGTGATGGTGGACCTGCGCAAGGAATATGACGCGCTGACGAGCAGCGTGGCGCGCATCGCCGCGCTGGAGAAGGCGGTCGAATCGGCGCAGCTGCTGATGAAGGCGACCGAGCAAAGCATCAAGGGCGGGGTGCGCATCAACCTCGACCTGCTGAATGCGCAGGAGTCGCGCTACCTGGCCGAGCGCGACCTGGCGCAGGCCCGCTACAACTACCTGCTCAACACGCTGCGCCTGCGCGCCGCGTCAGGCACGCTGTCTGGCGACGACGTGCGCGACCTGGGTTCCTACTTCACGCGCTAGTAGAGGGCGGGGACTGTCCCGACGGGACTGTTCCCTCCAAAAAAAAATGGCGAGCCGCGGCTCGCCTTTTTTCATGCCTGGATGGCTTACGCAGCGCTCTGCTGTACGCCGTCCGCGCAGTGCGGGCACGATTTGCCGACCACGTACTGGGGCGAGAGCTGCTCGCGCGGCGTCACCACGGCGCGGCAGGCGAAGCATTGCGCCGTCTCGGTCGGCTCCAGCTTTGGATTGAGCGCGGTGCGGTAGTCGAACACGAAGCAGTCGCCCTGGTAATGCGCGCCGCCCACTTCCTCGAAATACTTGAGGATGCCGCCTTCGAGCTGGTACACATTGTCGTAGCCGATGTTCTGCATGTGGATCGCCGCCTTCTCGCAGCGTATGCCGCCGGTGCAGAACGTGACCACCGTCTTGCCCGCGAAATCGTCCTTGTGCTTTTCGATCACTTCCGGGAACTCGGTGAACTTGGTGATCCGGTAGTCCACGGTGTTCTCGAAGGTGCCCACGTCGACTTCGAAGTCGTTGCGGGTCTCGACCATCACGACCGGCTTGCCGTTGTCGTCATGGCCCTGGTCCAGCCAGCGCTTGAGCGTCTTCGGCTCCACCGACGGCGCGCGGCCCAGCTCCGGTTTGATGAGCGGCATGCGCATGGTGATGATCTCCTTCTTGATCTTCACCAGCATGCGCTTGTGCGACTGTTCGGCGGACAGGCTTTCCTTCCACTGCAGGTCGGCGAAGCGCGCGTCCGAGCGCACCCACGCGAGGTAGCTGTCGATGTTCTCGCGGGTCCCGGACAGGAACATGTTGATGCCTTCGGGCGTTAGCAGCACCGTGCCGCGCAGGCCGAGTGCATTGCACTGCTCCTGGTACAAGGGGCGCAGCGCTTCGGTGTCCTCGATGGTGATGAATTTGTACGCCGCGATGTTGACGTAGGGTGTGGCGGTTTGCATGGTATGGCTAAAACTGTGGAATACCCTCCATTATAAGCCAGCGGCGCCCTGATGAAAATATAGGCAGGGCGTCATGGGGGGCGTGCCCGGCCAGGCGCGATCACCCGGTACGGTAGCGTGCGCGCCTTTTAAAACATTCCCGCCTGTACAATATGCGCACTATTACAACAAGGCGAACCGAATGAAATCGCTGAACATCCCGTACAACCCACGTCTCGACCAGCTGCGCTGGCTCGCAGCGACCATCGTCTTCCTGTACCACTTCCACCTGCAGCTGCGCGTGCTTGGCATGGGGCTGGACAGCGCCTGGTGGGGCATCGTCACCGAAGGGCATACCGGGGTTGGCCTGTTCTTTACGCTGTCCGGCTTCCTGTTCATGCAGATCGCGCTGCACAAGCAGGAGATCGACTACCGCGAGTTCGTGCGCAACCGCTTCCTGCGCATCTTCCCGCTGTTTTTGGCCGTGTTCCTGCTGGCGACCTCGATCTCGCGCGACAGCTTCGAACCGCAGGACATCCTGTACCTGCTCGCATCCAACCTGGGGTTCTCGCCCACGTCCGACACCGTCATCACGGGCGCGGCGTGGACCATTTCGCTCGAATTCACCTTCTACCTGGTCTTCCCGTTCATCGCCCGCTTCGCGCTCGAGCGCGGCCTGGCTTACCTGGGTGGCCTGATGCTGCTGATGCTGTTCTTTAAGGTCGCCGCCTACACGGTGAACGAGAAGAGCACGCTGATGTTCTTCTCCACCTTCGTGGGACGCTTCGACCAGTTCCTGGTCGGGATGGGCGCGGCGCTGCTGCTGGCGCGCGGGGGCGATGCGCTGCGCCGCGTGGCGCCGGTGCTGGCGCCGCTGGCGCTGCTGCTGGCGGTTGCCAACAGCGCCATGCAGGCGGGTTACGCGCCATTCGACCCGGCGTCGCGTTCGGCCTTCTGGATCATCTGGCCGACGCTGGAAAGCGCCGGGTGGGCGCTGGTGATCGTGGGCTGGGTCTCGCTCGACCTGCGCCTGCCGCGCTGGATCGATCAGGTGCTGGTCCACGGCGGCAAAATCAGCTTCTCGTTCTACCTGCTGCACATGGCGGTGCTGCACGTGCTGTTCCAGCAGCTGGCGCATGTGACGCTGACCGGGAACGCCTATGCCGACGCCGGCATCATGCTGGCCGCCGCGTATGGCGGATGCTGGGCGGTCGCCACCCTTAGCTACCACGTGATCGAGGAGCCGTTCCTGCGCATGCGCCGCTCCTACGGCGCTGACAAAGCGCCGGAGAGGCCTGCAGGATCCGTCGTAGGCCAGGTGCCGTCTGGGAGGCAGAAGAGCGCCCAAAGGCGATCAACATTATCGTGAATACAACAGGCCGCCGTGACTTATTTGCATCCACGGCCCAGGTTGCAAATCTTGTTCGGATTGCCCGCGCCGGGATGGAAAAAAATGCACGCGGCAGGCGCGCAAAGGCCTGCCTTTGGGGCCGCCGCTCACTGTAAAATACACCTTTGCACAGCTAGCGAACCAGGGCAGTCATGGAAGTAGTCGATATCGTCAGTGAACCGCAAGCCGCATCGGGCAAGCCGGCCGGTCCATCCTTCGTGCACCTGCGCGTGCACTCTGAGTATTCGATCGTCGACGGCCTGGTACGCATCGACGACCTGGTCGCCGCCGCCGTCAAGGACAGGCAGGCCGCGCTGGCCGTCACCGACCTGGCCAACCTGTTCTGCATGGTGCGCTTCTACAAGGCCGCGCGCGGCAAGGGCATCAAGCCCGTGGTCGGCGTGGACGCGTGGATCACCAACGACGACAACCGCGAAAAGCCGTTCCGCCTGCTGATCCTCGCCAAGAACCACACCGGTTACCTGCAGCTGTGCGAGCTGCTGTCCAAGGCGTGGCTGACCAACCAGTACAAGGGCCGCGCCGAGATCCGCGTCGAATGGCTGGAAGCGCTGGCCACCTCCGTCTCCACGCTGCATCCGGAGCAGGACCAGGCCAACGCGCTGATCGTGCTGTCGGGCGCGCACTTCGGCGACATCGGCCAGGCCATCGAGAACGGCGACATCGACAAGGCCGAGAAAGCCGCCGCGCGCTGGTCGCGCATCTTCCCGGGCCACTTCTACATCGAAATCCAGCGTGCCGGCCAGCCGAACCAGGAGCAGCAGGTGCGCCATTCGGTGGCGCTGGCCGCGCGCCTTGGCTTGCCGGTGGTGGCGACGCATCCGGTGCAGTTCATCAGCCCGGACGAATTCATTGCGCACGAGGCGCGCACCTGTATCGCGGAAGGCGAGATGCTCGCCAACGCCAAGCGCGTCAAGCGCTTCAACCAGGAGATGTGCTTCAAGTCGCAGGCCGAGATGGCCGAGCTGTTCGCCGACCTGCCCGGCGCGCTGCAAAATTCGGTCGAGATCGCGAAGCGCTGCAACGTGGTGCTCACGCTGGGCAAGCCGCAGCTGCCGAACTTCCCGACCCCGCCGGGCATGACGATCGAGGAATTCCTGGTCTCCGAATCGCAGAAGGGACTGGAAAAGCGCCTGCTGCAGCTGTACCCCGATCCGGTCAAGCGCGAGGAGGCGCGCCCCCGCTACGAGGAGCGCCTCAAGTTCGAGACCGACACGATCAACAAGATGAAGTTCCCGGGCTACTTCCTGATCGTTGCGGAGTTCATCCAGTGGGGCAAGGACAACGGCGTTCCGATCGGCCCTGGCCGCGGTTCCGGTGCGGGCTCGCTGGTCGCGTACTGCCTGCTGATCACGGACCTGGACCCGCTGCGCTACAACCTGCTGTTCGAACGATTCCTGAACCCCGAGCGTGTTTCGATGCCCGACTTCGACATCGACTTCTGCCAGGAAAAGCGCGAACTGGTGATCCAGCACGTAAAGGACCTGTACGGCCGCGACGCGGTCTCGCAGATCGCCACCTTCGGCACCATGGCCGCGAAAGGCGCGATCCGCGACGTCGGCCGCGTGCTGGACTTCGGCTACAACTTCTGCGACGGCATCTCCAAGCTGATCCCGTTCAAGCCGGGCAAGCCGGTCTCGATCGCCGAAGCGATCGAAGAAGAACCGCTGCTCAAGGAGCGCCTGGAAAACGAAGAAGAGGTCAAGCAGCTGCTCGACCTGGCGCAGCAAGTGGAAGGCATCACCCGTAACATCGGCATGCACGCCGGCGGCGTCCTGATCGCCCCGGGCAAGCTGACCGATTTCTGCCCGCTGTACACGCAGGGCGGCGACGCGGGCGTGGTGTCGCAGTACGACAAGGACGACGTGGAGGCAGTCGGCCTGGTCAAGTTCGACTTCCTGGGCCTGACTACGCTGACCATCCTCGACCGCGCGGTCAACTACATCCGCGCGCTCGACCCGGCCGACAAGGACTTTAACCTCGAGACGCTGCCGCTGACCGACCGAGGCTCGTACGAGCTGCTGACCAAGGCCAAGACGGTCGCGATCTTCCAGCTTGAATCGCGCGGCATGCAGGGCATGCTGAAGGATGCGCGTCCCGACCGCTTCGAGGACATCATCGCGCTGGTGGCGCTGTACCGTCCGGGCCCGATGGACCTGATTCCGGACTTCTGCAAACGAAAGCACGGCGAGAAGTTCGATTACCCGGACCCGCGCACCGAGGGCATCCTGTCCGAGACCTACGGCATCATGGTCTACCAGGAGCAGGTGATGCAGATGGCGCAGATCATCGGCGGCTACTCGCTGGGTGGCGCGGACATGCTGCGCCGCGCGATGGGCAAGAAGAAGGCCGAAGAGATGGCCGAGCACCGCGAGATCTTCCGAAAGGGCGCGGGCGAGCGCGGGCTGTCGACCGAAAAGGCGGACGAGATCTTCGACCTGATGGAGAAGTTCGCGGGCTACGGCTTCAACAAGTCGCACGCGGCGGCGTACGCGCTGCTGTCGTATCACACGGCCTACCTCAAGGTGCACCACACCGCCGCGTTCATGGCAGCCAACATGTCGCTGGCCATGGAAGACACGGACAAGATCAAGATCCTGGTCGAAGACGCGATCGACGTGTGCAGGCTGACGATGCTCCCGCCGGACATCAACGAGTCGCAGTTCCGCTTCACCCCTGAAGGCCCGCCGAAATCGGTCACCGGCAAGCAGGTATCGAACATCCGCTACGGACTGGGCGCGGTCAAGGGTTCCGGCCAGGGCGCGATCGAAGCGATCGTCGCCGCGCGGAACGAAGGCGGCCCGTTCAAGGACCTGTTCGACTTCTGCAAGCGGGTCGACCGCAAGCAGATCAACCGCCGCACCATCGAATCGCTGATCCGCGCCGGCGCGATGGACTGCTTCAAGGTCGACCGCGCGGTGCTGCTGGCGTCGGTCGCCTTCGCGATCGAATGCGCGGACCAGGCGGCGGCGGAAGCCAATCAGGTCAGCCTGTTCGGCGGCGACGATTCCGACCTCGTGGCGCCACCGGAGTACGTCAAGGTCACGCCGTGGACCGACAAGCAGAAGCTGGCGGAAGAAAAGATCGCGCTGGGCTTCTACCTGTCCGGCCACATGTTCGACACGTATTCGGCCGAAGTGCGCCGCTTCATGAAGACCAAGCTGGGCGACCTGGAGCCGTCGCGCGAGCCGCGCATGCTGGGCGGCGTGATCAGCGGCCTGCGCACCCAGATGACCCAGCGCGGCAAGATCCTGATCGTCACGCTGGACGACAAGACCGCCGTGGTCGAGGTGACCATCTACAGCGAGATCCTGGAAGCGCAGAAGAATATCTTCAAGGAGGACGAGTTCCTCGCGGTGGTGGGCAAGGTGTCGGAAGACCGCTTCAACGGCGGCCTGCGCATCACGGCCGAAAAGGTGTTCGACCTGGCATCGGCACGCATCCACTACGGCCACCGCCTGGGCATGCTGCTGCCGGCCGCGGTGCCGTCGGCAAAGCTGGCCGAAGTGCTGCAGCCGCACCGCCTGGAAGACGGCATGCCGCTGGCGCTGCGCTGGCAGCCGCAGGGCGTGGACTGCATGATCCAGCTGGGCGACGAATGGCGCGTGGCGCCGTCCGATGCGCTCAAGCTCTCGCTCGAGCAGGTGCTGGGGGCGAAGGAGGTCGCGGTTGAGTACTGACGCGCGCCAGTGCGCGCCGCGCAAGGTGCTGTTCTTTTCCCATGACGGCAAGCTGGGCGACGCGATCGTCAACACCGCCTTCGTCGCCGGCCTGGCGCGCCACAATCCAGGCTGCGAAATCCACGCCACCGTGGCCGGCATCACCGCGGCATTCTGGGAGCACGACAGCCGCGTCGCGCGCTTGTGGAAGCTGGGGCGCGGCTGGGGAGAAGCCATCCGTACCGGCCTCGCCCTGCGGCGCGAACGCTATGACGTGATCGTCACCTGGCAGCGCATGCGCAGCGAAAAGAACCGCGCGCTGCTGTGGCTCGCGCGGCCCGGCCGCGTGATCGACCTGCACGAATTCAACCGCGCCGGCGTCGTGCACAAGATCGAAGCCTGCGGCGAAGCGCTGGGTCAGGCCGGCGTGATCGTCGAGCAAAGCGAGCTGGCTTACGACGTGCGCATCGCCGCGCGCAGCGAGCAGGTCGACGCCCAGTTCCCGCCGGGCCAGGAGCTCATCGTCATCAACCTGTTCGCGGCCGATGCCGAACGCAACGTCGCGCGCGCCGATGCCGTCGCGCTGCTGCGCGGCCTGCAGGCTGCCGCGCCTGAGGCGGTGCTGTGCCTGATGTGCACCGACGCCACCGCTGCGACCGCATTCGCCGTGGTGGAAGAGAGCGGGACCGGGCAGGTCATGAACTGCGAAGGCAACCTGCACCAGCTGTTCCGGCTGTGCGAGCGGGCCGACGTGGTGGTGAGCCCGGATACCGCGGTGATCCACATCGCATCGTCGTTCCGCACGCCGGTGGTCGGGATCTACCAGAACAACGGCATCAAGCCGGTGCAGTGGGGACCGCGCGGCTGCGCCAGCGCTGTCGTGCTGTCGCAGTGTCCGCGCACGATCCAGGGCTTCTGCGTCGATGAAGTGGTGGCGCAGGCGGCCGCGTTGCGGCGCCGGCCGGCGGAAGCGGCCGCACCTGCCGTCGCATCCATCCCGGCATAACCCGCGACGGGAAGGTCAGTGCTGCGCCAGCCCCTGGGTGGCGACGATGGTGCCGTTTTCGGCGCGCTCCAGCACCACCTTGCGGTTGCTCGATTCCAGGTCGCGCTTGGCTTCCCGGTGCCACAGGTGGAACACCTCGGTCGCGAACGCGCCATCCTTGCGCATCACGCCGGCGTTGAACAGCCGTACGACCAGGTCGGAGTCTTCGTGACCCCAGCCGGTGAAGCTCTCGTCGAAGCCGTTGACCATGTCCAGGTCCGAGCGCCATACCGCCAGGTTGCAGCTCTTGATGCGGCGCCAGGTAAAGCGGCGGCTCTCGCGGCCCTTGTCCGGCCACTTGGCGAGCAGCTGAAGCACCTTGTTGATATGGCCCTTCGAACGCAGGCGCAGCAGCTCGGCGGCGCCCAGGCCCTGCATGTCGATGTGCTCGGCCAGTACGCGCTGCGTGAACTCCTGCGACAGCAGCACGCGGCTGCCGGAGACCAGATAGCCCGGGCGGGCCAGCGCGCGGTGGCGGCTGACGAAGTCGCGCTGCGGAATGCAGTCGCCGTCCAGGAACACGATGTACTGGCCGCTTGCGGCCAGCGTGCCGCGGTTGCGCGCCATCGCCGCGCGGAAGCCTTCGTCCGGCTGCCAGACATGCAGCAGGGGCACCGGCGAGCGTTCGCGCAGGCGGTCGATGGTTTCCCGCGTGTTGGCAGTGGAGCCGTCATCAGCGATAATGATTTCGAAGTTCTGGTCGTCCTGGGCGAAGCACGCCTCAATCACGGCCGCCAGCGCGTCCGGGCGGTTGTAAGTCGTCACCACGAGAGAAATGATCGAGGGTTGCAGCATGGCCTTCCAATTGCGTTCGATTGCTCAGGGCTGCAAGAATATCCCACATAAGAATGAATGGACAATAAAGCGATACAAAAATCGGACGCGAAACAGCTTATCGCCGGATTCCTGGTCTTCCTGTTCCCCTTCCTCAGCCTGATCCTCAAGAGTGGCGTCAGCATTGCCAGCTTCCCCTTTCTGCTCGCCGCGCTGGCGTGGTGGCGTCCCGCCCGCGACGCCTTCGTGCAGGCGTGGCCGCAGGTGCGCTGGGTCGTGCTCGCGTTTGGCGCCTGGTTCCTCTACAACCTTGCGCTGTTCGTGCTGGACGGGCGTGAGCTGTCCGACGTCGAGAATCCGCTGCGCATGTTCGCCTGCTTCAGTGCGATGCTCGTGGTGCTGGCCGTCCGGCCCAGCCACCGCATCTTCCTGGCAGGCGTCTCCGCCGGTGCGGTGGCGGGCGCCGCCTATGTCGCCTACCAGCGGCTCGAACTGGGCATGGACCGTCCGGGCGGCCAGCTCAATCCCATCACCTTCGGCGACCTGTCGCTGGCGCTGGCGCTGGTCGCCATCGCCGCAGCGACCGAGCTGCGCAGCAGGCGGCACGCCGCCGTGCTGGTCATCGGCGCGGTTGCCGGCGTGGCCGGCTCGCTGCTGACCGGGACGCGCGGCGGCTGGGTCGCGCTGGCCGTGGCCGTGTGCGTCTTCCTGCGCTACAGCGTTTTGGTACGCAACCGCCTCGTCATCGCGCTCACCTCGGCGGCCGTGCTGATGCTGGCCGGAGCCTACCTGGTGCCCGAGACGGGCGTGCGCGCGCGGATCGAAGAGGGCCTGTTCGACGTGCGCGAATACCGCGCCGGCGGCGAAATCAACACCCGGGTCGGCACCCGGCTGGAGCTGTGGAAGGCCGCCACCATCATGATCGGCGAACGCCCCTGGTTCGGCCGTCAAGTCGACGCCACGCGCGAGCGCATCGCCACGCTGGCCGGGGAAGGGCGGGTCGACCCGGCCATCGTCCCGCTGCCGCACCTGCAGAACGACGCCCTGCAGGTGATGGCCACCACCGGCGTGACCGGCCTGCTGGTCTGGCTCACGATCCTGCTCGCACCGCTGGTCTTCTTTGCGCGCCAGCTGCGCGCCTCGTATCGCAGCAACCGCCAGCGTTTTGCGCTCGCGCTCGCGGGCCTTGTCGTCGTCACCAGCTACGCCAGTTTCGGCCTGACCGAAGTGATCTTCTGGTCCGTCGGTGGTAGCCTGTTCTATTCACTCATGATATTCCTGCTAATGGGCTTCAGCCTCAACTCGAAAGACCACGATGAAATCTAGTGTCATCGTCAAGCGGCTGCTTGGATTCGTCGCCCCGTACCGCGGCCGCGCGCTGCTGTCGCTGGTCGCGATGGCCGGCACCGCCGCCACCCAGCCGATGCTCGGATGGGCGCTCCAGCTGCTGCTCGACCACGGCTTCAAGGGGCAGGCCGACTTCAACCTGTGGCTGGTGCCGGGCGTCCTGCTCGGCATCTTCCTGCTGCGCGGCCTGTGTACCTTCTCCACCGCCTACCTCAACAACTGGGTCATGAGCCGCGTGCTCAACGACATCCGGCGCAAGGCGTTCGAGAGCGTCCTGTCGCTGCCGGTCGCGCGCTTCTACAAGGACTCGGCCGGCAAGATCATCAACACCGTCATCGGCGACGTGCGCCAGGTGGTCGACATGATCAACTCCGTCTTCCTCGCCGTCGTGCGCGACGTGCTGGTCGTAATCGGCCTGCTGATTGGCCTCATGCTCATCAACTGGAAGCTGACCCTGATCGCGCTGGTGGTGGTCCCGCTGACCGCCGTCATCGTGCGCACCACCACCAAGCGCCTGCGCCGCCTGAACCGCGACACCCAGCGCGTCACCGCCGAGATGACCCAGGTCGTAGACGAAGCGGCGCGCGGCCACCAGGTCATCCGCGTATTCTCCGGGCGCGACTACGAGCGGCGCCGCTTCGAGGAGCGCAGCACCGCGCTGCGCGCGTTCTCCCAGCGCATGACGGTCGCCGCCGCGGCCACCGTGCCGATCACCCAGATCGCCACGGCGATGGCGGTATCGGTGATCATCGTCCTGGCCATCAAATCGAACATGACCGTGGGCGAATTCACCAACTTCATCACCCAGATGCTGATGCTGCTCGCGCCCCTGAAAGCGCTGGTCGAAGTGAACGGCCCGATCCAGCGCGGCCTTGCCGCCGCCGAAACCGTGTTCGACATGGTCGACGCACCCGCCGAAGCGGATACCGGCACCGTCGACCTTGGCCGCGCGGCGGGCAACGTGCGGCTGGAGAACGTCTCGTTCCGCTACAACGACGACAACCCGCTCGCGCTGCAGGACGTCACGCTGGACATCCCGGCCGGGAAGACCGTCGCCCTGGTTGGCGCATCGGGCGGCGGCAAATCCACCTTCGTCAACCTCGTCACGCGATTCTATTCCCCGACCTCGGGCCGCCTGCTGCTCGATGGCGTGCCGTACGACGACATCAAGCTGGGCAGCCTGCGCGGGCAGCTGGCGATGGTCAGCCAGAACGTCGTCCTGTTCGACGACACGCTGGCCGCCAACATCGCCTACGGCGCCGAGCGGATCGACGAAGCGCGCCTGCGCGGCGCGATCGAGGCCGCCCACCTGTCGGACGTCGTCGCCAACCTGCCCGATGGCGTCGCCACCCACATTGGCGAGAACGGCATGCGCCTGTCGGGCGGCCAGCGCCAGCGCGTAGCGATCGCGCGCGCCATCTACAAGGACGCCCCGATCCTGATCCTGGACGAGGCCACCTCCGCGCTCGACAACGAATCCGAGCGCGCGGTCCAGGCCGCGCTGGACGGCCTCATGGCCGGCCGCACCACGCTCGTCATCGCCCACCGCCTCTCCACTGTCGAGCGGGCCGACTGCATCGTCGTCGTCGACCAGGGCCGCGTCATCGAGACCGGCACGCACGACGAACTGCTGGCGCGCGGCGGCACCTACGCTCGCCTCTACCGCCTCCAATTCGCCGAGTAAGTCAAGCGCCACACACGGGGTCAGGCCTCACGCCACCCCCCTCGGGGTCAGGCACCCACTGTGGGAGCGGTGCCTGACCCCGCGTTTGATGCAGCGCAGCTTGCATGCTCGAAATCGCCCCGCGAAGGTACTGCACCGCGCTACCGGACAGCCCGCGTTCGCCCGCGGTAGCGCACGGTGCACCCGGGGTCAGGCACAGCTCATCAGGGGCCGGGGTCAGGCACCCGGGGGAAACGAGGCCTGACCCCGCGTTTGAGTTGGATCAAAGGGGGTGTGGCGCGCCGCAGACGGCATATACTGTGAGCTTCGAATGAGGATGCAAATGAGCTTTGTGATTCCGATCGCCGTACAGGGACCCTCCCGCCAGCGCAAACGCGAGGCGCCACGCGGCCGGCAGGTGCTGCCGGAGGCGCTCGAGCAGGTGAGGATGCTGCTGGGCGATGCGCCGCGCTCGCGCGAACTGCTGATCGAGCATCTGCACAGGCTGCAGGATGCGTACGGGTGCCTGCGCACGGATCACCTGGCGGCGCTGGCCCAGGAGATGCGGCTGCCGCAGGCCGAGGTGTTCGAGGTGGCCAGCTTCTATCACCATTTCGATGTGGTCCGCGAAGGCGAACAGGCGCCGGCGCCGCTCACGGTGCGGGTGTGCGAGAGCCTGTCCTGCGAGATGGCCGGGGCGCGCGACCTGGCCGAGCGCCTGCCGGCACTGCTGGGCGCGCAGGTGCGCGTGCAGCCGGTCCCGTGCGTGGGCCGCTGCGAGCAGGCGCCCGTCGCGGTGGTCGGCCAGCGTCCCGTCCCGCATGCGGATGCTGAGCAGGTGCTCGCCAGGGCGACTGCAGGCGAGGTCGTGCACGAGCCGGAACCCTATATCGGCCTGGACGAGTACGCGCGGCGGGGCGGTTATGCGCTGCTGCGCGAATGCGTGCAGGGCGCCCGCGGCGCCGACGATGTGATCGCGGCGATGGAGCACAGCGGCCTGCGCGGCCTCGGCGGGGCAGGCTTCCCGGCCGGGCGCAAGTGGCGCATCGTGCGCGCGGAGCCTGGCCCGCGCCTGATGGCGGTGAATATCGATGAGGGCGAGCCGGGCACGTTCAAGGACCGCTTCTATCTCGAGCGCGATCCGCACCGGTTCCTGGAAGGCGCGCTGATCGCCGCATGGGCGGTCGGCATCGACGCCATCTATATCTACCTGCGCGACGAGTACCACGGCTGTCGCGCAATCCTCGAACGCGAGCTGCGCGCACTCGCTGCGCATCCTCCGGCGCCCGGGATGCCTGCTATCCACCTGCGCCGCGGAGCAGGAGCGTATATCTGCGGCGAGGAGTCGGCGATGATCGAGTCGATCGAGGGCCGCCGCGGGATGCCGCGCCTGCGTCCGCCCTACGTGGCGCAGGTGGGCCTGTTCGGCCGGCCGACGCTGGTGCATAACTTCGAGACGCTGCACTGGGTGCGCGACATCGTCGGGCAGGGCCCGGACAGCTTCAGCGCGCACGGAATGAACGGCCGCCACGGCCTGCGGTCGTTCTCGGTGTCCGGCCGCGTGAAGGAGCCCGGCGTCAAGCTGGCGCCTGCCGGCATCACGGCAAGGCAGCTGATCGACGACTACTGCGGCGGCATGCAGGACGGCCATGCCTTCTACGCCTATCTGCCCGGCGGCGCTTCGGGCGGTATCCTGCCCGCGTCGATGGGCGATATCCCGCTCGATTTCGATACGCTGCAGCCCTACGGCTGCTTCATCGGTTCCGCGGCCGTCATCGTGCTGTCCGACCACGACACGGCGACGGACGCGGCTCGCAATATGATGCGGTTCTTCCGCCACGAGTCCTGCGGCCAGTGCACGCCCTGCCGCGTGGGCACGGCAAAGGCGGTCGGCCTGCTCGACCAGCCTGTATGGGACAGGCCGCTGCTCGCCGACCTGTCGCAGGTGATGCGCGATGCGTCCATCTGCGGCCTGGGCCAGGCTGCGCCGAATCCGGTCGACTGCGTGATCCGTTACTTCCCTCACGAACTGGCATGAGCACGATCACTTTCAATCTGAACGGCCGCGATGTCGTTGGCCTGCCTGGCGAAACGCTGATCGAGGCGGCGCACCGGGCGGGCGTGGAGATACCGCATCTGTGCTACACACCGGGCATGGAGCCGGTAGGGAACTGCCGCGCGTGCATGGTGGAGGTGGACGGCGAACGCGTGCTGGCGCCATCCTGCTGCCGCTTCCCGCAGGAGGGGATGAAGGTGCGCTCGGACAGCCCGCGCGCGCTCGCGGCGCAGTCGATGGTGCTCGAGCTGCTGCAGTCCGATATGCCGGACGCGCAGTACACGCGCGATAACGAGCTGGCGCAGTGGTCGGCCAAACTGGGCATGGGCAAGCCGCGCTTCGGCGCCCGCGCGCAGCCCGTGCGGGACCTGAGCCACGCGGCCATCGCCGTGAACCTCGACGCCTGCATCCAGTGCACCCGCTGCGTGCGCGCCTGCCGCGATGTGCAGGTGAACGATGTGATCGGATTCGCCTACCGCGGCGACGGGGCGAAGATCGTGTTCGACATGGACGACCCGATGGGCGCGTCCACCTGCGTCGCCTGCGGCGAGTGCGTGCAGGCCTGCCCGACCGGTGCGCTCTCCGATGCGCGCGGCGCAGCGCTGCAGGCGCCGGACCGGAAGGTCGATTCGGTGTGCCCGTATTGCGGCGTCGGCTGCCAGCTCACCTACAACGTGCGCGACAACCGCATCGTGTCGGTCGAGGGCCGCGACGGTCCTGCCAACCAGGGCCGGCTGTGCGTGAAGGGGCGCTACGGCTTCGACTATGCCCATCATCCGCATCGCCTCACGCGCCCGCTGATCCGCCGCGCCGACGCGCCGCCCAAGCGTGGCGACTTCACGATGGACCCGGAACGTGTAATGGATGTATTCCGCGAGGCCAGCTGGGACGAGGCCCTCGAGTTGGCCGGCGGGACGCTGGCGCGCCTGCGCGACACCCACGGGCCGAAGTCGCTGGCCGGCTTCGGCTCGGCCAAAGGCAGCAACGAGGAGGCCTACCTGTTCCAGAAGCTGGTGCGAACCGGCTTTGGCAGCAATAACGTGGACCATTGCACGCGCCTGTGCCACGCATCGTCCGTCGCGGCGCTGCTGGAAGGCCTGGGCTCGGCCGCCGTGTCGAACCCGGTGATGGATGCGGTCGATGCCGAGGTGGTCCTCATCATCGGCGCCAACCCGGCGGTCAACCATCCTGTCGCGGCGACGTGGATGAAGAACGCCGCCAGGGCGGGCACGAAGCTGATCGTGTGCGATCCGCGCCGCCCCGACCTGGCCCGCCACGCGCACCGCTACCTGCAGTTCAAGCCCGACACCGACGTCGCGCTGCTCAACGCGATGATGCACGTGATCGTCTCCGAGCGGCTGGTCGACCAGGCGTTCATCGATACCCGCACGATCGGCTACGAGGAACTCGAGCGCAACGTGGCGGGTTATGCGCCGGAGCTGATGGCCCCGATCTGCGGTATCGATGCGGAGACGATCCGCTACGTCGCCCGCCTGTACGCGACCTCGAAGGCGTCGATGATCTTCTGGGGCATGGGCATATCGCAGCACGTGCATGGCACCGACAACGCCCGCTGCCTGATCGCGCTGGCGCTGATGACCGGCCAGGTCGGCCGGCCCGGCACCGGCCTGCATCCGCTGCGCGGCCAGAACAACGTGCAGGGGGCATCGGATGCGGGCCTGATCCCGATGATGTACCCGGACTACCAGCGTGTGACGAACCCGGAGGCGCGCGCACGCTTTGCGCGGGCCTGGAACGTGCCGCCGGAGTCGCTCGACGAGCAGCCCGGCCTGACCGTGGTGGAGGTGATGGACGCGGCGATCGCGCGCAAGGTGCGCGGCATGTACATCATGGGCGAGAACCCGGCGATGTCCGATCCGGACGCGAACCACGCGCGCGACGCGCTGGCCGCGCTGGACATGCTGGTGGTGCAGGACATCTTCCTCACCGAGACCGCCTACCTGGCCGACGTGATCCTGCCCGCCAGCGCTTTCCCCGAAAAGACGGGGACCTTCACCAATACCGACCGCACGGTGCAGATGGGCCGCCAGGCCTTGGATCCGCCGGGCGACGCGCGCCAGGACCTGTGGATCATCCAGCAGATGGCATCGCGGCTCGGCCTCGACTGGCGCTACGCCGATGTCTCCGAGGTCTTCGACGAAATGCGCCACACCATGCCGAGCATCGGCGGCATGACCTGGGAGCGCCTCGAGCGTGAGCACGCCGTCACCTATCCTTGCACGCACGAGGGCGATCCGGGCCAGCGCGTGGTGTTTACCGAGGACTTCCCGCGCGAGACGGGCAGGGCGCAATTCGTCCCCGCCGATATCATTCCGGCCAACGAGCGCCCGGACGCGGAGTATCCAATGGTGCTGATCACGGGCCGCCAACTCGAACACTGGCACACCGGCAGCATGACGCGCCGCACGGCGGTGCTCGATGCGATCGAGCCCGATCCGGTCGCGCTGGTGCACCCGCTGGACCTGGCGGCGATGGGCGGCAAGCCGGGCGACGTGGTGACGATCGAATCGCGCCGCGGCCGCGTGTCGCTGTACGCTCGCGCGGACGACAGTTCCCCGCGCGGCGCGATCTTCGTCGCCTTCTGCTACTACGAGGCGGCCGCCAACAAGCTGACCAATCCGGCGCTGGACCCGTTCGCCAAGATCCCCGAATTCAAGTACTGCGCGATCCGCGCGTCGCTGGGCGGAGAGGTCGGCCAGCAGGGCTCGTTCGGTGGCGGCCAGATTCTTGCAGGCATGGCAGAATTGTCCACATGACCGCACGCGACCCGCTCAAGTACCGCCCGCAGTTATCGAATGCGCAGGCCAGCCTGACCCATGAGGTGCAGGCGGTGGACGAGCGCGGCCGCGTCAAGGCGCTGCACATTCCCGCCGAGCGCCCCCTCACGATGTATGTCGACAAGCGCGAACTGGTCACGCTGATGACCCTTGGAGCCGCGCCGGAGGCGCTCACGCTCGGCTACCTGCGCAACCAGCGGCTGGTCGCCACGCTGGACGAGATCGTGTCGGTGCAGGTGGACTGGGAGGTGGACGCGGTGGCGGTCACCACCCGGAACGGCATCGCCGATGTCGAGGAGCGCACCTCGAAAAAGGTTGTGACGACCGGCTGCGGCCAGGGTTCGGTATTTGGCGGCCTGATGGACGAGGTGGACAGCATCGCGCTGCCGCCGGACGCGCGCCTGCAGCAGACCGTGGTGTACCGCATCGTCGATACCATCCGCACCCAGCAGTCCATCTACAAGCAGGCGGGCTCCGTGCACGGCTGCGCGCTGTTCTCCGGCAGCGGCGAGCTGATTTACTTTATCGAAGACGTCGGCCGCCACAACGCCGTGGACGCGATCGCCGGCCGCATGTGGCTGGACGGGCTGGAAGGCGCCGACAAGGTCTTCTACACCACCGGGCGCCTGACTTCCGAGATGGTGATCAAGGGCGCGCAGATGGGCATTCCGTTCCTGCTCTCGCGTTCCGGCACCACGCAGATGGGACACATGGTCGCCGAGCGGGTAGGCATGTCGCTGCTCGCGCGCTGCTCCGGCAAGCACTTCCTGCTGCTCGCAGGCCGCGAGCGACTGGTGTTCGACGCACCGCAAGAATGGGACTGACCGACGCGATCGCATCGGCGTTCTCGCTGCTGCTCTCCGGAGACGCCGCGCTCTGGCGCATCGTGTGGGTGTCGCTGGGCACGACACTGGCGGCGCTGGCGCTGGCCGCCCCGATCTCGGTCCTCGCGGGGTATGCAATCGCGGTGTACCGCTTCCGCGGCCGCCGTCTCGTCATCTGGCTGGCGCAAGCCACGCTTGCCATCCCGACCGTCCTGATCGGCCTGCTCCTTTACCTGATGCTGACACGCCACGGCCCGCTGGGCGGCCTGGGCTGGCTGTTCACGCAGCGCGGCATCATCGCCGGCCAGTTCCTGATCGCGCTGCCGGTGCTGGTGGCGTTCACGCTGGCCGCCGTGCAGTCGGCCGACCCGCGCTATGCCGAAACCGCGATCGCACATGGCGCATCGCGCTGGCGCGTGATGGCCACGCTGCTGTACGAGGTTCGCTTCGGCGTCATGGCGGCGGTCATCACCGGCTTCGGTCGCGTCATTTCGGAAGTGGGTTGCGCGCTCATGGTGGGCGGGAATATCGCCGGAGAGACCCGCACCATGACCACCGCCATCGCGCTGGAAACGAGCAAGGGCGAGTTCGCGCAGGGGATCGCACTGGGCATGGTGCTGATCGTGTTCGCGCTGTTGATGAATGGCGCGCTGATGCTGCTGCAAGGCGATGCCCACGCCGCGCGGGGCCGCATATGAGCGCGCTGCTCACCATCGACCACCTGCGCAAGACGCACGGTGCGCGCACGCTGTTCGACCTGCACGGCTTTTCGCTCGACGAAGCGGCTGCGTATGTGCTGACCGGCGTCAACGGCGCGGGCAAGAGCACCCTGATGCGGATCATCGCCGGGCTTGAGCGTGCCGACCCCGATGTGCGTGCGACCGTCACACTGCGCGGAAAGGCGATGCCGCTGCATCCCTATCCGCGCGCGCTGCGCGAGCAGGTGGTCTACGTGCATCAGGACCCGGTGATGTTCTCGACCAGCGTGGCGCACAATGTCGCGTACGGCCTGCACGCGCGCGGCCTGCCGCGCGCGCAGGTCGATGCGCTGGTGGCGGCGGCCATGGAGTGGGCCGGCATTACGCATCTGCAGGGCACCGATCCTGCCCGGCTGTCCGGCGGCGAGAAGCAGAGGGTGGCGCTGGCCCGCGCCAGGGTGCTGTCGCCCGGCCTGCTGCTGCTCGACGAGCCGACCGCCAACCTCGATGGCGCCGCCCGCGAGCAGGTGATCGCGCTGATCCCGACGCTGGTCGCCGAGGGAAGGACGGTGGTCATGGCCTGCCACGACCGTGACCTGATCGGTACGCCCGGCGTGCGCCGCATGAAGCTGCGCGAAGGCCGGCTCGAGCTCAGGCAACAGGAGGAAGCATGATCCTGCGCATATTGTCCGCCGGCCTGCTGGCTGTCTCCCTGCACGCTCACGCGCAGGGGACTATCCTGCGCCTGTCGACCACCACCAGCACCGAGAACTCGGGTTTGCTCGCGGCGGTCCTGCCGGCTTTCGAGGCCAGGTACGGCATCCGGGTGCACGTGATCGCCGTGGGCAGCGGCAAGGCGCTGGAACTGGCGAAGAACGGCGATGTCGACGTCACGCTGGTCCACGCGCGCGCAGCCGAGGACAAGTTCGTGGCCGACGGCCATGGCGTGAACCGGCGCGATGTGATGTACAACGACTTCGTGGTGGCGGGACCGTCCGGCGATCCCGCGCGCATCTCCGGCAGCAAGGACGTGCTGGCGGCGTTCCGCAAGATCGCCGCGTCGGGCGCGCGCTTCGTCTCGCGCGGCGACAACTCCGGCACCGACATCATGGAAAAGGGCTACTGGAAAGCGGCCGGCGTGATGCCGGCTGGCGCCCGCTACGTCTCGGCGGGACTCGGGATGGGCGAAGTGCTGAATATGGCCGCCGAGATGCAGGCCTATACGCTGGCGGACCGCGCCACCTATGCCAGCTACAAGGCCCGCACCGGGTTGTCGATCCTGGTGCAGGGCGATCCGCGCATGCATAACCCTTACGGGATCATCGCGGTCAATCCCCGCAATCACAAGGGCGTGAATGCCGACGGAGCGCGCAAGCTGATCGACTGGATCACGTCGGCGGAAGGGCAGGGGAAGATCGCGGCCTTCAGGCCGCAGGGCCAGCAGCTCTTCTTCCCCTCCGCGAACCGGTAACGCGCGGCCTAGCGGCTGCGGCGCCGCGCGTGCGCGGTGACGAGGATGTTGCGCAGCTGTACCGTATCCATCGGCTTGACGAAGTGGTGCTCGAAACCGACGGAGCGCGACAGCACCTTGTCGTGCGGCTGTCCGTAGCCCGTCAGTGCGATGAACTGCGCATGCGATGTCAGCGGGTCGGCGCGCAGCCTGCGCGCGAGTTCATATCCGTCCATCTCCGGCAGTCCGATATCGAGGATGAACACATCCGGCGGTTCCTGGCGCGCGACGGCGAGCGCATCGTGCGGATGCGCCTGCACGCTGACCGGATAGCCCTGGACTTCGAGGAATACCGCCAGCGATTCCGCAGCGTCGACATTGTCGTCGACGATCATGATGCGGACCGGGTCCGCCTGCATGTCAGCTGCCCCTTCCGGCAGGTCCGGCGACGGATTCAATGCCGGCTGCTTGGCGATTGGCAGCGTGATCGAGAACCGGCTGCCCTTGCCCGGCCCGTCGCTCGCCACCGCGACCCCGCCGCCGTGCAGCGTGACCATGTTCTTCACCAGCGCCAGGCCGATGCCGAGCCCGCCCTGGGACCGGTCCGGCGTCCGTTCGGCCTGCGTGAACAGTTCGAAGACATGCGGAAGCAGCTTGCCGTCGATGCCGATGCCGTTGTCGATGATATCGATGTGCACTTCGCCGTCGCGGCTGGCCACGCCCAGCGTGATTTCGCCGCCCTGCGGCGTGTACTTGGCCGCGTTGTTCAGCAGGTTGGCAATCACCTGCACCAGGCGCGTGCGGTCGCCCTGGACAACCGCTTGCGAGGAATCGGTTTTCACCACCAGCGAATGGCTGCGCGATTCGATCAGTGGCCGCGCCTGCTCGACCGCGCTCGACACGACCGATTTAATATCGACGTTCTCGATGTCCAGCTGGACCAGTCCCCTGGTCACGCGCGAGACATCCAGCAGGTCGTCCACCAGCGCGGTCATGTGGCGCACCTGCCGGCTGATCACTTCGCTGGCCTTGTTGACGCGCGCATCGTTATTGGCGACGAAGCGCAGCATGTCGGCGGCGGTGCTGATCGGGGCCAGCGGATTGCGCAGCTCATGCGCCAGCATCGCGAGGAATTCGTCCTTGCGCCGGTTCCCCTCGCGCAGCTCGAGTTCGGCCTGGTAGCGTTCGGTCACATCCACGGTCACGCCGCGCATGCCCAGGACAGCGCCATCCTTGTCGTAGCGTACCTTGCCGCGGTTATCGAGCCACACCTGGCGGCCGTTGTCGGGGCGGTTGAAGCGGACAATCTTCTGGTAGGAGCCGGTGTCCGCCATCGCGCGCGCGAGGGCGAGCCGGACTTTCTCGCGGTCTTCCGGATGGATGTACTCGCCCACCTTGGCCATGTTCTCGAATTCGCACCCCAGCACCTGCGCGATGTTCTCGGAGTAGGCGAGCTTTCCGGTCGCCAGGTCCCAGTCCCACACGACCATCTTGGCAGCCTGCAGGCCGTCCTTGAGCCGGCTGTCGCTTTCGCGCCTGGCGGCCTGCGCTTCCACGGCGTCCGTGACGTCATAGCCTTGCGCGAAAACGCCGATCGTGGTGCCGTGCGCGTCGCGATAGGGCTGGTAGACCAGGTCCACATAGCGCTGGACGATCGGTCCATCGCGCACCGGCTGTACCGCCACCGGCATGCCGCGCGTCGCCCATGGCACGCCGGTCGTGTACACGCTGTCGAGGAAGGCTTCGAAGCCCTGGCCCGCCACCTCGGGCAGGGCTTCCCACACCGCCTTTCCGATGATCTCGCGGTGGCCGACAAGCTGGTAGTACGCTTCGTTGGCCAGCTCGAACACGTGCCGGGGCCCCATCAGGACTGCGACAAAGCCGGGCGCCTGGTTGAACAGGCTGCGCAGGTGTTCGCGCTCGTTGTTCAGGATACGCGAGAGCGCCTCGTGCATTTGCGCGCGGTTGAAGTCTTCCGCCCGGTCGCCGCTGGGCGGCGACTGCTGCAGTCGCGCCACTTCCGAATCCCTGTCGAAGCGGTACAGGTCCGTCACGTCGATCGCGTTCTGGAGCACAAACCTGGGCTTGCCGTCTTCGCCAAAGACCGGCGTGTGCATGGTGCTCCAGTAGCGATCCTCGAAGACCGGGCCCTGCGGCGTCTGCGCCTGCACCGCGTAGCGAAGGAACGGCGGTGTGTCCGGCTCGCCTTTGGCCAGGGCGCGCGCGATCGATGCCTTCACTTCGACGATGTTGGTCGATCCGGGATCGTCGGGATTTTCGGGGAAGGCTTCGAACACGTAGCGGCCGATGATCTCCTCTTCCGTGCGTTTCACCGTGCGCAGGTAGGCGCCGCTGGCGGCGATGATATTGAGCTCCGTGTCCATGACCAGGTAAGGGTAGGGCGAGGCGCGGAACAGGGCTTGATAGTCGGAAAGATTCATGGCGCGAATTCTCTCACGGTTGTGGCAAATCCATCCGCTCGCAACGAAACGGGTGGCATCGTGGACTGGGATAGAATCGGGCGGCCGAACACAACACAAGGAATGCCGTGTTTCTCTTCTTTTCGAACAAGCTGGGGTGCCTGGGGTCGATTGCGGTGTCGCTGGTGCTGACGCTGATCCTGCTGCTGATCTTTGGGGTGATCTGAGCCGGCATGGCGCCGGCCGCCCATGCCAGCCAGCGCCGTATTTACATCAGGATGACGTCGTACTGTTCCTGGTGGTAGCTGGTCTCCACCTGCAGCGAAATCTTCTTGCCGATGAAGTCCCCCAGCATCGCCAGGTGCTGCGATTCCTCTTCCAGGAACAGGTCCACCACTTCCTGCGAAGCGAGGATGCGGAATTCGCGCGGGTTGAACTGCTTGGCTTCGCGCAGCAGCTCGCGCAGGATCTCGTAGCAGATGGTGCGCGAGGTCTTGACCTGGCCCTTCCCGCTGCACGCGGGGCAGGGCTCGCACAGGATGTGCGACAGCGATTCGCGCGTGCGCTTGCGCGTCATCTCCACCAGGCCCAGCGCCGAGAAGCCGCTCACCGACACCTTGGTGCGGTCGCGCGCCAGCGCCTTCTTCAGTTCCGCGAGCACGGCGTTGCGGTGCTCGTTGTTCTCCATGTCGATGAAGTCGAGGATGATGATGCCGCCCAGGTTGCGCAGCCGTAGCTGGCGCGCGATCGCATGCGCCGCTTCCAGGTTGGTCTTGAAGATCGTGTCCGCGAAATTGCGTCCGCCCACGAAGCCGCCCGTGTTTACGTCGATCGTGGTCATGGCCTCGGTCTGGTCGACGATCAGGTAGCCGCCGGACTTGAGGTCCACGCGCCGCCCGAGCGCGCGCAGGATTTCCTCCTCCACGCCGTACAGGTCGAACAGCGGACGCTCGCCGGTGTAGTGCTGCAGCCGCGGCAGCACGCCCGGCGTATAGACCTGGCCGAACTCGACCAGCTTCAGGTAGTTCTCGCGCGAGTCGACCTGGATCGATGCAGTCTCGTCGTGCACGAAGTCGCGCAGCACGCGCTGCGCCAGGTTCAGGTCCTGATACAGCAGGCTGGTGGGCGGACGCGTGCGCGCGCCTTCGCAAATGGCCTTCCAGGTCTTGCGCAGGTATTCGACGTCGGCCGCGAGGTCGGCTTCCGACGCATCCTCGGCCATCGTGCGCACGATGTAGCCGCCTTTCTCCTCGGGCGGCAGCAGTCCCTGCACGCGCGCGCGCAGCAGTTCGCGGTCGGTCTCCTTCTCGATCTTCTGCGAGATGCCGATGTGCCTGTCCTGCGGCAGATAGACCAGCATGCGGCCGGCGATCGAGATCTGCGTGGACAGGCGCGCGCCCTTGGTGCCGATCGGATCCTTGATGACCTGCACGGTCAGCACCTGGCCGTCGAACAGGATCTTTTCGATGGGCGTGGGCTGCGGATTCTGGCCATCGGGGCCGCGCGCCTCCCAGATGTCGGCCACGTGCAGGAACGCCGCGCGCTCCAGGCCGATGTCGATGAAGGCCGACTGCATGCCCGGCAGGACGCGCACCACCTTGCCGGAATAGACGTTGCCGGCCAGTCCGCGCGTGAGCGTGCGTTCGATGTGCAGTTCCTGCACGGCGCCCTGCAGGATGAGCGCGACGCGCGTCTCCTGCGGCGTGATGTTAACGAGGATGTCTTCGTTCATGTATCAGGTGGTGATGCAGGCCGGCGCCGCGCGGCGCAGCAGCTGCGCGGTCTCGAACAGCGGCAGGCCCATGATGCCCGAGTGGCTGCCGTCGATATGCTCGACGAACACTGCGGCCAGGCCCTGGATGCCGTAGCCGCCCGCCTTGTCGTACGGCTCGGGCGTCATGCAGTAGGTGCGGATGGCTTCCGGCGACAGCCTGGCGAAGCGGACCTGCGACACCTGCGTGATCTGTTCGGCGACATCGTGGAAGTGCACTGCGACCGAGGTCAGCACCTGGTGCGTGCGGCCCGACAGGCGCCCAAGCATCGCTTCGGCTTCTTCCTGGCTGGCCGGCTTGCCGAGGATCTCGCCGTCGATCGTGACGGTGGTGTCCGCCGTGAGCACCGGCCGCAGGGTCAGGCGGCGCTGCTGCGCTATCTTCCACGCGAACGCCGCCTTCTCGTTCGACACGCGCGCCACGTATTCCAGCGGGTCTTCGCCGGGCCGCACGTCCTCGCTCACGTCCGGCCCGCGCGGGCCTTCCGTGCGCAGCATCAGTAGTTCGAAGTCGACGCCGATCTGGCGCAGCAGCTCGCGCCGGCGCGGGCTTTTGGAAGCGAGGTAGATTTTTCTGTCGAGCGGTTTCACGGGCTACACGCGATGATAAGGATGGTTCTGGGTGATCGACCAGGCGCGGTAAAGCTGCTCCGCCAGCATAACACGCACCATGCCGTGCGGGAGGGTCATGCTGGAGATGCGGATCATGCCTTCGGCCCGTGCCTTGAGCTCGGGATCCAGCCCGTCGGCGCCGCCGATCAGGAAGGCGGTATCGCGCCCGTCCTGCTGCCAGGCCATCAGCTGCTGCGACAGCCCGACCGAGGTGAGATCCTTGCCGCGCTCGTCGAGCGCGATAATGCGCACGCCTTTCGGCAGCACCGCTTCGATGCGCTCGCGTTCGAGCGCCATCGCGGTGGCGGCCGTCTTGCTGCCGGACCGCTCGACCGGCTTGATTTCCTTGAGCACGATGCGAAGCTCAGGCGGCATGCGCTTGGTGTACTCCGCGAAGCCGGTCTCGATCCATGCTGGCATCTTGTGACCGACCGCGGCGATGATGAGCTGCATTTACTCTTCGGTCTTCTTGATGCGCTTGATGACCTTCTTGGCAGGAGCGGCAGCCGCTTCCAGCTTGGCTGCGGTGGCAACCTTGGCTTCCTTGGCCTTCTTGGCCGATGCCACTTCCGCCTTCGGTGGCGCTACCTTGACGGTCTTGCCGACCGGCTTGGCGGCAGCCTTCTTCGCCGCAGGCTTCTTTGCGGCAGCGGTCTTGGTGGCTGCGGTCTTGGTGGCGGCCGCGCGCGGCTTCTTCTCGACCACCGGCTTGGCTTCTGCCTCGTCCTTTTTCAGGTGTTTGGAACGGGTCTTCGGCGCAGCCGCCGCTTCCATGCCTTCCGCGCTGGACTTGCGCTTGGCCGCGCCCAGCTTGACCGGCTTTTCGCCCCAGATTTCTTCGAGGCGGTAGTACTGGCGGATCGCAGGCTGCATGATGTGGACGATCATGTCGCCCAGGTCGACCAGCACCCATTCGCCGGTGTCTTCGCCTTCGATGCCGACCACGTCGCCGCCGGCAGCCTTGACCTTGTCGCGCACCGATGCGGCGAGCGCCTTGGTCTGGCGATTGGAAGTACCTGCCACCACGCAGATGCGGTCGAACAGCGAGGTCAGGCCGGTCGTGTCGAACAGCTGGATGTCCTGGCCCTTCACGTCTTCAAGGGCGTCGACGACCAGGGTTTGCAGTTTTTTGATATCCATTATTGTTTATAGAGATGATGTTGTTGAATATAGTCTAGCACTACGCCCGGGATAAGCGAGTTTGCGTCATGTTGCCGCGGCGCCCCCTGCGCTGCGAGCGCCTCGCGCACCTCCGTAGCCGAGATGTCGATCGCCAGGTCCGGCGCAATGAGGATGCGTCCGGACGGGGAATCACGCAATTCCTGCGCGGTGCCGAGGCGCGCCGTGACCTGTTCCTGTACTGCAGGCGGAAGCCGGTCGAGCGCATAGCCGGGCCGTGCGGCCACCGCGAAGTGCGTTAGATCAAATAGCTGGAGCCAGTCGCGCCAGCTGTCCAGGTGCTGCAGCTGGTCCGCACCCATCAGGAAGACGAGGGAAGCGTCCGGACCGAGTTCCTTGCGCAGGTTGCGCAGCGTGTCGATTGCATAGGTGGCCGGGCCGCGCCCGATCTCCTGCGTGTCGATGAAAATATCGATGCCCGCGGCGCCGAACGCCAGTTCCAGCATTGCGACGCGGTGTTCGGCCGAGGCCTTCAGCGCTGCTTTCTGCCATGGGTTCCCGGCCGGGATCACGCGCAGCTGGTCGGGGCGCAGGCGCTCGTTGAACAGCGAGGCCAGCGCCACATGGCCGTGGTGCACCGGGTCGAAGCTGCCGCCCAGCAGTGCCACCACCGCCTTGGGCCCCAGTGTCACGCGGCCAGCCAGTCCCGGTGGACCAGGAAGTCGGTGTACAGGCGCGCCTCCGGCGTGCCTTCTTCGGGATGCCAGTCGTAGCGCCACTTCACCAGCGGCGGCATCGACATCAGGATCGCTTCGGTGCGGCCGCCCGACTGCAGGCCGAAATGCGTGCCGCGGTCGAGCACCAGGTTGAATTCGACATAGCGGCCGCGCCGGTACAGCTGGAAGTCGCGTTCGCGCTCGCCATAGGCGATGTCCTTGCGCCTGTTCAGCACCGGCAGGTAGGCCAGCAGGAAGCTGTCGCCCACGCTCTTGGTCATCGCAAAGCTCTGTTCCAGCGGCAGCGCATTGAAGTCGTCGAAGAAGATGCCGCCCACGCCGCGCGCTTCCTTGCGGTGCTTGATGTAGAAGTACTCGTCGCACCACTTCTTGAAGCGCTCGTGCAGGTCCGCGCCGAACGGCTCGAGCGCGTCGAAGCAGGTCTGGTGGAAGTGCACCGCATCTTCCTCGAAGCCGTAGTAGGGCGTCAGGTCCATGCCGCCGCCGAACCACCACACCGGCTCCTGGCCTTCGGCGGTGGCGACGAAGTAGCGCACGTTCATGTGCACGGTCGGCGCATACGGATTGCGCGGGTGGATCACGAGCGACACGCCCATCGCCTCCCACGCCCGGCCCGCCAGTTCAGGACGCGAAGCCGCTGCCGATGGCGGCAGGCTGGCGCCGGTCACGTGCGAGAAGTTCACGCCGCCGCGCTCGATCACATTGCCTTCCTCGACCAGGCGCGAGATGCCGCCGCCACCGAGGCCGCCGTCCTTGGCGTCGCGCGTCCACTCGTCGCGCAGGAAGGCCTTGCCGTCGACCTCTTCCAGGCCCTTGACGATGCGATCCTGCAGGTCGAGCAGCCAGGCCTTGATGGTGTCCGGGGAGACCGCCATCAGTTCTTCACTCCGCGCCAGCCGATATCGCGGCGGAACTGCATGCCGTCGAACCTGATCTTGTCGACCACGTCATACGCGGTCTTCTGCGCCATGCGCACCGAGTCGCCCAGGCCGACCACGCACAGCACGCGGCCGCCGGCGGTGACCAGGCGGCCCTGCTCGTCGATGGCGGTGCCGGCATGGAAGGTCACCGATTCCGGCGTCTCGGCCGGGATGCCTTCGATGACGTCGCCTTTCTTCGGGCTGTCCGGGTAGCCGGCCGCAGCCAGCACCACGCCCACCGCGGTGCGGCGGTCCCAGTCCAGTTCCACGGTGTCGAGCGCGCCGTTGACGGCCGCTTCCATCACCGCCACCAGGTCGCTGCGCAGGCGCGCCATGATCGGCTGCGTCTCCGGGTCGCCCATGCGGCAGTTGAATTCCAGCGTCTTCGGGTTGCCGTCCGCGTCGATCATCAGGCCGGCGTACAGGAAGCCGGTGAACGGAATGCCGTCCCTGGCCATGCCGTTGATGGTCGGGTTGATGATCTCGCGCATCACGCGCGCATGCATCGCCGGGGTCACGATCGGGGCAGGGGAGTAGGCCCCCATGCCGCCCGTGTTCGGGCCGGCGTCCTGGTCCAGCAGGCGCTTGTGGTCCTGGCTGGTGGCCAGCGGCAGCACGTTCTTCCCGTCGCACATGACGATGAAGCTGGCCTCTTCACCGGCCAGGAATTCCTCGATCACGATGCGCGCGCCGGCGTCGCCGAAGCGGTTATCGGACAGCATGTGGTCGACCGCCTGGTGCGCTTCGTCCAGCGACATCGCCACCACCACGCCTTTGCCGGCGGCCAGGCCGTCGGCCTTGATCACGATCGGCGCGCCGTGCTGGTTGATGTACGCGTGCGCGGCTTGCGCGTCCGAGAACGTCTCGTATTGCGCGGTCGGGATGCCGTGGCGCTTCATGAAGGCCTTGGCGAAGTCCTTGGACGACTCGAGCTGCGCGGCCTCCTTGGTCGGGCCGAAGATCTTCAGGCCGCGGCCGCGGAACAGGTTGACGATGCCGGCCGCCAGCGGCACTTCCGGGCCGACCACGGTCAGGCCGATGCCCTCGTTCTGCGCAAAATCGGCCAGCAAGGCCGGATCGGTGATCCCGATATTCTGCAGGCGGACGTCGCCCGCCGTGCCGCCGTTACCGGGCGCTACGTACACCATCTGGATGCGCTGCGATTGCGCCAGTTTCCAGGCGAGTGCGTGTTCACGGCCTCCGGAGCCGACTACCAGGATCTTCATGTTTAATCTTCAATCACAGCGTTGGTATAGACTTCCTGCACGTCGTCCAGGTTTTCCAGGGCGTCGAGGATCTTCTGCATCTTGATGCCGTCCTCGCCGGTGAACACCGTCTCGGTGGCGGGCTTCATGATGATCTCGGCCACGTCGGCCTTGAAGCCGGCCTTCTCGAGCGCGTCCTTCACCTGCGCGAAGTCGTTCGGGTGGCACAGCACCTCGAAGCCGCCTTCCTCGTCGGCGATCACGTCCTCGGCGCCCGCTTCCAGCGCCACTTCCATCAGCGCGTTCTCGTCGGTGCCCGGCGCGAACAGGAACTGGCCGCAATGCTTGAACATGAAGGCGACCGAACCCTCGGTGCCCATGTTACCGCCATACTTGTTGAATGCATGGCGCACTTCGGCGACCGTGCGCACGCGGTTGTCGGTCATGCAGTCGACGATGATGGCTGCGCCGCCGATGCCGTAGCCCTCGTAGCGTACTTCCTCGTAGTTGACACCCTCCAGGCCGCCCGAACCGCGCTGGATCGCGCGCGTGACGTTATCCTTCGGCATATTCGCGTCGGCCGCCTTGTCGACTGCCAGGCGCAGGCGCGGGTTGGACGCCATGTCGGCGCCGCCCATGCGGGCTGCCACGGTGATTTCCTTGATCAAGCGGGTCCAGATCTTGCCGCGCTTGGCGTCGGTAGCGGCCTTCTTATGCTTGATATTGGCCCATTTGCTGTGTCCAGCCATGTCGCAACTTCCTTCGGAGGGTATACAAGAGTGGGCGACATTCTAGCATATTGCGCAATGCAAAAAACCCACGGGAACCGTCCCTGCGCGCCATGCGCAGGACCGTTCCCGCCCGTCCGGGGATGGCGGAATCGCACCTTTTATGACCGATTCCGCCAAAAACGTGACGCAGGCTGTCCCCGCGGGACAGCCCCGGGCGTTGGTGGCTAGTGCGAGGTAACGTAGTTGACGATGTCGCGCAGGGTCGTGAACCGCGCGAATTCTTCTTCGGGGATGTCGGCGTGCAGGTTGTTGCGCAGGCTGGCGCTGAAGTTCTGCCAGTTTTCCTCGTCCAGCTTGAGCTGGTCGCGCAGCGGTTCGTCGTCCGCGACGTCGATGCCGTCGATATACGGCGAGACGATGCGCATCGCGCGCACCACCTCGTCCCGGGTGTGCTGGTAGTCCATCCGTTCCCTCCTCGCAAGGCGTGTGTCGTTACGCGCCAGTGTGCAGCGTTCCGGCGCGGGACGGCGCACAAAGCCGGGCTCACGCCCTGGCGGCCTGCTCCAGCGCTTCGCTCACTTCCTGCTCGCTCTCGGGGCGGACCACGCGCGACAGCTCCACTCCGCCTTTGACGAATACCACCGTCGGCCACAGCTTGACCTTGAACGAGCGCCCCAGCTTGCGTCCCGGCCCGTCTTCCACCTTGATATGCCGGATGTCCGGATGCGCCGCCAGCGCGGTGGCGATGTCCGGCTCCGCCGAGCGGCAGTAGCCGCACCAGTTGGTGCCGAAGTCGACCGCGACGATGCCTGGCATGGCGTCGATCTCGCTGCGGTCCGGCTGTGTCGTTTCATAAGCTTTGGCCATGCTGGCTCCTCGGTGCGAAAGCACTGGCGTGCGACGTTTCGAGTATGCCACGGGGCGGCCGGCGGCCCGCGCACAGCCCGGCTGCCCGGGTCAGTGCGACGCGCCCGCTCCGGCGCGGCCGAGCAGGGGCTGCTGTCCCTCGGCCAGGTCCAGCCGGCCGGACCAGGTCGTGAGCGCGAATGCAGCGCCGACCACCGCGGCGCCGATCCATGGCGTCGCCATCAGTCCGACATGAGCGACGACGAGCCCGCCGCCCCATGCGCCCAGCGCGATGCCGACGTTAAATGCCGCGATATTCAGGCCCGACGCGACGTCCACGGCGTGCGGCGCATCCTGCATGGCGCGTTGCACCACATACGCCTGCAGGCCGGGCACGTTTCCGAACGCCACCGCGCCCCATGCCAGTACGGTCGCCAGTGCCAGCCATTTGTGCGGCGCACTGAACGCGAGTGCCAGCAACACCAGCGCCAGTCCGGCAAAGACGATCTGCAAGGCGCGCACCGGCCCGTGGCGGTCAGCCAGGCGCCCGCCCCAGATGTTGCCGAAAGCGACGGACACGCCGTAAACGAGCATGACCAGGCCCACGCTGGAAGGGGAAAATCCGGCGATTTCCTGCAGGATGGGCGCGAGGTAGGTAAAAGCGATGAACGAGCCGCCATATCCGAGCGCGGTGATTGCGTACACCAGCAGCAGGCGCGGCCTCTTCAGGACCGCGAGCTGGGTGCGGACCGGCGCCGGCACGCTGCCCCGGATATCGTTCGGCACCAGCGCGCTGCTGCCTGCGGCGGCGACAGCTCCCAGCAGCGACACGGCGAGGAAGGTGGCCTGCCAACCAAAGGTCTGGCCGATAAAGGTGCCGAGCGGGACACCCGTCACCAGTGCCACGGTCAGGCCGGAGAACATCAGCGCGATGGCGCTGGCAGCCTTCTCCTTCGGCACCAGGCTGGTGGCGATGGTCGAACCGATCGAGAAGAACACGCCGTGGGCGAGGCCGGTCAGGACCCGCGCCGCCATCAGCGATGCGTAACCCGGCGCCAGCCAGGCCGCCAGGTTCCCGATGGTGAACAGCACCATCAGGCCAACCAGCAAGCGCTTGCGCGGAATGTGGCCGGTGAGCGCGGTCAATACTGGCGCGCCGACGGCAACGCCCAGCGCATAGACGGTCACCAGCAAGCCGGCGGACGGTACCGACACGCCCAGGCTTGCTGCAATAGTGGGAATCAGGCCGACGATGACGAATTCCGTGGTGCCGATGGCAAAGGCGCTCAGCGCCAGTGCCCAGAGTGCGAGAGGCATGTTTTACTCCGACAGGTGAACAATGCCGTGCAGTCTGGGCGCTGTGCGCGCAAAGATAAACGCATGTCTCTACAATACATTTTTGATCTGGAGGCAACAATGCTGAGCATCGAGGCGCTGAACGTGTTCGTGGCGGTGATCGACAGCGGGTCGTTCTCCGCGGCGGCGGAGAGGCTGGGACAAACGACTTCCGCGGTCAGCCGAACCGTGTCCCGCCTCGAAGCGCAGCTGGGCGTCACGCTGCTGGTCCGCACCACGCGCAGGCTCGACCTGACGGAGGAGGGCGACTGGTTCCTGGGACGTGCCCGCCGCCTGCTTGCCGAGTTGCAGGAGACTGAGGACCTGATGGCAGCGCGCCTGTCCCAGCCTGCCGGCCTGGTGCGCGTCAACGCGGCGACGCCCGTGCTGAACCACATGCTGGCGCCGCTGGTGCCCGCCTTCCTGGAAGCATTTCCACTGGTGCGGCTGGAGCTGGTCGGCGCGGAAACGGTGGTCGACCTGATCGAGGAGCGCGCCGACGTCGCGATCCGGATGGGCCCGCTTGCAGACTCGACGCTCAACGCACGCCGGCTTGGTTCCAGCCGGATCCGCCTGCTGGCCGCGCCGGACTACCTGCGCCGCCATGGCGAACCGTCCAAGGTCCAGGACCTTGCCCAACACCGGCTGCTGGGGTTCACCGAGCCTGCATCGCTCAACCTATGGCCCCTGGCCGCAGACGGTGCACAGGGCTGGCCGGTGCAACCGGCGGTTGCCGCATCGAGCGGGGAAACGATCAGGCATCTCGCGCTCGCGGGCACGGGCATCGCGTGCCTGGCCGACTTCCTCGCGCGCGAAGACGTGGCGGCGAGACGACTGGTGCCGATCCTCGAGCAGGCGACGCTGCCATGGAGCCAACCGGTATGGGCGGTGTTCTACAAACAGGGCGCGCTCGCGCCCCGGGTTGGCGCGCTGGTCCAGTTCCTCGCCGATCGCCTGCGTGCCGCGACGCTCGACGAGTAATCGCACTGCGTGCGCTGGCTGCTACACTCGCGTGCTTCACACCGGGAACTCTTGGACAGAACATGAAAAGTAGTGCGAACAGCGGCCTGGTCTATTCGACCGATGGCGGTCGCATGTGCCCCGAATGCCGCCGGCCCCTGGCACAGTGCAGCTGCAAGGCCAGCGCCGCCGCCGTCGGAGATGGCATCGTGCGCGTGTCACGGCAGACCAAGGGAAGGGGCGGCAAGAGCGTGACGCTCGTCAAGGGGCTTGCGCTCGATGCCATTGCGCTGGCCCAGCTTGGCAAGCAGTTGCGCACGGCATGCGGTTCGGGCGGAACAGTGAAGGATGGCGTGATCGAGGTGCAGGGCGACCACTGCGAGCTGGTCATGGAGACGCTCGCAAGGCTTGGCCACCATCCGAAGCGAACGGGTGGCTGAGGCGTCGCTCCTTGCGCAGGAAAGCATTGCTGTGCGACAGTCCTGAGGTATGCCACGGGCGCATCGGCGCCCCGCGCACCAACGAGACAAGGAGAGGGAGGAACACTTGGAAACGCGATTCGCATCCTGTAGCTGTGGCCAGCTGTCCGCCGAGGTCGTAGGCGACTTCGTCCGCAACTCTGTTTGCCACTGCCTGGCCTGCCAGCGCCGCACCGGTAGTGTGTTCGGGCAGGTAGCGCGCTTCCCGCGCGAGAACGTGACGGTCAAGGGCAAGTCAACCGAATATGTCCGCACAGGCGATGAGGGATCGAGCGCCACCTTCCATTTTTGCCCGGTATGCGGCTCGACGGTGTACTACGAAACGGCGGGGCGCGACGGCGTTGGCATTCCTGTTGGCGCCTTCGCAGACCCGAACTTTCCCGCGCCCACCGTGTCGGTCTACGAATCGCGCAAGCATTGCTGGGTGGTCCCGCCGGCGGACGCGGAGCACTACGACTGACGCTACTGGTTCGGGAGCCGCTGCTTGCGCGTCAGGTGGCGGTCGAGCTGGTCGGCGAAGCGCTTGCGGTCGGCCTGGCTGAACATGGCCGGCCCGCCCGTGTCCACGCCGCCGCTGCGCAACTCTTCCATGAACTTGCGCATGGTCAGCATCTGCTCGATATTGTGGATGGTGTAGAACTCGCCGCGCGGGTTGAGCGCCTCGCCGCCCTTTTGCAGCACGTCCGCCGCCAGCGGAATGTCGCCCGTCACGACCAGGTCGCCCGGCTCCAGCAGGCGCACGATCTCGGCATCGGCCACATCGGCCCCGCGCGGCACCTGCATCGCACGGATGAAGCGCGAGGGCGGCACCCGCATCAGCTGGTTGGCCACCAGCGTCAGCGGGATGGCGCGGCTCTCCGCCACGCGGTACAGGATTTCCTTGATGGCGGCAGGACATGCGTCCGCATCGACCCAGATATGCATCGTATTTCTTCCGTCCCACTGTAGCGATGACCGCAGTATAGCCAAGCGCAACCGTGGAGACGGATTCCTGCCGCCGGGTGCGATCGGCTCAGTGGCGCATTGGCTCCTGCTGTGCCGGCTGCTGTGGCTGAAGCTGCGGTGAGTCGACCGTCGGGCTGCCCGGCCTGAACGCCTTGCGGATCTCCTGGCGCAGCTCAGGGCTGTCGTGCTCGTGATGGACGCTCACGGCGTGCTGCACCGCCGCTTCCAGCAGCTCTTCCTCGCTGTCGGCGGAAATCGCGACTGTGCAGCGGCTTGCGCTGGGCACTTCGCGGCAATCGATAAACATGCGGCTCATCTCGTTCTCCCTTGGCTCGCGCGGATGCGCTTCAATCTCGTTATATGCGTTCTATCCTGCGATGCAAGCAGAACATCGGATTGTCGAAAGATGCCGGCCTACAGAATCGTAATATGTGGTTTTGTTCAGGAGGTGACAATGTATGCACGCCCCATGCGCCTGATCCCGATCATGGCGCTCGTTCTGTCAGCGTCCGGCGTCCGCGCCGACGCGATCGATGACATGATGCAGGTCCAGATGCGGAGCAACCACGTCCCTGGCGCTGCGGTCGCTGTCATCCAGAACGGCAAGATCGCCAAATTGCAGGGATATGGCGTGGCCAACCTCGAGCACAACGTGCCCGTGACGGCCACGTCCCCGTTCCAGATCGCCTCGACCACCAAGATATTTACCGGCGTGCTCCTGGCGCATCTGGTCGACCAGGGCAAGCTGTCGCTCGACGATACGGTGGGACATCACATTCCCGAGGCGCCGCCCGAATGGTCCTCGATCACCCTGCGCCAGTTGGGCAACCACACCGCCGGAGTGGCGATGAGCCCGCCCGGCCCGACCTCCGAGACCACGGAGCAGGCAGTCGCGTCCATCCTGAAGCGGCCGCTGCAATCCCGGCCGGGCGAGCGCGAACAGTATGCGCTCGACGATTTCGTCGTGCTCGCCCACATCATGCAAAAGGTCAGCGGCAAGGCCACCCACAGTTGCTGGACGAAGTCATCGTCAAGCCGCTCGGCCTACAGAATACGCGCTTCGAGAATGGTGTCGATGCAGGCAGCGTCAACCGCTCGGACGTGATCCCTGGAAGGGTGTCGGTGTACTCGCATGAAGGTGGGCAGCAGCGCCTGTTCTGGTTTATCTATCCTCCCGCGACCTATGCGGCGGGCGGCCTGTTCACGAGCGTTGCCGACCTCGCCAGGCTGATGCAGGCAATCGATCGCGGCGAACTGGTGAGCGAGGCAGGGCGCCAGGCCATGTGGACGCCGGCGACGCTGAAGAACGGCCAGCCCGGCGGCTTTGGTATCGGCTGGACCACCCAGACGGTGCGCGGAAAGCCGGCCGTTGGACATAGTGGCGGCCCGGCGCTGGGCGATGTGATCCATGTGCCCGGCGAACACCTGTCGGTGATCGTGCTGACGAACCAGCGTTCGCTGTACCCGGCCATGGCGCAGGCGATCGCGGCGCGGTTCCTGCCAGTGCCTGCGTTCATGCACGAGCACGGAGCGAAGGACAAGGATCCCGCATTGAGCGCGCGGCTGTTCGAACTGGTGCAGGCGTTGGGGCGAGGGGATGCGACACCACAGCAGTTTGCAGGCGCCGAGCTGGATGAGATCAACTCGTGGACCTCGCGCAGGGTGGCGTATCTTCCTGCGCCTGTCGGCATGACCTTGTTATCGGACCGCGCTGCGGACGGCCGGCGGACACGCGTCTACCGCGTCAGGTATGGTGCGATGGATTCGCTGCGCTGGACGTTCACGATCGATCAGGCGGGCAGGGTCACGGAGACGTCGCTGGCGGAGGAGTGACGCGGGGGGAATGTCCCTGCGGGACTCTCCCCTTCCGCAGGCTTACTTGCGCTGGAGTTCAGCCTTGAAGCGTGGCTTGCCGTCGCGCTCCAGGAAATAGGTCAGCGTCTTCCCATCCGGCGACAGCGACACGGTCCAGACGTTGGTCGCAGCGGCAGGAATCAGCTTGGCCGTGTACGCGTCCGCATGGAAGGACTGCGCATGCGCGCTGCCGCTGCCGCTCGCCATGCCGCCGTACATGGTCTGCTCGTCCGGCGTGCCATCCGCGTGGCGGTGGTCGTGCTTGAGTTCGAGGCCGCCGCCGGTCCGGGTAAAGATCCATGTGCGCGAGCGATCCTCGCCGACGATGAATGGCACGCGGATTTCGTTCGTGCCGCACTTGGCCACGTTGGCCACGAGCTTCTTGCCCGCGAACGCGTCGCCCGCGTCGCGCGGGAATACCGATGCGCCCTCGAAGGTGGCACCGCACAGCGAGCCCAGCTTCGCGAAGAACGCGTCCCTGCTGTCGTTGGCGTGGGCCGGGTTGCCCAGCATGGCGGCGGCGCTCAGCGCGGCGAGTACGGCGGTCTTCTTCATCAGGCAGCTCCATTGGGAATGTGAGCTGGACGATATGGGGGGATTGCCCGAAAGTCAACCACGGCCAGCAGCCCCGCCGGAAAGCCCTTACAATTTCAGGATGACTTCTCCCGCAGCGGCCGATCCCCACGCCTCGCTCTCGCGTCCGGCCCTTGTCGCGGGCCTGGCCATCGCCATCGGCGGCGCAATCCTGTTCTCCACCAAGGCCGTCGTCGCCAAGCTGCTGTACCGCTACGAGCTCGATGCGGTCACCGTGCTGGCATTCCGTATGCTGTTCTCGCTGCCGTTCTTTGCCGCCGTCGCGCTCTGGCAGATGCGCCGCGGCCCGCCGCTGTCGTGGACCGACCGCTGGCGCCTGGTCGGACTGGGCCTGATCGGCTACTACCTGTCCAGCTACCTCGATTTCCTCGGCCTGCAGTACATCTCGGTTGGCCTGGAGCGGTTGATCCTGTTCCTCACGCCGTCGTTCGTACTGCTGATCACCGTGTTCGGCATGAAGCGCCACATCAGCAGCAGGCAGTGGGTGGCGCTGGCCGCGTCCTACTGCGGCATCGTGCTCGTCTTCGTGCACGACCTGGCCGGCGGCGCGGGCAATACCGTGATCGGTTCGCTGTTCGTGCTGGCCTCGGCCGTGAGCTACGCGATGTACCTGCTGTTCTCTGGTGAGCTGGTGCAGCGGATCGGGTCGCTGCGCCTGGTTTCCTATGCCATGTGCGTGTCCTCGGTGGCCTGCATCGCCCAGTTCTTCCTGCTGCGCCCCGCCTCGATGCTGGTGCAGCCGCTGCAGGTGTATGGACTGTCGCTCGTCAATGCAATTTTCTGTACCATCTTCCCTGTATTTATGACGATGGTCGCGGTGCAACGCATCGGCGCAGCAACGGCGTCGCAGGCGGGCATGGTCGGACCGGTATCCACGCTGTTCCTTGGCGCGCTGGTACTGGGCGAGCCGATCACCGCGGTCCAGCTGGCGGGCACCGGCCTGGTGCTGGCCGGCATCTATATGCTGACCAAAAAATAGCGAGCGCCCATGAAACCAAGAATCGCGCTGATCGCGCACGACAAGAAGAAGGACGACATGGTCAACCTGGCCGCGGAGTATTCCGATTTCCTGCGCGGCTGCACCCTGACCGCGACGGGCACGACGGGTTCGCGCCTGGCCAACGAAGTCGGCCTGACCATCGAACGCAAGCACTCCGGCCCGTTCGGCGGTGACATCCAGATCGGCGCCGACCTGGTGGAAGGGAGGATAGATTGCGTCATCTTCCTGCGCGACCCGATGACGCCGCAACCGCACGAGCCGGACATCAACGCCCTGGTGCGGGCCTGCGACGTGCACAACGTCGCCTGCGCCACCAACCTCGCCACCGCGCACCTGCTGCTGACGCAGCTGAAGCTTGCCTCGCGCAAGCACAACTAGGAACAGCCCATGCCAAAAGCGATCAGGATCCTGCGGACCGGCGGTCCGGAAGTGATGGAATACGTCGATGTGGAGGTGGGCCCGCCCGGCCCGGGCGAAGTGCAGGTGCGCCACCATGCGATCGGCCTGAACTTCATCGACGTGTACTTCCGCACCGGGCTGTATCCGCAGCCGCTGCCGGCCGGCCTCGGCATGGAAGGCGCCGGGGTGGTGGAGGCGGTGGGCGAGGGCGTGACGCACCTGCAGCCGGGCGACCGCGTCGCCTACGCCTGCCGCCCGCCGGGCTCGTATGCGGAAGTGCGCAACATGCCGGCCACCCACGTGCTGCGGCTGCCCGATGCCATTTCGTTCGAGACCGGCGCCGCGATGATGCTGCAGGGGCTGACGGTCCAGTACCTGTTCAACCGCACCCACAAGCTCAAGGCGGGCGACACCATCCTGTTCCATGCCGCGGCGGGCGGCGTCGGCCTGATCGCATGCCAGTGGGCGCGTGCGCTGGGCGTGACCATGATCGGCACGGTCGGCTCGGACGAAAAGGCGGAACTGGCGAAGGCGCACGGCTGCGCGCACGTCATCAACTACAACCGCGAGAACTTCGTCGACCGCGTGCTCGAGATTACCAATGGGCAGAAGGTGGCGGTGGTGTACGACTCGATCGGCAAGGATACGTTCATCGGCTCGCTGGACTGCCTGGCGCCGCTGGGGCTGATGGTCAGCTTTGGCAATGCGTCCGGTCCCGTGCCGCCGTTCTCGCTGACGGAGCTGTCCTCGCGCGGGTCGCTGTTCGTCACCCGGCCGACGCTGTTTGCCTACATCGACAAGCGCGTTGACCTGGAAGCGATGGCGGCGGACCTGTTCCAGATGGTGGAGTCGGGGAAGGTGCGGATCGACATCAAGCAGGCGTACAAGCTGCAGGATGTGGCGCGCGCACATATCGAGCTGGAAGGGCGGCGCACTACCGGCTCGTCCATCCTGGTCCCATAAAAAAGGGACGGTCCCAGCAAGGGACCGTCCCCGGTTCTTCAGCAAGCAAACCTTCCGCTTACTTCTTCGGTTCCAGCTTGGCCTCGACCACGCGCGACACGCCGCTCGGCCCCGGGAATTCGGCAAACGCGCTGCCCACCAGCACCGGCATGATTTCCGGCGTGGACTCGACCCGCGACAGGTTCCGCACGGTCACGTCGAACAGGCGCCTGTTGTCGCGCAGCGAGCGGATCGACACCTGCACCTCGCGCTGGTAGTTCATCTGCGTGCGCTCGGTGTACATCGGCATGCCGTACCAGAACGGGTCATACCAGTACGGGCTGTACCAGCCGCCCCAGTAGCCGCGCCGGCGCGGGTGGAAGTAGGCCAGGCGCGCGCTGGTGTACATGTGCGGATAGGCTACCTCGACCACGCGGACCGGGATCACCGTGGTCAGGAAACGGGTCGACACGCCCAGGGCCGCAACTTCGCGCGTTCCTTCGCGGAAGCCGTGACGCGCCAGTTCCCCGCGCACCAGGTCCTGGTAGGCCCTCAATTCCAGCGAATCGTCCGCGGCGGCGGTGGCATCGAATACGTAGGTACGGTCCGGCAGGTCGGCCGGCCAGTTGTGGAAGGCGGTTACATTGCTGCGCACGGTCGTGGCGCAGCCGCTGAGCAGGACGACCATGCCAGCGAGAAAGAACATTGTCAGGCGTTTCATTTTGCGGAGCTCCGGGTTGGACACGGTATGAGGGCAATTTTCAGTCTATGGCCCGATAGACGATTTTGCAGTGATTTTACAGTTTCTTACCGAGCGAACATACGGAAACATTGGTATTCATGACAACAGTGTGCGCCGCCGGCTTGGTAAAATGCCGTCTCTATCAGGCATTTGCGAAAGCACACCATGCGTACCGATCTCCCGCAGACCATCTATCGGAAAGATTACCAGCCTCCCTCGTATCTGGTGGATACCGTTGAACTCGGATTCGACCTGCACCCGACCCGGACCGTGGTCGCGAGCCGGCTGACCATGCGCCAGAACCCGGACAGCCGCAAGCGCGACATCGAGCTGTACGGCGGCGACATGGAACTGGTGGAGCTGCGCATGAACGGCAAGAGTCTGCGCCGCGGCGATTACACCGTCACCGGCGAAGTGATGCGCATCGCGAACGCGCCGCAGGAAGTGGTGCTGGAGATCGAGACCATCGTCAATCCGGAAAAGAACACCACGCTGAACGGCCTGTACGTCTCCAACGGTAACTTCTTCACCCAATGCGAGGCCGAAGGCTTCCGAAACATCACCTGGTTCCCCGACCGCCCGGACGTGATGGCGCGCTACACCGTGATGCTGCGCGCCGACAAGGATCGCTACCCGGTGCTGCTCTCGAACGGCAACCTGCTGGACGAGGGCGACCTGCCCGGCGGCCGCCATTACGCCAAGTGGGAAGACCCGTTCCCGAAACCGTCCTACCTGTTCGCGCTGGTCGCCGCGCGCCTGGTGTGTCAGGAAGAGACCTTCCGCCTGGCCGACGGCCGCGATGCGCTGCTGCAGGTGTGGGTGGAAGAGGGCAACCTGGACAAGACCGATTACGCCATGCAGTCCCTCAAGGCATCGATCCGCTGGGACGAGGAACGCTGGGGGCTGGAGCTGGACCTGGACCGCTTCATGATCGTCGCCACCAGCGACTTCAACATGGGCGCGATGGAGAACAAGGGCCTGAACATCTTCAACACCAAGTTCGTGCTGGCCAACCCGCGCGTGGCCACCGACATCGACTACCAGGGCATCGAGGCGGTGGTGGGCCACGAGTACTTCCACAACTGGACCGGCAACCGCGTGACCTGCCGCGACTGGTTCCAGCTGTCGCTGAAGGAAGGCCTGACCGTCTTCCGCGACCAGGAATTCTCGGCCGATATGGTGGGCACCCCGAGCGGGCGCGCGGTGACGCGCATCGACCAGGTGCGCACCCTGCGCCAGGCCCAGTTCCCGGAAGACGCCGGCCCGATGGCGCACCCGGTGCGCCCGGACTCCTTCGTCGAGATCAACAACTTCTACACCGTCACCGTGTACGAGAAAGGCGCCGAAGTCGTGCGCATGTACCAGACCCTGCTCGGCCGCGAAGGCTTCCGCAAGGGCATGGACCTGTACTTCAAGCGCCACGACGGCCAGGCGGTGGAATGCGACGACTTCCGCCGCGCGATGGAGGACGCCAACAAGCGCGACCTGTCGCAGTTCGAACGCTGGTACAGCCAGGCCGGCACGCCGGTCCTCAGGGCCGAGTCCCGCTACGACGCGCAGATGAAGTCGTACGAGCTCACGCTCACGCAGTCCTGTCCCGCCACGCCGGGCCAGCCGCGCAAGCAGCCCTTCCACATCCCGGTCGCCGTCGGCCTGGTGGGCGCGGATGGCCGCGACCTGCCGCTGACTGTGCAGGGCAAGAACGGCAAGTCGACCATCGTGCTGGAGCTGACCAAGGCACGCCAGACCTTCAAGTTCGAAGGCGTGTTCGAAAAACCGGTGCCATCGCTGCTGCGCGACTTTTCCGCGCCGGTGATCCTGGAATACGCGTACACCGACGAGGAACTGCTACACCTGTTCAGCCATGACAGCGACCCGGTCAACCGCTGGGAAGCCGGCCAGCGCCTGGCGATGTCGCGCCTGCTGCGCCTGACCAACGCCGTGCGCGACGGCAGCGCGCTGATGCTCGACGATACCTTCATCGAAGCCCTGCGCAAGATACTGGTGGACGACACGCTCGACGCCGCGTTCCGCGAGCTGGCGCTGCTGCTGCCGGCCGAAACGCTGATCGCAGACCAGATGGAAGTGGTCGACCCGCAGGCGATCCACCTCGCGCGCCAGTTCGTGCGCGGCACCATCGGGCGCAAGCTGCGCGCCGAACTGCAGGAGCAGATGCGCGCCAACGAGACGCCGGGGCCGTACAGCCCGGACGCCATCTCCGCCGGCAAGCGCGGGCTGAAGAACCTGTGCATGTCCTACCTCGCCGCCGCGCAGCTCGGCGTCGACCGCGCCGAGCACCAGTTCGACAACGCCAGCAACATGACCGACCGCGTCGCCGCGCTCACCTCGCTGATCCACGCCGACTCGCCGGCCGTCCCGCGCGCGCTGGAGGCGTTCTATACCGAATTCGAGAATGAGGCGCTGGTTGTCGACAAATGGTTCGCCCTGCAGGCAAGCGCCCCGCACACCGACGTGCACGCCGTGCGCAAGCTGATGAAGCACAAGGCCTTCAACATCAAGAACCCGAATCGCGCACGCAGCCTGGTCTTCACCTTCTGCAACGCCAACCCGGCGCAGTTCCACGCGCCGGACGGCAGCGGCTACAAATACTGGGCCGAGCAGGTGATCGCGCTCGACAAGATCAACCCGCAGGTGGCCGCGCGCCTGGCGCGCTCGATGGACCGCTGGCGCCGCTACCTGCCGTCGCTGCAGGTGCGCATGCGCGACGCCCTGGAACAGGTGTCCGCCTCCGGCCGGCTGTCGAACGACACCCGCGAGGTGATCGGCAAAGCCCTCGCCAACGACTAAGAAAATGGGGACAGACCCCATTTTTTCGCTAAAAATGGGGTCTGTCCCCATTTTGAGATAAAGAATTCAAAACCCAGCCAAAGGAACTCCATGAAACGCGTCAGCCTTACGCAATACCTGGTTGAAGAACAGCGCCTGAACAACACCATCCCGGCCGAACTGCGCCTGCTGATCGAAGTGGTCGCGCGCGCCTGCAAGTCCATCTCGCACGCCGTGGGCAAGGGCGCGCTGGGCGACGTGCTCGGCTCGGCCGATACCGAGAACATCCAGGGCGAGGTGCAGAAGAAGCTGGACGTGATCTCCAACGAGATCCTGCTGCAGGCGAACGAATGGGGCGGCCACCTGGCCGCGATGGCATCGGAAGAAATGGAGTCGATTCACCCGATCCCGAACCGCTATCCGATGGGCGAGTACCTGCTGCTGTTCGATCCGCTGGACGGCTCGTCGAACATCGACGTCAACGTCTCGATCGGCACCATCTTCTCGGTGCTGAAGGCGCCCGAGGGCATGGGCACGCCAACCGAGCAGGACTTCCTCCAGGCGGGCGCGCGCCAGGTCGCCGCCGGCTACGCGGTGTACGGCCCGCAGACCATGCTGGTGCTGACCACCGGCCACGGCGTCCACTGCTTCACGCTGGACCGCGAGATGGGCTCCTGGGTGCTGACCGAGCGCGACATGAAGATTCCGCAGGCGACCAAGGAGTTCGCCATCAACATGTCGAACCAGCGCCACTGGCACCCGCCAGTCCAGCGCTACGTCTCCGAACTGCTGGCTGGCTCCACCGGCGCGCGCGGCAAGGACTTCAACATGCGCTGGATCGCCTCGATGGTCGCCGACGTGCACCGCATCCTGAACCGCGGCGGCGTCTTCATGTACCCGGCCGACGTGCGCGACACCTCCAAGCCGGGCAAGCTGCGCCTCATGTACGAGGCCAACCCGATGGCCTTCATCGTCGAGCAGGCCGGCGGCGCGGCGACCGACGGCGTGCGCCGCATCATGGACATCGAGCCGACGCAACTGCACCAGCGCGTTCCCGTCTTCCTCGGTTCCAAAGAGGAAGTCGACCTCGTGAGCCGCTACCACCAGTGATGGCGAGGGCGCGTGCCCTGCGGGGTTGCAGTGACTTAACACTCTCTGCTAGAATACCCGCTCTTCAGCCGCTTTAGCTCAGTCGGTAGAGCAGTTCATTCGTAATGAAAAGGTCGCCAGTTCGATTCCGGCAAGCGGCACCAGGAACACCGCAGTAAGCAAACAACCCGCTCCCTTCACAGGCAGCGGGTTTTTTGTTTTACGGCGCCATATCGATCGCGCCGCGCGCCCGGCGGCAGCTCAGATCTGCACGGCCAGCCGGATGACGAACGCAATCATGACGGCCCAGCTGAGTGCATACAGGCCCGCGCGCGCCGGCAGCTTGTTGCTGGTGAGGTGGACGATGCTCTGGAACGTGCGCAGCCCGACATACGACCACGCCAGCGCCAGGTAGACCGCATCGACCATGCCAAGCGCCATGGTGGCCGCGCACAGGAAGTAGAAGATCGGGGTCGACTCCTGCAGGTTGTGGAACAGGCGTTCCGCCTGCCGCGCCTTGCGTGGCAGTTTCTCGCCATTGTCGTAAGTCTTGAAATAGCCGGCGCTGATGTCGCCGCTTTTCAGTGCCGCCTGCCTGGCCTTGAACATCGTCACCAGCGCGATGAAGGTCAGGGCGATCAGCGCGAGGCAGGGGTAGAACATCAGTCCTTGGTTCATAAGCTTCCTGTGTGGTTTAGTTGGGTGAATCTGCCGGCGCGAAGCCGAGTGTGCCCTGGACCGCAACCCGGTCCCGGCATACGACGCTGAAATCGCGCCCGTCCGGCGCGAGCGCGACGCTCGCCGTCTCTCCGAGCGGAACCGGCGATGTGAAGCGCGCCGATACGGCGGTGACGTGACTGCCGGTGCGCGCTTCGATCGCCGCGCAGGCCTTGGCCAGCGTGTGCATGCCGTGGATGATCGGCGTTTGCATCCCCATCAGGCGTGCCGACCACTTCCACAAGTGGATGGGATTCCAGTCGCCCGAGACGGCCGCATACTCCCGTCCGGTGGACGAAGACAGCGTCCACCGGTCGATCTCTTCCGCAGGACTGCCGGCGGTATCTTCCTGCGCCGGGGAGCCCTTGCGCCGGCCTCGCTTGGCCAGGTACTTGCTGCGGCAGGTGAACAGCTTCGTGCCCCCATGTTCCGCGACCGATTCGAGCACGCAGTAGCGCGCGCCCGTCGCGGTCGGCGGCTCGACGCGCACCGTGCTGGTGATGTCGAACGGCGCGTTCAACGCCGGAACCTGGTGTTCGATCAAGTCGTTCTCGACGTGGACCATGCCCGCGACGGCGAACGGGAATGCATCGCGCAGCAGCGTCGCGACATGCGCGCGCTGCGCAATCAGGTAGTAGTAGGTGAGGGGCAGCTCGTTGGGGCCGAACCCCAGCAGGGCGTTGTAGCGGCGCAGATTGTCCGCATCGAGTCCTTCGAACCGGTACGCGGTGTGAAAGCCCTCCAAGGCATCGCCCACTGCGCGCCCGCGCTTCAGCACCGCGCGCAGCAGCGTGATCGCATTCATGCGTGGAAGTCGCGGGTTCATCGCTGCGGCCAGGTGGTTATGAAGAGCGCAACATTAACATAGCTCAGCAATTCCGGAACCCCTGTGACTTCGTGTTATTTTGTCGAGATAACAATCACTAAATGGAGACACCATGAGTAACTTCATCACCATGCTGCCGACGCTGCTGATCGGAGCGCTGGCGCTCATCATGTTCGGGCTCGGCCTGTCGCTGACGCCGGGAGACTTCCGCCGATTGCTCGGGCATCCGAAGGCTGTCGTGCTGGCGCTCGTCCTGCAGGCCGCCGTGCTGCCGGCGATCTGCTACGGCCTCGTGGCCGGCCTCGATGTCCCGCCCGTGCTGGCGATCGGCCTGATGCTGCTTGCGGCCTCGCCCGGCGGCGTCTCCGCCAACCTGTTCAGCCATCTGTTCGGCGGCAACGTGGCCATGAACATCTCGCTCACGGCGATCAACACCCTGCTGTCCATCGTCAGCCTGCCGCTGATCGCGAACTTCGCCATCGACACGTTCGCGCAATCCGGCCAGGTCGTGCCGATGCAGACTGCCAAGGTGATCGAGGTGATCGGCATCGTGATGGTTCCGGTGGCGATCGGCATGCTGGTGCGCAGCCGCGCGCCTGCGTTCGCGGCGCGCATGGACAAGCCGATGAAGCGCTTCTCGATGGCGGTGCTGGCGGCGCTGGCGCTGATCGCCATTGCCAAGGAGTGGAACGCGCTGACTACTTCGTTCGCCTCGATCGGCATGGCGGTCATCGCCTTCAATGTCATCAGCCTCGGCCTCGGCTACTACGTGCCGCGCGCGCTGGGACTGGACAAGCCGAATGCGACCGCCATCGGCTTCGAGATCGGCATCCACAACTCCACGCTGGCCATTTACGTCGCGTTGTCGGTGCTGGGCGACTTCCAGATGATGCTGCCGGCCGCCATCTACTCGGTCAGCATGTATGTGCTGGCGACCGCGTTCGGCTTCTTCGTGCTGGGCCGCCAGCGCGCGCCGCTCGCCGCGCCCGCGGGACCGGCGGCCTTGTAATGGCACGGTCATATTGACAACGCAGAATGGAAGGATGATCAACCATCATCCTTCCCCATGCGAATCCTGAGGCTGCAAACCGGCGGCAAAGTATTGGGCGCTTTCGGCGCCGTCCTGTTGGTGATCACCGTGATATCGGCCGTCTCGTTGTGGCGGATGCAGGCGGCCGACGCCATCACATCGGACCTGGTCCGGAACAAATTCCCCAAGCAGCAAATGGCCAGCGAACTGCTCGGCATGGCGCAGCTGAGCGGCATGCGCACCGTTGCCATCGCGCGCAGCGACAGCCTCGAACTCTCCGATTACTTCCACGCGCAGCTGGCGGAGGGCGCCAGGGCGCAAGCCGCGCTGGAGGCGCGCATGGACGCGTTGCCGCACACCGGAACCGAACTGGCGCTGATGAAGGCGGCCAGCGCGCACAAGTCCGCCTTCCTGCGCATCCAGGCCGATATTTTCCAGTACAAGGAACGCGGACAGACCGTGGAGGTGGAGCGGCTGGCCGGCGACGGGCTGCACGCTGCGCTCGAGAATTACCTGGGCGCGCTGCGCCAGCTGGTGGAGCACCAGGCCGCGCAGGCCCGGCTGCAGGCGGAGATGTCCGCGAGCGCCTCGACCGCCGGGCGCGGCATCGTCGGCGTGCTGGGCGCCTTTGCGCTGCTGATCGGCTGTGTGCTGGCGCTGCTGCTTGCGCGCAGCATCACGACGCCGCTGAAACAGGCGGTGGCGTTGGCCGAACGGGTCGCGACCGGCGACCTGAGGGCATCGATCCAGCATTCCCGCAGCGACGAGATGGGGCGCCTGTTCGATGCGCTGAACCGGATGACGGAAGGCGTGTCCGCCACCGTAGAGCGCGTCCTCGATGGTGCACGCGCGGTGGACGGCGCGTCCGGCGAGATCGCCGCCGGTAACGCCGACCTGTCGGTCCGGACCGAGCGCCAGGCCGGCACGCTGGTGGAGACGGCCGGCGCGATGGAGGAACTGACCGCGGCGGTGGCGCAGAACGACAGCAGTACCACGCAGGCGAACCGGCTCGCGCATGCCGCTTCCGGCGTGGCGCTGGAAGCCATGCAGGCGGTGGCGCAGGTGGTCGAGAAGATGGCGGCCATCGAGGCTTCCGGCAAGCGGATCGAGGAAATCACCGGTGTGATCGACGGGATCGCATTCCAGACCAACATCCTCGCGCTGAACGCGGCGGTCGAGGCGGCCCGCGCGGGCGAGGAGGGGCGGGGTTTCGCGGTGGTGGCGGGCGAGGTGCGCAACCTGGCGCAGCGCTCGGCCGCTGCAGCGCGCGACATCAAGCACCTGATCACCGAGTCGTCGCAGCAGATCGGAACCGGCCGCACTATCGCCAACACGGCCGGGGAAACCATGCGCGGCGTGCTCGATAGCGTGCAGCGGCTGACCGGAATCCTTGCCGCCATCAACGACGCCACGTCCGAGCAGGCGTCGCGCATCGGCGCCATCGGCCGTGCGATCGCGGAGCTGGACGGTGCCACGCAGCAGAACGCGGCAATGGTGGAGCAGGCCGCCGCAGGCGCGCAGGCGATGCGCGAGCAGGCCGCGCACCTGACCGCCCTGGTCGGAACGTTCAGGTTGCGCGGCAGCGATGCGCCGCCGCGGCAGCCGGCCATGCGCGCGTCACGGCTGGCACTGGCGGCGTGACATGGCCAGCCCCATCGAACTGAGGGACCGCTTGCTGGTCATTGCGGTGCCGCTGCTGGCGGCCCTCGCGTGCGCCGTGCTATGGAGCCGTGTCATCGCGGCGGAGCAAGCCGACCTGGCCGGCGCGCGCCAGCGCACCGCGATGGTCGAGGGCTGGGCCGGCAGCGCCGTCGTCACCGAAGCTCCGCCCGCCGGCGAGCCCGCGCAGGACGCAATGGAGCAGGCGGCGGAGCGGGCCAGCCGGCGCCGCGACGAAGCGGCCTTCCTGAGCGTGCTCGCCACGATCCTGGCGCCGTGGTTCGCCGTTGCGCTGCACCGCACCTTGCGGCGCTGGCGCGAGGATGCGGAAAGCCGGCGTGTTTACTGGGCCGCGGTGCAGCACGCCGAAGACGGCATGTACATGGCGACAGCCGTGCGCAACCGGGACGGCGGCCTGACGGATTTCGATATCGTCGACTGCAATGAGCGCGGCGCATCGTTCTTCGGCATGTCGCGGAGCGAACTGACCGGAGTGCGGGTATCGACCCTGGACCAGGGCGCATCCGGCTCCGGCCTGCTGGACGCCTGCGGCCGCGCGATGGCGTGTGGCTTCGACCAGGACGAGCGCGAGATGCCGCCCGGCGGACGTGGGCGCGTCCAATGGGTCCAGCGGCGCATCGTCCGTGTCGGCAACAGCCTGTCGATCACGCTCCAGGACATCACGGCGCGCAAGGCGCATGAGGAAGCGCTGTACCGCTCCGCCAACGAGGACCTGCTCACTGCGCTGCCGAACCGCCACTGGCTGGCGCAGTCGTTCCAGGCCCTGCTTGCGAAGGTTGGGCGGGAAGGCCGCGCGCTGCCGCTGCTGCTGATCGACCTGGACGAGTTCAAGCAGGTGAACGACACGCACGGGCACGCGGCGGGCGACATGGTGCTGCAGCAGGCCGCGCGCCGCCTGAAGTCGCTGCTGCGGCCGGACGATGTGCTGGTGCGCTTTGGCGGCGACGAGTTTGTCGTGCTGCTGGGCGAGGACGAATCCGATGCCCACGCAGGCGCGGTCGCCCAGCGCATCGTCGATGCGCTGGCCAGGCCGTTCTCGGTGGGCGAGCAGCTGCATTCGGTCGGCGCATCGATCGGCATCGGCGTGTTCCCGCGCGATGGCCGTGACCCGGCCAGCCTGCTCCAGCATGCGGACATTGCGATGTACTGGGCCAAGGAGGACGGCAAGGGCAGGTTCCGTTTCTTCGACAGCCTGCGCTACGCCAGCGTCAAGGGACGCGCGCGGCTCAAGCAGCAGCTTGCGCTTGCGGTGGAGCGCAACGAGCTCCTTCTGCACTTCCAGCCGCGCGTGGACCTGCGCACGGGACGCGTGTGCAGCATGGAGGCACTGCTGCGCTGGCAGCATCCGGAGATGGGCTTCGTGCCGCCATCGGACTTCATCCCGCTGGCGGAGTCCGGCGCGCTGATTCACCGCATCGGCGACCTGGTGGTGGAAAAGGCATGCGCGCAGCTTAGCGCCTGGCGTGCCATGGGCTTGCAACTGGTGCCGGTGTCGATCAATGTGTCGCCGCGCCAGTTCGAACAGGGCGGCGTGCACCGCATGCTGGCGGCGCAGCTGGCGCTGCACAAGCTCAGTCCTCGCCTGATCGAAGTGGAGATCACGGAATCGGCCATGATGGGCGAGCAGAAGCACATCCTGGAGCAGCTGGCGGCAATCCGCAAGCTGGGCGTCAAGCTGCACGTGGACGACTTCGGCTCAGGTTATTCCTCGCTGTCGCAGCTCGCGCTGCTCAGGATGGACGTGCTGAAGGTGGACCGCTCGTTCACCGCAGGCCTGAGCAAGTCGCCGGAAGGGCGCGTGTTCTACCAGGCGATCGTCTCGATGGCGCACGCGCTGGGCATGGCGATCGTTGCGGAGGGTGTCGAGACGGAAGAGCAGCTGCGCGTGGTGCGCGAGCTGGGGTGCGACGAGGCGCAGGGCTACCACCTTGGACGGCCGGCGCCGGCCGACCAGGTCGCGCCGTTCCTGGAAAGGGGCCTGGCCGCGCACGCCAGGGCGGCAGTACCGTCCCCGGACTTTTCGAACTGAGCCGATCGGCCAGGCGGTTGCGCTACTGCTTGCGGGCCTTGCGCATGCGCCAGATCCCGTATGCCGTCGACAGCGCGACAATCACCAGCATCGCGAAGGTGAGCCAGGTTCGCGTGCGCGGTGCAAGCGAATTGAACCACTGGAGAACAGCCTGGCCGAGGTGAATGATGAGGTAGACGCTGACGATTGCCAGTACTGCGGAGATCAGGATCGCGAGCAGGACCTTGACCAGCTGTTTTTTGTTCAGGTTCATCGGAAACGGTTTTGCAGAAGCCAAACCGGAACGATACACGAAAAACCGTGAACCAGAGGAGGAGTGGAGGGCGAAGGGGAAGGGGACGTCCCGGCAGGACCGTCCCCTGGATGTATTACTTGTCGGTGACTTTGAACTCGCCGAACGCCTTCAGCTGCTCGGCGATCGCCTTGCTGTCGCCAACGACCACCACGGATTGCGCTTCAGGGTTGAAGTATTTCTTGCCCATGTCGCGCACCTGCTCCGGGGTGACCTTCTGGATCGCCGGGACGAACTGGCCGAGGAACTCGGACGGCAGTCCGATCAGCCAGTTGTTGGCCAGCGTCGCCGCGACGGCGCGCTGCAGCTGGTTGGTGATCAGGTAGCTGCCGGCGACGTAGCGCTTGTTCATGCTCATCTCGTCGGCCGGTACCAGTTCGGTGCCAAGCTTCTTGTACTCCTTGAAGTACTCGGTCAGCGATGCGCCGGTCACTTCGTTGCGCACGTCCGCGCCGCCCACGATGCCGCCGCCTTCGCGGTAGCTGCGTGCACCTGCCGACGCGCCGTAGGTGTAACCCTTTTCTTCGCGCAGGTTGGTGTTGACGCGGCTCGAGAAGCTGCCGCCCAGGATGGTGCTGGTCAGGCGCAGCGGCACGTAGTCCGGGTTGCGGGCCGGGATGGCCGGGGCGCCCAGGCGCAGGGTGGACTGCACGCTGCCGTCACGCTGCAGCACCACGCGCACCGGCTGGGCGCTGGTCGGCGCCGGGCCCGGTTCCGCCACAGCCGCGCCGGTCGCTTTCCAGTCGCCGAAGGCGGCCTGCGCGAACTTCATCGCGTCCGCTTCGCTGATACGGCCGGTCACGACCAGCAGGCTGCGCTCCGGACGGAAGCGCTTGGCGTGTTCCGCCTTGAGCAGTTCCTCGGTGGTGCCGTTGATCGATTCGACCGTGTGCTCGGTGCTGCCATACGGGTGCGCACCGTACATGGCGGTCGCCAGCGCGCGCTCGGCGCGGAAGCGCGGCTGGGTCTCGGCGACGCGCAGCGCCTGCAGCGCGTTCGCCTTGGCCAGCGTGACTTCCTTGGCTGGGAAGGACGGCATGCGCGCCACTTCGGCCATCAGGTTCAGCATCGGCGCGGCGTTGGACGCGAGCGCATTGCCGAACACGGTGATGCCGTCGAAGCCGGCGCTGGCGCCGACCGAGCCGCCATAGCCCTGCGCCAGTTCGGCGACAGCGCGCGAATCGCGCTTGGCGGTGCCTTCGGACAGCAGGCCGGCCAGCAGCTTGGCAAAGCCAGGGTGCGCCTTGTCGTCAGCCGCGAGGCCCGAGCCGCGTACCGCCAGCACGTAGTCCACGCGCGGCAGGCCGGTGCGTGGCACGACCCAGACTTCCAGTCCGTTGGACAGGACCTTCTTGGCGATCTTCGGCGCCGGGATGGTTTTCTCTTTGCCGAAAGCCGGCAGGGCTGCCGCCTTGGCTTCGGCTTTCGGCGCCGCCTTGGCTTCCTGCTGCGCGTACGCGGCCGGGAATGCCAGGGAGATCGTCAGTGCAAGCATCAGTTTTTTCATCGATGCGCTCCTTATTTGGTGGTGCCAGCAGGAGCTGGCGCTGGTGCGGCCGCAGGTGCAGCTGCCGGCGCAGGGGCTGGTGCAGCAGGCGCCTTCGGTGCCGGTTTACGGTCGATGACCGTGCGGTTCTCGCGGGTCAGGTAGGTCTTGGCGGTGCGCTGGACGTCAGCCGAGGTGACGCCGTCGATCCAGCCGGGGATCTTGTTGACGACGTTGGCGTCGCCCCACAGGGTCTGCAGCTTGGCCAGGGTGTCGGCGCGGTTGATGAAGCTTTCCAGCTTGTTGTTCCAGTCGGCCAGCATGCGGGTCTTGACGCGCTTGAGGGTCGCGTCGTCGACGCCGTTGGCGACGATCTTGGCCACTTCCTCATCGATGGCGGTGAGCACCGCATCGGCGTTGGTGTTCGGCTTGTACAGGGCGAACAGCGTGAACAGGGTAGGGCCGTTGTATTCCCATGGGCTGGTCAGGCCATACAGCGAGTCGATGTTCAGCGCCAGTTCGCGGCCCTTGACCAGGCCCTGGTACAGCACCGATGCGTCGCCGCCGGCCAGCAGTTCGCCCAGCACGGCCATCGGCGCCTGGTCCTTACTGCCGCGGGTCGGCATCTTCCAGGCAGCGGCGATTGCCGGCACCTGCGCCAGTGCGTCGCTCTGCTCGACGCGCTTTTCCTGCGTGTTCAGCGGTTCGCTGAAGTCGCCGCTCTTCGGCGTCGGGCGCGCAGCGATGCCGCCGAAGTACTTCTGCGCGAGCGCGAAGCCTTGTGCCGGCGTGATGTCGCCTGCGATCGACAGCACGGCGTTGTTCGGGCCGTAGTAGTCGCGGTGGAAGTTGCGCACGTCCTCGAGGCTGGCGCCTTCCAGGTCCTGGAAGCTGCCGTAGCCGTCGTGGTTGTTTTCCCATTTCTGGAATGCGTGCTGGCCGATGTCGATCCACATGAAGCCGCCGTATGGCTGGTTCTTCACGTTGACGCGGATCTCTTCCTTCACCACGTCCTGCTGGTTCTTCAGCGTGGCCGGATTGAAGTCGAGGGTCTTCATGCGGTCCGCTTCCAGCCACAGGATCGGCTCGAGCGCGGAGACCGGCGCGGTCTCGATGTAGTTGGTGAAGTCGGCGCGGGTGGAGCCGTTGTTGTTGCCGCCGCCGCCCGTGATGGTCTTGTCGAACACGCCCTTCGGTGCGTTCGGGGTGCCCTGGAACATCAGGTGTTCGAACAGGTGCGCGAAGCCGGTACGGTTCTTCGGTTCGAGGCGCATGCCGACGTGGTACACCACGCTGACGCCGACGGTCGGCGAGCTGTGGTCGGGCGAGATGATGACGGTCAGGCCGTTATCGAGTTTTTTGACATTGACGGGGAGCGTCCAGCGGTCGGTGCTCGCGGCGAGCGCGGACATCGACAGCGTGAACCCCGCCAGCATGACTGGCAAATGGCGTAGTCGCATAGAGTACCTCAGGGTGCGGTTGGCTTGTAAGTTGTTGTGCGTGGGCTCCGCGGGGGAACCACGTTCACGGATATTACAGCAGCAACATTATGTTCCGATAACTTTTTCACATACATATGTCGGCTTGCGGAGTGTTACCGGCATTGCACATGTCATCAGGTTGAAACTTTTGCCAAGCAAGATTCGTTTCGGCACTACTTCCTTCAACCACTCGTGATAACTCAAGTGAAAAAATCTCTCTTCGCACTCCTCGCCCTGTCCGCCATCGGTTCCGCCCAGGCGCAAAGCTCCGTTACCGTGTATGGCGTGGTCGATGTCGGCTTCGCCAAGCAGACCGGCAAGAAACTGATCCAGCGCGAGAACCATGCGTCGCGCCTCGGCTTCCGCGGCGTGGAAGACCTCGGCAACGGCATCTCGGCGGTATTTACGCTGGAAAACGAATTCCTGCTCGATAGCGGCGCGCAAAAGGGCGTGTTCTGGGAACGCCAGGCCAACGTGGGCCTGACCGGCGGCTTCGGCACCGCGATTTTCGGGCGCACCAAGAACCTGGTCGACAGCGTGCAGTCCAAAGTGGAGCCGTTCGGCGCCGATGGCGTGATCGGCAAGGTCAACGAGCCGATGATGCGCGTGGGCGTGTCCAGCTCGCGCGTGTCGAATTCGGTCACCTACACCAGCCCGAAGGTGGGCGGCTTCACCGGCGCGGTGCAGTATGTGTTGTCCGAGATTAACGGCGCGTCGAACGGCATGAGCGTGCTCGGCCAGTACGACCAGGGTCCCGTGTTCGCCTACGTCGGCTACGAGAAGGCGGCCGAGACGCGCGCCGGCACCGGCCAGCCGTCAATGTGGACCACGGGCGGCTACTACAAGTTCGGCGCGCTGCGCCTGTCGGCCCAGTACGCGCAGGGCGATACGGAAGCCGTGGCAACGGGCGACTACACCGGCATGCTGCTGGGCGCGGTGTACACCGTGGGCAAGGGCGACTTCAAGGCGGTGGTGTCGAAGCAGAAGCAGGAAACCGCGGCGTTCGAGCGCACCACGGTGCGCGAGACGGGCGTGGGCTACGACTACCACCTGTCCAAGCGCACCGACCTGTACGCCTATGCCGGCCGTGAGCGCGTCAGTCGCGTCACCTCGTACCAGGTCGGCATCTCCCACAAGTTCTAACCTGCGACCCGGCGCGGACCGGGCCCGGCTCCGTGTGCCGGATGAGGGCTCGGGCCTGTGCGCCTCAAACAACACCTGAGGCTGCATTTCGGAACCGTTTCCGGAATCCTCCTGGTGAGAATATATACTTCGCCAAGTAAATATTCTCACCTCAAAGGAAGCAACATGTTTCACCGCAAGATTGCCGCAGCCGTCATCGCACTGAGCGCCGTCCCGTTCGCCCACGCAGGGGACGATATCGATAACCTGTTCGGCTTCAGCCAGAAGGACTTCCGCCTGCTGTCCGAAGACCTCGGCTCCGCGCTCAGCTACAAGCCGCTGACCCCGGCGGAATCGACCGGTACCCTGGGCTTCGACATTGGCGTGGAGCTGACCGCCACCAAGCTCGCGCATCCGGAAGTGCTGGACCGCGCCGTGTCCGGCGGCGACGCGCCGACCACGCTGGCCGTGCCGAAGCTGCACGTGCACAAGGGCCTGCCGTTCGGTATCGATGTCGGCGCGATGTACTCGGCTGTCCCCAACACCAACATCAAGCTGATGGGCGCCGAAGTGCGTTACGCGCTGATCGAAGGCGGCATCGCCACCCCGGCGCTCGGCCTGCGCGCCAGCTACACCACCATGCGTGGCGTGGACCAGCTGGACCTGGAGACCGCGGGCATCGACCTGTCCATCTCGAAAGGGCTGACCTTCGTCACGCCGTATGCAGGCGTTGGCATCGTGCGCACCAACAGCACGCCAAACGGCGTGCCGGGCCTGGTTCGCGAAAAATTCAACCAGAACAAAGTGTTCGTCGGCGCAAACTTCAACTTCGCCTTGGTGAACATTGCCGTCGAGGCTGACCGCACGGGCGATGCGACCAGCTACGGCGCCAAGCTGGGCTTCCGTTTCTGATGCCTGTGGGAACTGTCCTGCGATGCAGGGCAGTTCCCTTGCAATTAACCAACTTTAGCGTGCAATGCGCGAAGTTGCTGCAAGATAAGGCCAGATTGCCGGCCTTCCTGCTGCTTGCCAATATTTAACGCAAGATCCACGAAATTCCCTGAAGTTGCGCGACGTTTGCCGATGTTCGGCAAAGTTGACGCGTTCGAGAACTGTCCCGCACTCCCTCTGTCTATCTCCATTGAATCGCAGGCTGGCGCTGCTCTGTTAGCCATCGCACGGTGACACCGGCCTCGAAGTTATATTTTTTGTATTCGACGCAGATGTTCAGTTGCGCGTCCCCACGCACGTTTGTGAACAATTTTATCGAGGAATGGATCATGGAAAATCAAAAACCGAACGCGGGTAGCGGTCGCGACCAGAAGGAAACGGGTACGAATATGGGTAAGGATGTCCGCACGGGCAGCAGCTCGTCCGGCTCGGGTGTTTCATCCGGCAGCGCTTCCTCGGGCTCGTCCCAGAGCGGCCTGTCGGGCTCGTCGCAGAGCGGCAAATCCGGTTCGTCCGGCGGTCTGTCGGGTTCCTCGCAAAGCGGGGTATCGGGCTCTTCGGGCAGCGGCCTGTCGGGCTCGTCGTCTCAGAGCGGCCAGTCCGGTTCGTCGGGCAGCGGCCTGTCGGGATCGTCCGGCAGCGGCCTGTCCGGTTCGTCCTCGAGCAGCTCCGGTTCGTCCGGCAGCGGCCTGTCGGGCTCGTCCTCGCAGAGCGGCCAGTCCGGCTCCTCCGGCAGCGGCCTGTCCGGCTCGCAGAGCAACCTGTCCGGCTCGCAAGGCAGCCGTTCCGGCGTGTCGGGCGGCATGGGCAGCTCCTCGTCGGGCTCGTCGCAGAGCGGCAGCTCCGGCTCTTCCTCCAGCTCGCTGGGCAGCAGCAGCGCAGCCGGCTCCTCGGCCAGCATGGCGTCCGGCCTGTCGGGCAGCAGCTCGAGCATGAGCGGCCAGAACAGCTCGATGTCCGGCAGCCACAGCTCGACCGGCAGCTCGATGTCGGGCACCCAGGGCAGCTCGTCCATGTCCGGCGGCGCCAGCGGCGGCTCGATGACCATGCCGCACAACGCACAGGACCTGCACCAGACCATCGACCGCGCAGCGCATGCCGCCCAGCCGGTGGTGGATCGCCTGGCGTCCAGCGCGCACGCAGCCGTCGACAAGCTGGCCAGCTCGTTCTCGGGCATGGGCGGCACCCTCGACGACAAGAGCAAGAAGCTGGGCGAAGCGTACGGCCACTTCCTCGATAGCGGCCGCGAGTACGTCCGTGCCCGTCCGGGCTCGTCGGTCCTGATGGCTGTGGCGGCAGGCTGGATCCTGGCCAAGCTGATGGGCGGCCGTCACCACGACTGACGCAACGCCTCGGGGGCCGTGCCGCGCCGGCCCAGCTGCCGCCGCATAGGCCACTGCGCTCGCGGGATGTAACGGCGAGCAGCAGTACCACCGCCGGGCCGCTCCTCCTGGAGCCGCCCGGCGCCTTATTCCGATAGCACGTTCATTCCGCTGAGGCGATGCACGCGCATTCAAGCCAACACCGGCGCGTCGGTGCATTGCTGTGCCCGCGCGACCATAAAAACCACGAGGTGCTACATGGTGTCACGTAAAAAACCGACCGGCTCCGGCGTCGAGGGCGCGGGTTCGATCAAGAGCACGGTATCCGGTCCATCCGATCCGACGCCGCCAAAAAGCCTGGGGCCATCCAACCCGGTCGCGGACCAGTTACTGGAAAAGATCGTCGCCGGCCAGGAGCTGCCGGAATCGATGCCATTCAATCCGAACAAGGCGGGTGAGCACGGCGACGCCGCGCGCACGCCGCAGCCTGGCGCCACCGCCACGCCATCCACGCCGATTGCCACCGCCAGCACCAGCACCGAAGGCATCGCCTCGGCCAAGCTCGGCACCGGCAACCCCGTCATCGGCGGCAACCCGACCGTGATGCCGCTGGACCGCGTGCGCGTGGACGGCAGCGCGCAGCACCTCACCACCAACCAGGGCGTGCCGGTCGCGGACAACCAGAATTCGCTGAAGATCGGCCTGCGTGGGCCGACCGCGATGGAAGACTTCATCCTGCGCGAAAAACTCACGCACTTCGACCACGAACGCATCCCTGAGCGCGTGGTGCACGCGCGCGGCTCGGCCGCGCATGGCTACTTCGAAAGCTACAAGGATTTCTCCGACCTGACCCGCGCCGCGCCATTCGCCGCTGCGGGCAAGCGCACACCCGTGTTCGTGCGCTTCTCCACCGTGGTGGGCGAGCGCGGCTCGCCCGACACCGTGCGCGACGTGCGCGGCTTCGCGGTCAAGTTCTACACGGAAGAGGGCAACTGGGACCTGGTCGGCAATAACATGCCGGTCTTCTTCATTCAGGACGCCATGAAATTCCCGGACCTGGTCCACGCGGCCAAGCCCGAACCGCACCACCAGATGCCGCAGGCTTCCACCGCGCACGACACCTTCTGGGACTTCGTCTCGCTGATGCCCGAGTCGGCGCACATGCTGATGTGGGCGATGTCCGACCGCGCCATCCCGCGCAGCTACCGCACCATGCAGGGCTTCGGCGTGCACACCTTCCGCCTGGTGAATGCGGAAGGGCAGTCGGTGTTCTGCAAATTCCACTGGAACCCGCTGCAGGGCACGCACTCGCTGGTGTGGGACGAAGCGGTCAAGCTGATCGGCGCCGATCCCGACTTCCACCGTCGCGACCTGTGGGAAGCGATCGAAGCGGGCGAATTCCCCGAGTACGAACTGGGCCTGCAAGTCTTTACCGAAGAAGAGGCCGAGAAGTTCGGCTTCGACGTGCTCGACCCGACCAAGATAGTGCCGGAAGAGATGGTCCCGCTGCGTCCCGTCGGCCGCATGGTCCTGAACCGCAACCCGGACAACTTCTTCGCCGAAACCGAGCAGGTGGCGTTCTGCACGGCGCACATCATCCCCGGCATCGACTTCTCCAACGACCCGCTGCTGCAGGGCCGCATCCACTCCTACGTCGACACGCAGCTCACGCGCCTGGGCGGACCGAACTTCCACGAAATCCCGATCAACACGCCCGTTGCGCAGATCCAGAACAACCAGCGCGACGGCTTCCACCGGCAGGCCATTAACCGCGGCCGCGTCAACTACGAACCGAACTCGCTGGCGGGCGGCAGCCCGTTCCAGGCCGGCCCGCAAGGCTTTACCAGCTTCCCGCAGCCGATCGCGGAAGACAAGGTGCGCGGCAAGCCCGAACTGTTCGCCGACCACTACTCGCAGGCGCGCCTGTTCTACCAGAGCCAGACGCCGGCCGAGCAGGCCCACATCGCCAACGCCTACCGCTTCGAGCTGACGCGCTGCCAGGTGCCGGCCGTGCGCCGCCGCGTGCTGGCGCTGCTGGCCAACGTCGATACCAACCTCGCGCAGATCGTCGCGAACGGACTCGGGATGGAACTGCCCGATCCGCTGCCGCTGGCGACCGATCTGCCGACGCCCGAATACGAGCCGTCGCCGGCGCTGTCGCTGCTGTCGCGTCCGGGCGAAACGGGCATCCGCACGCGCAAGGTGGCGGTGCTGGTGGCGAACGGCGTGGAGGCATCGTGCGTGCGCGAGGTGTACGCCTCGCTGACGGCGGATGGCGCGGTGGCGCGCATCGTCGGCAGCATGCTCGGCAAAGTGACGGGCACCGATGGCGCAACGCTCGATGTCGAGATCACCATGGAGACCGGCCCGTCGGCGCTGTACGACGCGGTCGTCGTGCCGGACGGCGAAAAGGCGGCGCAATCGCTGGCGCTGGACGCGCACGCCCTCGACTTCGTGCGCGAGCAGTACCGTCACTGCAAGCCGATCATGGTGATCGGCGCCGGCGCCGCGCTGCTGAAGCAGGCCGGCGTACCGCCCAAGCTGCCGGACGGCTCCGACGACCCTGGCCTGGTCGGCACCGAATCGTCCGACGTCAGCGCCGCCCTGCAAGCCTTCAAGACTGCGCTTGCGGGCCACCGCGTCTTCGCCCGCGAAACCGACCCGCCAATGGTCTAGGCGAGAAAAAGGGGATGGTCCCCGCAAGGACCGTCCCCTCCTTTTTGGCGGAATCGCCCATAACCGGGCCGATTCCGCCACTCCTCCTGCAGCGACGCCTACCGGGCCGGCGGCCCATCAACCGCAGCCGAACCTTTCCGTGCCCGCAACCGCGCCATCCCGCGCGCGATCAGGTGCTCCAGGTCGTCCACATACGTGAACACCGCCGGGACCACAAGCAGGCTCAAAAGCGTCGACGTAATCAGCCCCCCGATGACAGTGATCGCCATCGGCGCCCTGAAGCTCGGATCGCCATTCAAGCCCAGCGCCAGCGGCAGCATGCCCGCACCCATCGCAATGGTGGTCATCACGATTGGCCGGCTGCGCTTGTGGCACGCATCCACCAGCGCATCGAAGCGGCTCATGCCCGCGTCGCGCGCGAGGATTGCGTAATCGACCAGCAGGATTGAATTCTTCGTCACGATCCCCATCAGCATGATCAGGCCGATCATCGACGGCATCGACAGCGCATACCCGGTGATGAGCAGCCCCACGAACGCACCGCCGATCGACAGCGGCAGCGCCGCCAGAATGGTCATCGGCTGCATGAAGTCGCGGAACAGCAGCACCAGCACGCAGTAGATGCACAGCACCCCGATCGCCATCGCCAGGCCGAAGCTGGCGAACAGCGCCTGCATCTCTTGCGCGTCCCCGAGCTCCGCGATCTGCACCGACGGCGGCAAGTTCTTCAGCGCCGGCAGCGCGCGTGCTTCCTCGTTCACTTCGCCCAGCGAGCGGCCGCCCAGCTCGACCGACAGGGTCACGTTGCGGCTGCGATTGAGCCGGTCGATTTCCGCCGGGCCCGAATCCATCGTGATGGCCGCCACGGTCGCCAGCATCACCGGCCCATCCTTGCCCGGCACGGTAAGGCGCCCGATCGCATCGAGGTCCGCGCGCACGTCATCCGGCAGCTTGACCCGGATCGGTACCTGGCGGTCGCTGAAGTTCATCTTGGTCAGCGCCTGGTCATAATCGCCTGCGGTCGCGACGCGCACCGTCTCGCCGATGGCGGCCGCGGTCACGCCCATCTCCGCCGCGCGCGCAAAGTCGGGCCGCACGATGATTTCCGGCCGCACCAGCGATGCCGTCGAGCTCACGTTGCCCACCCCTTGCAGCGTACGCATCTCGCGCTCAGCGGCCCGCGCTGCGGCGGTCAGCGCCACCGGGTCCTCGCTGCGCAGCACCAGCTGCATCTTCACACCCGTATCCGGCGGGCCCACGTTGAAGCGCGCGCCCGGCACGTCGGCCAGCCTGGCGCGGATCCGGTTCTCGATCGCCGCAAGCGATTCGTCGCGGTCGTCGCGATGCGAGGTGCGCACGGTCAGCACCGCCCGGCGCGCTTCCGCCGCCGCGCCGGGTGAGAAGATATCGCCGGACGAGCCGCCGCCCACGGAACTGAACACGCCCAGCACGCCGGGGACCTGCATCGCCGTGCGCCGCACCTGTTCCGCTACCGCCTGGGTCTCCGCCAGCGTCGAGCCGGGCGGCAGTTCCAGCGTGATCTGGGTCTGGCCCCGGTCCGCCGCCGGCACGAAGCCGGTCGGCAGCAGCGCGGCCAGGCTGACGGAAGCGATGAAGAACACCGCCGATGCGATCGCCGTCACCAGCCGGTGCTTCAGGCACCACTTCATCACGCCGAGGTAGCGCGTCATGATCCAGTGGTCGCTTTGTTCCGCATGCTTCTTGGGCTTGAGGAGATAGGCCGACATCATCGGCGTGAGCAGGCGCGCGACAACGAGCGATGCGAGGATCGCGATCACGGCCGTCCAGCCGAACTGCTTGAAGAATTTTCCCGGGATGCCGCCCATGAATGCCGTCGGCAGGAACACTGCCACCAGCGCGAAGGTGGTCGCAATCACCGCCATGCCGATTTCGTCGGCCGCTTCCAGCGCAGCCTTCATCGGCGACTTGCCCATCCGAAGATGGCGTTCGATATTCTCGATCTCCACGATCGCATCGTCCACCAGCACGCCCACGACCAGCGCCAGCGACAGCAGGGTCACCATATTGAGCGTGTAGCCGAACCAATACTGTCCCAGGAAGGCCGGGATCACGGAAAGCGGGAGCGCCGCCGCCGCCACCAGCGTCGCGCGCCAGTCGCGCAGGAACCACCAGACCACCAGCACCGCCAGCAGCGCGCCCTCGTACAGCAGCTCCATCGACGCCTCGAAGTTCTCCTGCACCGGCTCGGCGTTATCGATCACCTCCGGCATCCGGACGTGCGGATGCTCGGCCTGCAGCTGCCGGATCGCCTCGCGCGCGCCTTCCGCCACCGCGATCTCGCTCGCGCCCTTGGTGCGGAACACCTCGATGCCGACCACCGGCTTTCCGTCCTGGGTCGCCAGCGAGCGCGGCTCGGCGACCGTATCGCTCACCTTCGCGATTTCGGACAAGCGCACGCGACGCCCGTCCGCCAGCGGGATATCGAGCGCCGCCAGCTCCTGCGCACTGGCCACGGTGGCGATGGTGCGCACCGACTGCTCGGCGCCGCCCACGTCGCCACGTCCGCCCGGCGCTTCGCGCTGCACGCTGCGCAGCTGGCGCGACACCTCGATGGCCGATACGCCCAGTGCCGCCATCAGGCCGTCGTCCAGTTCCACCCGCACCTCGCGCGTCACACCGCCCACGCGCTTCACCGCGCCCAGGCCGGGCACGCTGAGCAGGCGCTTGGTGACGGTGTTGTCCACGAACCAGCTCAGCTCCTGCGCGTCCAGCGCGCCGGGACCAGTCGAACTGGCCGCAAAGGTCAGCACCACCCGGCCGGCGGTCGAGACCTTGCTGACGATCGGGTCGCGCATCTCGCCGGGCAGGTCGGCCCGCACGCGCGCCACCGCATCGCGCACCTCGTTGACCGCATCGGACAGGTTCTTCTCGAGGATGAACTCGACCGTCACGGTCGCCACGCCGTCGAGCACCTTGGTATAGATATTCTTGACGCCCTGCAGCGACGCCACCGAGTCCTCGATCTTGCGCGCCACTTCGGTTTCCAGCTGCGCCGGCGCAGCGCCTTCCAGCGTGGACGTCACGGTCACGATCGGTAGCTCGATATCGGGGAAGTCCTGCACCGCATTGGCGCGATAGGCCAGCAGCCCCGCCAGCGTGAGCAGCGCGAACAGCATGATCGCCGGGATCGGATTGCGGATCGAGAACGCCGAGAAGTTCATCGCGCCTCCTTAGCCGGCTGCGGGCGCCGGCGCCACCCGCACCAGGTCGCCCTCGTTGAGGAAGCCCGCCCCGGTCACGACCACCTGTGCGTCCTGCGCCAGGCCGGAGACGATCTCGATCCGGTTGCCGATGCGACGGCCCGGCTGCACCTTGACCTGGCTGACGCGATTGTCCCGGTTCAGGCGGAAGACGTAGGAAAAGCCATCGCGCACCACGACGGCCTGCTGCGGCACCGTGATCCCGCTCGAGGTGCCGAGTTCGAACCGTCCGCCCACGAACATGCCCGCCTTGAGCGGCGCGTTCATGCCCTGTGGGCGTGGCAAGTCGACATACACCAGCGTCGTGCGGGTGCGCGGGTCCACCGTGGGCGCGATCATGCGCACGCGGCCGCGCGCCTCGCTGCCGTCCGGCGCGCGCACCACCGCAGCGGCGCCGGGCTTGATGCGGGCCACGTCGTTCGCGGTGACTTCCGCGCGCCACTCCAGGCGGCCCTGGCGGATCATGCGGAACAGCTCCGTGCCCGCGCCGGCCACCGCGCCGACAGTGGCGCTGCGTGCCGAAATGACGCCGCTGTCGGGCGCCAGCACGCGGGCCTGGCGCAACCGCACCTGCTGCGCCTCCAGGGTTGCTTTGGCAGCGGCGATGCGCGCATTGGCCGTGCTTTCCGCAGTCGTGTACTGCCCGATCTGCTGCTCGGACAGCGCGCCCGTCGCCCGCAGCGAACGGGCGCGCGCCGCATTGGCTGCCGCGTCCTGCGCCATCGCCTGCGCCTCCATCAGCGCGGCGCGGGCCTGCTGCACATCCGCATTCACCGTCTCGCTGGCAAACACCGCCAGCACCTCGCCCTTCTTCACCACGTCGCCCACATTCACGCGGACCTCGGCCAGGCGCAGGCCCATCGCCTCGCTTCCGATCGAGGCCTCCTGCCATGCCGCGACGTTCCCGTTCGCGCCCAGCGTGAGCGGGAGCGAATCGGAGGACGGCCGCGCGACCGTCACCGTCAGCGCAGGCTGCGGCCCCGCCTTCGCGTCCTCCTGCACCGCAGGCTTGCGGAACACAAAGAAGAGCAATACAACAAGCAAGAGGGCGCCGGCGACGAGCAGCAACCGGGTTCGGGGAGTCAACGAGATTCGTTTCATGTCTGGTTCCGTGATTACTGCTGTCCTGGTGTTGCGCTGTTCCAGCCACCGCCGGCGGCGCGGTACAGGCCCACCCACGCGCTGCTGCGCTGCTGTTCGAGCACGATCACCGCGTTCTCCGCCGCGAGCAGGGTGCGGCGCGCGTCCTCCAGTTCGATCAGGCTGCCAAGCCCGTTGCGGTAGCGGTCCTCCGCCGCCACGAACGCCGCGCGGTAGCCTGCGAGGGCAGCCTGCGCATCGGCCGCGCGCGCCGCAGTGCTGGCCAGCGTGACCAGCGTCTCCTCCACCTCGCGCACCGCCTGGCGTGCGGTCGCGCGGTAGGTCGACACCGCTTCGTCATAGCGCACACGCGCCGCCTCCACATTCGCGCGCCGGCGCCCGCCATCGAAGACCGGCACCGTCAGCGCCACCGGCCCGATGCTCCACGTATCGGCCGTGGTGTCGCTTCCGCCGGCGCGGAAATTCCCCACGCCGACAGAGCCTTGAAGCGCCAGGCGAGGATAGCGCTGCGCCTGCGCGCTGCCGACGTCCGCGCTGGCCGCAGCGACTTCGCGCTCGGCCGCGAACACGTCCGGCCGCTGCGCCAGCAACTGCGCGGGAATGGTATTGAATGCGAGGGGAGCGGGCGGCGTGCCCGGTGCGGAGCGCAGCCGGGCGCGCAAATCAGGTTCACCGATAGCGGTGAGCGCGACCAGCGCCTTGACGTCGAAGTCGCATTGCGCGCGCTGTTCGGTCGCGCGGGCCGACGCCTGCGCCGCGCTCGCACGCGCCAGCGCGGCCGTCGCCGGCGCCTGGAACCCGGCCGCCGCGCTCAGGTCGGTGAGGCGCGCCGTATCGGCACGGGAAGCTGCATCGCGTGTCGCCACCGACAGCAGCTGCTCGCAGGCGCGCAAGGCGTAGTAGCGTTTCGCCGTTTCAGCCGCCACCGACACGCGCGCCGCATGCCACCCGGCGTGCGCGCCATCGACGCGCGCCGCCGCCGCCGCACGTTCCGCCCTGCGCGCCCCGAACAAGTCGATTTCCCACGACGCCTGCAGCGCCGCCTGCGTGGTCGTCCCCATCGGCATCACGCTCTGCTGCGACGAGCGCACGGCGCTGGCGGCAGCGTCGAGGGAAGGCAATAGCGCGGCGCCGGCCGCGGTACGCTGCGCGCGCGCCTGCGCGATCCTGGTGGCCGCGCTGGCAATGGTAGGGCTATTCGCCTGGGCCGATTCGACGAGCTGGGCCAGCAGCGGATCGCCCTGCACGCGCCACCAGCTGGACAGGTCGGCCACGCTCCCGTTATGCGGCAGCGGCGCTTGCCACTGCGCCGGCGCGCCACCCGCCGCATCGTGCGGGGGCAGCGGCGCCGCACAGGCGCACAGCATCAGCGCAAGCGTAGCCGCCGCGCTCAGGCGGAAGTGACTCATGCTTGGGAACTTCCTTATCGTAGTGTTCTATAGCAACCCTTGCCCGCGATCTTATACGAGTGTCGGTAAAAACACGTTTTGTTTGTCTTGGTTAATCTTACTAACGATAAGTTATTACCCCCGAGCACGCTAGACCGTATTTCTACCGTAACGTTCCCCACCCATCACACCCGCTTGAGAAAACGCAAACCCGGGGTCAGGCCTGCCATCCCCCTGGTGCCTGACCCCGCGCTTGAGATTTCGCAAACCGGGGGTCAGGCACCAGGGGGGAGACAGGCCTGACCCCGGGTTTGATCTAGCGCAAAGGGCTATTTGGCGGCGGTGGCGACGTCCTGTTCGCCGGCGCTTTCGGAAAACGTGAGGCTTCGCCGTTGCCCGTCGCGAACGATGTTGACGGTGTTGCGCTGGTCCGGCAGCAGGTCCGTGAGCACGGTGTGGTGGACGCGCGCAACCGCGGACAGCTGGGTCTTCTCGATCTCCTGGTACACGAGCACCATGTCGGCGCTGGCGTTCATGCCGACCCAACGCACCGGGATCCGCTTGTTGTCGGCGCTGAGCAGGTAGAAGCGCTGCGCCATGTAGTCGCGCAGCGCCGCCTCGTCCTCCGGCTGGGTGAGGTCGGACTGGCCCTTGTTCAGGTGCGCCAGCAGCGCTTCGAGGTCGTGCGCCATGTAGGCGTGGACGATTTCGATGCTGCCGCTCCTGGCGTTCTGCGTGACGTCCGTCATGCCCGCATGGAAGCGGTGCGCGAGCGCAGGGCCAGCGCCGATGAGGGCCGCCGCAAGCACGGCCGCTTGAATGATCCGCTTGAACATTTACTCCACCTTCGCTTCCGGCGCCGCTTTGTCCGCCTTCGCTTCCTGCTTCTTCAGCGGCGTGCGGTAATCCTTCATCATGTCCTCGCCGTCGTCCGCTTTGAACAGTTCCAGGCGCGATTTGGTCGGCTTGCGCGGCCATGCGTTGTTGTCGACGTCGATGTCGGCAGTCTCCCAGTACGGGTCCTGCGTCAGGCCGGTCATCGGCTCGTCGGTCACGATGACCTTGGTGATTTTCTTCGGCGAGTAGCGCCATACTTCGGCAGGCACCCGCTCAATGTACTTCTTGCCGCTCTTGAGTTCGATCTCGAGGATCAGCGGCATCACCAGTCCACCGTGGTTGGTGAAGTCGACCAGGTACAGGTGCTTGCCCTGCGCCAGCAGCGCCTTCTCCCAGTCCTCCAGCTTGTCCATCGTTTCGGCGTACTTGTTGCGGTCCTTGTTCGTGACCGTGAAGTCGTCGTGCTCATTGTAGAAGTCCTTCAGCTCAGGACGCACGTTGACGCGGCGCGGCATGTCCTTGTCGCGCACTTCCGAGATCGATGGCGGTTCGGCGTCCTGCTGCGCCTTCTGCCACGCCTTCTCGGTTTCCGGGCTCTTGGTCGAGACGCCGTACTCGCTGATGCCGTCGATGCTGATGTCCACCGCGTCGGTGGTGTAGAACCAGCCGCGCCAGAACCAGTCGAGGTCCGTGCCGGACGCGTCTTCCATCGTGCGGAAGAAGTCCGCCGGCGTCGGGCGCTTGAACTTCCAGCGCTCGGAATAAGTGCGGAACGCGTGGTCGAACAGTTCGCGGCCAAGGATGGTCTCGCGCAGGATGTTCAGCGCCGCCGCCGGCTTGGCGTAGGCGTTGTTGCCGCGCTGGAGGGTCGACTCGGCGTTCGTCATGACCGGTACCTGGTTGCGGCTCGCCATGTACGAGGTGATGAAGCGCGCGTCGCCGCGGCGCGAAGGGAAGTCCTCTTCCCAAGCCCGTTCGGCGAGCGATTGCAGGAACGAGTTCAGACCCTCGTCCATCCAGGTCCACTGCCGTTCGTCCGAATTGACGATCATCGGGAAGTAGTTGTGGCCCACCTCGTGGATGATCACGCCGATCAGGCCGTACTTGGTGCGCTTGGAGTAGGTCAGCTCGCCGGTCTTCTTGTCCTTGGTCGGACGCGGGCCGTTGAACGAGATCATCGGGTATTCCATGCCGCCGACCGGGCCGTTGACCGAGATCGCGACCGGGTACGGGTAGTCGAACGAGTACTTGTTGTACTGCTCGATCGTGTGGATGATCGACTGCGTCGAGTAGCGCTCCCACAGCGGATTGCCTTCCTTCGGATAGAAGGACATCGCCAGCACCTTGTGCGGGCCGCTCTGCACACCCTGCGCATCCCAGATGAACTTACGGCTCGACGCGAACGCGAAATCGCGCACGTTCTTCGCCTTGAAGTGCCAGGTCCTGGTGGCGCTGCTGCGCACTCTTTCCGCCGCTTCCGCTTCCTTTTGCGTCACGATCAGCACCGGCTTTTTGGCGGTGCGCGCCTGTTCCAGGCGCTCGCGCTGGGCCGCCGTCAGCACCGCGCCCGGATTTTGCAGCTCGCCGGTGGACGCGACGATGTGGTCCGCCGGCACCGTGACCTGCACGTCGTAGTCGCCAAACTCCAGCGTGAACTCGCCGTCGCCCAGGTACTGCTTGTTCTGCCAGCCCTTCTGGTCGTAGTACGCGGCCATGCGCGGGAAGAACTGCGCGATCTCGTAGATGTCGTTCTTGTCGTCGAATTTCTCGTAGCCCGAGCGGCGGCCCAGCACCTTCATCTCGGGGATGTTGAAGCTCCACTCCAGGCTGAACGTAAAGCGCGCGCCCGGCTTGAGCGGCTGCGGCAGGTCGATCCGCATCATCGTCTTGTTGATGGTGTGGAGCAGGGGCCTGCCATCCGCGCCGGCCAGCTTGCCCACCGTGATGCCGCCTTCGAAGGTGCGGGTGTCCAGCATGAAGCGCAGCGCTTCGAAACCGAGCCCGTCACCGCTGCTTTTCGCCTTGGCCCAGGCTTCGCGCGATGGCGCGGTCGCGACCCTGCGGTTGTCCGAATCGGCGCGGAACATGTTCTGGTCCAGCTGGACCCACAGGTAGTCGAGCGTGTCCGGCGAGTTGTTGTAATAGGTGACCGTGCCTGCGCCGCTGATCGCGCGCTTCGCTTCGTCGAGCGTGACACGCATGCGGTAGTCGGCGCGCTGCTGCCAGTAGCCGTGACCCGGCGCGCCGGAGGCGTTGCGCACCTCGTTGGGCGTCGGCAGCAGCTCGTCGAGCTGGCGGAACTTGTCGTCGAAGGGATCTGCTGCGAAAGCGGAGACCGAGAGGAAGAGCGTCGCGAGGGTGGCGGGGAGGCGTTTCATGGAGCGTTTCGGTAGTTGTGCGGGTCCCGGCGACAGCCGGGAAAAGTGAAAGGGACTGTCACCCGGACAGTCCCCATTGGCCTTAGTTGGAAGCCGGAGTCTCGGCCTTCGCCTCGCCGGCCTTCTTCAGCGGGGTGTTAAAGTCCTTCATCATGTCGGGGCCATCTTCCGACTTGAACAGTTCCAGGCGAGACTTGGTCGGCTTGCGCGGCCAGGAGTTGTTATCTTGGTCGATGTCGGCAGTCTCCCAGTACGGGTCGTGCGTCAGGCCGGCCATCGGCTCGTCGGTCACGAGCACCTTGGTGATCTTCTTCGGCGAGTAGCGCCACACTTCGGCAGGCACGCGCTCGATGTACTTCTTGCCGCTCTTGAGTTCGATCTCCAGGATCAGCGGCATCACCAGCCCGCCCTTGTTGCTGAAGTCGACCAGGTACAGGTGCTTGCCCTGTGCCAGCAGCGCCTTCTCCCAATCCTCCAGCTTCTCCATCGTCTCGGCGTACTTGTTGCGGTCTTTGTTCGTGACCGTGAAGTCGTCGTGTTCGTTGTAGAAGTCCTTCAGCTCAGGATGCGCGTCCACGCGGCGCGGCATGCCCTTGTTGCGCTGGTCGGAGATCGATTCCGGCTCGGCATCCTGCTGCGCCTTCTGCCACGCCTTTTCGGTTTCCGGATTCTTGGTCGAGACGCCATACTCGCTGATGCCGTCGATGCTGATGTCCACCGCGTCGGTGGTGTAGAACCAGCCGCGCCAGAACCAGTCGAGGTCCGTGCCGGACGCGTCTTCCATCGTGCGGAAGAAGTCGGCCGGGGTAGGGCGCTTGAACTTCCAGCGCTCGGAGTAGGTGCGGAATGCAAAGTCGAACAGTTCGCGGCCGAGGATCGTCTCGCGCAGGATGTTCAGCGCCGCCGCCGGCTTGGCGTACGCGTTGTTCCCGAACTGGAGCAGCGACTCGGAGTTCGTCATGATCGGCACCTGGTTGCGGCTCGCCATGTACGACGTGATTGCACGTGCGTCCCCGCGGTACAGCGGATAGTTCTCTTCCCATGCGCGCTGCGCGATCGACTGCAGGAAGGTGTTCAGGCCTTCGTCCATCCAGGTCCACTGGCGCTCGTCCGAATTGACGATCATCGGGAAGTAGTTGTGGCCCACCTCGTGGATGATCACGCCGATCAGGCCGTACTTGGTGCGCTTGGAGTAGGTCAGCTCGCCGGTCTTTTTGTCCTTGACAGGGCGCGGGCCGTTAAACGAGATCATCGGGTATTCCATCCCGCCGACCGGGCCGTTGACCGAGATCGCGACCGGGTACGGATAGTCGAACGAGTATTTGTTGTACTGCTCGATGGTGTGGATGATCGATTCGGTGGAATAGCGCTCCCACAGCGGATTGCCTTCCTTCGGATAGAAGGACATCGCCATCACCTTGTGCGGGCCGCTCTGCACACCCTGCGCGTCCCAGATGAACTTGCGGCTCGACGCGAACGCGAAATCGCGCACGTTCTTCGCCTTGAAGTGCCAGGTCTTGGTGGCGCTGCTGCGCACTTTTTCCGCCGCTTCCGCTTCCTTCTGCGTCACGATCAGCACCGGCTTCTTCGCGGTGCGGGCCTGCTGCAGGCGCTCGCGCTGGGCGGCAGTCAGCACCGCGCCCGGATTCTGCAGGTCGCCGGTGGAGGCGACGATGTGGTCCGCCGGGACGGTGATCTGCACGTCGTAGTCGCCGAACTCCAGCGTGAACTCGCCCGAACCGAGGAACTGCTTGTGCTGCCAGCCGTAGCTGTCGTAGTAGGCAGCCATGCGCGGGAAGAACTGCGCGATCTCGAACAGGTCGTTCTTGTCTTCCTTGAAATGCTCGTAGCCGGCACGGCCACCCAGCACCTTCTGCTCATTGATCTTGTAGTTCCATTCGACCGAGAACGACACGCGGCTGTTCGGCTTCATCGGGCGAGGCAGGTCGATGCGCATCATGGTCTTGTTGATGACGTAGCGCAGCGGCTCGCCGTTCTCGCCCTTCACCGACAGGATATTGAAGCCGCCTTCGAAGGTGCGCGATTCCAGGATGTTGCGCAGGCCGGTGAATTTCATGCCGTCGTCCGCGCCCTTGGCCTTGGCCCATGCGTCGCGCGATGGCGCCACGCCCGTGCTGACCGCATCGGAATCCCGGCGGTAGATGTTCTGGTCCAGCTGCACCCACAGGTAGTCGAGCGTGTCCGGCGAGTTATTGTAGTAGGTGACGGTCTCGGAACCCTTGATCGAACGGTTCGCCTCATCGAGCGTCGCGCGGATCTTGTAGTCGGCCCGCTGCTGCCAGTAGGCGTGGCCCGGCGCGCCCGATGCGGTGCGCACCGCGCCGGCGGCAGGCAGCAGCTCGTCGAGCTGGCGGAATTTGTCATCGAAAGGATCCGCGGCGATGGCGGAAGATGCGAGGCAGAGGACGGCGATGCAGAATGGCAGTCGAAGCATATTTACCCTGGCAGTTTGTGGACAGACTAACCAGGCATTCTAAACTCAGCCATTCAGGGACGGTGCGCCGATTTGTAAAAAAACTGATACATGGCGGGGCAAGCGGCCCGCCGAAGCTGACGGCTACCTCCCGGCTGCCGGAACAGGTATGATTGCCGCGCGAGGAGGCGAGATGACGACGAACTTGGAAGCGACCGTCCTGGTCGCAGCAGCGAATGACAGGCGCGCGGAGACGATCAGGGAAGCGCTGCATGGAAAGCACCAGCTGCGCATGGCTGCCAGCGCGCGCGAAGCGCTGTCGGTCGCCAACCAGCTGCCGCGTCCGGACGTCATCGTGCTGGACGCCTCGCTCTGCGACATCGATTCCCACACCGCCTGCCGCGAGCTCAAGGCCAACTTCCTGACTGCCGATATCGCCGTGATCATGGTGGCCGATGCGGCAGATGCGGACCAGGCATTTGCCGACGGCGCCGCCGACGTGGTGACGGATCCTGCGGACGCACATGCATTGCGCGCCCGCGTCGGCGCGCATGCGCGCCTGTCGCAATCCGGCTCACGCATCAAGCAGCTCGGCGCGCTGCTGCAGGCCGGCAGCGGCGGCCGGGACCTGGCCCAGGTGCACGAGGCGACCATCCTGGCGCTGGCCGCACTGGCTGAGCACAAGGAAGACAATGTCCACAACCACCTCCTGCGCACGCAGCACTACGTGGCGGCGCTGGCGAAGGAGCTGCGCTTCAACCCGCGCTTCTCGCCCGAGCTGACGGACGAAAATATCACCCTGATGTTCAAGGCCGCGCCGCTGCACGACATCGGCAAGGTGGGCGTGCCGGACGCGATCCTGCTCAAGCCGGGCAAGCTCACGGCGGAAGAATTTAACGTGATGAAGCAGCACACCGTATTCGGCCGCGACGCGATCGCATCGGTCGAACGCGCGCTGGGCGCCTCGAATACCTTCCTGCGCTACGCCCGCGAAATCACGCACGCGCACCAGGAAAAGTGGGATGGCAGCGGCTATCCGCAAGGGCTGGCGGGAGACGCGATCCCGGTCGCCGCGCGCCTGATGGCAGTGGCCGACGTGTACGATGCGCTCATCTCCAGGCGCCGCTACCGTCCCGCGTTCACTCACGAGACTGCGGTGGAACTGATCCGCCAGGGCAGCGACGAGCATTTCGACCCAGAGGTGGTGGATGCGATGCTGGCCGTCGAAGAAAAATTCCGCGCCATCGCCACCCGCTTCCGTGATCCCGACTGAGGCGCGAGAGCTGACGCTTGCGCCGTCGTCCCAGCGAAGGCTGGGACCCATACTGAGTAAGCAAACAGCCAGCGCCTGCTAAGCGCGCCACGCCCCCTCTGCATACACGGTTTCCCCATCCAGCAAGACCGCATCGGTCACCGCAAATACATCGATGTGATACCGCGCGTCCTTGCGCTTGAATCCCGGCTTCGGATACACCCCATGCTTCGCACCCAGCGACAGGTGAATCCCGCACATCCGTTCATAGGTGCCGATATCGTCCACGCGCCGCTCGCGCGTAAATGCGCGGTTCATGCCGAACCCCAGTTCGCGCAGCCACACCTCGCCCTCGTCGCGCCGGATAATCGACAGCACCGTATCGAACTCCGGCGTCGAGTCGATGGCATCGACCACGCGGCCCTTTTCCACCACCAGCGTGATGGGCGTTTCAGGCCGGTTGACGTGATACGTCGTGTCGCCAAACACATGCACCCGCACGCGTCCGTTGACCGCTTCCAGGTCGCGTGCCTCGGTGAACACTTCCCCGATCGGGAACTGCCCGCCAACGTTATTCATTTCGCTGTAATCGCCGACATTCAGCTTGGCCGGTTCAAACCCCGACTCGAACACCAGCTCCAGTCCATCGCCCCGGACCACGGCACGCGCCGCGCTGTCGATGCGCGCCTTCAGCGCCTTCCCGACGCCACGGTAATACCCCGGATCGTAAGCCAGCGACTCCAGATACAGTTCGCCCTGCACGCCGGGCATGCGCGCCAGGTGCACGTGCTCGATGACCTTCAGTCCAAGCTTGAACAGCTCGACGCGGATGCGGAACGCCTCCAGCCTGAAATTGGTGGACTGGATCAGCACCACCAGGTCGCCGGACTGCATGCTGCCGAAGGCCGCGTGCACCTGCTCCGGATCGACCGCGTCAAAGTCGACAAAGGTGGCGTCAGGAAGATTACGGCGATACGCCTCTGTCAGCGCAGCCGCCAGGGCAGTGCGCGCGTCGTACACCACCAGCGCCCGGTGCGGCGCTGCATGTTCGACGACGATGTCAAGAATGTCACGAACGCTGCCTTGTGCAGCGTCGATCGCGGATGGGGGAAGAGCTTGCATCCCCACATTATCCACTATGCGCTCATTCGACGTTCCTTGCGGCAGGCGATTCCTCGCTGTCATCCGGTTGCGACGCGAGTTGCTGCAGCAGGTACAGGCGCTGGTAGATGCCGTTGGCAATGCGCATCAGTTCTTCGTGCGTGCCTCGCTCCTCGATGCGGCCGTGGTTCAGGACGACGATATTGTCGGCGTCGCGAATCGTGGACAGGCGGTGCGCGATGGCGACGATGGTGACGCGGCCGCGCAACTCCACCAGCGCGCGCTGCACGATCTGCTCGGTCTCGCTGTCGATGTTGGACGTGGCCTCGTCCAGCAGCAGGATGCGCGGGCTTCCCGCCAGCGCGCGTGCGATCGCCAGGAGCTGCTTCTGGCCGGTGGACAGGCGCGAGCCGCCTTCGCCCAGCGGAGTCTCGTAGCCGTGTTCCAGCGCCTCGATGAATTCATGCGCGTGCGCTGCACGGGCCGCGGCGACGATCCGTTCGATCGGAAGGTTGCGGCCCATGTCGATGTTCTCGCGCGCCGACGCGGCCAGCAGGAACGGGTCCTGCGGCACCAGGCCGACTTCAGCGCGGAACTGCTCGTTGCCGACCGCGTCGAGCGCATGCCCGTTGATTTCGATCGCGCCGGGCGCGGCAGGGTAGTAGCGCAGCAGCAGCGAGAGCAGGGTGGATTTGCCGCTGCCGGTATGGCCGACGATGCCATAGAACGCCCCCTGGGCGATCTCGAGATTCAGGCCGTGCAGGACGGGGTGGTCTTCCTTGTAGCCGAAACTCAGGTCGCGGATGCGGACTGCGGGAGCGCTATCGCTGATCGGAACGACGGCGCCTTGCGCCCGGGTGTGTTCCGGCGCTTCCGCTTCGTCCAGCAGTTCGCCGACGCGCGCGCTTGCGACCACAGCCTGCTGCAGGCTGGAGAACTGCATCGTAATCTGGATCATCGGATCGATTACGCGGGCGATATAGCTGATGAAGGCATACAGCACGCCCACCTCCACCATGCTCATCTCGCGGCGGCCGAAGAAATAGATGACCGCCGCAAGCAGCACCACGTTGAGCATGTCGAGCGCAGGACGCAGCAGGAAGGCGTTGGCGCGCAGTTCGGCCAGGCGGGCGTGGTAGTGGCCCGTGTTGGTGACGTCGAAGCGCCTGGCGAAGCGCGCCTGTGCATTGCTGGCCTGGAGCACGCTCATGCCGCCGATCGATTCGGCCATTTGCGCGTTGATCTCGCTGCGCAGTTCGCGCGCGCGCGTGACCGCCGGCGCCGACAGCCGCTGGTACAGCCACACAATGCCCAGCACCGCGGGCACGAGCGCGAGTACGATCAGCATCAGGCGCCAGTCCAGCCATGCCATCGCCACCGTCGTCCCGAGCAGGACGATGCCGCTGTCGAGCATGACGAACAGCACCTGGATGTAGAGATTCTTGACCGCCTCGGTATCGTTGGTGATGCGGCTCACCAGCTGGCCGGTGATGGCGCGGTCGAAGAAGGCCATCGGCAGGCGCAGCACATGCGCATAGACGCGCTCGCGCAGGCGCCGGACCGAGCGCATGGCCAGGCCGGACAGGCGCACCAGCTGCAGGTAGCGCAGCACGGTCGAGACGCAGCCCGTCAGCAGCACCCCGGCCAGCAGGAGTCCCATGCGCCGGACGTCGTAGTCGCCTGGAATCAGGTGGTCGTCGATGAGCGCCTTGCCCAGGATCGGACCGAGCACCTCCAGTCCGGCCGCAATGACCAGGCCCGCGCTCGCCCACAGCAGGTGTTTGCGGTCGGGCGCCGCGCTTTCGGTCAGCAGCCTGACCGCGCGCTTTGCCTGCGCCCGCCGCGGCTTGGGTGGCGACTGCTCAGGATTCGTCAAGACTAGCCTCCAGTTGCTGGTAACGCCACTGGCTCGCATACCAGCCGGCTTGTTCGAGGAGTTGTTCGTGCGTGCCGCGCTCGGTGATCCGGCCGTGGTGCAGCACGACGATCTGGTCCGCATCGGCCACCGCGGACAGGCGATGGCTGGCGATCACGGCGCTGCGTTCGGGGCGTTCGCGGCGCAGGTCCGCCAGGTGCGCAAGGATGCGCGCTTCGGTTCCGGTGTCGACGGCGGAGAGGGCGTCGTCGAGCAGCAGCAGCGAACTCTCGGCCAGCAGCGCACGCGCGATCGCGACACGCTGGCGCTGTCCGCCCGACAGCGTGATGCCGCGCTCGCCCACCGGAGTCTCGTAGCCCTGCGGGAAGCGCAGGATGTCGTTGTGGATGTCCGCCATGTCGGCCGCATGTTCCACCTGCGCGCGCGTCGCATCCGGCCGCGCGAGCGCGATGTTTTCCGCGATCGTCGCGGAAAACAGGAAGGACTCCTGCGGCACCCAGCTGACGGCGGAGCGCAAGGCCGAGAGGCGGTACTCGTCCAGGGCCGCGCCGGCCCAGCGTACCTGGCCCGCATGCGGCGTGGCCTGCCGCTGCAGCACGCGCAGCAGCGTCGACTTGCCGCTGCCGGTCGGGCCGACGACCCCCAGCGTATGCCCCGGCTCCAGTTGCAGCGACACCTCCGACAAGGCATCGGCCTGCTGGTGCGGATAGCGGTAGCTGACCTGCTCCAGCGCGAGGGGGCCGGGCGGCACCTGTTCGATGGCGCCGTGGTCGGACACCGACAGCGGCTCGTCGAGCACCGGCTGCAGCCGCGCGAGCGCAGCGCGGCCGCGTTCCACCAGCGCGAGCACCCAGCCGGCCGCGAACATCGGCCAGATCAGCTGCCCCAGGTACATGCTGAAACTGGTCAGCGCACCCACGGTCAACTGGTCGTGCAGGACCAGGTAGCCGCCCACGCCCAGCGTGAGCGCCGAGGCCACCGCCAGCGTCAGGCCGACCGCAGGCTCGTAGCCGGCCTCCCATTTCTGCGCCTCGTAACTGGCGTTCGCGGCGTGCGCGGCCAGTTCGCTGAACTGGTTCGCGCTACGCGCCTCCAGCCCGAGCGCGCGCAAGGTGCGCACGCCTGCCACCGTCTCCTGCACGTGGTCGTTGAGCGCGGAAAAGCGCTTGAGCGAATCGGTCGACGCGGTGTGGATGTGCGTGGAGATACGCCAGAACGCAAAGGCCATGAACGGGAAGGGGATCAGCGCGACCAGCGCCAGGCGCCAGTCCACGCCCAGGAGCATGATGCCCAGCACTGCCGCCAGCGTGACGATGCCGTCGAAGCCGGCCAGCATCGCCTCGCCCGACGCCATCTCGATCGCGTCGATGTCGTTGGTGGCCAGCGCCATCAGGTCGCCGGTGCGCTGCTTCTGGTAGAACTGCGGACCTTGCGCGGACAGGCGCGCATAGAACTGCCTGCGCAACTCCAGCCCCAACTGGTAGGAAGCGGCATACAGGCGCAGCCGCCAGCCGACCCGCAACAGATAGATCGCCAGCCCGTATGCAAGCAGCGTCGCAATATCGAGCAGCAGGTCATTGCCCTTCAGCGAGTGCGCCGCCAGGCCGTCGATCATCGCGCCCACCTTACGGGGGATCAGCACCCCCAGCACCGCGATCCCCACGAGCATCAGCGCGGAAGACACATACGCGCGCCAGTGGCGCAGCACGAAGCCGCCGATCAGCCTAGATAACGTCATCCACCATTCCTTGTGAGGCCCCGTGAAAAGGAAAGCGGGCCGAAGCCCGCTAATTTACTACTTTTGATGTGGCGCACGCCAGATTGGCGTGGCTGTTCCTACTTTCGCGGTACGCCCTTGCGCTCATGGGCGCCTTCGGAGCGGGCTGGCGGAGGCACGGATTCCAGGGGCTTTACCTTCGGTAGCACCACAGGCTCAGCGGTTCCGGCAGGTGCTGCCGACAGGGGAACGGCAGCCTGGCCCTCCGGCACCACCTCGGCCGCAGCCTCGGCGATCGGGGTGCGCGCAAGCGGCGGCTGGGAAGGGTGCGGGTCGGCCACCTGCGGGGCATCTTGCGCGTGTCCGGCACCTTCCGCGCGCGCTTGCGGCTGCGGCGCCGCCTGTGGCGACGCATCCTGTTCTGAGCGTGCGGCCGCCGGGACGCCTGCCGGTGCCGGCTGCGCCTTCGACATCAGATCCAGCATGCTGCGCGGGCCCGATGTCATCCATTGCGTCCACGCCGCGCAGGAGCGGTCCAGCGCCGCGCGGCTCGCATCGAGCTGGAACAGCGCCAGCCTGCCCGTGTTTTCGACCGTCGCCATCGCAATCGTACTGAAAAGTTCCAGCTGTGCCTGGAGCTGAGCCCGGCCTGCCGAAGAAATTTGTTCAGGAATAGTCTGCATGATGCTCCTTTGTTTATGATGCGATGCAAGAAACAGTAGTGTAGCCTTGATATGGAAACCCCGAAAGTACAGCACGATTGAATATCGTGCATTGCAGCAAAACAAGCGCAGGCAATCCTTTACAATCGACGGCAACACATCAATGGAGCGCACATGGACCTCGTGATACGCAACGCCACCCTGGCGGACGGCCGCACCGGCATCGATATCGCCATCGAAGGGGGACGCATCGCGGCGGTGGAAGCGCGCATTGGCGTGGCCGCCGCGCGCGAGATCGACGCAGGCGGCGACCTGGTCACCCCACCGTTCGTCGATGCGCACTTCCACATGGACGCCACCCTCAGCTACGGGCTGCCGCGCGTGAACGCGTCCGGCACCCTGCTCGAAGGGATCTCGCTGTGGAGCGAACTCAAACCCGAGCTCACGCAGCAGGCGCTGGTGGAGCGCGCCATGCAGTACTGCGACTGGGCGGTGGCGCGCGGCCTGCTCGCCATCCGCACCCACGTCGACGTCTGCGACGACCGCCTCCTTGCGGTGGAAGCGCTGCTCGACGTGCGCCGCCGCGTCGCTCCCTGGATCGACCTGCAGCTGGTCGCCTTCCCCCAGGACGGCCTGCTGCGCAGCCCGCGCGCCTTCGACAACCTCAAGCGCGCCATCGCGATGGGCGTGGACGTCGTCGGCGGCATCCCGCACTTCGAGCGCACCATGGACGAAGGCGCCGAATCGGTGCGCCTGCTGTGCGAATTCGCCGCCGAACAGGGGCTGCGCGTCGACATGCATTGCGACGAGAACGACGACCCGCTGTCGCGCCACATCGAAACGCTCGCCTACCACGCGCACAGGCTGGGACTGCAGGGCAGGGTGGCCGGATCGCACCTCACCTCGATGCACTCGATGGACAACTACTACGTCAGCAAACTGCTGCCACTGATCCGCGAAGCGGGCGTCGCCGCAATTGCCAACCCCCTGATCAACATCACCCTGCAGGGGCGGCACGACAGCTATCCCAAGCGGCGCGGCATGACGCGCGTGCCCGAACTGATCGCGGCCGGCGTGGACGTCGCCTTCGGCCACGACTGCGTCATGGACCCGTGGTACGGCATGGGCTCGGGCGACATGCTGGAAGTGGCGCACATGGGACTGCACGTCGCGCAGATGACATCGCAGCGCGACATGCACCAGTGCTTCCTCGCCGTGACCGAGACGCCCGCGAAGATCCTCGGCCTGGAGGGCTACGGCATTGCGCTTGGCTGCAACGCCGACCTCGTGGTGCTCGACGCGGGCAGCCCGGCCGAAGCCATTCGCCTGCGCGCCGCGCGGCGCTACGTCATCCGGCGTGGCGAGGTAGTGGCCGAATCCCCGCCCGCGCATGCGCGGCTGGCGCTGGCCGGTCGTCCATCGGCAGTCAATTTCCGGCTGGGGCGGTGACGGCGGGCGCCGCCGATGCTATTCTTGCAGGGATGAAGACCATCCGCGCCACCGAACGCCTGACCCTGCGCACCATCACGCTGGACGACGCCCCGTTCTACCTCACGCTGATCAACGACCCCTCATTCATCCAGAACATCGGCGACCGCGGGGAGCGCACGATCGAACAGGCGCGCGACTCCATGTCGCGGCGGATGCTGGCCTCGATGGCCGAACACGGCTACGCCATGTACCTCGTCGAGCTGCACGACGGCACCCCGATCGGCATGTGCGGCCTGGTACGCCGGCCGACCCTCGACTGCACCGACCTTGGCTACGCCTACCTGCCTGCCTACTGGGGCCAGGGCTACGCCGTCGAAGCCGCACGGGCCGTCCTCGACCACGCCCACCGCGACATCGGCCTCACGCGCCTGCTGGCCATCGCCTACCCTGCCAACGCCGGCTCGATCGCCGTCCTCAACCGCCTCGGCTTCGTATTCGAGCGCTACACCCACCTCGACGAAAACGACCCCGGCACCAACGTCTACAGCCGCACCCTGCCCTGAAGCGTTTGCGATTTCTCAAACCGGGGGTCAGGCACGCCCT
>NZ_JBHUJS010000003.1:0-293878 GCF_042683405.1 Pseudoduganella sp. GCM10020061 | reverse complement strand
TCCAGGGGAAGAACCAGGTGAGGGGCTTTTCGACGCGCGCGGCCCACGATTTTTCGTTGTGGCTGCCGCCCTCGGCGGCGTGGAAGTAGAGGTCGACGTCGGGCGCATAGCCGGCGCTGACCATGGCGTCGCGCATGCGCTCGGTGTCGGCGAGGCCGTCGTCGCGCGTGCCGGCGTCGATGTAGAACTTGACCGGGACCCGCGGCGGCGTCTGCGTCAGCGCGCGCTCGTTCCACCAGAAGGAGCTGGAGACGCCGCCAGCCTTGGAGAAGACCTTGGGCTCGCGCTGGGCGATCCACACGGAGGCGATGCCGCCCAGCGAGGATCCCATGATGGCGGTGTGCTCGCGCGCCGGCAAGGTGCGGTAGCTGCGGTCGATGTGGGGCTTGACGGTGTCGACGATGAAGCGGCGGTACGCTTCCAGTCGTCCGCCGCCATACTTGGGGTCGCAGCATGGCGTGTATTCGGCGATGCGGTCCGGCGTGTTGTCGATGCCGACGACGATCACTTCGTTCATGCGGCCGGTGGCGATCAGGCGGTTCACCGTTTCGTCGATGCCCCACTCGGTGCCGTAGGCGGCGGTCTTGGCGTCGAACAGGTTCTGCCCGTCGTGCATGTACAGGACCGGGTAGCGCTTGCGCGTGTTCTCCTGGTAGCTCGGCGGCAGGTAGATGCGCAGCGAGCGCTTGTTCTTCAACTGCGGCGATTCGATGCCGTCGACGATTGCGACCTTGCCGAACGGGGCGCCGAAGAACGGGTAGATGTCGACGGTGCTCCCGGCCGCGAGCCGGTACACGCCTCCCGTCGATACCTTGTCGCCCAAAGCGGGCTTCATCTGGACGTCGCCCAGCGCGTCCGGCCAGGTGTAGGTCCAGACGCCGTCCACGCCGCGCTCCGCCGCGACGCCTTCCGACCACGTCATCGGCCCTTTGTCGCCGCGCACGGCCAGCGCCTGCTTGCCAGCGTCGTAGTGGATGCGCACGGTGGTCGCGTGCGCGCCGGCGGCAGCAAGCGCGAGCGCACACCAGGCAAATCGGATCATGTTCATCGTTGTCCCATGTCGGTGATGGCGCGCAGACGCACGCCGTGGATGTCGAATCTGTTCGAGGGCCCGGCCACGCCGCCGGCCGCGCTGAAGGTGCTGTTACTCTGAAGGTAGCTCATGTTGTAGAAGTCGCTCATCTCGATCCGGTATGGCTTGCCCGGCGCGAGCTTCACAATGAGCGGCGTCGAATACGCCCCTGGCTCGGCGCCGCGCGCGAGGCGGGTGTGCGGCAGCTGGACGACGCCTTGCGCGACCACGCGGCCGTGCGCGTCCTTCACCGCCAGCCATTTCACGCCGCCGCTGATGCCGAGGTTGATCTGGTTGGCGGCGTTATGGTAACGCAGCTGCACGGCGTAGGTGCCGGCTTCGGGCACGCCGACGCTGCGCACCGCGAAACGGTCGCGCGGCTCGCCCCAGCCCTTGATGCGTCCGGTGGCGGTGTCCACCGAGACGGTCGATTCGACGCGGCGGTCCGTGACAGGAATCTCGACCGATGCGCCCACACAGGCAGGCGCGCTGTGATGGCTCCGGTGGCCCGATGCGGTGTACTGCGCTTCGATGGCATAGCATGCCGCCGCGCCGCCGCTGCGGTCCAGCCAACTGCGCCCGCGCCCGCCCGCCGCTACCTGCCTGCCGTCGCGATAGATGTTCAGCACCGCGCCTGGCGCGACTGGCCCGGTGTCGATGCGTGTCACGCCCGTCTTCTCGCGCCTGGCTGCGGTGATGGCCGGTTCCGGCGGCGCGAACACGTCCGCCGATTCGGAATAGGGGTTGGCGTTGACCGGAGTGATGGCTTGCGCGCCCGGCGCGGTCCACCCGAGCGTGATGTCGATGCGGTTGTCCTGCGCGGCAAGCTGCTCCCAGCGGATGTCCTCGCCCACGTCCCGGCCGTTGAGCCGGATGCGCTCGACCGTGTGGTAGCCGTTGCCGCGCGCAGCGGCCGGCAGGTGGACCGTCACCGCGATGTCCTTCCCGCGCAGCGACAGGCCTTGCAGCTTGAGTACGCCGGTCTGGCCGAATGTCTCGCGGCGCAGGCGCGCAGTGATGAACGGGCGCACGCGAAGTCCCGTGTCGGACACGGTGACGCCGAATACGTTTTCGATCACCATGCCGAGATAGGCCCCCACGGACCAGAGCTGGCGCCGGGAGTTGATGACGGGGCCGATCAGGTCCGGATTCGCCTCGTCCAGCAGCAGCGACTGACCGCTCAGCCACTCGAGGTTTTCCATGTTCGAGATATTCAGCGCCGCGCCGCGCATCAGCGAGGCGTAGGCTGCGTCGGCGACGCTGACGTTGCGGTGCTGCGCCGCCGCCTTAAGCCCGTACGCGGTGACGAAGGGCCATATCGCGCGGTTGTGGTACACCGGCCGCCCCGGCTGCTGCGGATGGATGACCGGTGGCCCCATGGGCCCATGCGGATAGCGCGCCAGGATCGAGGCCGCCTGCGTGTCGCTGGCGATGCCGGTGACGATCGCCAGCGCCTGACCCAGCCAGTCGAACTTGTGCATCGGCGCGCCGTCCAGGTGCCCTGCCGCCAGGCTGCTGTACATGCCGGCATCCTTCAGCCAGAGCCTGTCATTGATGGCGCTGCGCAGGCTGGCGGCCCACGCAGCGTAGCGCTGCGCGCGCGGCCGGTCGCCCTGTTCCCGCGCCAGGCGAGCTGCGAGCGTGAGCGCCTTGTAGTGCGCTGCGTTGGTCGACAGGGACACCGAGGTGGCCATGCTGGACAGGTCGTCGACGATCCACGAGGCATACGACTGCTCGCGCCAGTCGAGGAATGACTGTTCGCCCGTGTACAGCCCGGTGCGCGGATCGAAGGCGGCGACGCGGTCGATCTCGATGGTGTTTGACAGCGCCTTCAGCGCGCGCGGCGCGAAGGCGGCCCGCTCCGCAGGCGGGAGCGAGCGCAGTGCGGCCTCGGCGCCGAATGCCCAGGTGACGCGGTCGGTCGAGACCGGCCAGCTGCCTCCGCTGCCGGTGTCCTGGATGACCTGGAAGCCATCTTCGCCGCCGGGCACGACATCCACTTTCGCGATCCCGGCGCGGTAGCCGGACAGCTTGAAGTCGAGCGAGTTGCGTACGCGCTGCGGATCGAGCATCGCGAGGCCGAGCGCCGCAGCGTAGGACAGGTCGCGCGTCCACACGTAGTGCCACTTCTCGCCGGTCTCGAAGCACTCGCAGTCGACAGGTGCGCCGCCGTTGTAGTTTCCGTCCACGATGCGGCTTACCGAATCCTGCTTCATCTCGGTGGCCGCGAGCGCGAACAGGGCGTCGAATGGCAGGCTGCCCGAACGCACGCGCGGCACGCCGGCAGGTTCGGTGTAGCGCGCGAACTGCGGCCCGGGGTCGCGCAACTGCGCGGTGGTGGAATGCACGTAGGTGCGCAGCGGCGCATCGTCCGCCGAGAACGCGGCCGTCTCGCGCTTGCCGTCCCAGGTCGGAAAGGCCAGCACGGCCTGCGGCCCGGATGCCGGATGCGGCGCCGCTTCGGTCACCCGCGCTGCCTCGATCCGCGTTACGCTCAGGACGGGCGCGCCCGCCCGGGATGCATCGATGGTGAACCGGTAGCGCGCAGACGTCTTGACGAAGAGGTAGTCCTCCGGTCCGGCGCTGGTGCTCATCGGGTAGGCGGAGCCCGGCGTGACGCGGACCGTCCTGGCCGGATCGATCACCCATTCGTCGCTCCAGTCGGCGCGGCCGATCTTGAACGGGTGGTTCCCCGGCGGGAGTTCGACTTCGACCTGGTAGATCCCGCCGCCCGCATGTACCAGCTTGTGGTCGATCCCCCAGCCGTTGAAGCCGCCCCGCACGTAAAAGTCGTGGACCAGCGGTCCCTGCGCGGAAGCGATCGACGAGGCGGCGGCCAGGGCGGCGAGCAGGAGGCGGATGCGCTTCTTCAACGGTATTCGCCCCGCTCGATGATGCCCTTCAGGACATCCTTCGATTTCAGCATCGGGAAGTCCTCCGGCTGGTAGCGTTTCGGCGTGACGAATTTGAGTTCGCCGATCGCTTTCGCGAACGATGGCTGGATCTCGGTCGCGCCGATCGCCTTGCCGTCGAGCGTGGCGCCGGCGTCGTTCAACGCCAGCCTGGCGGGGACGCCCGGCTTGAGCTCGAACGCGACCCGCATGCGGCTCTTGTCGCTCCTGAAGAAGCTGAATTCGACCTTGCGCGGCGTGGCGCCCGCCAGTGTCAGTGTCCATTGGCCGTCGGCGAACTGCGCTTCGACCCGTTCATCGGCGCCGAACGGCAGCACGGCGTATACGCTCTTCCATGCGGCCGGCAGCGCAGGCTCGAAGCGCAGCGTGTTGGCCAGCAGGTCCGGCCTGAAGCCCACGTAGTCCTGATAGGCGTTGCGCGCGAATTCCGCCACGCTCCACGACTGCGCAAAGGTGCCAGACGGCTTGAGGGGCGGCAGCGCGTCCACCAGTTCGCTCATCGTGCCCAGCGTGCCGGTCTCGAGGATCTGCTTGCCCAGGTTGGAGGTGAGCTTCCACGCGTGGTCCTGGTAGCCGAACTTGTTCAGCGCGGTGACCGTGAAGCCCGCGTTCCAGCCCCAGATGGTGCCGTTGTGGTACGACGCATCCTTGTGGTGGAAGTCCGGGTTCTCGTGGCGCGGATGGAAGTAGGTCTCTTCCTGCCCCAGCGAGGCGATGCCGTATTCGTAGAGCAGGCCGCTGGCGGCGTTGCGCGTCACCGCCGCCTGCACATCGAGCGGCACGAAGTCGTCGGACGGGATCGAGACCAGCATCAGCTGGTTGGGGCGCAGCTTGGTGTCGCGGCTGCCGTCCGGGCGGATGCGGTCGGCCATCGTCTTGCCATCCCAGAACAGCTCCAGGAAGCTGCGCTTGACCTTGCCCGCCATTGCGCTCCATTCCCTGGCGCGCGCCTCGTCCCCGGCCTGTGTTGCGAGGTAGGCGCCGGCGTTCAGGGCCTCGTACCACAGGGCCTGGATGTCCACGGCGCGGCTGCCGCGCGCCGACCACGGCTCCTTGTTGGCGATGCGCGCGTCCATCCAGGTGTCGGCGTCGTCGTGCGTCATCAGGCCCTGCTTGTCGATGAAGTTTTTCGCCACGCCCTCGAAGTAGGGCAGGGCCGTCTTGTACATTTGCGCGGCGAACGCCTTGTCGCCGGTGTAGCGGATGTACTCGATCGCCTCGCGCAACATCCACGGCGTGCCGTCCACCGTGTTGTAGATGATCGCCTCGGTGGCGGACACGCGGTTCGGCACGCGCCCGAAGTTCTTGTCCGCGCGGTCCAGGTTCTGGTAGCGCGGAAAATTGGCCAGCACGGCTTTGGCGTCGTTGAACTGGCCGGACACCAGCAGTGTTCCCGGCAGCGCGATGAAGGTGTCGCGGCCCCAGTTGTCCCGGAACCATGGCAGGCCCGCCCAGATGCCCTTGCCGAATTCTTCAACCACGAACATGCGCGCGGACGCCTTGGCCCAGTTCAGCGCCTTGTTGTACTGGCGGTCGCTGGTCTCGATGTAGCTCTTCGTCAGTTCGCGGTGCAGTTTGGCGCGCTCGGCGCCGATGGCGTCCACGGCGGCCAGCGCCACCGCCTGGCGCTGCGCCTGCGCGGCTGTCTCGCCGAAAGCGGCGATCACGGTGAACGAGGTGGTCTTCGCTTTCGGGCGCAGGAGCAGCGCTTCTTCCATCACGAATGGCTCGCGCGACGCCAGCGCCATATAGCCGCCGGGCAGCGCCACGGTCACCAGCTTGCCGTCCGCGCTGTTGCGGTCGACGCGCGCCAGTTTTTCCGCCTCGCCGGTCAGCGTGGGCTGCAGCGCCAGGCTGGCTTCGCGCGGGGCCGTGATTCGCATCGCGATCGCCCGGCTGCCCGACAGGACCGCCATTTCCTCGACTGCGCCATCGGGATAGGTGATGCGGTGCCCATACGGCAGGACTTCCTCGCGCGACCGGGTGCGGTCGTTGGCGTGGTCTCCCACGTAGGTGACGTAGTTCTTGAGCCAGGTGCCGGCCCGCGTCACGTAGCCCTGGCCCTTGTCGTACGACTGGGTGACGGCGTCGAAGTACCCGTCTACATTGTCGCCTACCACGTAGTGGCGTTCCTCGCCCGGCGCCACCGCGATCGCCATCTCATTGAAGAATGCGTCGGGCCCCGGTTTCTGGGCGGCCTGCGCCTGCATGATGGTGAGCGCGGCGCCGACCGCGAGGACGAGTTTTTTCATTACTTGTTTGGCTCCAGTTCGAGGATCAACGGGCTGCGGGGCGCCAGCGTGAGGGTGGACGACAGTTCGTGCACCTTGCCCGTGACGACATCGGTGCCGCGCGTGGCGCCGGCCAGCACTTCCGCAAAACGGGCGACCGGCAGCACGGCCGGTTTGTCGCCCTTGTTGAATGCTACCAGTACTTTCTTGCTGTCGTCGTAGCGGAAGTAGACGTAGGTGTCGCCCTCGGCGCCGAAGTGCATCATTTTGCCGCGGTGGATGACCGGCTGCGTGCGCCGCCAGTTGGCCAGCTTGCGCACGTATTCCTGGGCCGCTTTCTGGCGCTCGCTCAGTCCCGCACCGGTAAAGGCGCTGACCTTGTCGCCCGCCCAGCCGCCCGGGAAGTCGTGGCGGTAGCTGGCGTCGTCGCGTCCCTTGGTGGTGCTGGTCATCAGGATCTCGGTGCCGTAGTACAGCTGCGGAATGCGCGGCATGGTCATGATGTAGGCGATGGCGATCTGCCAGTAGCCGTAGTCTTCGCCGACCACGCTGTACAGGCGCGCGACGTCGTGGTTCCCTTCGAACAGGACCAGGTTGCCGGGGTTCGGATAGACGTAGTCCTGGGACAGGGTTTCGTACACGTCGCTGAACGCGCGCCAGGCGGGCGGCGCGGCCAGCGCGCTGCGCATCGCTTCGGCCATCGGGAAGTCCATCATGCTCGGGGTGTAGGTGCGGTAGCCATCGAAGTTCTGCTTCCCCGCCTGCCAGCGCGAGACGATGTTGGGCGACTTGTGCCATTCCTCGCCCACCATGTTAAAACGCGGGTACTCGGCCATGATGCGGCGGCCGTACTCGGTGAGGAAGGCGCCGTCCGAGTAGCCGTAGGTGTCGATGCGCAGTCCCGACAGGCCGGCGTACTCGATCCACCAGATGTTGTTCTGGATGAGGTAATTCGCCACCAGCGGGTTTTTCTGGTTCATGTCCGGCATCGACTTGCCGAACCAGCCATCGACGAAGTTGCGCTTGTCGGCTTCTGAGCCGTACGGATCCTGCACCGAGACGCGGTGATGCTCGGTTCCGACGAATTTGCCGTCGTAGCTCAGCCAGTCCTTCATCGGCAGGTCCTTCAGCCACCAGTGGTTCGATCCGATGTGCGACAGCACCACGTCCTGGATCATGCCGATCCCGCGCTCCTTGGCCGCGCGCACCAGCCGCACGTAGTCCTCGTTGCTGCCGTAGCGCGCGTCCACCTTGTAGTGGTCGGTTGCGGCGTAGCCGTGGTACGAGAAGCCCGGCATATTGTTCTCGACCACCGGCGTCGGCCACAGCTGGGTGAAGCCGAGGCGGGCGATGTAATCGAGGTTGGCGCCGATGCCGGCCAGGTCGCCGCCGTGCCGGCCGTAGCCCTCCTTGCGGTTGGCGCTGTCGGGCATGCCCTTGATGTTGTCGTTGGACGGATCGCCGTTGGCCCAGCGGTCCGGCATGACCTGGTAGATGGCGTCGCTGCTGTCGAAACCGCGCCGCTGCGCCGATCCGGGCGCGCGTTCCAGCAGGCTGTAGGTGTAGGTCACCGGCTTTGCCCCGCCGAAGCGGATATCGAACTTGCCGGGACGGGCATCGTCGCCGATCTCGAGGTCGATGAACAGGTAGTTCTTGTTCGGCACGCGCGTCACGCTGCGGATCGTCACGCCGGGGTAGGCGATGGCGGGGTCGGTCTGGCCGATGCCTTTGCCGTGTACCATCAGCTGCAGCCCCTTGTGCTTCATGCCGGTCCACCAGAACGGCGGCTCCATGTGCTCGACCTGCTGTGCGAAAGCGGCGCCGGAAATGCCCAGCAGGAGGATGGCGATGGTCTTCTTCATGTCGTTCCTTAACGGATGCGGAGTTCGGTGGCAGGGTCGAACAGCACGGCCCTGGAGAGGTCGAAGGCGAGCCGCAGCGGCTTGCCGGGGGCGGCCGCGGCGGCCGGATGAATGCGGCAGGTGACGCGCGCGCCATTCAAGGTGGTGACGGCCAGCGTGTCAGGGCCGGTGGGCTCGAGCAGTTCCAGCGTGGCGTCGACGCCGGGGCCGCCGCTGCGTGCGCTGGCCGCGTCGACAATATGCTCGGGGCGCAGGCCGAGCACCACTTCGCGCGGGGTGTCCATCGTCAGCGGCAGCAGGGTCACGCTTCCGCCATGCTCGAGAGCGAATCCGTCCGGGCCGATCTGGCCACGGATGAAATTCATCGACGGCGAGCCGATGAAGCCGGCCACGAACATGTTCTGCGGCTCGTCGTACACCTGGCGCGGCGTGCCGAACTGCTGCACCACGCCGTCCTTCATGACGGCGATGCGGTCGCCCAGCGTCATCGCCTCGACCTGGTCGTGGGTCACGTAGACCGTGGTGGTGCCGAGGCGCTGGTGCAGCAGCTTGATCTCCGCGCGCATCTCCACGCGCAGCTTGGCGTCCAGGTTGGACAGCGGTTCGTCGAACAGGAACAGCTGCGGGCTGCGCGCGATGGCGCGTCCCATCGCCACGCGCTGGCGCTGGCCGCCCGACAGCATGGCGGGCTTGCGGTCGAGCAGGTGAGTCAGCTGCAGCGTCTCGGCCACGCGCGCCACGATCTCCTGCTGCTCTGCCTTCGGCACCTTGCGGATGCCGAGTCCGAACGCGATGTTCTCGCGCACCGTCATGGTCGGGTACAGGGCGTATGACTGGAACACCATGGCGATGTCGCGCGCCTTCGGCGGCAGGTCGTTGACGACCTTGCCGCCGATCGCGATTTCGCCGCTGGTCACCTCTTCCAGGCCCGCGATCATGTTCAGCAGTGTGGATTTGCCGCAGCCGGAGCCGCCGACCAGGATCAGGAATTCGCCATCCGCGACCTCGATGTCGATGCCCTTGAGGACTTCCGCGCCGTTGGGGTAGGCCTTGCGCACGTTGCGGATCGATAGGTTCGCCATTGTTATCCCTTGACTGCGCCGGCCGTCAGGCCGCGCACGAAGTATTTGCCCGCCACCAGGTAGAGCGCCAGCGTGGGCAGGGCGGCAATTATCGCCGCAGCCATGTCCACGTTGTATTCCTTGACGCCGGTGGAGGTGTTGACCAGGTTGTTGAGCGCCACCGTGACCGGCTGCGCGTCGGCGCCGCCGAACACCACGCCGAACAGGAAGTCGTTCCAGATCTGCGTGAACTGCCAGATGAAGCAGACCATGAAGATCGGCAGCGACAGCGGCAGCACGATGCGGCGGTAGATGGTGCAGAAGCCTGCGCCGTCGATGCGGGCCGCCTTCACCAGCTCTTCCGGCACGGTCACGTAGAAATTGCGGAAGAAGAGGGTGGTGAACGCCAGGCCATACACCACGTGCACTAGCACCAGCCCGGTGGTGGTGTTGGCCAGCCCGGTCATGCCGAGCAGCCGCGCCATCGGCAGGATCACGGCCTGGAACGGGATGAAGCAGCCGACCATCAGCGCGGTAAACAGCACTTCGGAGCCGCGGAAGCGCCATTGCGCCAGCACATAGCCGTTCAGGGAACCGATGAAAGTGGAGATGAGGACGGCCGGCACCGTCATCGCCAGCGAATTGCGGAAGTATGGCGCGAGGCCCTCGCAGTTCCCGCCGGTGCAGGCGCCGGACCATGCCTTGGCCCATGCGCCGAACTCCGGCGACACGGGCAGCGCGAGCAGGTTCCCGTCGCGGATCTCGTCCACGCCCTTGAGCGAGGTGGATACCATCACGTACAGCGGGAACAGGTAGTACAGCGCGCACAGGACAAGCAGCGCATAGATGGCGTAGCGCCCCAGCTTAATGCCCACGTCGCGTTCCTTTCGTCTCCATGTACATCATCGGGACCAGCACCGCGAGCACGGTGGCTAGCATCATCATGGCCGACGCGGCGCCCACGCCCAGCTGGCCGCGCGTGAACGAATACTGGTACATGAAGACCGCCGGGACGGTGGACGCGGTGCCCGGGCCGCCGCCGGTGAGCGCCATGACGAGGTCGAAGCTCTTGATGGCGATGTGCGCCAGGATCAGGAACACGCTGAAGAACACCGGCCGCAGCGACGGGATGACGATGCGCCGGTAGATCGCCGGCAGGCTGGCGCCGTCCACCTGGGCGGCCTTGATGATGCTGTCGTCGATGCCGCGCAGCCCGGCCAGGAACAGCGCCATCACGAAGCCGGACGACTGCCATACGCCGGCGACGACCACCGTGTAGATCGCCATGTCGGGGTCGACCAGCCAGTCGAAGGTAAAGTCCGCGAAGCCCCACTGCCGCACGGCGTTCTCCAGCCCCAGCTCGGGGTTGAGGATCCACTTCCAGGCGGCGCCGGTGACGATGAAGGACAGGGCCATCGGATACAGGTAGACCGCGCGCAGCGCGCCCTCGGCGCGGATGCGCTGGTCCAGCAGCACCGCCAGCGCCAGGCCGATGGCCAGGCTGATCGCGATGAACAGCGCGCCGAACACGCCCAGGTTATAGGCGGCGGTCCACCAGCGGTCCAGTTCGAACAAGGCGGTGTAGTTGACCAGTCCTGCGTACTCGAAGCGCGGCATCATGCGGCTTGGCGTGAGCGACAGGTAGCCGGTCAGCGCGATGAAGCCGTACACGAACACCGCCGATGCCGCCAGCGTGGGCGAGAGCACCAGCCGCGGCAGCCAGCGGTCGGCGAAGCGGGACGCCTGCATCTAGCGGGTCTTGGCAGCTTTGGCCAGCGCCGCCGCCGCGTCCTTCGATGCCATCTTCGAATTCATGAAGCGCGCGATCACGTCCATCATCGCGCCTTGCGCTGCCGGCGCGACGGCCATGTTGTGCGCCATGCTCGGCACGAAGGCGCCGCGCTTGCCGCTGGCGGTCATGTCGTCCATCGACTTGATCGCGCAGGCGTCGAAGCGCGTGCGCGGCACGCCCGCGCGCACCGGAATCGATCCCTTGTTCAGGTTGAAGCTTTCCTGGAACGCCGGGCTCATGATCGCGCTCGCCAACGCCTGCTGGGCCTTGGGCTGGTCCGACTTGCCGGTCTCGAACATCAGCATGGAATCGATGTTGTAGGTGAAGGCATTCGCGGTGCCCGGCGCCGGGACGCACAGGAAGTCCACGCCCGGCTTGCGGCCCGCCGCGGTGAATTCGCCCTTGGCCCAATCGCCCATGAACTGCATGCCGGCCTTGCCGTTGATGACCATCGCGGTGGCGAGGTTCCAGTCGCGGCCTGCCGCGCCGCGGTCGATATAGGTCTTGATGCGGGCGAGCGTATCGAACGTTTTCACCATGGTCGGCGAGGTGAGGGTGGCCTGGTCCAGCTGCACCAGGGCTTTGCGGTAGAACTCCGGCCCGCCGACGCCCAGCGCCACCGATTCGAACAGGGTGGCGTCCTGCCATGGCTGGCCGCCGTGCGCGACCGCGACCAGACCGGCGGCCTTGATCTTGTCGGCGGCGGCGAAGAATTCGTCGAACGTCGCGGGCGCGGTGGCGCCGGCCTTCTTCAGCACTGCCGGGTTCACCCACAGCCAGTTCACGCGGTGCACATTGACCGGCGCGGCGACGTAGCGGCCCTTGTATTTCATGATGGCGGCGACGGCCGGCGGCAGCAGCGCGTCCCATTTTTCCGCGCGCGCCACCGCGTCGATACTGGCCAGCACGCCTTCGTCGCCCCATTCCTGGATCGCAGGGCCCTTGACCTGCGCAGCGGACGGCGGGCTGCCGGACATGACCCGCGCCTTCAGCGCGGTGGCCGCATTGTCGCCCGCACCGCCGGCGACGGCGAAGTCCTTCCAGCCGATGCCGCGCGCCGCCAGCGCCTTTTTCAGTTCCGCGGCCGAGCGTGCCTCGCCGCCGGACGTCCAGTAGTGCAGGACTTCCACATCGGCTGCGTGGGATGGCGCCATGCAGGCAAATGCGGCAAGGGCCGCGGCAAGGGTTCTCTTCATGATGGTTATCTCCGTAGTTCCACTACAGCCTCGTTCGGGCTCATACGATGAGAATACCGCGAATGATCTGCTGACTCAACGACAATTGTTGCTAGTTTTGGTACAAAAAGTGGTCCGGTCGCCCCGCCCCGTCCGGTATGGGGAGCCGCGGGTGCACGAACGCACCAAATGCGGGAATTCATGAGAATCGGAAAGAAATGTAGTCGTACTACAGCCCTGTACCGACGAGCTTGTAGCCGAAATACAACGCACTATGAGAGTGCGCCTCAGAGAGGGCGGATTAGCAACGCCCGAAGTAGTGGTATTGAAGTTCCGTTGACAGTCGATCTAGTTTTAGTACAGAATCCTCGATGAGAACGTCTAGTCACGTTTGCTTTTCGGGTCCCGGTAGTGTCGCGTGTGCTTGCGGCGGGATTAAATTGTGGTACTGAGAGAATGAGGGGATACATGAAGAATTTCGCTAAAAAAAGCGAGACGAGCACTGCATCGCGCCGGGCATTCGCGCTGAATCCGGTTGCTGCCGGATGCGCACTGCTGCTGTCGGCACTTGGCGGTAACGTCTACGCACAGGATGCTGCCCAGCCAGCACCGCAAACCCAGGAAGCGCAAGCACCAGCACCGCAGGAGACTGCAGCTGCAGCTACCGAGCAGGCGCCTGCGGCAAGCCAGCCATCGACCGTGGTCGTCACCGGTATCCGCCGCGGTATCGAAGCGGCGATCTCGATCAAGAAGAATTCCACCTCCATCGTCGAAGCCATCTCGGCCGAAGACATCGGCAAGCTGCCGGACCAGTCGGTCGCCGAGTCGATCTCGCGCCTGCCTGGCGTGACCGTCCAGCGCGGCCGCAGCTCCGGCAAAGCGTCCGAAGTATCGGTGCGCGGCCTGTCGCCAAGCTTCAACGGCACCCTGCTGAACGGTCGCGAGACGGCATCGACCGGCAACGCACGTTCGCCTGAATTCGACCTGTTCCCGTCCGAGCTGATGGGCTCCGTGGTGATCTACAAGACCCCGGACGCATCGGTTGTCGGCCAGGGCCTGGCTGCGACCATCGACCTGCGCACCGTGCAGCCGCTGGACTTTGCCAAGCGCACCATCGCAGTCAACTACAAGAAGAGCCGCCTCGGCGTGAAGCAGGCAGCCGGCCTGCCGGAAGGCGACGGCGACCGCTACTCGCTGTCCTACGTCGACCAGTTCGCGAACCGCACCATCGGTGTGGCAATCGGCCTGACCCGCTACGAAGAAATGGGCGGCGGCCAGTCCAAGTTCAACTCGTGGGGCGGCTGGGCTGCCGACTTCGACGATCCGCGCTCGAGCGATCCGAATGTCAAGGTCAAGACGCCGGGCGGCTTCGGCTTCGACACCGAGCAGGGCTTCCACAACCGTGACGGCGCCTTCGCTTCGCTGCAGTTCCGTCCAAACCGCAACTTCAAGTCCACCCTCGACCTGTTCTACTCCGCCGGCGACACCGGCCTGAAGAAAACCGGTATCGAAGCGGCTGTCGGCGGCAACAGCGCCGGCAACTACGATCCGGCCGGTGAGCTGATCAATGCCACCTACGCGGGCAATGTAGCGACCAGCGGCACCATCACCAACTGGACCGCGGTGGTGCGTAACCACATGGAAGCGGCGGAAGACGATTTCAAGACCATCGGCTGGAACAACGAGCTGAAGATCGGCGATTGGACCACCGCTGCGGACCTGACGTATTCGAAGGCGACCAAGCTGGCTTCGCGCTACGAGACCTATGCAGGCGTGCCTGGCAATGCGGCCAAGGACACCATCACCTACAGCGGCTTTGATGGCGCCAACTTCGCTGACGTGAAGTACACCTCCGGCCTGAACTACGCCGATCGTAACGTGGCCAAGCTGACCGACGTGATGGGCTGGTCCGGCGGCACCAGCTCGCCGCAGGCAGGCTACCTGGCCAAGCCGGAAATCCGGGACGAGGTCAAGTCCGTCCGCCTGACCGCGAAGAAGGATGTCCAGTGGGGCCCGGTCGTGGCAAGCACCTACGGCTTCAACTACACCGCGCGCGACAAGGCGCGCACCGGCGACGAAGGCCGCCTGATGATCAAGGGCGGCGACCCTTACGGTGCAGTCACGATGCCAGGCAGCGAAACCATGCGCGCGGGTAACTCGCCGTTCGTGGTGGCTTCCTGGGATCCGCGCGGTTCGCTCGGCACCATCTATGAGCTGGCCAACAAGGTTGACGCAGACATCTTCAACAAGTTCTGGGACGTGGAAGAGCGCGTCTCGACCGGTTACTTCATGGGTGACCTGGATGGCGAGATGTTCGGCCTGTCGTACCGCGGTAACGTCGGCGTACAAGTCGTTCACACCGACCAGACAGGCGGCGGCTACACCGTGGACCGCAGCCGCTGCACCGGCAACACCGCAGCGACCTGCCCGGCGCTGCGCGTCGAAGAAGGCGACAAGTACTGGGACGTGCTGCCTAGCCTGAACATGTCGTTCGACCTGAAGAACGACCAGGTCCTGCGCCTCGGCCTGGCCAAGGTCCTGTCGCGCGCAAACCTCGATGATATGCGCGGCGGCCTGAACTTCTCGACCGTGTCCACCGGCGAGTTCGAGCTCCTTGGCGGCACCGGCGGCAACCCGCACCTGAAGCCGTTCCGTGCCAAGGCATTCGATCTGTCGTACGAAAAGTACTTCGGCAACAAGGGCTATGTGAGCGTGGCAGGCTTCTACAAGCACCTGGACACCTACATCTACCGCTCGCCGCAGGCGTTCGACTTCGCGCCGTACGTGACCCCGACTACGGTCCTGCCGGATGACGGCGGTCCGTTCGACGGCTCGACCCAGGGTCTGCTGACCGTGCCGCGCAATGGTAATGGCGGCAAGCTGTACGGCATCGAACTGGCGGTCAACGTGCCGTTCTCGATGCTTACCCCGATGCTGGACGGCTTCGGCGTGATGGTGAACCACTCGGATACCCGCAGCGGCATCGAACTGCCGGAAATCGGTTTTGCAAACGTGGAAGCCGGTGATAAGGTCAGCATCCCGCTGCCGGGCCTGTCGCGCAAGGTGACCAACATGCGCCTGTACTACGAAGCGCATGGTTTCCAGATCGCGGCAGCGGCGCGCAAGCGTTCCGACTTCCTCGGCACCGTGTCGGACTACCAGGACAACCAGCAGCTCATCTTCATCAAAGGCGAGACCATCGTTGACCTGCAGGCGTCGTACGAGTTCCAGCGCGGCTGGCTGAAGGGCCTGTCGGTGTTTGCGCAGGCGCAGAACTGGAACAATGCACCGTTCCAGGAATACACCGTCGACCGTAACAAGGTCACCAACCGCGTCGACTACGGCCGCACCTACCACTTCGGCGCGAACTACAAGTTCTAAACCGAAGAGAAACGCGGTACAGTAACAACCCCTGCCGGCTCGCGCCCCAGGGGTTGTTTTTTTATCTGACACGACAAGGCAGCACATGCAGAACCCGATCAAGAACATCGTCATCGTGGGCGGCGGCACCGCCGGCTGGATGACCGCCACCGCGCTGTCGACCATCATGGACGGCCGCCACTACAACATCCAGCTGGTGGAGTCCGATGAAATCGGCATCGTGGGCGTAGGCGAGGCGACCATCCCGATGATCCAGCGCTTCAACCAGGTGGTCGGCATCGACGAAAACGAATTCATGCGCGAGACGAACGGCACGTTCAAGCTCGGCGTGGAATTCGTCAACTGGGGCAAGCGCGGCGACCGCTACATGCACGGCTTCGGCCGGCTGGGCCAGGACCTCGCGACCGTCAACTTCGACCAGTACTGGCAGAAGATGCGCAAGCTGGGCAAGGCCGCGCCGCTGGAGGAGTACTCGATCACGCGCATGGCTGCGAAACATAACAAGTTCATGCCCGCCACGCGCGAGCATGGCAACTCGCCGCTGGCCGACATCGTCTACGCCTACCAGTTCGACGCGTCGATGTACGCGCGCTACCTGCGCAAGCTGTCCGAGAAGCGCGGCGTCAAGCGCATCGAAGGCATGATCAATGAGGTCAAGCAGCGCGCCACCGACGGCTTCATCGAGGCGGTGGTGCTCAAGGATGGCACCCGGGTCGAAGGCGACCTGTTCATCGACTGCTCGGGCTTCCGCGGCCTGCTGATCGAACAGACCCTCAAGACCGGCTACGAGGACTGGACCCACTGGCTGCCGTGCGACCGCGCGCTGGCCGTGCCGTGCGATTCCGTCGACGACATCACCCCATACACCCGCGCCACCGCGCACAACGCCGGCTGGCAGTGGCGCATCCCGCTGCAGCACCGCATCGGCAACGGCCACGTGTTCTGCAGCTCCTTCATCAGCGAGGACGAAGCGGCCAACGTGCTGCTGTCGAACCTGGACGGCAAGGCGCAGGCCGAGCCGCGCCTGATCCGCTTCCAGACCGGCATGCGCAAGCAGTGCTGGAACCGCAACGTGGTTGCCATCGGCCTGGCCAGCGGCTTCCTGGAGCCGATCGAATCTACCAGTATCCACCTGATCCAGTCGACCATCTCGCGGCTGGTCGACTTCTTCCCGGACAGCGGCTTCAATCCGGTGGAGATCGCGGAGTTCAACCGCCAGTCGCGCTTCGAGTACGAGCGCATCCGCGACTTCATCATCCTGCACTACAAGCTGAACCAGCGCGACGACTCCGAGTTCTGGAAAGCCTGCGCCAACATGGCCATCCCCGACACGCTGCAGCACAAGATGGACCTGTACAAGGCGCGCGGGCGCGTGGTGCGCGTCGATAACGAGCTGTTCTCCGAAGTGGGCTGGGTACAGGTATTCGAAGGGCAGAACATGCCGGTCGACGCCTACAACCCGCTGGTGGACCTGCAGTCCGAGGCCGACATCCACGAGTATCTGGAGAGCGTGCGCGACGTGATCCGCAAGTGCGTCGACGTCATGCCGAAGCACACCGCCTACCTCGACCGCTTCTGCAACTACCGCAACAAGTAGTATAGGAAGGGTACTGTCCCCGCACGGGGACCGTCCCCCGATCTTCACTTGCATTGCCCCAACGCATGCCAAAGATCCGGGGACCGTCCCCTGCGGAGGCGGTCCCCCCGTTAAAGTAAGTACGACGCGATTGCGCGGCAGAGAGTAAACTGTCGCTTTATTACGATTCGCGAGTACTCCATGTCCCAGCCCACCTTTGCCGACCTCCAGCTTTCCGCGCCCATCCTGAAAGCGCTGAAGGACGTCGGCTACGAAGTCCCGTCGCCGATCCAGGCGCAGACCATCCCGCTGTTGCTGGAGCACCGCGACGTGCTGGGCCAGGCCCAGACCGGCACCGGCAAGACCGCCGCGTTCGCGCTGCCGATCCTGTCGCGCATCGACATCAAGCAGCATTCGCCGCAAGCGCTGGTGCTGGCGCCGACCCGCGAGCTGGCGATCCAGGTGGCCGAGGCCTTCCAGTCCTACGCCGCCCACATCCCCAAGTTCCACGTGCTGCCGATCTACGGCGGCCAGGCCTACGGCACCCAGCTGTCGGCATTGCGCCGCGGCGTCCACGTCGTCGTCGGCACGCCCGGCCGCGTGATCGACCATATCGAAAAAGGCTCGCTCGACCTCTCCCAGATCAAGTACCTGGTGCTGGACGAGGCCGACGAGATGCTGCGCATGGGCTTCATCGAGGACGTCGAAACGATCCTGCAGCGCACCCCGGAATCGCGCCAGACCGCGCTGTTCTCGGCCACCATGCCCGCGCCGATCAAGCGCATCGCCAAGACCTACCTGAACGAACCGGCCGAGATCACCGTCGCGGCCAAGACCGGCACCGCCGAGAACATCCGCCAGCGCTTCTGGATGGTGAGCGGCATGCAGAAGCTGGACGCGCTGACCCGCATCCTCGAGGCCGAGCCGTTCGACGGCATGATCATCTTCGCGCGCACCAAGCTGGGCACCGAGGAACTGGCCACCAAGCTGCAGGCGCGCGGCTTTGCCGCCGCAGCGATCAACGGTGACCTGGCGCAGGCGCAGCGCGAACGCACCATCGGCCAGCTCAAGGACGGCAAGATCGACATCCTGGTCGCTACCGACGTCGCCGCGCGCGGCCTGGACGTGGAGCGCATCAGCCACGTGGTCAACTACGACGTGCCGTCGGACCCGGAGAGCTACACCCACCGCATCGGCCGTACGGGCCGCGCGGGACGCAGCGGCGAGGCGATCCTGTTCATCACCCCGCGCGAGCAGGGCCTGCTGAAAGCGATCGAGCGCGCCACGCGCCAGCCGGTGTCGCCAATGGCGCTGCCGACCGTGAAGGCGATTAACGAAGTGCGCATGGCCAAGTTCAAGGACCAGATCAGCGCGACGCTGGCCGAGGGCGGCCTGGACGTCTTCCGCGGCATTATCGAAGACTACGAGCGCGAACAGAACGTGCCGGCGATCGAGATCGCCGCGGCGCTGGCCAAGCTCTCGCGCGGCGGCGAACCGCTGCTGATTGAAAAGCCGGACCGCTCGGCCAAGGCCCCTGCGGCTTTCGAAGAGCGTCCAGCGCGTCCGCAGCGCGAGTGGGAAGAACCTGCCGCGCCGCGCATGCGCAAGGAACGCATCGAGCGCGAGCCGGAACCTGGCATGGCGACCTGGCGCATTGAAGTCGGCCACTTCCACGGCGTCAAGCCGGGTAACATCGTCGGCGCCATCGCCAACGAAGCCGGTGTCGACGCCAAGAAAATCGGCCGCATTGAAATCTACGACGATTTCTCCACGCTGGACATGCCTGCCGACCTGTCGCGCGACGTGATCGAAAAACTGCAGGGCGTGCGCGTCGCGGGCCAGAACCTGCGCATCCGCCGCGACGGCGAACAAGCGCCGCAGCAGGCCGCGCCCGCGAAATCGAAAGCGCCGTCGAAGCCGCGTGAAGGCGACTCGCCGATGCAGCTCGAGAAGTTCACGCGTCCGCTGCCGGAAGACGAAGCGCCACGCAAGAAGAAGGGCAAGGAAGAATTCCCGATGGAGCCGTACCGCATCGAGGTGGGCAACGCGCACGGCGCCAAGCCTGCCAACATCGTCGGCGCCATCGCCAACGAAGCGGGGCTGGAAGCCAAATTCATCGGCCGCATCGAGATCAACGAAGACCACAGCATCATCGACCTCCCGGCCGGCATGCCGAAAGAGGTGATGGAGCACCTGAAAACGGTGTGGGTGGCTGGCCAGCAGCTCAAGATCTCGCGTTCAGGCGAATCGCCGAAGGAGAGCAGCGGTAGCGCCAAGCCGATGTTCGGCGAACGCAAGGCCGGCGCAGCGCGCCGCGTCGCCGGCAAGGACGCCGGCTCCGCTCCACCAAAAAAGCGCAAGCAATAAGGGACGGGGGACTCCCGCCACCTCGTCGCACCCGCGAAACGGGGACGGCGGGGAGTGGCGGAATCGCCTAAAACATGGCGGATTCCGCCAATTTCGCCCCGCGGGTTACATAGCCGGGGCGGTCCCCTGCGTCAGCGCTTCTCGCGGACCAGGGTCCAGAGCACGGCGGAAATGGCCAGGCAGCTTCCGCAGATGACGAACAGGATGCTCTTGTCGACCGCGTCCTTGAGCACATAGCCAACGCCGGTGGTCATCAGCTGCGGCAGCACGACCGACAGGTTGAAGATCCCCATGAAGAAGCCCATGCGGCTCTTGTCCACTTTTTCGCTCATGATCGCGAACGGCAGGCTGACAACGGCGCTCCAGCCGATGCCGACCACCGCCATCAGCACGTACAGCGCCATCGGCGTGCGCGCCCAGAACGCAATCATGAAGTAGCCCGCCGCCATGATGGCGATGCACAGCATCTGCGTCTTGACGCGGCCGATGCGCTCCGATACCGGCTCCAGCACCAGCGCCGGCAGCAGGAAGCCGACGGTGTTCATGACCGCGAACGCAATTGCGATCACATGTCCCGATTCGTCCGCCGCGCCCGCGCCCTGCGTCACGATGTGCTGCGAAATGAACGCGATGATAAAGACGAACATCGACTGCACGCCCAGCCACGAGAACCCGTGCGCAAAGTAGATGCGCCACAGCTGGCCCCATTCCGTCGTCGTCGCCGCTTCCGCCTCCGCCCGCACTTCCAGGTCGCGTTCTTCGGTGACGAAGAACATCGGCACCACCGAGAACAGGAAGACGATCACCACGCCGATCGAGATCAGCACGTAGTTGCCCGCGAATGCGCCGATCAGGTACGCCATCACGCCCCAGAAGCCGGAGATGGTCTGCATCCAGGTGTAGCCCTTGGTGCGCGGGATGCCATCGGGCGTCACGTCCGCGATGATCGAGCGGGTAGGGTTGAAGCTGATATTGATCGACAGGTCCAGCGTGAGCGCGACGATGACCGCGACGATCACCAGGTCCGCGACGCCGAGCGCCTCGCCCACCACGTCGATACGGGGCAGCAGGAACAGGGACAGGGCCGCGAGCGTCCCGCCGATCAGCACGAACGGCCGCCGGCGCCCGCCCCAGAACCACACCTTGTCGCTGATGAGGCCAATGATGACCTGTCCGAGAATGCCGGCCAGCGGCCCCGCCGCCCAGACGATGCCGATCTCGTGGATGTCGAGGTTGAAGCGCGTCGTGAGCAGCCAGCTGAGCGCCGAGATCTGGATCGACAGCGCAAATCCCATCGCCGTCGCCGGCAGGCTGATGATCGCGTAAAAGGTATTGGTCAGGCGCTTCTGCATGTCCCGCATTTTTGTCCCCGGTAATTATTATGTGTGCCCGACGCTGTTATTTGACTACAAATGGCGTAGCGAGCCGGTCGATTCTACTATGGCGATGCCTGAATTGACACGTATAAACTGCCGTGTTATTTTGCTACAACTCCACTTCCGCCCAACCCATGAAAGTCGCACTTACCCTTGTCCTGGCTGTCGCCATGGCGTCTGCGGCTTGGGCGTCTCCCGTGCTTCCTGTTGGCAATGTAACTGCTGTCGAGCCTGGTACGCAATCGGTGCGCATGCGCACGCAGAACGCCGAAGTGGAACTGACCGCGTATTCGCCGTCCGTCGTGCGCGTCCGGATCGCGAAGGGCGCGCTCGGCCGCGACTTCAGCTACGCCGTCACCGGCAAGCCGCAAGTGGTGGCGGCGACCATCACGCAGGACGCGACGCAGCTGACGCTGTCGACCGGGCTGGTGACCGCGCGCGTCAGCAAGCAGCCGTTCGCCATCACGTTCACCACCATCGACGGCAAGGTGATCAACCAGGACGAGCCGGGACTGGGCACCAGCTGGATCGGGGAAGAAGTCACTACCTACAAGAAGCTGCAGGCGGGCGAACGCTTCATCGGCCTGGGCGAAAAAGGCGGTAACCTGGACCGCCGCGGCAGCGCCTACACCAACTGGAACACCGACGCCTACGCGTACACCAAGAGCACTGACCCGCTGTACGCGTCGATCCCGTTCTACATCGGGGTGCACAATGGCCTGAGCTACGGCATCTTCTTCGACAACAGCTACCGCACTGATTTCAATTTCGGGGCCAGCAACGACCGCTTCTCGTCCTTTGGCGCGCAGGGCGGCGAGATGGACTACTACTTCATCCACCATCCGCAGACCGCCGGCATCGTGCGCGAGTACACCGCGCTGACCGGCCGCATGCCGCTGCCGCCGCTGTGGAGCCTGGGCTACCAGCAGAACCGCTACAGCTACTACCCCGAGGCGGAAGTGATGCGGATCGCCCAGACCCTGCGCGAAAAGAAGATCCCGGCCGACGGCATCACGCTCGACGTGCACTACATGGACGCCTACAAGCTGTTCACGTGGGACAAATCGCGCTTCCCCGACCCGTCCGCGATGACCAGGCGGCTGGCCGCGATGGGCTTCAGGACCACCGTCATCGTCGACCCGGGCATCAAGATCGAAAAAGGCTACGGCGCCTACGAGCGCGGGCTGAAGGACGACATCTTCCTCAAGTACGCCGATGGCAGCAACTACAGCGGCGAAGTGTGGCCGGGCTGGTGCCACTTCCCGGACTTTACGGCCGAAGCGGGGCGCGCCTGGTGGCGCAAGGAAGTGCGCACCTTCGCCGATGCGGGCGTGGCCGGCCTGTGGAACGACATGAACGAGATTTCCACCTGGGGCCAGGCGATGCCGAACAACGTGCTGTTCGGCTTCGACGGCGCGGCAACCACGCACAAGGAAGGCCGCAACGTCTACGCGCTGCAAATGACGCGCGCCAGCTACGAGGGCATGAAGCAGGCCACCGGCAAGCGCCCGTTCATGCTGACGCGCGCCGGTTTCGCCGGCCTGCAGCGCTACACCGCCATCTGGACCGGCGATAACACCGCGACCGAAGAGCACATGCTGCTCGGCGTGCGCCTGCTGAACAGCCTGGGCGTGTCCGGCGTGCCGTTCGCCGGGATGGATGTCGGCGGGTTCTCCGGCTCGCCCACCGCGTCGCTGTACGCGCGCTGGATGGCGCTCGGCGCCTTCACCCCATATTTCCGCAACCACGCGGAATTCGGCACGCGCTCCAGCGAGCCGTGGACCTACGGCGACCAGGTGCTCGACATCTCGCGCAAGTACATCGGCCTGCGCTACCGCCTGATGCCCTACCTGTACTCGGCCTTCCACGACGCGTCCGCAACGGGCGAACCCGTCATGCGCACGCTCGCCATCGACTACACGCACGACCCCAGGGTGTACCTGTCGGCCTTCCAGCACCAGTACCTGTTCGGCAAGGCCTTCCTGGTCGCGCCGTTCGAGAGCACCAAGGAGTACGGCAAAGTGTACTTCCCGCCCGGGAAGTGGTACGACCTGCACACGGACGAAGTGGACGAGGGCGGCCGCGAACGCGTGGTGCCGCTGTCGCTGCCCGTGCTGCCGGTATGGGTGAAGGAGGGCAGCATCGTGCCGATGCAGTCGCTGGTGCAGTCCACGTCCGAAAAGCCGGACGGCACCCTGTCGCTTCACATCTGGAAAGGCGAGGGGAACAGCTCGGCCACGTATTACGAAGACGACGGCGAAAGCTACGCTTACGAAAAAGGCGGCTACTACCGGCGCATGATCGGGTACGATGGCGCAGCCCGCCGGATCACCGTTGGCGCGGCGGCAGGATCGCTGGCGTCGAAGTTCGGCAAGCTCGAACTGGTGCTGCACGGCTTCGGCGACCAAAAGACGGTGACCGTCAACGGCACGCAGGTGGCGCTGGCGAGAGGCACCACGGAATTCTCCGGCACGGCCGGCGTTTTAAAAGCAGTTATCAACAACGAACGCGGCGAGATCGCGATCGCATACTAAAAGAGTGGGGACACGGATGTACACGTCAACTAGCAAGCCACGCCTGTCGTTCTGGCAGCTGTGGAACATGAGCTTCGGCTTCTTCGGAATCCAGTTCGGCTTCGCGCTGCAAAACGCCAATACCAGCCGCATCTTCTCGACTCTCGGCGCCGATCCGGACCAGCTCGCGCTGTTCTGGCTGGCCGCTCCCGTCACCGGCCTGGTGGTGCAGCCGATCATCGGCTACATGAGCGACAACACCTGGCACCCGCGCTGGGGCCGCCGCCGTCCGTTCTTCTTCATCGGCGCCGTGCTCGCGGCGCTGTCGCTGTTCCTGATGCCGAATTCCAGCGCCCTGTGGATGGCAGTCGCCGTCCTGTGGCTGATGGACGCGGCCATCAACGTGTCGATGGAACCGTTCCGCGCCTTCGTCGGCGACAAGCTCGATTCCTCCCAGCGCACTGCTGGATTTGCGATGCAGACCTTCTTCATCGGCTGCGGCGCGGTGATCGCATCGCTGCTACCGAAGATCTTCTCGGACGGTTTCGGCGTGTCGAACGTCGCCCTCGATGGCGGCGTGCCGGACAGCGTGCGCTACGCTTTCTATGCGGGCGGCCTGGTCTACCTGGTGTCCGTGCTGTGGACCGTGTTCACGGCGGATGAAGCGCCTCCGGCGGACCTGGAGAAGTTCCGCGCAGAGCAGCGGGCCAACCGCGGCTTCGGCAAGGCGGTCAGGGAGATCCTGCAGGGCTTCATGACCATGCCCAAGACCATGGTGCAGCTGGCGTTCGTGCAGTTCTTCACCTGGATCGCGCTGTTCGCGATGTGGATCTACACCACCGGCAGCATTGCCGAGACGGCGTTCGGCACCACCGACGCGCAATCGGCTGCCTACCAGGACGCCGGCAACTGGGTCGGCGTCATGTTTGCCGTGTACAGCGGCGTGTCCGCGCTGGCCGCGTTCCTGCTGCCGGTGCTGGCGCGCGCGACCAGCCGCAAATTCGTGCACACCCTGTGCCTGCTGATCGGCGGCATGTCGCTGGCGTCGCTGTTCTTCATCCACGACAAGGACATGCTGCTGGTGCCGATGGTCGGCGTGGGCATCGCATGGGCGAGCATCCTGACCATGCCGTATGCGATCCTGGCAGGTTCGCTGCCCGCGCACCGCATGGGCTACTACATGGGGCTCTTCAACTTCTTCATCGTGATTCCGCAGATTGTCAGCGGCATCCTGCTGGGCAGCGTGACCAAGCACCTGTTCGGCGGTCACTCGGTCAATACGCTGGTGCTCGGTGGCGGCTGCATGATCGTCGCCGGCCTGCTCACGCTGGCCGTGACCGACAAGGCCGACGCCTGACACGGCGGCGACGCTGCGCCACGAAATCCGACTCTGTCGTATCGTTTCGGCACAGTCAACACGTGGCGCAGACAGGAGCACGCATGAGCATTCAGACCATCGTCACGCAGCCTTTTGCGGGACAGCGCCCCGGTACCTCCGGGTTGCGCAAGAAAGTAGCCGAGTTCAGCCGGCCAGGCTATATCGAGAATTTTGTCCAGGCTTTGTTCGACACCATCGGCGACGCCACGGGCCAGACCCTGGTCGTGGGCGGCGATGGACGCTACCTGAACCGGCATGCGGTGCAGGTGATCCTGCGCATGGCCGCCGCGCACGGTTTTGCGCGCGTGCTGGTCGGGCAGGGCGGCATCCTTTCCACTCCCGCCGTCAGCTGCGTGATCCGCAAGTACGGCGCGCTGGGCGGCATCGTCCTCTCCGCCAGCCATAACCCCGGCGGTCCCGACGGCGACTTTGGTATCAAGTACAACATCGCCAATGGCGGACCGGCTCCCGAGAAATTCACCGAGGCGATCTACGCGAACACCCAGGCGATCGCCGCGTACCGCATCGCCGACGCAGGCGAGATCGATCTGGACACCTTGGGCGCGCAGCGTATCGAATCGACCGCCATCGAAGTCATCGACCCGGTGGCCGACTACGCGGAGTTGATGGGCAGGCTGTTCGACTTCGACGCCATCCGCGCCATGTTCCAGTCGGGCTTCCGCATGCGCTTCGATGCGATGAGCGCCGTCTCCGGCCCTTACGCCAAGGCGATCCTGGAAGGTGCGCTTGGCGCCCCCGAGGGCACGGTCGTCAATGCCGTGCCGCTGGAGGACTTTGGCGGCCACCATCCCGATCCGAACCCCGTCAACGCGGCCGAACTGATCACGCTGATGGACTCCGACGACGCACCGGACTTCGGCGCGGCCTCCGACGGCGACGCGGACCGCAACCTGATCGTCGGTCGCAACATCGCGGTCACGCCTTCCGACAGCCTTGCCATCATTGCCGCCAACGCCCACCTGGTGCCCGGCTACCGCAACGGCCTGAAAGGCATCGCGCGCTCGATGCCGACGTCGTGCGCGGCCGACCGCGTGGCCAAGGCCCTCGGCATTCCGCTGTACGAAACGCCGACCGGCTGGAAGTACTTCGGCAACCTGCTCGACGCCGGCGTGGCCACGCTGTGCGGCGAGGAGAGCTACGGGACCGGCTCCGACCACATCCGCGAAAAGGACGGCGTGTGGGCGGTGCTGTTCTGGCTGAATATCCTGGCCGCGACCGGCAAGACGGTCGGCCAGGTGGTAGCCGGCCATTGGGCCGAATACGGCCGCAATTTCTATTCGCGCCACGACTACGAAGCCGTGGACGCCAAGGCGGCAGTGGAACTGATGGATCACCTGCGCAGCAAGCTGCCGGGACTGCGCGAATCGCCGGTGCCGATCTCGGGCCACGTGGTCGAACTGGCCGACGACTTCGAATACACCGACCCGGTCGACGGCGGCGTCTCGCGCAGCCAGGGCATCCGCATCGTCATGCGCGACGGCGCCCGCATCGTGTTCCGCCTCTCGGGCACGGGAACGGAAGGCGCCACGATCCGCGTCTATCACGAGCTGTACGAGCCCGACCCATCCCGCCATAACCAGCCGACGCAGGAAGCTTTGGCCGGACTGATCATCCTCGCGTACGACCTTGCCGAATTCCAGGCCAGGACCGGGCGCGACAAACCGACTGTCATCACATAAGGACCACGCATGAAATTTTCCGTGCTCGCCGCATCGCTCGCCCTCGCCGCCGCCGGCCCGGCCTTTGCCAGGCCCGCCGCCCCGTTCACCTGGGAGAACGCCACCGTCTACTTCATGCTGACGGACCGCTTCCACAACGGCGACCCGCGCAACGACCTGGCCTACGGCAGGCGCGCCGACGCAGCGGTGGCGCGCGGCTATGCCGGCGGCGACCTGGCGGGCATCACGGAAAAGATCGAGTCGGGATATTTCAAGGACCTGGGCGTCACGGCGCTGTGGATCACGCCGCCGGTCGAGCAGATCCATGGCAGCGTGGACGAGGGCACCGGTAATTCGTACGGATTCCACGGCTACTGGGCAAAGGACTTCACCGCGGTCGACGCCAACCTCGGCACCGAAGCGGATTTGCGCAAGCTGGTCGATACCGCGCACGCCCACGGCATGCGGGTGCTGCTCGACGTGGTGATGAACCACACCGGCCCCGTGACCGCGGCCGACCCGGTGTGGCCGCAGGACTGGGTGCGCACGTCGCCGAAATGCACGTTCAAGACCGCCAAAACGATCATCGAATGCACGCTGGTCGCCAACCTGCCCGACATCCTCACCGAGCGCGACGCCGCGAGCGCGCTGCCGCCTCACCTCGTCGCCAAATGGAAGAAGGAAGGCCGCTACGAACGCGAAGTGGCGGAACTCGACGACTTCTTCAAGCGGACCGGCTACCCGCGCGCGCCGCGCTACTACCTGATGAAGTGGCACGCCGACTGGGTGCGCAAGTTCGGCTTCGATGGCTTCCGCGCCGACACCGTCAAGCACACCGAAGAAGGCGTGTGGAAGGAACTCAAGGTGGTGGCGAGCGAGGCGTACGAAGACTGGAAGCGCGCCAATCCGTCCAAAAAGCTCGGCGACGACAAGTTCTACATGACGGCGGAAGTGTACGGTTACGCCATCGGTCACGCCCGCCGCTACGACAACGGCGGCAGGGTGGTCGATTACTTCGACCAGGGCTTCGACAGCATGATCAACTTCGCCATGAAGTCCGATGCGGCCAAAGACTACGAGGACCTGTTCTCGGATTACTCGGACAAGCTGCACGGTCCGCTGAAGGGCTATTCGGTGCTCAACTACGTCAGCTCGCACGACGACGGCGGGCCGTTCGACAAGCTGCGCACCAAGCCGTTCGAGACCGCCAACAAGCTGCTGCTCGCCCCGGGCGCTGCGCAGATCTACTACGGCGACGAGACCGCGCGCATCCTGCAGATCGAGGGCGCGGAGGGCGACGCGCACCTGCGCTCCTTCATGAACTGGGACGAGCTGGCAAAGAACATCGCGCGCAACGGCTACCGCATCGCCGAGGTGCGCCAGCACTGGAGCAAGCTTGGCCTGTTCCGCAAGGCGCATGTGGCGGTGGGCGCTGGCGTGCACGAGAAAATCGCGGACAAGCCGTACACCTTCAAGCGCACGTATGCCAAGGGTGGTGTCACCGACAAGGTGGTCGTCGCGATCGATGCGGCGAAGGGCGCCGCCATCGACGTCGGTGGCGTGTTCGCGAATGGCGCGCGCGTGACCGACCACTACACGGGCGCGACGGCCGTTGTCGCCGACGGCAAAGTGAGGTTCCCGGCTACCGGCCGCGTCACCCTCATCGCGGAATAAGGAGGGGGACCGTCCCCGCAGGGGGGCGTCCCCAGCCCCCCCTGAAAATTATCGCTTGGGCAAGCATATACGGTATGCTTACGCGACCCTGCCACACCTGATTTGCGATGACCAAAGAACCTGAAGCAGAACTGAAACTCTCGCGCAGCGCCTATGCCGACGGCCCGCGGCTGCTGGCCGATATCGGCGCCACGCACGCCCGCCTGGCGCTCGAGATGGCGCCCGGCGTCCTCGGCGCGGTGCGCATCCTGAAGTGCGACGACTACCCGGGAATCCTGCCGCTGCTGCGCGCCTACCTGCTCGAGCACGGCGGCCTGCGCATTTCGCACGCCGCGTTCGCGCTGGCCAATCCGATCAGCGGCGACATGATCCGCATGACCAACCGCGACTGGCAGTTCTCGACCGAGGAAGTGCGCCGCGAACTGGGGCTGAACACGCTGCTGATCGTGAACGACTTTACCGCGCTGGCGATGTCGTTGCCGGCGCTGGGTCCGAATGAACTGATGAAGGTGGGTGGCGGCGAACCGGTGCCGAACGCGGTCATCGGCGTGCTCGGGCCGGGCACCGGCCTTGGCGTATCGGGCCTGATCCCGACCGCCGACGGTTTCGTCACGCTGGGCAGCGAGGGCGGCCACGCCAGCTTCGCGCCGAGCGACGAGCGCGAATACTTCGTGCTCCAGTACGCATGGCGCCAGCACCCGCACGTCTCGTGCGAGCGGCTGGTATCCGGACCGGGCATGGAGCTGGTCTACCGCGCGCTGGCCGAACGCAACGGCGTGCAGGGCGCCGGCGAAAAGACCGCCCAGGAGATCGTCGAAGGCGCGCTGGGCGCACGCGATCCGCTGTGCCTGGAGGTGCTGGACGTGTTCTGCGCGATGCTGGGCACCGTCAGCGCCAACCTGGCGGTGACGCTGGGCGCGATCGGCGGCATCTTCATCGGCGGCGGCATCGTGCCGCGCATGGGCGAGTGGTTCACGCAGTCGGCCTTCCGCGCGCGCTTCGAAGCCAAGGGCCGTTTCTCCGACTACGTCGCGGCCATACCGACCTATGTGATCACTGCGCCCAATCCGGCCTTTACCGGTGTCGCGACGATCCTGTCCGAGCACCTGCGCGGCCGCAGCGGCGCGAACACGCTGATGGACCGCGTGGTGCAGCTGCGTCCCGAGTTGTCGCCGGCCGAGCAGCGCGTTGCGACCCTGGTGCTGGAGCATCCGCGCAAGGTGCTGGGCGAGCCGATCGCCGAGATCGCGCGCCTGGCCGACGTGAGCCAGCCGACCGTGATTCGCTTCTGCCGTTCGCTCGGCTTCCTCGGGCTGGCCGACTTCAAGCTCAAGTTCGCGAGCAGCCTGACCGGCACGATCCCCGTGCGCCACAGCCAGGTGCGCATGTCCGACAGCACGCACGACCTGTCGGCCAAGGTGATCGACAACACGGTGTCCGCGATCCTGAAATTCCGCGACCAGCTGGACGTGACCTCGATCGACCGCGCGATCGCGCTGCTGCGCAAGGCCAACCGCGTCGAGTTCTATGCAATGGGGAATTCGCGCGTGGTGGCGCTGGACGGGCAGCACAAGTTCTTCCGCTTCCGCATCCCGACCTCGATGTATGGCGACTCGCACTTGTTCAAGCTGGCGGCCGAGCTGCTCAAGCCGGGCGACGTGGTGGTGGCGATTTCGAACTCCGGGCAGTTGCCGGAGCTGCTGGCCGCCGTCGATGCGGCGCGCGCTGCGGGGGCGGATGTCATCGCGATCACCAGCAGCAAGTCCGCGCTGGCAAAAAAGGCGACGGTGTGCCTGTCGGTCGATCACACCGAGGACAGCACCACCTTCCTGTCGATGATTTCGCGCGTGCTGCAGCTGCTGCTGATCGACATCATCTCGGTCGGCATTTCGGTCGGCGCGCAGTCCGAGCTGTCCGAAGGCGAGGCCGAGTCCCGCCGCCTCCTCATCTCCCACCTCGACATCTGAGGGGAAGGGGACTGTCCCTGCACGGGACTGTCCCCTCTGCCTTATTCCACGAAGACGACTGCGGTACGCGCCGGGATGGTGAAGGTCCCGGTCGCGGCATCGTAGCGCGCTTCCCTGGCGCGCTGGTCGGCGCCGCGCGCATGCACCGGATGCAGGCGCAGGTTGCGGCCCTTCGCTTCAGCCACCGGGATGACGTGCGCCTTCTTGTCCACGTTGACGAAGTAGGCAAGGCCGCCGAAGCGCGCGCCCGGATAGCCCTTGCCGTCGATGTGCGCCGCCAGCACGGTCGGCTCCTGCGCCGTCCCCGTATTCCAGAACTTCAGGCGCTGCTCGATATCCCTGGTGTTCGCCATGCGGAACAGCGTGGTGCTGGCGCGGATCGCCAGCAGGTCGCGGAACGCATCGCGCGCGAACGAGATATCGGCAGGCGCCGGCTTGAGCGCCGGATTCGCCAGCAGCGGCTGCAGCAGCGGGTAGTCCTTGCCGTTGTCTTCCGCCGGCGGCAGTCCGGTGCCGAAGTAGTTGTCGCGATAGGTCCAGTCGATGCGGTTGAACCAGTCGCCGGAATTGAAGCTGTTGCGGTCGAGTGATTTGGAGCGCAGCGTGTCGATCCCGGCGTGGTAGTAGGCGACGCCCTGGCTGAAGGCATTGATGGCAGCGGCGAGCATCTGCACGCGCGCACGGTCGGCGGTGCTGGTGCCGACCGGCAGGCGGAACACGTTGATGTCGTACAGCGTGTGGTTATCGTGGTTCTCGACGTAGTTCACTGCTTCCGACGGCATGCTCGCGTAGCCCGCCGGCTGGCCGTTGTAGTCGATGTGCTGCAGCTGCCTGACCTCGCCGCTGTAGGTTTGCAGCGGGTAGGTGCGCTGCGAGCCCGCCAGTCCGACGCGGACCATGTCGGCGGTGCGCATCAGGTCTTCGCGGCTGCGCTGCGGCGCATGCGCATTGGCGTCGTACACCAGGCCGTTGACGTAGCCCTGGCGCGCCAGCATGTCCTTGCCGGAGTCGCCGGCCGAGCCGCCACGGACGGCGTCGCGGGTGCGGTCGCTGAAGGTGCCGATGCCGGTGCCGTTCAGGGACAGCTGCGAGGCCTGCACGAAGCGCTTGCCATCCGCGACTTCGCCAAAGTTCCAGCCTTCGCCGATCAGCTGCACGGGGTGGCCTGCGGCAGCGTTGACGCGCCGCTGCAGTTCCTCCATCGCCGCGCGCGGCTGGTGCCCCATCAGGTCGAAGCGGAACGAATCCATCTTGTAGTGCCTGGTCCACAGGACAGCCGATTCGATCATCAGCTTGCCCATCATGAGGTTCTCGGTGGCCGTGTTGTCGCAGCAGGTCGAGCGCTCGATGGCGCCGGTCGCGTTCAGGCGGTGGTAGTAGCCCGGCACGACGCGGTCGAGCACCGATTTCTCTTCCTGTCCGCCGATGAAGGTGTGGTTGTAGACGACGTCCATGCCGACCCGCAGGCCGGCCCGGTGCAGGTCCATCACCATCTTGCGCAGTTCGCGCACGCGCGCCGCGCCGTCGCCAGGCTGGGTGGCGTAGCTGCCTTCAGGCGCGTTGAAGTGGTAGGGATCGTAGCCCCAGTTGAAGCAGTCGACTTCCTTGGTCTTTTCGATCAGCGCCTGCTGGTCGGGCGAATCGGGCGCGCCGGACGGGGAGGGGACGGCGCAGCCGACTTCCGGCACGCTGCCGATGTCGAAGACCGGGAGCAAGTGAATGTCCGTCATGCCCGCCTTCGCCAGCGCGCGCAGGTGCTTCATGCCGTTCGAGTTGGTCGCGCCAAACGCCGCGTACTTGCCGCGGTGGGCGGCCGGGACGGTGGCGTCGTTGAGCGAGAAGTCGCGCACGTGCAGTTCGTAGATGACCATGTCGGTCGACGACTTCACCGTGGCCGGCGCGCGGTGCGCGTCCCAGCCCGCAGGCTTCAGTCTCGGGCTGTCCAGGTCCGCCACATAGCTGCGCCTGGAGTCGGCGGAGTGGCTGACCGAGTACGGGTCGGTCACGCGGTTGCGCACCACGCCGGCGTTCGGGACCACCACGTCGACGATGTATTTGTAATAGGCGCCGGACAGGTCGGACGGGCTGGCGGCTGTCCACACGCCGTCCGCGTCGTTGCGGGTCATCGGCACGATCGCGGCGGCCTTCGCCGAGCCGCCCGGGTAGGTGCAGAGCGAGACGCGCTGCGCCGTCGGCGCCCACAGCTTGAAGCCGGTCCCGTTGGGCGACACCGACACGCCCAGGTCCGGCACCTGCGCGGCGTCCGCGAAGCGCTGGTCGATGGCGGGCGCCATCTGCACACCCGTGGCGTCGAGCACGGTGCCGTCGGCCGTTTCGGCGACGACGACCAGCTGCCCGCGCATCAGGGCGGCGCTATCGGCGTGCCCGTCCAGCTGCAGCATCATGCCGCTGCCCAGGTAGCTGAAGCGGGGAGGTGTGATGGACGCGCGCGGCGTGGGGAGCGCAAAAACGCCCGCCGCACCCGTGACCTTGCCGCCAACCGGCGCGGAGATCGCCGCGTCAGGAGAGTGATACAGCTTGTAGAAGGCGTCGGCGCGGCCGCCGGGCCACAGGATGCTGCGCTGGTCCAGCCAGACCGCGCGCGCGTCCATGCGGGCCGGCGCGGCCTTCAGCACGGTCGCGAAGTCCGTGCTGTTGCATTCTTCGATGGTGTGGGCAAATGCCCCGTTTGCCAGTGCGGCGCTGGCGGCGAGGATGGCGATGTGACTGCGGGGCATTTGCTCTCCTGTGATTTATGCGGTGCGGTAGTAGTTGACCATCTTGTAGTGGCGGGCGTACCAGGCGAACACCACTGCGGCGAGTGCGGCGAACGCGGCGAAGAAGAACATCTGGAACGCCATGAGTCCGAATCCGCTCGACTCGATCCACGCGATGACGGAAGGGTTCTTCACGCTGGCGTTCACGATGATCACCCACAGGTTGCCGATGGTGACGGCGAGGTACCAGAGCGCCATGATCACGCCCTTCATCGACGCCGGTGCCTGCGAATACGCGAACTCCAGGCCGGTGGCCGACACCAGCACTTCGCCGGCGGTCAGAAGCGCGTAGGGAAGGATCTGCCATGCGATCGAGGTCGGCGTGCCGGCGTCCATCGAGACCTGGATCATGCCGATCGCCACCCACGCCAGCGCGGACAGGGCGATGCCGGCGCCCATGCGGCGCAGCGCGGTCGGCTCGATGCCGAGGCTGCGGAAGATCGGGAACACCACCATGTTATTAAACGGGATCAGCAGCATCACCAGCAGCGGGTTGAGCGCCTGCATCTGGGCCGGCAGCACCTCGAAGGTGGCGCCGAATACCGAGACCGCGGTTTCCATCTCGTTTGCCTGCACGATCCAGGTCGATGCCTTCTGGTCGAACAGGGACCAGAACGGCGTGACCAGCGCGAACACGATCAGGATGCGCAGCACCGCGCGCACGCCATCGACCGCGTCGTCAGGGTGGAAGCCGCGGGCGCGCTCCAGCTGCATCGACACGCCGATGCCGCCGAAGGCCAGCAGCAGCACGACCGCCAGGCAGGCCGCGATCACGAAGCCCCACGAGCCGGTCATGGCCAGCGAACCGATGGCGCCCAGGACGCCGACCATGGCCACCGTCAGGCCGGGACGCGACTGGCCGGCCGCGGCAGTGGTCAGCGCGGTGCGCGCAACGCGCATGAACGAATGCGGGTTGGGCGGCGCAGGCGGCACGTGCACGTACTTCTTGCGGCCCATCCAGAATGCCAGCGTCGCCACGCCCATCAGGATGCCGGGGATGCCGAATGCGACCGAGGGGCCGTACTCGCGCAGGAACAGCGGCATCAGCAGGGAGGCGAAGAAGGAGCCGAAGTTGATGATCCAGTAGAACGCGTCGAATACCGCCTTGGCGCGGTTCTTGTTGGTCTGGTCGAACTGGTCGCCCATGAAGGACGCGACAAGCGGTTTGATGCCGCCTGACCCGAGCGCGATCAATCCGAGGCCGGCGTAGAATCCGGTGACGTTGTCGTCGAACGCGGCGAGCATGGCGTGGCCGGCGCAGTACACGAGGCTGAGCCAGAACACGGTATTGTATTTGCCGAAGAAGCGGTCGGCCAGCCAGCCGCCCAGCAGCGGGAAGAAGTACACCCCGATCACGAAGGTATGGAACACGTGCTTGGCCTCGCCTGTGCGGTCGGCTTCCGGCAGGTACATCAGCAGCGTGGTGATCAGGAAGGGCGTCAGGATGTTGCGCATCCCGTAGAAGCTGAAGCGCTCGGCGCCCTCGTTGACGATGATGTACGGGATCTGGCGCGGCAGCGGGCCGTTGCCGTCGGCCTGCGCTACCTGGGCGGTTTGTGCTTGTGACATGGGTGTCCCCTCGAATAGATCCCGCGATCCTAAGGCACAGGCTGCCTACTGGCAACCCGGCAATTGTTTCGCCTTTATTGCACCGCCATGGAGGGCTGTAGTTTGACTACTAGTTAACTCCGGCGATCTTGCGGGATCTTTGCCTAACTCCTTGTATTCACTGGTTTTTGCGCCTATTGTGCACCATCTTCGTCGATTGTCGAAAACCTGGCGCTCCTGTATATTATCTACACATATCAACCGGACAGTACCATGAACTCCCAACAAAATCCATGGTGGCGCGAAGCCGTCATCTACCAGGTTTACCCGCGCAGCTACCTCGATACGAACGGCGATGGCGTCGGCGACCTGCCGGGCATCACGCGCAAGCTCGACTACATCGCATCGCTGGGCGTGGACATCGTGTGGATCTCGCCGTTCTTCAAGTCGCCGATGAAGGATTTCGGCTACGACGTGTCGGACTACTGCGATGTCGATCCGCTGTTCGGCACCCTGGCCGACTTCGACGCGCTGATCGCGAAGGCGCATTCGCTGGGCCTGAAGATCATGATCGACCAGGTGCCGTCGCACTCGTCCGACCAGCACGAATGGTTCGTCGAGAGCCGCAAGAGCCGCGACAACCCGAAGGCCGACTGGTACGTGTGGGCCGACCCGCTCCCGGACGGTAACCCGCCCAACAACTGGCTGTCCGTGTTCGGCGGATCGTCGTGGCAGTTCGACGCGCGCCGCAAGCAGTACTACCTGCACAACTTCCTCACCAGCCAGCCGGACATGAACTTCCACAATCCGGAAGTGCAGCAGGCGCACCTGGATGCGATGCGCTTCTGGCTCGAACGCGGCGTCGACGGCGTGCGCATGGATGCGTGCAATTTCCACTTCCACGACCGCCAGCTGCGCAGCAATCCCGCCGCCACCAAGCGCGATACCGCGACCGTGACGGACGTGAACCCGTACGGCATGCAGCAGCACATCTACGACAAGACGCAGCCCGAGAACATCGAGTACCTCAAGCGCATCCGCTCGCTGCTGGACGAGTACGGCGCGATCGCGATCGGCGAGGTGGGCGCGGACGATTCGCTGGCCGTGATGGCCGACTACACCGCGGGCGGCGACAAGCTGCACATCGCCTACAGCTTCAACCTGCTCACGCCCGTGTTCACTGCCGCCTACATCCGCAAGCAGGTGGAAGAATTCGAAGCGCGCGTGAAGGGCGGCTGGGCTTCCTGGTCAGTCGGCAACCACGATGCGATCCGCGTGATGACGCGCTGGGGCGGCGACAATCCGCCGGTCGCGCTGGGCAAGCTGGCGCTGGCGATGCAGCTTTCGCTCAAGGGCACCCCATGCCTGTACCAGGGCGACGAGCTGGCGCTGACCGAAGCGGACGTGCCGTACGAACTGCTGCAGGACCCGTACGGGATCACGTTCTGGCCGGAGTTCAAGGGCCGCGATGGCTGCCGCACGCCGATGCCGTGGACCGACGAGCAGCCGAATGCCGGTTTCACGACCGGCAAGCCGTGGCTGCCGGTGGCCGAGCCGCACCGCGTCGCGGCGGTGTCGGTGCAGGAACCGCTCGAAGACTCTCCGCTCAACTTCGCGCGCCGCGTAATCGCGTGGCGCAAGGGCGTGCCGCAGCTGACGCGCGGGGATATCTCCTTCTTCGACGCGCCGGAGCCGGTGCTGGCGCTGCGCCGCACGCTCGAGGGCGAGCCGGCGGTACTGGCGGCCTTCAACCTGTCGAACCGTGAAGTGAGCTTCGATTGGGCGGAGACTGCAGGCGCCGCCGCGATGCAGGGTCACGGCCTGCCGGGCAGCGCGTCTGCCGGGCGCGTGACGCTGCCGCCTTACGGCGCCTGGTTCGGCAAGCTGTAAACGGGCTGGCAGCGCACAGTAAAAACTCGGGCGACGGTCCCCTGCGGGATCAGTCCCCTGAGTCCATCACCTGGCGTTCGCTGCGCGCCATTCCTCGAGCGAGATGAGGTCGCCGCTGAGCGCGTCCTCGACCAGGATGCGCGAGCCGTCCTGCGTCACATAGAAGCCCTGCAGCCGGCGCGCCTGCTCGGGGTCGTTCTCCATGAAGCTGTAGGCGTGGTAGGTGATGCCGTCGACGGTCTTCGGCTCGGCATCGCCGCCGATGACGGCGCCGCGCACGCGGCCGCCCGAACGCTGCTCGATTTCAGCAGCCCACGACTTGATCTCGGGCAGGGCAAGCACGGCGTTCACCGCGCGCTGGTCGACTGCGGCGCCGGCCGCGGGCGGCGTGGTGTCTTCCGCCGTCCGCTTGGTTGCGAGGACGCCGAATACGACCGCCGCGCCGAGCACCACCGCTGCGATCGCATTATGTTTTCCCCATTTCTTCATGCCGGCCCATCCCTTGAATGTTGGTCGGATCATACTAAACCAAAGACCGGTGCCGGGCAACACAGCCTCAGCGCAGCGCGCCGTTGTGCCGCATGGCGCTGCTGGCCAGGTAGGCCGCCAGTTCCGCCGATGGCGCGGCCGGCGCGTCGGCGCCGAGGTAGCGGTGCAGCAGCGACTCCAGCAGGTAGGCGTAGGCCTGGCGCACCACCGGCTTGCGCGGGATGTGGCCTTCGTCCGGGTCGAGCAGGTAGCTGACCGCCTTACCTTCGGCCTGCAGCCTGGCGACGTAGGCGTTCACGTCCGCGACCGGCACCAACGGGTCCTTGCCGCCGGCGATGATCAGCAGGGGACGGGCCAGGCGGGCCGGATTGGCGGCGGGCGACGATGCGGCGATGGCGGCCATCGCGCGTTCGTCGTTGAGGTCGAGGCCCACGTTGACGAGGCGCTGCGCTTCTTTCGGCATCATGCCTGCCACCGTCCTGAGGACGGACGAGAACTCCGGCGGCGGCGACAGCGCCATCCCGAACTGGAACATGTCCGGGTTGTGGGTCAGCGCGAGCAGGGTCGAATAGCCGCCGAACGAGTCGCCCATGATGCCGAGGCGGCGGCTGTCTCCGATCCCGTTGGCGAGCAGGTATTGCACGCCTTCGATGATGTCGGCCTGCACGCGGCCGTTGCCGAAATCTGACTTCGGCGCGCTCATGTAGCGCTCGCCGTGTCCTGTCGAGGAACGGAAGTTCGGCTGGAACACGGCGACGCCGCGGTTGGCGATGGTCTGCGTGAGCGTGTGGAAGCCGTAGTCGAAGCGGCCCCACGGTCCGCCATGCACCATCGTCAGCAGCGGCAGCGAGGACGCAGGCTTGCCGGCGGGGATGGTGACGTAGCCGTACACGGTGGCGCCATCGGAGGCGCGGTAGGACAGCGGGAAGGTGCGCGCCAGCCGTTCGGGCGCCAGCGGTTTGCCGGCGGCGCGTTCCTCGGCCAGGATTTCGGTGAACCCGCGCCTGGCGGTGTCGTACAGCCAGTAGCGCGCGTGCGGCTGGCGTGGCCCGCTTTCCTCGACCAGCCAGGTCTTGCCGAGCGAAGGCTGTACGGTGACGTTGTTCTCGGTGAAGCGCGCCGCGATATCGGCGGCGGCGCGCACGCCCTGCGCGGTCAGGCCCTTTATGTGGCGCGTCGGGGCAGCGTACACGGCCAGCACCGGCTCGCGCGTGGAGGGCATCTCGACCACGCTGCGGATGTCGCCGATATTCCCGGTCTCGTCGACGAGCGTGCGGCGCTTGCCGGTGGCGGTATCGACTTCGATCAGCGTGAGGCGGTCGTCGCCATCCAGCATGCGCAGCAGCTTGCCGTCCGCCAATGCGCCCGCGATGGCGCAGTCCTCCTGCTTTGGCGAGCAGCGCGCGACTTCGGCCCATTCGCCGGCGCGGCGCTGCGAGATCACGCGCGCGCCCTTGTCGTCGGTGAAGCGGATGAAGCTCGCCTTCGCGTCGGCGCCCACCACCAACTGGTCGATCTTGCGGCCCTGGTACAGCACTTCGCGCGCGCCGCCCGGCCCGACACGCACTACGCGGTAGTCCTTGCTGTCGCTGTCGTTCTCTTCCACCAGCGCGTGGTGCGGGCGGCTCTGGTCGATGGCCACGAAACCCTGGCGCAGCTTGCGCTCGAACTTCGCCGCCTCCACCGTCGCGCCATCCTTGAGCGAAACCGAGGTGAGCGATGCGCCGGTATCGACGAACAGTACCTCGCCGTCGCGCGCCCAGTTGACCTCCGCCACGGCGCCTTGCAGCGCGAGCAGCTGGCGGCGCTGGCCGGTGGCGTGGTCGAGCAGCTTGATGTTGAGCGTGGCGCCGTCCTGTTCCACGAATGCGGTCAGGTGTCCTTGCGGGGCGATGCGCACGTGGCGCAGGCGGGCCCTGGCGCTAAGGTCCGCGGGACTCAGCATGGTCGCGGCGGGAAGGGCGGCGTTGGCGGCTGCCTGTCGCGCCAGCGCCGGTTCGGCCAGCGCGCCGGCCGGGACGAGGGCACAGGCGAGCAGGGTTAGGATGATCGTGGTACGCATGGGTGTTCTCCTTTGGAGCTGCTTTTGTACGGACGTGCGTTGCCAGTACGCGCGCGGCGTAGGCGTATGGGTCCCAGCCAAGTGCCCCTTTGGCGCTGGGACGACGGGTTGCGGGATGCTTAAGTGGCGGGGGCGGGGGCGGGCCAGGCTGCGGGCGCGACGCGGCGGGTGCGCGGTTGCAGCGCCATCAGCGTCAGCAGCGCGGGCAGGCCAAGCAGCAGCGCGGCGGCGATCCACCCAAGCTTGCGCCGGGGCGGCGCGTCGGTGCGCGCCAGCCATGCGGCGCTGGCAAGGGCCGAGAGCAGCGCGGCCGCCAGTGCCGCCGTCCATACCGTGGCGCTGCGTTCAGGCGGCGACGCGACCACGTCGGGAATCGTGCCGTCGGCGATCAGCGCGTCCGGCGCGTCGATCACTGCGCCCAGGACGGGCGACAGCCAGAAATCCTTATGCTCGAACAGCACGCCGAAGTCGTGCTGCAAAGGGCGGCGCGCCACCTCGCGGACCGCGCCCGCCATCGGCACGAACATCACATGCTGGTTGGCCTCGCCGCTGCCCTTGTTCATTTTTCTCCCGAACAGGATCGATACCAGGCTGCCGTCCGCAAGTTCGGCCACGTCCACGGCGCCAAGGTTGGAGTAGGCGTCCGGCAGGATGATGGAGAACTGCTCGGCATTGGTCTGCTTGTCCAGCGCGACCAGGCGTGCATTGGTGAGCACGTAGCGGTAGCGCGGCGGCACTGCCGCGCGGGCATTCTGCACGTCGTCCGGCGCCATCACGATCTGTTCCGCGCCGCGCGTCCCGAACGTCCTTTCCAGCGGGTTGGCGCCGCCGGTCACGCGGTAGAGCGTGTGCGGCGTCAGCAGGTAGCCGTGGGCGTCCGCCGGCACTTCGGTGAAGCGCTCGGCCGAGTTCCTGCCGCCCGCGCCGAAATGTCCGGCCGGCCGGCGGGTCAGCATGTCGCGTCCGCTGTAGCGCATGTCGTCATGCGAGAAGGACCAGATGATCCGGCTCGATGCGTCCGGCCACAGCATCGGGCCGGCGTTGCTGGCCTGGTGGCGCACCGGGTATTGGTCCACATCCGGCGCATAGGCGGTCGCCATTCCGACCTGTGCGGACAGCGCGCGCGATTCGGCGGTGTTGGCTGCGGCGAGGCCGGCGCGCAGGCGCTCGGGCGCGGTCATGCGGCTCGCTTCGGCGTAGCCGCCTGCCGGCGCACTGTTGGCGCCGAGCGGATGGACGCCCGCCAGCATCTGGCCCCACTGGTACACGGTCGAGCCGCCCCACAGCGCGACGATGTAGAAGCCGGCCAACAGGGGCAGGGCCGCCGCGGCGATGTGCGGCGCGGATTCCGGCGGCGCGTGATGGTTCGGCTTGAACACGCCGGACAGGATGTAGGCCAGCAGCGCGACGCACAGCAGCGCCGGCGCCAGCATGTCGACGGCCGAGCCGAGGCGGAAGAACGCCAGGATCGGCAGCACCAGGATTACCGCGGCGCTGCGGCGGTGGTTCAGGATGACGTAGCCCCCGGCCAGTCCGCTGGCCAGGCAGAGCAGGGCAATGTGCGCTACCGCGAGGTAGTGGCGCACGTCCACGACGCGCTCGCCCATCAGGTCGGTCGCGCCGAGCACCAGCAGGAGCGGAACCGCGACGATGAGGAGCACCAGCGCGAACGAGGCGCCAACGATCGCAGCGAAAATCCGGCGCGGCGCAAGCGGGCGGTGCATGAGCCAGGTCCAGCGGCCGGGCGTGCGGTAGGAACCGAACTGGTACATCGAAAAGCCGAGCGCGGACAGCATGTAGAACACGGCAACGACCACATGGACGTTGCGGCCCTGCTGCGGCAAGTCGAGTAGCTGGTTGAGGAATACGATCGCCATCAGGTGCACAAGCGCGGCGATCAGGCCGATGGTGCGGAAGCGCCGCAGCTCGCTGAAGAACAGTTCTTTCATCTTGATTCCTTTCAGGCTGCGCGCGCGGTGGAAATGTGTCCGCGGGCGAGGAAGCCGTTGACGGCGCGGTCGAGGCCGACCGGCATCGATTGGGCGGAGCGTGCGCCGAGCTGCTTGAGCCGTTCGCCGAAGCTGGCGTCCTGGTCGAACACCATCAGGTGCGTCAGGCCTTCGATGCGGCGGCTTTCCAGCACGCCGGGCAGCTGCTTCAGGTCCGGGTCCCTGAACGGGAATTCGGCCACCCACATCGTCACGCGTTCGCAGAACTCGAACGGCGAGGACATGTGGCGCAGCGTGCCGCGCTCCAGGATCACCAGGTTGTCGGCGAGGCGCTCGACTTCTTCCATGTGATGCGAGCAGTACACCACGGTGGAGCCGTCGTCGAAGCTGGTCTGCGACAGCGCTTCCAGGAAGGCGCGCTTGGCCACCACGTCCAGGCCGAGGGTGGGCTCGTCGAGGATCAGCAGCTCGGGGCTTTGCGCCAGCGCCATCGCCAGGTTGACGCCTGCGCGTTCGCCGCGCGAGAGTTCTGCGATCTTCTGGTCCGGCAGCACGTTGAAGTTCTGGACCACCGACACGTAGCGGTCCTCGTTCCAGCGCTCGTACTGGCGGCGCTGCATGGCCGCCACTTCGTCCACGCGCAGCCATACGGGCAGCGTGTGTTCCTCGTTGACGAAGCCGATGCGGGCGCGCATGGCCGGAGTGAGGGCGCGGCTGTCGCAGCCCAGCACGCGCGCGGTACCAGCGCTTTGCGTCTCGAAGCCGAGCAGCACGCGGAACAGCGAGGACTTGCCGGCGCCGTTGGCGCCGACCACTGCGTGGATGCCGCCGCGCGCCAGGCGCAGTGTCAGGTGGTTCAGCGCGCTCTTGCGGCCGTAGTGCAGGGACAGGTCGTCCGTGTCGATCGCATGGTCTGTCATGCCTGGGTCCTCCGTAATTGTTCGAGTTCTTTCTCAAGCCGCGCGGCGATGGCCGCAGCGGGGTAGTCGAGGCCGATCACGTCGCTGACGAAGCGCTGGATCGCGTCGTCCAGGCGGCGTTCGCGCTCTTCGTCGGACAGGCGCTGGCGCGGCGGCGCGACGAACACGCCCAGGCCGGGGCGCGATTCGAGCCAGCCTTCGGCGGTCAGCTCGGAATACGCCTTGGCGACCGTGTTCGGGTTGATCGACAGCTGCAGCGCGAGGCCGCGCACGCTGGGCAGGGCCGCGCCGACCGCGAGCTCGCCGCTGGCGATGTGGCGGCGCACGCCGTCCACGATCTGGCGGTTGATCGGGCGCGGGTCGCCGGTGGCGATTTCCAGCATCAAGGGGGTGCGTGTGCTCATCGTTGGTGACTGTACTGCTTTCTGTCTCACTGTACTATTACGCGTAGTACAGTAGCACTTGCGCAATAATCAGGTCAAGCAGTTTCTGGGGCGGGGTCGGCGGACCCACGGCGTTGCAGGCGGTGGCGCAAAAAAAAACGAAAGAGGGTATTGATAAGTTCGCCATCGCTCCTATATAGCTAGGAACCTAGTTCTTTGGCGGTCTGCATGGTGGCCGCTTTCTTCAAACCCGGCACTATTAGGACAGCATATGACAGCACCCGCACTCTTCCAGCCTGGCCGCATCGGCGATATCGAAGTCTCCAACCGCATCTTCATGGCGCCGCTCACGCGCAGCCGCGCCGACGAAGCGGCAGGCGACATCCCCGGCAGCGAGATGAACATCGAGTACTACCGCCAGCGCAGCGGCGCGGGCCTGATCATCAGCGAAGGCACGCAGGTTTCGCCGGTCGGCAAAGGCTACATGGCGACGCCCGGCATCTATTCGGACGAACAGGTGGAAGGCTGGAAGAAGATCACGCAAGCGGTGCACGAAGAGGGCGGCAAGATCATCGCGCAGATCTGGCACGTGGGACGCGTGAGCCACCCGCTGCTCACCGGCGGCGCGCAGCCGGTCGCTCCTTCCGCAGTGGCTGCGGCGACTTTCGCATACACCCACGAGGGCAAGGTGGACCTGCCGGTGCCGCATGAACTGACGGTGGACGAGATCAGGGAAGTGGTGGACCAGTACCGCCGTGGCGCAGCGAACGCGATCCGCGCGGGCTTCGACGGCGTGGAGATCCACGGTGCGAACGGCTATCTGGTGGACCAGTTCCTGCGCGACGGCGCGAACAAGCGCACCGACGAATACGGCGGCCCGGTGGAGAACCGCGTGCGCTTCGCGCTGGAAGTGGTCGATGCGGTGGCAGCGGAGATCGGCGCGGGCCGCGTTGGCATTCGCCTGTCGCCGGTGACGCCATCGAACGCGATCAGCGACAGCGATCCGCAAGCCGTGTTCGGCCACCTGGTCGAGCAACTCGACAAGCGCGGCATCGCCTTCATCCACTTTGTCGAAGGCGCGACCGGTGGCGCGCGCGATGTGCCGGGCTTCGATTTCGCGTGGGCGCGCAAGGCGTTCCGCGGCGCCTACATCGCCAACAATGGCTACACGCGCGAGATGGCGCTCGACACGGTGGAATCGGGCAGGGCGGATGCGGTGGCGTTCGGCCGTCCGTTCATCGCGAACCCTGACCTGGTCGACCGCCTCGCGATGGATGCGGAGCTGAATGCTCCGAACCCGAAGACCTTCTATACGCCGGGTCCTGCCGGCTACATCGACTATCCAACCCTGCAGGCCAAAGCCGCTTGAACGCGCGGGGAGTGTTCCCGATGCGGGCACTCCCCTGCACGTCAGTTCAGCGGTTTTTCGCCGGGCCGTAGGGTCAGCACACGCACGCCGTTCGCAGTAACCGCGACGGTGTGCTCGAACTGCGCGGACAGTTTTCCGTCGCACGTGACGACCGTCCAGCCATCGTCCAGCGTATCGACTTCGTCGTCGCCCTGGTTGATCATGGGTTCGATGGTGAACACCATCCCTTCGCGTAGCACCAAGCCGGTGCGCGGCTTCCCCCAATGGAGCACCTGCGGCAGCTCGTGCATTTCGCGCCCGATGCCGTGCCCGCAGTAATCCCTGACCACCGTATAGCCGTGCCGGTTCGCGTGCTGCTCGATCGCGTGGCCGACATCGCCGAGCCGTGCCCCTGGGCGGACCGCCTTGATCCCCTTCCACATCGCTTCATACGTCACCTGCACCAGGCGTCTGGCCAGCGTCGAGACGTCGCCCACGAGGTAGGTCTTGCTGGAGTCCGCGATGTAGCCGTCCTTCTCCAGCGTGATATCGAAGTTCACGATATCCCCGCTCTGCAAGACATCCTCGGGGGAGGGGACGCCGTGGCAGACCACGTTGTTGCGCGATGCGTTCAGCGCGTAAGCGTAGCCGTACTGCCCTTTGCTGGCTGGGCGCGAATGCAGCTCGTCCACGATGAATCGGTCGACCAGGTCATTGACCTGCATGGTGGTCATGCCGGCCAGGTCCAGCTGATCCAGGTGGGCAAACACGCTGGCCAATAACTTGCCCGCTGCGGCCATCAGTGCGATTTCTTCAGGGCGCTTGATCATGTCGTCGCGATCCTCAGCGCATGCGTGGTGACGCCGGCCGTGCGCAATTCCGCTGCAACGATCTCGTTGAAGCTTAGGGTGGGATTCATTTCGCACATCATGCCGACCTTGATCCAGAAGGCGGCTTGCGCGTTGATCGAGCGGCAGGAGACCGCGCTGGCTTTGCGGAGCTGGTCGTGCAGCTCATCGTCGATGTTTACAATTCCCACACTATGCTCCATATACGTTTCGTATATGAATTATATGCGATCTGGCAAGATCACGCTACGTTGATCCGGCTGCCAAATGAAAAAGGGCAGCCGTAGCTGCCCTTTTTGCCAAGCGCTGGGGACTATCCCTGGAAGGGACAATCCCCGGACTGCATTACATCATGCCGTCCATGCCGCCCATGCCGCCCATGCCACCCATGCCGCCCATGCCGCCGCCGGCTGGCTTCTCTTCAGCCGACTCGGACACCATGCACTCGGTGGTCAGCATCAGGCCTGCGATCGACGCTGCGTTCTGCAGTGCCGAGCGGGTGACCTTGGCTGGATCCAGCACGCCCATTTCGACCATGTCGCCGTAGGTGCCGTTCGATGCGTTGTAGCCGTAGTTGCCCGAACCTGCCAGGACAGCTGCAACCACCACCGATGGCTCTTCGCCGGCGTTCTGCACGATCATGCGCAGCGGCTCTTCCATCGCGCGCAGCACGATCTTGATGCCGGCTTCCTGGTCGACGTTGTCGCCCTTGATGTCGAGGGTCGCGCGGGCGCGCAGCAGTGCCACGCCGCCGCCAGGAACGATGCCTTCTTCCACAGCTGCGCGGGTTGCGTGCAGTGCGTCTTCGACACGTGCCTTCTTCTCTTTCATCTCGACTTCGGTAGCCGCGCCAACCTTGATCACTGCAACGCCGCCGGCCAGCTTGGCCACGCGTTCCTGCAGCTTCTCGCGGTCGTAGTCGGAGGTCGACTCTTCGATCTGTGCACGCACCTGCTTGACGCGCGCTTCGATCGATTCAGCCGCGCCTGCGCCGTCGATGATGATGGTGTTTTCCTTGCCGATCTCGACGCGCTTGGCCTGGCCCAGTTCCTGCAGGGTTGCCTTTTCCAGCGTCAGGCCGACTTCTTCAGCGATCACCTGGCCGCCGGTCAGGACAGCGATGTCCTCCAGCATGGCCTTGCGACGGTCGCCGAAGCCTGGCGCCTTGACTGCGCAGGTCTTCAGGATGCCGCGGATGTTGTTGACCACCAGGGTCGCCAGCGCTTCGCCTTCGATGTCTTCGGCGATGATCAGCAGCGGACGGCCGGCCTTGGCCACTTGCTCCAGCACTGGCAGCAGGTCGCGGATGTTGGCGATCTTCTTGTCGAACAGCAGGATGAACGGGTTTTCCAGGATCGCGACTTGCTTCTCCGGGTTGTTGATGAAGTACGGGGACAGGTAGCCGCGGTCGAACTGCATGCCTTCCACGATTTCCAGCTCGTCGTTCAGCGACTTGCCGTCTTCCACGGTGATGACGCCTTCCTTGCCGACCTTGTCCATCGCTTCAGCGATGCGCTCGCCGATCGACACGTCCGAGTTCGCGGAGATCGCGCCAACCTGGGCGATTTCCTTCGACGTGGTGCATGGCTTGGCGATGGTGCGCAGTTGTTCGACGGTGGCAGCGACTGCCTTGTCGATGCCGCGCTTCAGGTCCATCGGGTTCATGCCTGCGGCAACGTACTTCATGCCTTCGCGGACGATGGCTTGTGCCAGCACGGTCGCGGTGGTGGTGCCGTCGCCGGCGTTGTCGGAGGTCTTGGATGCGACTTCCTTGACCATCTGCGCGCCCATGTTCATGAGCTTGTCCTTGAGTTCGATCTCTTTCGCGACCGACACGCCGTCCTTGGTGACGGTTGGGGAACCGAACGAGCGCTCCAGCACCACGTTGCGGCCCTTAGGACCCAGGGTGACCTTGACCGCGTTGGCCAGGATGTTCACGCCTTCGACCATCTTGTGGCGCGCTGCGTCGCCGAACACTACATCTTTAGCTGCCATGTTTTTATGCTCCGTAAATTCGTGTTGTAGGGGAGTGGCGTTCGATTACTGGTTGACGACTGCCATGATGTCTTCTTCGCGCATCACCAGCAGCTCTTCGCCATCCACCTTGACCGACTGGCCCGAGTATTTGCCGAACAGTACGCGGTCGCCGACTTTGACTTCCAGCGGACGCACTTTGCCGTCTTCGAGGACTTTGCCGTTACCGACGGCCAGCACCTGGCCCTGGTCTGGCTTCTCGGCGGCTGCGTCCGGGATGATCAGGCCGGATGCGGTTTTGGTTTCCTGGTCCAGGCGCTTGACGATCACGCGATCGTGCAACGGGCGAAGGTTCATACAAGACTCCTTGTTCTAACAGTGGGTTGATGGTGTTTCGTATTCGTTATGTCGGGGGTGCTTGTTAGCACTCTCCCTTAGCGAGTGCTAATTATAGGGACGACCCTCAGGCTTTTCAAGACATCAATGTGCGGTGCGGATCAAACAGCCGGGGCGAAACCGTGGTATGGAGGACTTCTGCCGGGGAGCCAGGCGGGGGTATCGCCGGCATGGACAGGCTGTGGCATCGCCGTGTTGTCGTACTTTTAATAGAATTCGCGAGGTCAATTTTTTTCTTGGCATATAATCCCCGCTTCTTTGTAAAACGGTCCAACCGGCATGCCGCATCGGCGGGCCGGCATCTTGATGGTTCCAGATATCATCCCTGACGACGTACGCCGCTTCGTGCTGACGAGCATCCCTTCGGTGCCGCACCTGGAAGCGCTGCTGCTATTGCGCGCGACGCCGGGAGAGTGGCCGTCCGCCAGGGTGGCAGAGCGGCTGTACATCAGCGACAAGGCGGCCGAGAAACTGCTGGCCGACCTGTGCGCATCCGCCATGCTGCACTGCGACGACGACACCTACCGCTATGCGCCGGAATCGACCTTGATGGCCGATACCATCGACAACGTGGCGCGCGCGTACTCGCAGAACCTGGTCGCCATGACCAATCTCATTCATTCCACAGTCGAACGCAAAGCGCACCAGTTTGCGGACGCGTTCAACCTGCGAAAGAAGCCCTGACATGGCACACCTCATCTATACATTGTGTACGCTCACCTCGCTGGCCTGCGCCTGGCTGCTGCTGGCCAGCTACCACCGCACCGGGCACCGCCTGCTGCTGTGGAGCGGCTGGTGCTTCATCGGCCTGACTGTCAACAACATCCTGCTGGTGTGCGACAAGCTGGTGTTCCACCACGTCGATCTGTCGACGCCGCGCCTGGTGGCCGCGCTGGTGTCGCTGCTGCTGCTGTTGTACGGCCTGATCTACGAGAAGGAGTAAGCGCATGAACCAGTTCATTTCCGGCGCGATTTGCATGGGGTCGGCCCTCATCGGGCTGTTCTTCCTGCGCTTCTGGAGCACCACGCGCGACCGATTTTTCCTGTATTTTTCGCTGTCCTTCTTTGTCGAGGCGGCGCACCGGGCCTGGTTCTACTGGGACATCGGTGGACGCGAAGACTCTCCCTATCACTACCTGATCCGCCTGCTGTCGTATGGCCTGATCCTGTGGGCGATCTGGGAGAAAAACCTGCCGCACCGAAAGCAATAAGCGCCTGGCCCGTCTTTACGGCTTGACTCCATTTCCTACCGGGTTCTATAGTTCAGGATGATTTCCGAATTCAAAGATTTATCCGACAAGATCGACCGCCTCGCCGAGTTGACTTTGTCGCTGCGCCGCGAGAACGCGCAACTGCGCCAGGCCAATGTCGCGCTGGGCAACGAGATCGGCCAGCTGCGCCAGTCCAACGAACTGCTCGCCAACGAAAACACCACTTATATGGAACGCCTGGGCCAGGCCCAGCAGCGCGTCGAAGCGCTGCTCGCGGCGATCCCTGCCGGCGACGAGGAAACCGCATCATGATCCAGCTCGACGTGACCATCATGGGCCAGCCCTACCGCCTGGCGTGCAAGGCCGGCGAGGAGAACACGCTGCAGGAAGCGGTCAACTATTTGGACAGCAAAATGACCGCGTTGCGCGACTCGGGCAAGGTCAAGGGCAACGACCGCATCGCCGTCATGGCCGCGCTCTCGATCGCGGCCGAATTCCTGTCGGTGAAGTCGCCGGAAGGCCCGTTTGCCGAGACATCGATCCTCGAAGTCAAGCAAAAACTGCAGGCGATGCACACCGCGTTGGACGCCGCGCTGACGCCGCAAGAAACTTTGTTCTGACGGGCGAAACTGTTTGATGTTGCAGCGCGGAGGGAGTAAGATTCGGTCTACCCTGCGGTGTTCGGGATTAGCCATATATTCCTTGAACCATTCTTCAGCATAGGTCGCGGAAATTTGTTCGGTGGGCGTGAGCGTCGCTAGCCCGATGAACCCGAAACTGGACTAACTGCGACCACCTTGAGCCTCATAGGTTCGGGATGCCGGCTTAACGGCACAGGCGGGGCACTATTCGGAAACGGTTGCTATGACTAGCAACCGTTTTTTTTCGCCCAAAAAATGGGGGCCAAAAAATGGGGACTAAAAAATGGGGACAGACCCCATTTCGACAATGCGAAATGGGGTCTGTCCCCATTTTTTGGTCTGTCCCCATTTTTTGGTGGCGGTTACACTGTGGGCTTTTCCAGATACACGAGAACGCCGATGCGCTACTGGCTGATGAAGTCCGAACCGGACGATGTGAGTTTCGAGGACGTGCTGGCGTCGCCGGACCAGACGACTTCGTGGTACGGCGTGCGTAACTATCAGGCCCGCAACTTCATGCGCGACGCCATGCAGCCCGGCGACGGCGTGCTGTTCTACCACTCCAGCTGCGCCGTCCCCGGCATCGCCGGCATCGCGGAAGTCGCCAGCGGCCCGTATCCCGACGCGACCCAGTTCGACAGCAGGAACAAGTACTTCGACCCGAAAGCGACGCAAGAACAGCCGCGCTGGATCTCGATCGACGTGCGCGCGACGAAGGAGATCGGCTTCATCCCGCTGACCGAGCTGCGCACCATGCCGGAGCTGGAAGGCATGGAACTGCTGCGCAAAGGCTCGCGCCTGTCGATTTCGCCCGTCACCGCGGGCGAATGGAAGGCCATCCTCAAACGCGCGAAAGCCGCTTCCTGATGGACTGGATGCTGATCCTGGCGCTGCTGGCGATGGGCAGCGCGGGCGGCTTCGCGGCGGGGTTGCTGGGCATCGGCGGCGGCATGGTGCTGGTCCCGTTCATCACGATGATCTTCACCGCGCGCGGCTTCCCGCCCGAAGTGGTGGTGCACATGGCGATCGCCACCGCGCTGGCGACCATCGCCTTCACTTCGTTGTCGTCGGTGCGCGCGCACCACGCGCACGGCGCCGTGCTGTGGCGGGTGGTCGCGCTGATGGCGCCGGGGATCGTCGTGGGCTCGTGGATCGGCCCGTGGATCGGCAAGCAGATGGACACGCAGCTGCTGGCGCTGGTGTTCGCGCTGTTCGTCGCCTTCTCGGCCACGCAGATGCTGCTGAATAAGAAGCCGCACGCCTCGCGCGAGCTGCCGGGCAAGGCGGGCATGTTCGGGGCGGGCGCCGTGATCGGCACCGTGTCGGGGATCGTGGGGGCGGGCGGCGGCTTCCTGTCGGTGCCGTTCATGAGCTGGTGTAACGTGCGCATCCACAATGCGGTCGCGACCAGCGCGGCGCTCGGCTTCCCGATTGCGCTATCCGGCACGCTGGCCAACATCGCCTACGGCTGGAACGAGCCTGGGCTGCCGGCGTATTCGCTGGGCTTCATCTACCTGCCGGCGCTGTTCGTGATCGCGCTGGCCAGCGTGACGTTCGCACCGCTGGGCGCACGCGCGGCGCACCGCATGCCGGTGCAGAAGCTCAAGCGCATCTTCGCCATGCTGCTGTACGCGCTCGCCGCGTACATGGCGTGGCGGGGACTGTCCGCCGGTGTGTAGCGTGCAGGGGGATCTTCGCGCGGCCGCTAGCGGTGCATGCGGCTGCGCTCGAGCAGCCCCGGCTTCGGCTGGCGGTATGCCCACACCAGCAGCGCGATGCCCAGCACGATCATCGGCAGCGACAGCATCTGCCCGGACGTCACCGGCACGCCGGCCACGCTGACCTGCCAGTCCGGCGTGCGGAAGTACTCGGTGAAGAAGCGCGCGCACCCGTACAGGGTCATGTACAGCGCGCCCACGGCCAGGCGTGGCCGCGCCTTGCGCGCATACAGCCACACGATCACGAACACGATCACCCCGTCGACCAACGCCTGGTACAGCGGCGACGGATGGCGCAGCCCCTCCAGGAACACCGGCACCGGATGCAGCGGATACGAGATGTCCGGCCAGCGCATCGCCCATGGCAGCGAAGCATCCGCCACGCGTCCCGGCAGTTCCGCATTGATGAAGTTACCGATGCGTCCCACCGCATACCCCAGCGGCACCAGCGGCGCAATGAAGTCCAGCACGTCGAGCAGGTTGCGCTTGCGCTTGCGGGCCCACAGCGCCATCGCCACCAGCACGCCGATAAAGCCGCCGTGATAGGACATGCCGCCTTCCCACACCTTGAAGATATGGAGCGGGTTGGCAAAGAAGTAGTCGGGCCGGTAGAACAGCACTTCGCCCAAGCGCCCGCCGATGATCACCCCGAGCACGCCGTAGAACAGCATGTCGTCCAGGTCCTCGAACTTCCAGCCCTGCGCGGCCACGTGCGGCAGGCGCAGGCGCAGGCGTCCCATCAGCAGGAACAGCGCGAACGCGATCACGTACATCAGGCCATACCAGTGGATATCGACGGGTCCGAGGCTGAAGGCAACGGGATCGGGCATCGGGTGGGTCAGCATTTATCTTTTCTTCCTTAACAGGTCCAGAAAGCCCTTGAGTACGGGCGAATCGTTATCGCGGCGCCAGCTGATCCCGGTTTCGACGTGCGGCACCGGGTCGCGCAATGGACGGTATTCTACGCCGCGGCGCATGAGATTGGACACGGAGTGCGGCACCAGTGCCAGCCCCATGCCGCTCGAGACCAGGCTGACGATGGTCTGCATCTGCAGCGCCTGCTGGCCGATGGTAGGCGTGATGCCCGCCGCCGCAAAGCACGACAGGATCGCATCGTGCAGCGCCGGCGAGGCCTCGCGCGGGAAGATGATGAGCGGCAGGCGCGGCGCGTTCTTCAGCCACACCGGCCGCGTATCGCCCGGCGTGCCGGCCGGCGTGGCCAGGATCAGCGGCTCCGACAGCAGCGGCAGGTAGTCCAGTACATCCCGCGCGCTCGCGGGCAGGGGAGGGATCAGCATGCCGCAGTCGATGCGCCCGTGCTGCAGGTCGTCGACCTGCACGTCGGAGGTCGACTCGCGCAGCGTCAGCTCCACCTCCGGATAGCGGGCGCGGTACTTGCGCAGGAAATCGGGAAGGATGCTGTAGTCGGCGGACGAGACGAAGGACAGGGACAGGCGGCCCTTTTCGCCTTCCGCCGCGCGGCGCGCCAGCGCGGGCAGGTCGGCGGCGGCGGCCAGCAGGCGGCGCGCTTCCGGCAGCAGCACCGCGCCGGGCGCCGTCAGCGCCACGCCGCGGCGGTCGCGCACGAACAGCGCCACGCCGAGCAGCTCCTCCAGCGCGGCGATCGCGTGCGACAGCGGCGGCTGCGTCATGTGCAGGCGCTCGGCGGCGCGGCCGAAGTGCAGCTCCTCGGCGACGGTGACGAAATAGCGGAGCTGGCGCAGGTCTGGGCTCATGTTTGCGTAGGGGTTGCTGGTGCGTCGTGGTGCGCCGTGATACTTTTTGCGACTCGAAACGGCCTCTGTGATACACGCAGAGTATCACAGCCCCCTGCATGATGTATTTGACATGCCCCCGTCCCGGCGGCATCCTGATTTGATCCAAACAGGAGCCGATGCCATGGCAGACACCCCCAAATACAACCGCCGCTCGCGCAACGTCACCGAAGGCGTCGCGCGCAGCCCGAACCGCTCGATGTACTACGCGATGGGCTACCAGAAGGAAGACTTCGACAAGCCGATGATCGGCATCGCCAACGCGCACTCCACGATCACCCCATGCAACTCGGGGCTGCAGAAGCTGGCCGACATCGCGGTGGCCACAGTGCGCGAGTCCGGCGCCAACCCGCAGGTGTTCGGCACCCCGACCATCTCGGACGGCATGTCGATGGGCACCGAGGGCATGAAGTACTCGCTGATCTCGCGCGAGGTGATCGCCGACGCCATCGAAACCTGCGTCAACGGCCAGTGGATGGACGGCGTGATCGCGGTGGGCGGCTGCGACAAGAACATGCCCGGCGGCCTGATCGCCATGCTGCGCACCAACGTCCCCTCGATCTACGTCTACGGCGGCACCATCCGACCGGGGCACTGGAAGGGCAAGGCGCTCACCATCGTGTCCGCATTCGAAGCGGTGGGCGAATTCACCGCCGGCCGCATGACGCGCGAGGATTTCGAAGGCATCGAGCGCAACGCCTGCCCCTCGACCGGCTCGTGCGGCGGCATGTACACGGCCAACACCATGGCATCCTCGTTCGAGGCGCTTGGCATGGCCCTGATGTACTCGTCCACCATGGCCAATCCGGACGACGAAAAGGTCGGCTCGGCCGCCGAGTCGGCCCGCGTGCTGGTGGAAGCGGTCAAGCGCGACCTCAAGCCGCGCGATATCGTCACGCGCGCATCGATCGAAAACGCGGTCGCGCTGATCATGGCGACCGGCGGCTCGACCAACGCCGTGCTGCACTACCTCGCCATCGCCCACGCGGCGGAGGTGGAGTGGACCATTGACGACTTCGAGCGCGTGCGCCGGCGCGTGCCCGTGATCTGCAACCTCAAGCCCTCCGGCCAGTACGTCGCCACCGACCTGCACCGCGCGGGCGGCGTGCCGCAGGTGCTGCGCCTGCTGCTCGACGCCGGCCTGCTGCACGGCGACTGCATCACCATTACCGGCCGCACGCTCGCGCAGGAACTGGAGCACGTGCCGTCCGCGCCGCCGGCCGGCCAGGACGTGATCCTCCCGCTCGATCGGCCGCTGTACACGCAGGGACACCTCGCCATCCTCAAGGGCAACCTGTCGCCCGAGGGCTGCGTCGCCAAGATCACCGGCCTGAAAAACCCTGCGATCACCGGACCGGCGCGCGTGTTCGACGACGAATACAGCGCCATGGACGCCATCCTCGCGGACCGCATCCGTGCCGGCGACGTGCTGGTGCTGCGCTACCTCGGCCCGCGCGGCGGTCCCGGCATGCCCGAGATGCTCGCGCCCACCGCCGCCCTGATCGGCAAGGGGCTGGGCGAATCGGTCGGCCTGATCACCGACGGCCGCTTCTCCGGTGGCACCTGGGGCATGGTGGTCGGCCACGTCTCGCCGGAAGCCATCGAGGGCGGCCCGATCGCCCTGGTGGAAGAGGGCGACACCATCACCATCGACGCCAACCGCCTGCTGATCGAACTTGCCGTCCCCGACGACGAACTGGCGCGGCGCCGTGCGAACTGGCAGCGCCCCGCGCCGCGCTACACCCGCGGCGTGCTCGCCAAGTACGCCGCGCTCGCGCTCCCCGCCAGCAAAGGCGCCGGCACCTGCTAAAAAATGGGGTCTGTCCCCATTTCGAAAATGGGGACAGACCCCATTTTCGGGGCGGTAGAATGTGGATTGCGAAAACGACCTGGCGATCCGACATGAGCACTTGCTTCGGTACCTTGACTACGCGTCCACCCGTCGCCAGCGACGACGATTTCCTGGCGCGCCTCTACGCTTCCACGCGCGCCGACCTGCTGCACCTGCCGGTGCCTGCCGAGGTGGCGCGCGCCATCATCCGCCACCAGCAGCAGCTGCAGGCGATCGGCTATGCGGCGGACTTTCCGCATGCCGAATACCTGGTGCTGGAGAGCGATGGCGTGGCGGTCGGCCGCGCGGTGATCGACACAAGTGCGTCGGGGATCCGCCTGGTCGATATCTCGATCGCGCCCGAAGCGCGGCGGCGCGGATACGCGGCCACCGTGCTGCGCGCGCTGCAGGAGCGCGGGGACGGGACCGGCATACCGGTGACGCTGCGCGTCCGCAGGGACAACGCGGGAGCGCGCGCCCTGTATGCCGACCTTGGCTTCGTCGTGATTGCCGCCGACGAGATTGCGGAGCAGATGTGCTGGACGCCGCCCGAGCGTTGACGCAAGCGCGCGCAGCGCGTTATCGCAGCGCGCTAAGCTACTTGGACTGGTGAACCTGGCAGGAGGAAGCCATGCTGGCGCAAGGAGGCTGCTATTGCGGCGCGGTCCGCTATGAGGTCAGGGGAGAACTCACGCACGCGACAATGTGCCATTGCGCGGATTGCCGGCGCGTGGCCGGTGCGCCGGCGGTGGCGTGGGTCACGGTAGCGGAGGAACGGCTGCAGTTTACTGACGCGCAGCCCAGGTGGTTCCGGTCGAGCGAGCATGTGCTGCGCGCGTTCTGCGCCGCATGCGGCACGCCCATCGCGTACAAGGACGAGCGCGAAGCCGGCTTCGTGGATGTCGTCACGTGCAGCCTCGATGATCCAGCGATCGCCGCGCCGGAGGACCACACCTTCTATGCGAGCCGCGTGCCATGGCTGCATGTGTGCGACGACTTGCCGCGTTTCGCCCGCACGCGCAGGGATTAGGGCCGTCAGTCCCGATCAGAACGAGTAGACCAGCGTCAGCGAGGTCTGCGTATCCGTGTTCTTTTTCTCGGGCGGGACGTTGGTGTCGTTGCGCGCGCTGAAGGCGGCCTTCATCTGCATCGTGCTGTTGATGCGCGTGCTGAGCGAAGTTTCGGCCACCGAGCGCATGTTGGAGGTGCCGCGCTCCACGCTTACGGTCTGCGCGAACAGCGCCGATTCGCTCATCTCCCAGCGGAAGCGCGCCGCGCCGCGCACGGTGACGCCGCTTTCGGATTCGCCGTCTTCGCGCTTGCCATTGAAGTAGCCCGGGCCGATCTCCACGTCGAGCGTCTTGTGGTCGGTGTTGTACCACTGCGAGCCGTGTCCGATCGCGAAGGTGGTGTAGCGCGTGTAGGCGCCGAACTTGTCGTTGACGTGCGTGGCCAGCGCGAACGCGCGCTTGCCTTCGCCCAGCAGCTTGAGCGCAGTCTTGGCCGACATGGCGTAGCGCTCGGCCGAGGTCTGGCGATGGCGGTTGCCTTCCTCGTCCATCACCTCGTCCTGCTTGAAGAAGCCGCTCAGCACGTACTCGTTGCTCCAGTGCGGCAGCTCCTGGCGCGCGTCGATCTTGCCCGAGACCGAGGTGCCGGTGGTATTGCCCGAGGTGCTGATCGCGCCCAGTTCGGCGGAAGTGAACCAGCCGCCGTCCGGAATGATGGCGGGGCGGGCGACGCTCAGCCCGGCGTGTACATTGCCCAGTGCGGGCAGGTCGGCGGCCAGAGCGGCAGGGGCGGCGGCGACAGCCAGGGCCAGCGCCAGGATCGGTCGTGTGTTCATTAAATCAACTACCTTTTCTTGTCGAACGCCTTCTTGACGCGTTCCTTGCGGCGCTGCTCGTCCACGTTGTGCTGCTTCTTCTTGTCCAGGCCGAGCGCTTTCTCGATGAACTCGAACCATACGAAGGCAAACACCATCAGCCCGACAATGTACCACCACGACAGCTCGGCGAAGCGCCACACTTCGAAGTAGCGCAGGCCGACGAGGGCGACGATGAGAATGATCAAAAACATGGCAAGACTCCTTTTTGCTGTCACAGCATATTACAAATCTGTGTAGCTGTGGAGAAACAACGCCGTCCGGCAAAGTCGTAACGAGGTACAATGTATTCAGTGGATTTCTAAGGAGAGATGCAATGAAACACGTAATGATGGTATTGGCGGCCGCTTCGGTGCTCGTGTCGGGCAGCGCGATGGCGAGTGCAGACCTGGCCAAGGCCAAGAACTGCATGGCTTGCCACGCGGTCCAGACGAAACTGGTCGGCCCTGCCTTCAAGGATGTGGCGTCGAAGTACGCAGGCCAGAAGGGTATCGAGGACAAGCTGGTGGCCAAGGTCATCAAGGGTGGATCGGGTTCCTGGGGCGCGATCCCGATGCCGGCCAACCCGCAAGTCTCCGACGCGGAAGCGAAGGCCCTGGTCAAGTGGATCATGGTCCAGAAGTAATCGCCTCCTAGCACCAGCCAAAAACGCGCCCCCGTGGCGCGTTTTTTTACGCCCCGAATAATGGGGACAGACCCCATTTTTCTCGAATAATGGGGACAGACCCCATTTTTTGCCCCGAGCGTGCTCCGGCGGAGGCCTCCCGAAATGGGGTCTGTCCCCATTTTCGAAATGGGGTCTGTCCCCATTTTCGGTCTCCATTTTGGCGGCGGGCGGATTTACAACGGAACCTGGCGCGCAAGTGTAATGGAGGTAAGCAAATGTTTCCGGCAATCGTGCGTGGCCCATTTGTTGCTGTGGAGTACTTATTATGCATATACGAAGTACGCAACTTCGGTATGTACAACTACTAATGAGGCAGCCCATGAAACGATCCAGCACCCACCTCGGCCTCGCGGCCACCGCCGCCCTGGCAGCAACCCTGGCCGCTTGCGGCGGCGGCGGCGACGCCGGCGCGCCGGCACCCGTCCTGACCCACGGCACGCTCGGCGTGTCGCTGACGGATGCGCCGGCCTGCGGCTTCGATGCCGTCAACGTCACCGTCAACAAAGTGCGAGTGCACAAGAGCGCGAGCGCCGGCGAGTCCGAAGCCGGCTGGACCGACATCACCCTCAGCCCCGCCAAGAAGATCAACCTGCTGAACCTGACCAACGGCGTGCTCGAATCGCTGGGACAGACTTCGCTGGAAGCGGGAAAGTACACCCAGCTGCGCCTCGTCCTCGACGCCAACACCGGCAACGGCCTGGCCAACTCCGTGGTGCCGACCGGCGGCGCGGAAGTCAGCCTGGACACGCCGAGCGCGGTCCAGAGCGGCATCAAGCTGGTCAACGAATTCGAAGTCAAGGGCGGCCAGCGGGTCGACCTCGTGCTCGACTTTGACGCGTGCAAATCGGTCGTCACCAAGGGCGGCAGCAACCGCTACGCGCTCAAGCCGGTCGTCAAGGTCATCCCGACCGCGATCAACGGCATCTCCGGCTACATCGCCCCGGCGCTCGTGGCCAGCAATGTCACCATCACCGCGCAGCAGAACGGCAACGTGATCGCCGCGACGGCGCCGAAGACGACCGGCGAATTCATGCTGGCGCGCCTGGCACCGGGCAACTACGACGTGGTCATCACCGCGGACGGCAAGTCGGCCACCGTGATCGGCGCCGTGCCGGTAGCATCGGAAAGCAGCAATACCGCGCTGTCGACCAGCGCCGCGCCAATCGCCATGGCGGACAGCGCGCAATCGTCGATCGGCGGCGTCGTGACGCTGACCCCGGCCAGCACCACCGAAGCGGCTTACGTGGCCGCGCGCCAAAGCTTTGCCTCCGGCCCGCTGGTGACCATCCGCTACAAGGGCGCCGACCTGGCCACGGGCGCGTACACCATCGACAAGCTGCCGGTCGCCGCGCCGCAGTACGCCGCGTACAGCGCGACGCTGCCGCTCGCGTTCGCCCCTGCGGCCAATGTGACCCCGGGCGCCGGCAAGTACCGCGTCGACGCTTCCGCCACCGGCTACGCGACCAAGTCGGTCGATGCCGTTGACATCACGACGCAAGCGCAAAGCGCCGTCAACTTCGCACTGACCCCGTAAAAAGGAAGGGGACGGTCCCTACGCCGCTGAGCGGGCAGTACCGTCCCCATTATGTCTTTTAGGTGTCAAACAAGGCTGGGGACAGTCCCTTAGGGACGGTCCCCTTTCTCATTCAGGCAGAGGTGCAGAGGTAGCCTTTGTCGGCGGCAGCCGCATCGTTGCGGCAGGCGAGCGGATTGGTGACGGTCTGCGTGTCGCCGTCATTCAGGATCTTGACGATCACTTCGCGGCTCTCGGTGCTGCGCGACAGGCACTCCCACACGTACAGCCGCACCGCGCCCGGCGGCGATTGCACCTGCTCCGCCAGTTTCATCTCATCGCATTGCGCGCCGCGCAGCGCCTTGTCGCGCGCCTCGGTCGCCTTGGTCATCAGCGTCTCTTCGTTGTAGAACTTGGCCTGGTTCGGCCGCACGTACAGGAAGGCGCCGATCACCAGCGCGACCAGCGGGACGATCTTGATCATTGCACTGCGGTTGTTCATCGTGTGGGCTTTCTTATTTGCGAAGCGCTTTGAGGTGGGTGAGTTCCTGCGTCACCGCGCGGGCGACGATCTTCTCGAGGGTGTCGTGCAGGCCTTCGCGGATCTCCGAGGTCAGGCTCTTGAGCGCGTGCTGCAGCACGTCGGACATCGCGTCGCGCACGCGCTGCTCCAGCACGAAGTCCGTGCGGCTCTGCAGCTGCGTGAGGATGCGTTCGGACAGGCGCAGCTCCAGCGCTTCCCAGTCCGCGTCCGTCCAGCTTTGCACTTCGCGCTGGGCCAGGCCCTGCGACGATGCGGCCGGCGTGTCCGCAGCGGCAGGCGCGGGCGCCGCCGCTTCGTCCAGCACTTCGGTCAGGACGGGAATGCTGGGATCGAATGCCGGATTCTGGTTGCTCATGACTGGCCTGCCACGAAATGGGTCAAGGGATAGGACTGCTTCTTGTAGGCGACGTAGCGTTTGCGGCCTTCCTGCGCATCCTGCTCGTCGGTCGAAACGATTTCGAACACGCGCGAGAAGCGGTCCACGCCATCCGGGATCGACTGCCCGAGGTTGACGAGGATGTCGGTGTGCGGCAGCGGAGCGGACATCGACGCGGTCACGATGATCGGCGTCTGCGCCGCCAGCGCGTCGCCGGCCATCACGTGCGGCAGGAAGTCGGTATCGGAAAAGGTCCACAGCGCTTCGTCGAGCTGCGCGGCCTGCGCCTCGTCGGCGGCAAGCAGCACCACCTTGCCGCTGGCGCCGTAGGCCTTGCGCGCAAGGCGGCACGCATACGCCACCTTGTCGGGGATATTGGTATGGAAGTCGACGCGCGTCATGTCAGAACTGGAAGTCGGGCGCGGGCGGCACCTTGGGGGCTGTCTCTTCGGGAACCGGTTTTTGCTCCACCGGCGCGGGCGGAGGCGGCGCGGCCGGCTCCACGGTGGCCAGGCGGAACTCGGGGCCGACCACGCGCTGCTTCGGATACGCGGCCGCATTCAGGGCGGCGGTCAGCGATTCGGATTCGAAGCCGGTCATGCGGGTGCGGCCGACAACGATGAACGGGAGCTGGTTGGCGCCGCCGGCGGCCTTCAGCTGTTCATGGTCTTCGGCGCTGGTGACGGTTTTTTCAGTGTACGGGATGCCGCGTGCGGCCAGCGCGGCGCGTGCCGCGTCGCAGGCGGCGCAGCCCACGGTGGTGTAGATGGTGACGGGCGCCGCGCGCATCGCCTGCGCGAGCGAGTAGGGCACGTTGACCGAGCCGCCGCCGGAGGTGAACTGCTTGACCTGCACCTTGCCCTGTTCGCGGGCGGGTGGCGGGGTATCGCTGTAATGGGTGACTCCCTTCGAGTCCTTCCATTTGTACACCTGCTGGGCGAACGCATGGCCGGCCGCGGTGGCCAACAGCGCGGCGCCGGTAGCGGTCAGGATCAAGGTCGTGCGTTTCATGCGTCTCCTGCGAGATCAGGCTAAAAAGCGGGGACGGTCCCTGTTCGGGGACAGTCCCACGGTGTACCTACTGCTTCATGCCGCTGTGGCGCAGCAGGGCGTCGATGTTCGGCTCGCGGCCGCGGAAGGCCATGAACGATTCGAGCGCCGGACGCGAGCCGCCCACCGCCAGGATCTCTTCCTGGAAGCGCTTGCCCGTTTCCACCGACAGGTCGCCGCCGCCCGCTTCCACCGCTTCCTCGAAAGCGGCATACGCGTCGGCCGACAGTACCTCGGCCCATTTGTAGCTATAGTAACCTGCGGCATAGCCGCCGGCAAAGATATGGCCGAACGAATGCTGGAAGCGGTTGAACGCCGGCGGCACCATCACCGCGAATTTTTCGCGCACTTCGTCCACCAGCTGCTGCACCGTGCGCTCCGAGCCCGGGTCGAAGTCGTAGTGCAGGTGCATGTCGATCAGCGAGAACTCGACCTGGCGCAGAGTCTGCATCCCGGACTGGAAGTTCTTGGCCGCGACCATCTTGTCGAACAGTTCGCGCGGCAGCGGCTCGCCGGTGGTCGCGTGCGAGGTCATGTTGCGCACCACGTCCCACTCCCAGCAGAAGTTCTCCATGAACTGGGACGGCAGCTCCACCGCATCCCACTCCACGCCGGAAATGCCGGACACGCCCAGCTCTTCCACTTGCGTGAGCATGTGGTGCAGGCCGTGGCCGAACTCGTGGAACAGGGTGATCACTTCGTCATGCGTGAACAGCGACGGCTTGGTCACGCCGTCGACGGTCGCAGGCGGCGTGAAGTTGCAGGTCAGGTAGGCGATCGGGGTCTGCACCTCGCCGCCCGACACCATGCGGCGTCCGCGCGCATCGTCCATCCAGGCGCCGCCGCCCTTGCCCTCGCGCGCATACAGGTCGAGGTAGAACTGGCCGATCAGCTGGCCGGCGCGCTCGATGCGGAAGAAGCGCACGTCCGGGTGCCACACGCTGGCCTGGTCGGGCTTGATCTCGACGCTGAACAGGCCGGAGATCAGCTTGAACAGGCCTTCGATGACTTTCGGCTCCGGGAAGTATTCTTTCACTTCCTGCGCGGAGAAGGCGTAGCGCTTCTCGCGCAGCTTCTCGGACGCGTAGGCGATGTCCCAGGCGTGCAGCTCCTCCAGTCCCAGCTCGGCGCGGGCGAATTCGCGCAGCTCGGCCAGGTCCTTCTCGGCATAGGGACGCGCGCGGCGCGCCAGGTCTTCCAGGAACTCGATCACATGCTCGGGGCTCTGCGCCATCTTCGGCACCAGCGAAACTTCGGCGAAATTGCGGTAGTCGAGCAGCTTGGCTTCCTCGTCGCGCAGCTTGAGCAGCTGGGCGATGTTGCCGGTGTTATCCCACTTCTCCAGTTCCGAGAACACCACGCCGATTTCGGATGCCTTGGTGGCGTTGGCGCGGTAGATGGTCTCGCGCAGCTCGCGCTTGTGGGCGAACTGCAGCAGCGGGAAGTAGGACGGGAAGTGCAGCGTGAACTGGTAACCCTGCTTGCCGTCCTTCTCGGCGGAGGCGCGCGCGGCGTCGATCACGTCCTGCGGCACGCCGGCCAGGTCGGCCACGTCGGCCACCAGCAGCTTGTAGTCGTTGGTGGCGTCCAGCACGTTCTCGGAAAAGCGCGTCGAGATGGCGGCATGCTGCTCCTGGATCTCGGCAAAGCGCTTCTTCTTCTCCGGCGGCAGTTCGGCGCCGCCCAGGCGGAAGTCGCGCAGCGCGTTTTCGACGATCCGCTTGCGGGCCGGGGACAGCTGCTCGTAGCCGGCGCCGTGGCGCAGCGCCTTGTACTTGGCGAACAGGTTCTCGTTCTGCGACAGCTCGGTCCAGAACTCGGTGACCTTGGGCTGGTTTTCGTTGTAGGCGGCGCGCAGCTCGGGCGTGTCGGCCACGTTGTTGAGGTGGTTGACCACGCCCCAGGCGCGGCCCAGGCGCTCGGTGGCTTCCTCGAGCGGGGTCACGAAGTTGTCCCAGGTCACGTCGTCCGATGGCGCTTCGAGCTGTTTGACGACCTCGCGCGCGTGCGCGATCAGCTGCTCGATGGCGGGGGTGACGTGCTCGGGCCGGAACGCGTCGAAGCGCGGCAAACCGGAAAAGTCGAGGAGGGGGTTGTTCTCAGCGTTCATCTCAATTCATCCTCTGTTGGGCCGGGGGACCGTCCCCAGCTTTTTCGCCGGGCCGGCGGCAGTGCGTGCTAAAAAGCTGGGGACGGTCCCCATTGGGGACACTCCCCCTAACGCATCAAACGCGCTCGGCGGACTCGATCGTATTCATCAGCAGCATCGTAATCGTCATCGGCCCCACGCCGCCCGGCACCGGCGTAATGTGCGACGCGACTTCCTTCACGCCCGCAAAATCCACATCGCCACACAGCTTGCCTTCATCGTCGCGGTTCATGCCGACATCGATCACGATCGCGCCAGGCTTGACCATATCAGCCGTCAGCGTGTTGCGTCGCCCGACTGCTGCCACCACCACGTCCGCCTGGCGGGTGTGGTAGCCCAGGTCCGCGGTCGCGCTATGGCAGATGGTGACGGTGGCGTTGGCTTGCAAGAGCAGCAGGCCCATCGGCTTGCCGACCGTGTTGCTGCGGCCGATCACGACCGCGTGCTTGCCGCGCAGGTCGAAACCGGTGGACTCGATCAGCTTCATGCAGCCGTACGGCGTGCACGGGCGGAAACCTTCCAGCCCCGTCATCAGTTCGCCGGCGGACAGCACCGAATAGCCGTCCACGTCCTTGGACGCGTCGATCGCCTCGATCACCTTGTGCGGGTTGATGTGTTTCGGGAGCGGCATCTGCACGAGGATTCCGTGGATCGACGGGTCGGCGTTCAGCGCGGCGATACGGTCGAGCAGGGCGGCCTCGGACAGGTCGGCGTCGTAGCGGTCGAACACCGAGCGGATGCCGACGTCGCCGCAGGCCTTGATCTTATTGCGCACATAGACCTGGCTGGCCGGGTCCTCGCCGACCAGGATCACGGCCAGGCCGGGTTGGCGGCCTTTAGCGGTGAGGTCAGCGGCGCGCTCGGCGATCTCGCCGCGCAATTGTTTGGAAAGTTGGACTCCGTCGATCAGTTGGGCTGGCATGGGCGGGCAAAAGTTAGAAGGAAAACAGCATTATAGAACGCTGGCCCGCCAACCCAAAAATGGGGACAGACCCCATTTTCGAGCCACCGCCCAAAAATGGGGTCTGTCCCCATTTCGGAAATGGGGTCTGTCCCCATTTTGGGGGAATTTCATGATGTGAAATGGCGTATCGCAATTTGGAAACGGGTGCGAACACTGTTAGAATCTTCCCACTTAGTACTTTGGCACTCGTGAATAATTGACGCACTTATAAGGAGACGCATCGATGTCAGCTCAACTCGACCAGGTGAACGCGCAAGCAAATGACCCGGATTCGCTGGAAACGAAAGAATGGCTGGAAGCGCTCGAAGCCGTCATTGAAAACGAGGGTCCGGAACGCGCCCACTACCTGATGGAGCGCCTGGTCGACCTCGCGCGCCGCCGCGGCGCCGATGTCCCGTTCTCGGCCAACACCGCCTACGTCAACACGATCCCGGCCCACCTCGAAGAGCGCTGCCCGGGCAACCTCGAATACGAAGAGCGCCTGCGCTCGTGGATGCGCTGGAACGCCATGGCCATGGTCGTGCGCGCCAACCGCGCCGACGGCGACCTGGGCGGCCACCTGGCTTCGTTCGCATCGCTCGCCAACATGCTGGGCATCGGCTTCAACCACTTCTGGCGCGGCCCGACCGACGACCACGCCGGCGACCTGCTGTACATCCAGGGCCACTCCTCGCCTGGCATCTACGCGCGCGCCTTCCTCGAAGGCCGCATCACCGAAGACCAGCTGATCAACTTCCGCCGCGAAGTCGATGGCCAGGGCCTGTCGTCCTATCCGCACCCGAAGCTGATGCCGAAGTTCTGGCAGTTCCCGACCGTGTCGATGGGCCTCGGCCCGCTCATGGCGATCTACCAGGCGCGCTTCCTCAAGTACCTGCACGCGCGCTCGATCGCGCAGACCGAAGGCCGCAAGGTCTGGGTCTTCTGCGGCGACGGCGAGATGGACGAGCCGGAATCGATGGGCGCGATCGGCATGGCCGCGCGCGAACGCCTCGACAACCTGGTCATGGTCGTCAACTGCAACCTGCAGCGCCTGGACGGTCCTGTGCGCGGCAACGGCAAGATCATCCAGGAACTGGAAGCGGACTTCCGCGGCGCCGGCTGGACCGTGATCAAGGTGATCTGGGGCCCGGGCTGGGACGAGCTGCTGGCGCGCGACAAGGACGGCATCCTGCAGCAGGTGATGATGGACACCGTCGACGGCGAATACCAGACCTACAAGGCGCGCGATGGCGCGTACGTGCGCAAGCACTTCTTCGGCAAGCATCCGAAGCTGCTGGAGATGGTTGCCAACATGACCGACGACGACATCTGGCGCCTGACCCGCGGCGGCCACGACCCGCACAAGATCTACGCCGCCTTCAAGAAGGCGAATGAAGCGCAGGGCAAGCCGACGGTCCTGCTGGTCAAGACCATCAAGGGCTACGGCATGGGCAAGTACGGCGAGGCGCGCAATACCGCGCACCAGACCAAGAAGCTGGACGACCAGGCGATCCGCGAGATGCGCGACCGCTACGGCATCCCGATCTCCGACGAGCAGCTGCCGCAGATCCCGTTCTACAAGCCATCCGACGACGCGCCGGAAATGCAGTACCTGCACGAGCGCCGCAAGGCCCTCGGCGGCTACCTGCCGCAGCGCCGCGAGAAGGCCGACCAGGGCCTGCAGATCCCGCCGCTGTCGGCGTTCCAGAACCTGCTCGAGCCAACCCCGGAAGGCCGCGAGATTTCGACCACCCAGGCCTTCGTGCGCCTGCTGGCCGTGCTGCTGCGCGACGAGAACACCAAGGAGCGCGTGGTCCCGATCGTGGTCGACGAGTCGCGTACCTTCGGCATGGAAGGCCTGTTCCGCCAGATCGGCATCTTCAGCCAGCAAGGCCAGTTGTACGAGCCGGTCGACCGCGACCAGGTGATGTACTACCGTGAAGACAAGGCCGGCCAGGTGCTCCAGGAAGGCATTAACGAAGCGGGCGGCATGTGCTCGTGGATTGCGGCGTCGACCTCGTACTCGACGAACAACCGCATCATGATCCCGTTCTACATCTTCTACTCGATGTTCGGCATGCAGCGCGTTGGCGACCTGGCATGGGCGGCGGGCGACATGCGCGCACGAGGCTTCCTGCTGGGCGGCACCGCGGGACGCACCACGCTGAACGGCGAAGGCCTGCAGCACGAAGATGGCCACAGCCACATCATGGCCGCGACCATCCCGAACTGCATGCCGTACGACCCGACCTTCGCGCACGAAGTCGCGGTCATCATGCAGGACGGTATGCGCCGCATGATGCAGGACCAGGAAGACGTGTTCTACTACATCACGCTGATGAACGAGAACTACGCACACCCGGGCATGAAGCCAGGCAGCGAAGAGGGCATCCTGAAGGGCATGTACCTGCTCCAGGAAGGCGACGCCAACGCCAAGGCGCGCGTGCAGCTGATCGGCTCCGGCACGATCCTGCACCAGTCGCTGCAGGCCGCGCAGCTGCTCAAGGACGACTGGGGCATCGCCGCCGACGTCTGGTCCGCACCGTCGCTCACGCTGCTGGCGCGCGACGGCCAGGACGCCGAGCGCTGGAACCTGGTCAACCCGGCCGGCGAGCAGAAGGTGCCGTACGTGACCTCGCTGCTGGCGCCGACCTCCGGCCCGATCGTCGCGACCACCGACTACATGCGCATGTTCGCCGAGCAGATCCGCGCGTTCATGCCGGCAGGCCGCAACTACAAGGTCCTCGGCACGGACGGCTTCGGCCGCTCCGACTCGCGCGAGAAGCTGCGCGAGTTCTTCGAAGTGAACCGCTACTACGTGACCGTGTCCGCGCTGAAGGCCCTGGCCGAAGACGGCGTGATCGAAAACGCGATCGTGGAGCAGGCCATCACGAAGTACGGCCTGAACCCGAACAAGCCAAATCCGGTGACCCAGTAAAAAGACCGCTACGGCGGGGACTGTCCCCAAAAGGGGACCGTCCCCAGATCTTTAGCGTCCAAAGCCGAAAAAGAATACGGAGCGAATATATGAGCATGGTAGAAGTCAAAGTCCCGGACATCGGCGACTTCAAGGAAGTCGAAGTCATTGAACTGATGGTCAAGCCGGGCGACACGATCAAGGTCGATCAGTCGCTGATCACGGTGGAGTCGGACAAGGCGAGCATGGAAATCCCGTCCTCGCACGCGGGCGTCGTGAAGGAACTGCGCGTCAAGGTAGGCGACAAGGTCAAAGAAGGCTCGCTGGTCCTGATGCTGGAAGAAACGGCCGGCGCAGCAGCACCTGCCGCCGAAAGCAAGCCAGCCGCGCCAGCGGAAGCCGCTGCGCCAGCGCAGGCGGCAGCACCAGCGGCTGCGCCAGCACCAGCACCAGCACCGGCGGCACCTGCAGCTGCCCCTGCCCCTGCACCAGCCGCGTCGCAAGGCCCCGGCTCGGTTGAAACCGGCAAGCTGGCCCACGCATCCCCATCGATCCGCAAGTTCGCGCGCGAACTCGGCGTCGACCTGTCGCGCGTCCCAGGCACCGGCCCGAAAGGCCGCATCCTGCACGTCGACGTGCAGAACTTCGTCAAGGGCGTCATGTCCGGCGCAACCGCGCCTGCGGCCGGTGGCGCAGCCGGCGCCGGCATCGGCGGCCTGTCGCTGCTGCCATGGCCATCGCTGGACTTCTCCAAGTTCGGCCCGACCGAACTGCTGCCGCTGTCGCGTATCAAGAAGATCAGCGGCCCGAACCTGCACCGTAACTGGGTGATGATCCCGCACGTGACGCAGTTCGACGAATCCGACGTGACCGACCTGGAACAGTTCCGCGTCGACTCCAACGCGGCGCTGGCCAAGGCCAAGTCGACCGTCAAGCTGACCATGCTGGCGTTCGTGATCAAGGCTTCGGTCGCCGCGCTGAAGAAGTACCCGGCCTTCAACTCGTCGCTCGACGAGAAGGGGGAGAACCTGATCCTCAAGCAGTACTACAACATCGGCTTCGCGGCCGACACCCCGAACGGCCTGGTGGTCCCGGTCATCAAGGACGCCGACAAGAAGTCGGTCTCGCAGATCGCCACCGAAATGGGCGAGATGTCCGCACAGGCGCGCGAGGGCAAGCTCAAGCCGACCGACATGCAGGGTGCGACCTTCACGATCTCGTCGCTGGGCGGCATTGGCGGCACCGCGTTCACGCCGATCATCAATGCGCCGGAAGTGGCGATCCTTGGCCTGTCCAAGTCCAGCATGAAGCCGGTGTGGGACGGCTCGGCCTTCCAGCCGCGCCTGATGCTGCCGCTGTCGCTGTCGTACGACCACCGCGTGATCGACGGCGCCATGGCCGCACGCTTCACGGCTTACCTGGCGGAGGTCCTGGCCGACCTGCGCAAGACCTTGCTGTAACAGGGGAGAGCGGATATGAGCACTGAAGTAAAAGTCCCCAACATCGGCGACTTCAAGGACGTCGAAGTCATCGAACTGATGGTCAAGCCGGGCGACACCATCAAGGTCGACCAGTCGGTCGCCACCGTCGAATCGGACAAGGCCAGCATGGAGATCCCATCCACGCACGCCGGCGTCGTCAAGGAACTGAAGATCAAGGTCGGCGACAAGGTCAATGAAGGTACGCTGATGCTGGTCATCGACGAGGCAGCCGGCGCCGCGGCGCCTGCAGCAGCACCGGCAGCAGCACCGGCAGCTTCGCCTGCTGCCGCACCTGCACCTGCATCTGCTGCTGCACCGGCGCCGGCTCCAGCCGGCAGCGCCTACAGCGGCAAGGTCGACATCGAATGCGACATGATGGTCCTCGGCGCAGGCCCTGGCGGCTACTCCGCCGCCTTCCGCTCCGCCGACCTGGGCATGAACGTGGTCCTGGTCGAAAAGTACGCAGCCCTGGGCGGCGTATGCCTGAACGTCGGCTGCATCCCGTCGAAGGCGCTGCTGCACGTCGCCGCCGTCATCGACGAAACGGCCGAAATGGGTTCGCACGGCGTCAAATTCGCCAAGCCGGAAGTGAACATCGACGAACTGCGCGCCTACAAGGACAAGGTCATTACCAAGATGACCGGCGGCCTGGCCGGCATGGCCAAGGCCCGCAAAGTGAAGGTGGTGCAGGGCGTCGGCAACTTCGTCAGCCCGAACCACATCGAGGTGACCGCGGCCGACGGCAGCAAGCAGGTGGTGCAGTTCAAACAGGCGATCATTGCCGCCGGTTCGGCCGTCGTGAAGCTGCCGTTCATTCCTGAAGATCCGCGCATCGTCGATTCGACCGGCGCGCTGGAACTGCGCCAGGTGCCGAAGAAGATGCTGGTCATCGGCGGCGGCATCATCGGCCTGGAAATGGCGACCGTGTACTCCACGCTGGGCGCGCGCATCGACGTCGTCGAAATGATGGACGGCCTGATGCAGGGAGCGGACCGCGACATGGTCAAGGTCTGGCAGAAGTACAACGAGAAGCGCTTCGACAAGGTCATGACCAAGACGAAGACGGTGGGCGTGGAAGCGCTGGCCGAAGGCATCAAGGTCACGTTCGAAGCGGCGGAAGCCGGCGCCACCGCGCCGGAACCGCAGCTGTACGACATGGTGCTGGTGGCCGTGGGCCGCAGCCCGAACGGCAAGAAGATCGCCGCCGACAAGGCCGGCGTGATCGTCAACGAGCGCGGCTTCATCCCGGTCGACGGCCAGATGCGCACCAACGTGCCGCACATCTTCGCGATCGGCGACATCGTCGGCCAGCCGATGCTGGCGCACAAGGCGGTGCACGAGGCGCACGTAGCGGCGGAAGCGGCGCACGGCGAGAAGGCCTTCTTCGACGCCAAGGTCATCCCGTCGGTGGCCTACACCAACCCTGAAGTGGCGTGGGTCGGCATCACCGAGGACGAAGCCAAGGCAAAGGGCATTGAACTGAAGAAGGGCCACTTCCCGTGGGCTGCCAGCGGCCGTGCGGTCGCCAATGCGCGCGACGAAGGCTTCACCAAGCTGCTGTTCGACGCCGAAACCGGCCGCATCGTCGGTGGTGGTATCGTAGGCACCGGCGCCGGCGACATGATCGGCGAAGTCGCGCTGGCGATCGAGATGGGCGCGGATGGCGTGGATATCGGCAAGACCATCCACCCGCACCCGACGCTGGGCGAATCGATCGGCATGGCTGCGGAAGTCTACAAAGGCGTCTGCACCGACCTGCCGCCGCAGCGCAAGCGCTAAGGTTCGAGGGACTGTCCCCAACGGGGACCGTCCCTTGATCTTTAATTAGCGAGCCTCCCAACAAAAGATCAGGGGACAGTCCCCAGGGGGGCAGTCCCCAACCCCGAGGAACAGATGCGGATCGCCACTTTCAACATCAACGGAATGAACGCCCGGCTGCCAGCCCTGCTGCAGTGGCTGGAAGAAGAGCAGCCCGACGTCGCCTGCCTGCAGGAGCTCAAGACCCCGCACGAGAAATTCCCCGAGCTGGCGATCGAAGCGGCCGGCTACGGCGCCATCTGGCACGGCCAGAAGAGCTGGAACGGCGTCGCCATCCTGCAGCGCGGCGCGAAGCCGCAGGAACTCAAGGTCGGCCTGCCCGGCGACGAGGAGGACCTGCAAAGCCGCTATATCGAAGCGCTGGTCGACGGCGTGGTGGTGGCGTGCCTGTATCTCCCGAACGGCAATCCCGCGCCCGGTCCCAAGTTCGACTACAAGCTCAAATGGATGGAGCGCTTGATCATCCGCGGCCAGGAGCTGATCGACAGCGGCGTGCCTGCCGTGCTGGCGGGCGACTTTAACGTCATGCCGCATGATATCGACGTGTACAAGCCGGAGCGCTGGCTGACCGATGCGCTGTTCCGCCCCGAATCGCGCGAAGCCTTCCACCGCCTGGTGGCGCAGGGCTGGACCGACTCGGTGCGCGCGATGCATCCGGATGAAGTGATCTACACCTTCTGGGACTACTTCCGCAACGCGTTCGGCCGCAACGCGGGCATACGCATCGACCACCTGCTGCTCAGCCCTTCGCTGGCGCCGTCGCTGCGCGGCGCGGGCGTGCACACCAACGTGCGCGCACGCGAAAAGCCGAGCGACCACGCACCGACCTGGATCGAACTGGATTGGAAGGGCGCATAAGCATGCGCGCAGTCGCGCTGATACTGGCTGCGCTGCTGGCCAGTTCCGCGCATGCGGATCCGATCTCCAGGATCGAAGGCGTGTACAAGGACCGCCATGACGTTGTCGCGTTCGGGGAGCCGAACGGCTACGTCAAGACCGAGGACATTATCGAGATCGTGCGGTATGACGACGCGCACGTGTACGTGCGGGCGCGTCTCTGGTTCTACAACGGGCACGTGTGCGGGATTTCCGGCATTGCCGCCAGGGAGGCGGACGGTTTCGTCTTTCGTGACCCCGAAGACTTGACGACCGGTGGCCAATGCACACTGCGGGTCGCCTCCGTCGGCGACCGGCTCACGCTGACCGACCGCGTCGGCGGCGAGTCGACCTGCAGCGCGTACTGCGGCGTCAATGGCAGCCTCGCCTCGTACACGATACCGATGTCCCGGCGCATGCCGATCCGCTACCTGGACCGGCTGAAATCGTCGCGCCAGTACCTGAAAGCGATCCAGGACCTGCAGAAGTCGAACCTGCAGCGCTCCGATCCCGGCACCACGCCGGAAGAAGTACAGCGCCGGCACCAGGAGTAGGAAGGGACCGGACCGCCTCGCGGGCGGATATACTTGGACGATATTAACTATAACGATGCATCGTCCATGAACAACCGGTTCTCCGTCGTCCCCATCATCGGCATCGCCTTCACCGCTCTCATCGCCTGGATCTGCATCTACTTCTGGATGCCCACGGTCGCCTATGACTTCTTCGCCGTCTACCTGATCGCCGCGCTGGCGCTGGTTCCGGCGCTGCTGTCGTTCCGGTTTCGCTGGACTGCGCTCGGCCTCCTTGGCCTTGCGCTGACCGTCCTCGGCCTGGTCGCTGCGTTCAGCACTGCGCCCATGTTCCGCGCCGACAGCTACTACGCGATGCTCGGCACGGAAAAGCAGGCCAGGTTCAACGACGCGCTGCCGCCGATCGATATCGAGCAGGCGCCGCTGGTGTCGCAGGACATGGCGCTGCAGGCGATGCAGAAGCGCCTCTCGGAGATTTCCTCGCTCGGCTCGCAAGTCAAGGTCGGCACGCCGGTCAAGCAGCTGGTGCGCGACAAGCTGGTGTGGGTGAGCTTCCTGGAGCACGGCAGCTTCTTCAAATGGTATGCGGACGCATCGACGCCGGGCTACCTGGTGGTCTCCGCGCACGATCCGGCGGACGTCAGCCTGGTCATGGAACTGAACGGCGCGCCGCTCAAGATGCGCTACCTGCTGTCGTCCTACTTTGGCGATCGCGTCGAACGCCGAGCCTACATGTCGGGCATGCACACGATGGGACTGACCGACTTCGAGCCCGAGATCGACGATAACGGCCACCCGTTCTACATCGGCACCACCTACGACCACCGGGTCGGCTTCTCGGGCGGCGAGGCGACCGGCATCGCGGTGGTGGACGCCATCTCCGGCGCCGCGAAGTTCTACAAGCTGGGCACGGAACCGGCATGGGTCGACCGCATCCAGCCGGAGGAATTCGTGCTCAAGCAGATGGCGCACCGCGGCAAGTACGTGCACGGTTTCATCAACCTGAACGACGAGGACCGCATGCGTGTCGATGGCACGCTGGACCTGGTGTACGGCTCCGACGGGCGTCCCTATTGGGTCGGCGGCATGACGTCGAAAGGCACCAACAACGGCGTCTCCGGCTTCTATTTCGTCGATTCGAAGACCAAGGCGGTGCGCTGGTTCAAGCTGCCGTCCGTGTCGCAGGAAACGGCCGCGCATGCGGTGGAAAACGTCAATCCGGAAAAGCGCTACCGCGCGACCAATCCGCTGCCCTTCCTCGTCAATGGCGCGCCGACCTACGTGATGGCGCTGCGCGATTCGCAGGGCGTGGCGCGCTCGTTCGGCATGGTCGACATGCGCAACAACCAGGTGATCGGCGTGGCCGACACGCTGGGTGCGACGCTACGCAGCTACCAGGCGCTGCGTTCGACCAACAAGGTGAGCGCGGAAGTGGGCACGGATGCGCTGATGCGCGCGCAGGAGGGGACCGTGGTGCGCATCGCTGCCGAGTTTCGCAACAACCAAACCATGTACTACGTGACGCTGCAGGCGGCGGACGGCGTGCTGGGCACGATCTTTACCGGCAGCTCGGACCTGTCCGTGGAACTGGTGCTCACGCGGCCGGGTGACAAGGTGGCGCTGTCGTATGCGGACAGCGGCACGCGCGTCGTAGCGATGAGCAAGTTCGACAACGCCGAGATCCGCTGAGCAAAACAGGGAGCCAAAGAAAAACCGGGCATATGCCCGGTTTGTTTTTGCGTCGTGCGCAAGGTGTGGATTTTGTTGTTTAGTTGTAAGTGGTGAACTGCTGCGGGATCTCGATCGCTCCCGACCTGGCTGCATCCGCATAGGCGCGCATTTCGGCAAGCACTGCTTCGAGCTGTTCGTTGCCAGGGTTCTGCAAAAAACCCTTCATGCGCTCGTTCAGGACCGCTTGTTGATCGCGCCACGCATAGCGAGATACTTTGCTCATATAACCTCCCCTAGAAAGATTACAGGATGCCAAACCGGTCCCGGCTGCTCCGTGCGATGACGCACATATGCGTTAAATTTTGGAAACAACTTAACCGTGCTTCCATTGTCAATTTTTTACTGACTGTACGGCCTGCGCGGGCGTAGGGTGTTGCGGCCCAGTGGTTGTTGTAGATGAATGGTGGGTACAATTGTTCGCCGCGCGCCACCTCCCGGCGCGTCCCAACATATGCATGTGGAGACGTATGAAAAACCTGCTCGTTCCATTCCTGCTCGCCGGCGCCATGGTGCCCGCACTCGCCGCCGCCCCGTCCACCCCGGACGCTGCGCAGCTCAAGAAGATGACCCAGCGCTACGCCCCGGTCCAGCTGAAGGCGGATGCCTCGAAACTCTCCGCGGGCGACCGCAAGGCCATCGCCAGGCTGATCGAAGCCGCCAAGATCGTCGACACCCTGCAATTGCGCCAGCGCTGGTCGCAGAACGAAGCGCTGTGGGCGGCGCTGAAGAAAGACAACTCGGCGCTCGGCAAGGCACGCCAGGAATACTTCTGGCTGAACAAGGGCCCGTGGTCCCACCTGGACGAAAACAAATCCTTCCTCCCCGCCGAAGTGGCGGGCATCCGTATCCCGGCACAGAAACCGGCCGGCGCCAACTTCTACCCTGAGTCGGCCAGCAAGGAGTCGCTGGAAGCGTGGATGAACAGCCTGCCTGCCGACCAGAAGCAGGAAGCGCAATGGTTCTTTACCACCATCCGCACCGGCCCCGACGGCAAGTTCAAGACCGTGAAGTACTCGGACGAGTACAAGCCGGAGTTGGAAAAGCTTGCCGCCCTGCTGCGCGAGGCGGCCGCCGCCACCGACAACGCCTCGCTCAAGAAATTCCTCACGCTGCGCGCCGACGCCTTCCTCAGCAACGACTACCTCGAGTCGGATTTCGCCTGGATGGACCTCGATTCGCCGGTGGACGTGACGATCGGGCCGTACGAGACCTATAACGATGAACTGTTCGGCTACAAGGCCGCGTTCGAGGCCTATGTCAGCATCCGCGACCAGAAGGAAACCGACAAGCTCAAGTTCTTCGCCAAGCACATGCAGGAGCTGGAAGACAACCTGCCGCTGGACGCGAAGTACCGCAACCCGAAGGTGGGCGCGGTGGCGCCGATGGTGGTGGTGAACGAAGTGTACGGCGCCGGCGACGGCAACATGGGCGTGCAGACGGCCGCGTACAACCTGCCGAACGACGAGCGCGTGATCAGCAAGCGCGGGTCCAAGCGCGTGATGCTGAAGAACATCCAGGAAGCCAAGTTCAAATCGACACTGACGCCGATCGCGAAGATCGTCCTGCGTCCGGCCGACCAGAAATACCTGGACTTCGACTCGTTCTTCACCCACATCCTCGCGCACGAGATCACGCACGGCCTCGGTCCGCACAAGACCCGGCAGGGCAATGCCGATTCGACCCCGCGCCAGGATCTCAAGGACACCTACTCGACCATCGAAGAAGCGAAAGCCGACGTGACGGGCCTGTGGGCGCTGATGTACATGATGGAGAAGGGCCAGCTGAAGGACACGCTGGGGCAGGGCACCGCGGCCGAACGCAAGCTGCACACCACTTTCCTCGCGTCCGCGTTCCGCACGCTGCACTTCGGGCTGACCGACTCGCACGCGCGCGGCATGGCGATCCAGGTGAACTACCTGCTGGACAAGGGCGCCTTCGTGGCCAACGCCGACGGCACCTTCTCGGTCGACTACGGCAAGATCCGCCAGGCCGTGCTCGACCTCGACCGCGAATTCCTCACCATCGAGGCGACCGGCGATTATGCGCGCGCCAAGGCGATGATGGACAAGTACGCGGTCATCCGCCCCGAGGTCAAGCGGGCGCTCGACAAGCTCACGCAATCGGTGCCGAACGACATCCGTCCTTCCTTCACCACCGCTGCAGCCCTGACCAAATAACGCCGCATGAAGAGGGGGACGGTCCCGGCAAGGGACCGTCCCTTTTTTGCGCGCCTCCGCGTTCCCGCATATCACCCTTGCAATACAAAATTTGCAAGTATGGACTGACTGGCATTGTTTGTTTGGCAGCATGCCAATATTCCAATCAAATATTTTGTAACAGCCATCCTATCGTTTCCAGCAGGCACTACAATCATTTGCAAGGAGTAGTGTCATGAAGAAGCTGATTTTGCTGTCGCTGTTACCGTTGTCGCTCGCTGCCCAGGCTTCCTCGCTCACCGAGCTGGAGATCAAATGGCTCAGTGCCGGCAAGCCGGTGCTGGAATACGCCCGCGCCATCAAGCTGCCGCTCGATATCATCGTCCAGCCGCAGCAGGCCCCCGGCCAGGTCCCGCTTGCCCTTGGGTTCGAGAACGGCCGCTGCAAGCTGGTGTTCTCGATGCGCGGCAACGACGATGCCGAAACCACCCTGAAGGACGTCCCGGAGGCCGACCACGCCCTGATGATCGAGGCGATGACGGCGCATGAGATCGGCCACTGCTGGCGCTATGCGAACGGCACCTGGCACTCGCTGCCGGCAGGCTTCGTCGAAAGCGGCGAGGAACGCGGCAGGGCCGAGCTGCTGGCAGCCTCGCGCGAGATGCGCGAGACCCGGCGGGAGGAAGGCTTCGCCGACCTGGTCGCACTGGCGTGGACGCGCCGCGCCCACCCCGAACACTACGGCCGTGTTTTTGCCTGGCTCGAGCGCATGCGTGCCGACCCGATGGTGCCGCGCAGCCACCACGATACCCGTGCCTGGGTGAAACTGGCCAAGGATGGCAACGTGTTCCGGCAGGCTGCGACGCCGTTCGACGCGGCGCGCGGACCGTGGAACGAGGGCCTCGTCAGCGAGGAGTGAGCGCAGGCGGACATGCCGTCCAGCACGCCGCAGCCTCGTCAGAGCGCATGTGGCTTTCTTCCCGCTGCATTGGGGCGCTCCGTTCGCTGACGCACAGATATCCCATCTCAACAGGTGTTTACTCTCGATACGTACAACGACACGCGAGGGACTCACCATGACCAAGAACATTATTGCGATGCTGCTCGCCGGAGCTGCAAGCGCAAGTTTTGCCGCCGGCGCAGGCATGAACGAACAGAGCTCTGCTGCGAGCGACTACAAGTCCGCCGTCGCGAAGTGCAACAGCATGAAGGGCAGTGCAAGGACGGTCTGTACCGAAGAGGCCCGCGCCGCGCGCGCGCACGCGGTGGCAACGGCCGCAGCCGAAGGAAACAAATCGAAGTCCGAAATCAACAAGGCGCGCATCTCGGCAGTGGAAGCCGACTACGGCGTGGCGCGTGCGCGCTGCGCGGAGAAGTCCGGCTCCGAGAAGGACAGCTGCCTGGATGCGGCACGCAAGGCGCACGCCAGCTCGATCGCTGACGTGCGTGCGGGCCGCGAATGGTCCTCGACCATGGGCCGTTCCGCCAGCGGCACCACCGCTACCGGCGCGGGCGAGGTACGCGACGCCAAGGCGATCAGCCAGTGCGAAAAAATGACGGGCGACTCCAAGGCAGCCTGCCTGATCGATCACAAGACCAGCCCGACCGCGACCGAAGCACGCGCCGACGCGGCACGTGCCATCGACCGCACCAAGGATGCTGTGGCAGGCGTGGCGCAGCGCACCGAAAATGCAGCCGAACGCACGGCGGACCGCGCAGGCGATGCCACCGAGCGTGCTGCCCGCCGCACCGACGACGTAGCCGAGAACGCAGCGCAGCGTACCGAGCACGCCACGGAGCGCGCAGCCGACAATACCCGCGCAGCCACCGCCAACGTGGCGCAGGAGACCCGCGAAGCCGCTGCCACCGCCGCCGAAAAGACCGAGCGCGCCGCGGAAAAGACCGGGCGTGTGATCGCCGATGCGACCGTCACCACCAAGGTCAAGGGCGTGCTGCTGAAGGAAGAAGCCCTCAAGTCGCTGGGCATCCACGTCGAGACCGAGCAGGGCGTGGTGATGCTGTCGGGCTTCGTCAACAGCAAGCAGGAAGCGGACCGCGCAGTGCAGGTGGCGAAGTCCGTGGAAGGCGTGAAGAGCGTGAAGAGCGCCATCAAAGTCAAGTAAGCGCAGTTCCCACATGGAGAACGGGGCCTTCGGGCCCCTTTTTTTTTGCAGTGGACGAATGCAACGCCCGGCCATGCCGGCAAAGGGCGCGTGTTGCAACCAATGATGTTCCCGGCAGGCGTTTTCCGTATCTTTGCGCCACACTCGCTGCGCCGCAATCGCGGCCATTCAAGCGATCTCTGTTCGGTCAGCGTATAATTTTTGAAATGGACAAAGTAGAAGCTTTTGGTTACATCGCTGCACAGGCCGCCCGGGGTGAAATTTCCTTCCCTACCAGCGTGAATGCGGCCCTCCGCCTGCAACTCGCGCTGGACGACCCTGACTGCCACATCGAAGACGCGATCAAGCTGGTCCTCTCCGAACCGCAACTGGCCGCGCGTACCGTCGCGCTGGCAAATTCCGCCGCCTTCAACCGCGGCGGCGAGCCTGTCACCAATGCGCGCGCAGCCGTGATGCGCATCGGGTACGCAAGCCTGCAAACGCTGGTCGCCAGCCTGGTGGTGCGCCAGTTCGGCTCGCGCATCGAAGACCCGGTGCTGCGCGCAAAGGCCGAACAGCTGTGGGAACACACCGCCAACGTCGCGGCCCTGTCGCAGGTGCTGGCGCGCCGCGTCACCTTCGTCAATCCCGATACCGCCATGTTCGCCGCCATCGTGCACGAAGTCGGCGCCTTCTACCTGCTGTCGCGCGCCGACGAATTCCCCGGCCTGCTCGAGGACGATCCCGAGAAGTGGGCGGAGCTGTGCGAAGAAGTCGTCAGCCGCGAAGTGATGAAGAAGCTGAAGATTCCGGAAGTGGTGCGCACCGCGATCGAAGGCCTGCGCGATGGATGGGTGAACATCCCGCCCAGCACCTTGCTCGATACGCTGCTGCTGGCGAACCAGTTCTCGCCGGTGCCATCGCCGCTCGCGCGGCCGGAACAACCGATGCCCGATCATAGCGACTCGGTACTGGACTTCGCCATCGACAAGGAGACGCTGTGCCGGATCCTCGACGAATCGGCGGCCGAAGTGCGCTCGATGAGCGCGGCACTGCTGGTGTAGACGTCCAGCGCCTCCTATCCCCATTAAGTCCAGGCGACGGTACTCACACCCCTGCGGCCTGCGCAGATCGCCCTCCAGAATAAAAAAACGGGACCCGAGGGTCCCGTTCTTCGTTGGGGTGGCGCCTTAGCGCCACGACCGCCATCTTACGGCTTGGTGACCGACACCATCTCCACATCGAACACCAGCGAGGCGTTGCCAGGGATCTTGGTGCCCGAACCGTTGACGCCGTACGCCATGCTTGCCGGGATGACCAGGCGACGCTTGCCGCCTGCCTGCATGCCGACCAGGCCCTGGTCCCAGCCCGCGATCACGACGCCAGTGCCCAGCTTGAAGTTGAGCGGCTGGTTGGTGGTGCGGGACGTGTCGAACTGGGCGCCTTTGCCTTCCGGCGCGTTGGCGCTGTAGATCCAGCCGGTGTAGTGCACGACCACCTGGTCGTTGGCTGCTGCGGTCGCGCCGGTGCCAGCCTGCAGGTCGGTGGTTTGCAGCGAAGCGACCATGCCCAGCGGCGTTGCGGCCGAACCGGACAGGTATTCCGCGCCGGTGCGCGCTGCGTTCTTGCCCAGCACGATCAGCTGGCGGGTTGCGCCGGTGTTGAACAGGTAGGACAGCGCAATACCGTTCACGGTCTGGCCAGCCAGTGCGCAAGGCGCGGCGCCGTAGGTGATGGTTGCGTTGAACACGTTCTTGTTGCTTGCGCGTGGCGCCAGCGTGCCGGTGAACGAGCAGCCCAGGGTGTTGGTACCGGTGAAGCTACCGTTGTTGACCACCACGGTCGACAGGTTGCCGGTGCGCTCATTCATGCGCCAGGTGCCGTCCAGGTCGGACAGGTTGGCCGGTGCGGCGTAGCTATAGAACGGCGCCAGCGCGGACTTGGTGCTGGTCAGCGGGATGGTGCCGGCCGGGATCGTGATCGAACCAGTCATGCTCACGCCCGGAACGTAGGCTGCGCTGAGCGTACCTGCGGTCGGCACGGCTGGCGGCTTCGGTCCGAAGTCCAGCATGTTGGTCGAGGTGAACGCGGTCGCGCCCGAGATGCCGGTGCCGTGGATGAAGTTCGACACGATGAACTGGCTTGGCGAGGTACGGCCGTAGACGGCGAAGTACTCGTCGTTTTCCAGCACGACGGTGTCGATGTCGGTGTTGCCGCTGCCTGGCAGAGGCGAGCGGTACGCGCCTTCCGCACCCGGAGGCGCGTCTTCGGCCAGTGCCGCCACGGTGCTGTTGATGTTCGGCTGGAAGGCCGCGACATCGGTGCCCAGGTTCACTTGGGACAGCAGGTTACGCACCACCACGTTCGCATCCAGGCCGGAGTAGCCACGCTGCTCCACGCCCAGGTCCAGGGCCGCGGTGAAGTTGGCGGCAACCTGGGCCTTCTTGGCGATGATGTCGATGTCGGTGCCTTGCGCGGACACCATGATGTTCAGCGCGGCGGCCGCACGGGTCATCGCGCCGTTGTTCAGCGCTGCAACCCAGTAGTCCTTGCCGGCGCTGTCCGGCGCGCGGCTGAACAGACTCTGATAGACAGCGTCGATGAAGGCGCTGTTGTCGCCACCGTACAGGTCTTGCGATTCCTGGCTGGTGCTGAACACATCGACGATCGCCTTGATGCTGGCGTTCGACGACAGTGCGGAGTTCAGTTCAATGATATTGGTCGGCGCACCGAAAGCCGCGAAGCGGCCTGCGAAGAATTCCAGGCCAGCAGGGTCTGCTGGACGGCCAAAGTACGCCAGGTAGATGTGTTGGACAGCTTGCTTATAGTCGGCTGCAACTGCCGCGGCAGTCTGCGTGCCCGTGACGCCCGCGAATGCAGGCGAGCGTGCTTGTTGGTTGCTCGTGCCCTCGCCGCAAGCAGCGAGCAGTACGGTAATAGCGCAAGCGAGCGCGGTTTTTGAAAATTTGTTCATGTCGGCCCTCAAGTAAAGTTCCAGTGATCAGTTTGCCGAGCGAGTGTAGATCAGCTAAAGCAAAGATGCTTTTTTGCTACTTTCTACTGTGCGCGCGTGCACGATTGCACATTTCTTTAAAAAAATGTGCTATGCGTCAGTAACCTTTGCCGTCGTAGAAGGTTTCCTGTAGGACACGTCCCACGCCCGCGTCGGAGCGCGCCTCGAAATTCTCCTATGATAAAAAATAGTTAGCTCGGGAATAACGGTATCGGCAGCTCATCAGTATCATTCAGATAACATGGCAATCCGGCCTGGAGCCGCTTTTTTTTGATTAGTCAGCCAGCACCGCAAGATGGTTCCGCACGCGACCGGCAAACCTGCGAAAGCGTGTTGTTTTCCTGTTTTTTGTTGCGAACGTGCGACAGGACAAAATCGCTTACAAAAAATATCTCTTTACAAAACTATATTCGTAGTTTTATAGTTTCGATCATGGACAAACTGATTAGCACCGCGCAGCGTTTCGCCGCGCTAGGACATGAACACCGCCTCGAACTGTTCCGCGCGCTCGTCAAGGCCGGCGACCAGGGCATGACGGTGGGCGAATTGCAGTCGGTGCTTGGGCGGCCCGCATCCACGCTCGCGTTCCACCTGCGTGAGCTGGTAAATGCCGGCCTGGTGACGCAAGAGAAGGAAGGCCGCAGCGTGCATTGCCGCGTCAACTTCAAGGCGCTCGACGACATGCTCCAGTTCGTCAAACAGGATTGCTGCAAAGGTATCGCGCTGCCAGTATTCGGCGCCAAGTAGGGCGGACCCGGCATGGACCGGCTCCGCCATTTCTTTAGTCTGATATAACCATATCTTTAGGGATATAAAAATGAATACGATGACTCAAACTGCCGCTGGATGCTGCCCGTCTCCCGTTACCGCCGCTGCCGCGGCAGCCGCCTCGTGCTGCGCCCGGCCGGCGCCATCGTTTGCAGGGCGTTTTGCCACGCGCCTGTCCGAACTGGCGGACGGCATCGACAAGCCTGCCGTCGCCGCGGCGTTGATCGCGCTGGGCATTGCGCTGTTCGCCCCGCAGCAGCTCGGCACGTCGATGGCGTTCACGGTCGAATCCGTGGTCAGCATCCTGCCGTGGCTGGCGCTGTCGGTCGCGCTGGCCGCGTATGCCAAAGCGAGCCGCGCCGACACGCTCATCGCCAACGCGTTCACCGGCAGCCCGGTGCGCATGATCGCGCTCGGCGCGCTGTTCGGCGCCTTTTCTCCATTCTGTTCGTGCGGCGTGGTGCCGGTGATCGCCGGCCTGCTGGGCGCAGGCGTACCGCTTGCGCCGGTCATGGCGTTCTGGATGAGTTCACCGCTGGTCGATCCGGAGATGTTTGTTCTCATCGCGGCCAGCCTCGGGTTCGAGTTCGCCGTCGTGAAAACGATTGCCGCGGTCGTGATCGGCGTGTCCGGCGGCGTGGTCACGCACCTGCTGGTATCGCGCGGCTACCTGCTGGCAGCGCTGCGCAACATCCCGACCGGCTGCGGCGCCAAGCGCCGCACCGCGCAGCCGATCCGCTGGAACGTGTTCGGCGACAGCGAAGCGCGCAGCGCGTTCGCCGCCGGCGCCATCTCGAACGGCGCTTTCCTGCTGCGCTGGATGGTCATCGCCTTCATGCTCGAGAGCCTGATGATCGCCTACCTCCCGGCGGCGAAGGTGGCTGCCCTGCTGGGTGACGGCGCCGGGGCGATCCCGCTGGCAGTCCTGATCGGCGTGCCAGCCTATATCAATGGTTATGCGGCGCTGCCGCTGATGCGCGGCCTGATGGACCTGGGCATGGACCCGGCGGTGGCGTTGTCCTTCCTGATCAGCGGCGGCGTCAGCAGCATCCCGGCCGCGACCGCCGTGTGGGCGCTCGTCAAGCCGCGCGTGTTCGCGCTGTACATCGGCCTGGCGATTACCGGCAGCCTGCTGGCCGGCTACGCGTACAGCCTGTACCGCCACCTGGCCTGATCAACGGCGCGGGAACGCACAGCGCCTGGTGCAGAGTCCCGCCAGGCATGCGTTTCCCGCGGCGCTGGCGCAACGATTGTTACGCCGCAGCTACCTCGCGCCAATATTTCCTGCTTATGCCTACAGTTGTGCCATGTTCAACACACACAAGCACACACTATGAAATGGGAAGGCAACCGGCAGAGCGATAACGTCGAGGACCGCCGCGGCGCAGGCGGCGGAGGCTTCCGCATCGGCGGCAAGGGACTGAGCTTCGGCACGATCATCATCGCGCTGATCGGCTCGATGATCTTCGGCGTCAATCCGCTCACGCTGCTCGGCATGATGGATGGGGGCACCGCGTCCACGCAGCAGGGCCCGGCGCCGGCGCCCCCTGCCAGCGATCGCGAAGCCGCCTTCGTTTCCACCGTCCTGGCCGACACCGAAGACACGTGGACGCCGATCTTCGCCGAAAAGGGCGGCAACTACGTACCACCCAAGCTGGTGCTGTTCTCATCGCGTACGCCGACCGCCTGCGGTACCGGACAGAGTGCCAGCGGCCCGTTCTACTGCCCGGCGGACCAGAAGGTCTACATCGACCTCGACTTCTACAAGGTCATGCAGCAGCGTTTCAACATCAATGGCGACTTCGCGCAGGCGTATGTGATCGCGCACGAAGTCGGCCACCACGTCCAGCACCTGACCGGCATCGCCGGCAAATTCGAGGAGGCGCGCCGCTCCATGACCGAAGCGCAGGCCAATGCAGTCTCGGTGCGCATGGAGCTGCAGGCCGACTGCTTTGCCGGCATCTGGGCCAATCACGCCGACCGCGCGCGCAGCATCCTGGAGCAGGGCGACGTCGACGAAGCGCTGGCCGCAGCGACCGCCATCGGCGACGACGCGCTGCAGCGCCGCCAGCAGGGCCACGTAGTCCCGGACTCGTTCACCCACGGCACCTCCGAGCAGCGCGCGCGCTGGTTCAAGCGTGGCATCGAATCGGGCACGGTCGAAGCCTGCGACACCTTCAACGCCCGCCAGCTCTGAAGGCAGCCTGTTTTCGCGCTACAGCAGATTGGCCTGTTTGAGATATTTGTCGACGTCGCGGTAGCTCGTATCGCTTAATGCTCGGGCGCGTCCTCGTCCACGTCGTCGGTCGCTAAATCCCTCAACTTGAGATCGATGGCGCTGCGCCAGGTCCGGTGTGGCGCGAAGATCTGGCGCAAGAAGCGAAAGTCCGCCTGGTCCTTGCCAGTCTCCGTGGGGAATCATTTTCTTTGAACCGAAGAGGGAGCAACCACAACGCGGCTCGCTAGCATGTTCAGTTCCTTGCTGTGGTAAAGGTCAAGGCATTTCAGCAAGTCGAACTTCGTTCCGTTGTTATCGCCAATCGGATTACGATAGCTGCGCTTTGTGTAGGTGTTGATCAGCCGGTTAATCTGGTCTGGCGCTGAGTCAGCGTCATAGCTGGTCCATTCGACCAGCGCACGCGCGGTGCCCGCAGCGTCCGCTGCGGCGTGGTCCTGGTGCGCGTAGACTCGGGAAATACAGACCGCCAGTACCATGTCCTTGAAGTTGGAATCGTTGCGCCTCACGGCGGCGGTCGGCGTTAATGGATCGGCCGAGGCAGCCGCAGCGGTTAAAAAAAGTGAGTGGCCAAGCAGGGCAAGTAGAGACTTCATGGGAGAGCCCAAAAACTGGCACGTTCAGTGCGATAGTTGGCACCCGGCTCATTGAAGTAGCAGTGATCGTAGCAAGTGGCCCCATTCCATAGGGTGGCGTGCCCGTTTGCGTCCTGCCATCCTTTTACTTCAAATAAGATAATTCCTTGTCTTTTATCGAGCTTAGATTCTTTTGATTCTGGGAACGGCAACACAAGGTCCGGCTTTCCCCATGCGTGGTTAAGGAAGTCGATGACATCCCGCACCCGGAAGAAGTAGGCTCGCTTGTCGGCGCCTGAAACCGTCTTGCCTCGGATTTTTGGGATCACGACCCCAGAGTAATTCAGCGCGTAGCTCAACCGAAGTGCACAGGTGTTGGTCCATCCATGCGGTGGGGTGAGGTTGATGTTCTTCGCGACCGATCCGCCGATCAGATTGGCGACTTTTTGACTTTGATTGATGGGCGCGACGATGCGTCGGGCCGCAGTCCATGCGGATTGAAAAGTAGGACGATTCATTTCGACTCCCCGTGTCGGAAGTTGAAAGCCTATCGAATCCGGCGTAGGAAGATTTGGCGAAGCACAATGCCACTCTGAATTTCTATTTGAGAGAGTGCCTATGTCACCAGATGACGCTTCCGCGCCCGTTTTCGTCAAAATGAGATTCAGCGGCGAATGAGCACGATCAAATCTTAGGCGAGTGCGCTTGCTTAGGGTTGGTGCCGTTTAGCGACAAAGCCTGACGTTGCGTTGAGTGGCGCGCCCGCGACGGGGCCACATCGAGTTTTCCAGTCCGTTCTTGGCGATCACTGAAACGCTGCCAACTCAGCAACCTGCGATCCATGGCCGGCACAGGAGCTAGTGCCAAACAATAGTGCAGAAACAAAAAAGGAGTCACGATTGCTCGTGACTCCTTCTCTGCTTATTCGTGGTAGGCCGTGCGGGATTCGAACCTGCGACCAACGGATTAAAAGTCCGCTGCTCTACCAGCTGAGCTAACGACCCGAAAGAGGCAGCATTATAGCGTGGGATTTTGTTTTGCGCTAGAGGCAATGTCCGCAGATCACGCATCGCGCGAACTTGCAGTCGAGACAACTTCACTTCAACGCGCCGGTACGTCCACGGGTGACGTTCAAGGAGTCTCTCGCTGATTATCCATTGGATCCCGGGGACGCTGTTGCTCGAACTCGGCCGCTGAAGAAAAAATCGGGTCTGGGCCAACGAGTCTTGCCTTCAGCGACGCCGCATAGACGAGAAGTGCTCCAAGCGCCGCCATCCCCATACCGATGGCCAGCACAAACATTGAACAAAGGAGAAAGGTCTCGGCATTTTGGATCGCCGGCACCATCCATACCGCTGTAGCGAGAATCGCGCTCACAACAACGAGTTTGAGCAACCATCCCAGTGCGAACCATGTCTTGCGGCGGTAGTATGAGCTCAGCCGTTCCCCGTCCTGGGGAAAAGGCCCCTGCCAAGCGAAGGCAATACGTGCAGCGGTCGAGTTGGGGTTGCGTCGTAACGCACGCAGGACAACCCAGATGACCGTGTAGAACAAGAGGATGGCGATGCCAGGGAGCATAAGGGAGTCCTGTGTTCGATCATCCGTTGCAGTTGCTTACTTTGGTGTGAGACTGCGTTCGCAGGAACGACATCTCAGTTAGAAAGGGCGGCGGTGACTTTGAGGACTTCGTCGCAGGTGGTCGTGCCTTCGATGATCTTGAGGGCGCCGGCGATGCGCAGCGGCTTCATGCCGTCGGCCACTGCCTGCTGGCGCAGCGCCTGGATGTCGGTCTCCTCGTCGATCAGTTTGATGAAGTCTTCGCTCAGCGCGAGCAGTTCGTAGATGCCGGTGCGGCCGCGGTAGCCGGTCTGGCGGCACTCGGGGCAGCCGATCGGGCGGTAGACGGATGCGGGCTTCGGGAGCTTCCACGCGCCGCCGATGCCGGCCCACACTTCGTCGCTCACGGTGCCGTCCGGCGATTTGCAGTGCACGCACAAGGTGCGCACGAGGCGCTGGGCCATGATGCCGATGATGGTCGATTCGAGCAGGTAGTACGGCACGCCCAGCTCCAGCAGGCGCATGATCGCCGATGGCGAATCGTTGGTGTGCAGCGTGGAGAGCACGAGGTGGCCGGTCAGCGCAGCCTGGATGGCCATTTCGGCGGTGGCCAGGTCGCGGATCTCGCCGACCATGATGATGTCCGGGTCCTGCCGCATCAGCGCCTTGACGCCGTCGGCGAACGAGAGGTCGATGCCCGGATGGACCTGCATCTGGTTGAACGAGGCCTCCACCATTTCGATCGGGTCCTCGACCGTGCACACGTTCACTTCGGACGTCGCCAGCGCCTTGAGCGTGGTGTAGAGCGTGGTGGTCTTGCCCGAGCCGGTCGGGCCGGTGACGAGGATGATGCCGTGCGGGCGCGAGGTCAGGCTGTCCCAGCGCGCCGCGTCGTCGGGCGGGAAGCCCAGTTCCGGCAGGGTCTTGACCACGACTTCGGGGTCGAAGATGCGCATCACGAGCTTTTCGCCGAACGCAGTCGGCATGGTCGACAGGCGCAGTTCGACTTCCTGGCCGGAGTTGGTGCGGGTCTTGATGCGGCCATCCTGCGGGCGGCGCTTTTCGATCACGTCCATGCGGCCCAGCAGCTTGATGCGCGCGGTCATCGCGATCATCACCACCGCGGGAACCTGGTAGACCTGGTGCAGCACGCCATCGATGCGGAAGCGGATCGCGGCGATCTCGCGCTTCGGTTCCAGGTGGATGTCGGAGGCGCGCTGCTCGAACGCGTACTGCCACAGCCAGTCGACGATGTTGACGATGTGCTGGTCGTTGGCGTCGAGCTGCTTGTTGGTCTTGCCCAGTTCGACCAGCTGTTCGAAGTTGTTGCGCAGGGCGAGGTCCTGGCCGCTCGACTTGTTGGCGCTTTTGATGGACTTGGCGAGGCTGAAGAACTGCGAGATGTATTGGGAGATGTCGAGCGGGTTCGCGATCGTCATCTCCACCTTGCGGCGCGAGACCTTCTCGATTTCGCCCACCCATTCGGTCGCAAACGGGTCAGCCGTCGCCACCGTCAGCGTGGACGAGGTCAGGTCGAGCGGGAGGATGTTAAAGCGTGCCGCGTACCCGGCCGACATCACGTCGGCCACCTTGGTGAAGTCGATGCGCAGCGGGTCGATGCGCACGAAGGGCAGCGAGACCTTCGCCGCGAACCACTCGCTCAGCACGTCGAGCGTGAGCAGGCGGTGCGGGGCGAGGGCGGAGGTGAGCTTGCACTGGGCGACCGCGGTGAGCGGATGCATGGAGCCGACCGCGTTGCGCAGGATGCCCTGGGCCTGCGCGAAGTTGGCCTTGACGTTGGCCTTCTCGACGATGCCGTCGGCCAGCAGCCACGAAAAGATGGTCTGCAGGTCGAGCGCGGGGCGCGCGCTGCGCGAGGTGCGGGTGGGCGTTGCCGGGTCGGTCCTCAATGCGTTCTCCTGTCGCTAGCTGGCCTGCATGCCGCGCACCCACGACTTGGCGGGAAGCTTGGTGGCGGTCTGGATCGCCGCCGCCCGTTCCTTCAGGCTTGGGTAGTCCAGCGTGGGGCGGGTCTTGAAGCAAATCGCGACAACATTACCATCATGCACTTCGGGCAGGCAAATGACGTGGTCAAAGGCATGCTTCATTGCCTTGATGTTCTTGGAGTACGAAGGGTGGTCGCCAAACAGGTTGACGGTCATGATGCCGTTGTCCGTCAGGCAGGCATTGCAGGCCGCGTAGAACTCGGCGGTGTCGAGCACGGGGCCGCGCGCGGTGGCGTCGTACAGGTCGCACTGCAGCACGTCGAAGCGCCCGTGGTTGGCCGCGTCGTTGACGAATTCGAGCGCATCCATTTCCAGCACCTGCAGGCGCGCGTCGTTCGGCGGCAGCTTGAACATCGCGTAGCAGATGTTGATCACCGACTCGTTCAGTTCGACGGCGGTGACAGTGGCTTCAGGAAACGTCTTGTAACAAAACTTGGTGAGCGCGGCGGTGCCGAGGCCCAGCTGGGCGATCTGCCGGGGCTCGCTGATGAACAGCATCCAGGCCATCATCTGCTGCGCGTACTCGAGCTCCAGCCAGTCGGGCTTGCGGATGCGCATGGCGCCTTGCACCCATTCGGTGCCGAAGTGGAGGTAGCGCACGCCGTCCTGTTCGGACAAGGTGACCGGGGCGAATTTGGCCTTGCGCGTGGGGGCGCGCGAGGATTCTTCTTTTTCGATGGATTTACGTTTGATTAGCATGGCGCATTATCCGTTGCGGAAATCGCCGGAGGCAAGCGCTAATGCGGACACCCCCCGCGGAAGCGGGGGCGTGCTGGGCTGACTTGGGGCGCGCTCAGTATGGTCCCCGCTTTCGCGGGGACGACGTTAGCGGTCGACCGGTTCGACGGAGACGCGCACGCGCAGGCGCTGGCCCGGATCGTACGACATGGTGCTGGTGTAGCTCTGGCCACGGTAGTCGTAGGTGACGTCGTAGCCCACGGTGCGGGTTTCGTACGCGTCGACCATGCGGCACTGGCGCACTGCCTGCTCCTGCACACCGCCCCGCGGCGCATTCTGGTTCGACACGCGGTCGCCGATCACGGTGCCGGCAATCGCGCCGGCGGCCGTCGCCGCCACGCGGCCGCTGCCGTCGCCCACCTGGTTGCCCAACACGGCGCCTGCGATACCGCCAATGATCGAACCGGCCGGCGAACGCTGCGGCTGCACAGGCACCTGGACGTACTCGGTGCGGCACTCCTCGCGGGGACGGCTGATCTGTTCCATGCGTGGCTGCACGCGCGTGACGCGCGCGGTGTCTTCGAACTCGACCGCCTGGGCCGCCGGCAGGGCGGCAAGGGCGAGGGCGGATGCAATCAGTTTTGCTGGCAGGTTCATATAAAGCCTCATGTTTGATGGTGGTGGCGCCGGGCGCGACATCTTCCAGCCAATAGTAATACTGTCATCACTCCGCCAAGCCCTTCTCATGGCAACAAAATGTAACAGCAGCGCGACGCCCCTTGACCTCCCAAACGCACGGCAAAAGATTCGATATGCCAGCTTTTAGTAGATATTTCCATAAATCCTGCGTGGAAAATCACATTCGGGTTGATTCCCATACCACAAACCGTTACCCTACTACATTGGAATGCAATATTGGCGCTTAGCAACGCTTACCGGGAAGGGTACGGAAAATCGAAGCTGATCAGGTCACCGAGGCAAAAATGAGTCTGTTTTTCACTGTGCCGCCTAACGTGGTGCAATCCATCCGTGCTTTCCGCGTTGCGGAACTGCAGGAGGAAGCAGCGCGCCTTGGACAGCACTTCCTGTATGCCCACTGCGCCAAGGCGCTGACCAAGCAGCAGGTATGCCAGTGCATCGGTGAATCGTTCCATTTTACCAAGCCGGCCAGCAAGAATTTCGACGCGCTCAAGCAAACCATCACGGACACCGTCTACAAGGCTGGTCCGCAACCCGGTTTCATCGTCGTGATCGAGCAGCTGCCCAACACCCAGAAGTTCGACAAGGAAGCACGCGAGACGCTGCTCGACGTGTTTCGCGACGCGGCCGACTACTGGGCCGACAAGAAAGTCCCGTTCCGCGTCTTCTACTCGTTCGAGTAAGCCGGGCAGGGACTGTTCCTCTGCGGTCCGTCCGCCGGCTTTCGTCTGAATCCATTTGTCAGTACAACAAAGGCCGGCGACAGTCCCGTCGGGACAGTCCCCTCCGGTACAATGTCGGCCTATGAAAAATATCGTCATCCTGATTTCCGGGCGGGGCAGCAATATGGAAGCCATCGTGCGCGCCGCCCAGGCAGAGAAATGGCCGGCACGCATCGCAGCAGTCATCGCCAACAAGCCTGACGCTGGCGGCCTGGCCTTCGCGGCGCAGCACGGCATCCCTACCGCGGTCGTGTCGAACAAGGAATTCTCGACCCGCGAGGCGTTCGACGCCGAGCTGCAAAAGACCATCGACAAGTTCGCACCGGACCTGGTGGTGCTGGCCGGCTTCATGCGCATCCTCACGGCCGGATTTGTGGAACACTACGCGGGGCGGATGCTGAATATCCACCCCTCGCTGCTGCCGAAATTCCCCGGCCTGCACACGCACGAGCAGGCCCTCGAAGCGGGCGAGACGGAACACGGGGCGACGGTTCATTTCGTCACCGCGCAACTGGACCACGGCCCCGTGCTGGGGCAGGTAGCGGTGCCGGTACTGCCCGGCGATACGCCCGACTCGCTCGCCGCGCGCGTGCTGGTCGAAGAACACAAGCTGTACCCGCGCGTCGTGCGCCAGTTCGTTGAAGGCCATGTGGGCATCAACGAGGGCGTCGTGCGGATTAACGAACACTAAGGAACACCATGCGATTGCCACCAGCGATACTCGCCAATACCGAAGAGGTACTGCGCGAGGTACTGCGCTTTACCGCGCCTGCCGACACCACCCTGTCGCGCTATTTCAAGGACCACCCGCGCCTGGGCGGCCGCGAACGCGGCGCCGTTGCGGAAGCGGTCTACGCGGTCCTGCGCAACAAGACCTTCTTTACCGATTTCGCGGGCAGCAACGCGAGCATGCGTCGCCTTGCGCTGCTGGGCCTTGCCGAGGCGGTCGGCGCGGAAGCGATCGCCGGCATCTCGGACGAGGAGCGCGAGTTCCTGGGACGGATCAAGGACATCGACCGCACCCTGCTGCCGGCGCAGAAGCGCTCCAATATGCCGGAATGGCTGTACGAAAAGCTGGTCAAGCAGTTCGGACAGGAAGAAGCCGACATCCTGGCCGACTCGCTGAACAAGCCGGCCCCGCTGGACCTGCGCGTGAACGCGCTCAAGGCGGACCGCGACGATGTGATCGCGCAGCTGGCGCAGGCGCCGATCGCCGCCGAGCCGACCCCGTATTCGCCGCTCGGCCTGCGCGTGCTGAAGAAGCCCGCGCTGCAGAACCTCCCGCTGTTCAAGGAAGGCGCGATCGAGGTGCAGGACGAAGGCAGCCAGGTGCTGTCGCAGATCCTCGGCGCGCGCCGCGGCGAGATGGTGGTCGATTTCTGCGCGGGCGCGGGCGGCAAGACGCTGGCGCTGGGCGCCGCGATGCGCAACACCGGCCGCCTGTATGCGTTCGACGTGTCCGAGAAGCGCCTCGCCAAGCTCAAGCCGCGCCTCGCGCGGAGCGGCCTGTCGAACGTGCATCCGGTGCAGATCGCGCACGAGAAAGACGCCAAGATCAAGCGCCTGGCCGGCAAGATCGACCGCGTGCTGGTCGACGCGCCTTGCAGCGGCATGGGCACGCTGCGCCGCAACCCGGACGTGAAGTGGCGCCAGCCGCCCGAAGCGATCGCCGAGATGCATGAGAAGCAGGTCGCAATCCTCGACGGCGCCGCGCGCCTGCTCAAGGGCGGCGGCCGCCTGGTGTACGCCACCTGCTCGCTGCTGGAAGAAGAGAACGACGCCGTGGTGCAGGAGTTCCTGGCCTCGCATGCCGATTTCGAGCTGGTGCCGATGCACAAGGTGCTGGCCGAGCAAAAGATCGACCTCGAGATGGGCGACTACCTCAAGCTGCTGCCGCACAAGCACCAGACGGACGGCTTCTTCGCCGCGGTCCTCGAGCGCAAGAAGATGGCCAAGCCCGCCAAGGTAGAAACCCCGGAGGAAGAGTAAGCAAGGGAAGGGGACTGTCCCCAACGGGGACCGTCCCCTGCTTTTTTGGCGGATTCGCCTAATTCCTGACCAATTCCGCCAACTCAAACTAAAGAGCTGGGGACGGTCCCCTCCGGGGACAGTCCCCCTGAAAACAGACACATGCCGATTTCCAGCCTGCTGACCGACCTGCTCAACGACCTGAGAGACCCCGCCGTCCTGTGGCAAGCCGCCGTCATCGCCGCCTGCGTGATCGTCGGCTGGGGCCTGGCCCACCTGCTGCGCCGCGCCTGGCAGGAGCGTGAAGAACGCCTGACCGGCCATCCCGTGGTCAGGATCGTCGGCACGGAAAGCTTCGAGCGCGTACTCACGCCGGTGATGGTGCTCACCATGCTGGCCATCGCCCGCTTCTCGCTGGCCGGGATGATGAACGTGAGCCTGCTGCGCATCGCCATGCCGCTCGCGTCCTCGCTGGCGATCATCCGCTTCGCCTTCTACATGCTGCGCCGCGTATTCGCGCGCCATGGCCGCATCGGCGGCGCGCTGGTCACGTTCGAGCGCGTGTTCGCGCTGCTGGTGTGGATCGCGGTCGCACTGTACATATTGGGCGCGTGGCCCGACATCTTCCACTTCCTCGAATCGACCACCGTCCCGCTCGGGAAGAACGAGGCCTCGCTGGCCGCGATCTTCAAGGCGATCGTCTCGGTGGTGGTGCTCCTGATGTTGTCGCTGTGGGCCGGCGCAGCGCTGGAAGACCGCCTGATGAACGTCGAGGGCGTGCACCTGTCCCTGCGCGCGGCGGTGGCGCGCGTGAGCCGCGCGGTGCTTGTGGTGGTGTCTGTGCTCATGAGCCTGACCCTGGTCGGGATCGACCTGACCGTGCTGTCTGTTTTCGGCGGCGCGCTGGGCGTGGGCCTGGGCCTGGGCCTGCAGAAGATCGCCAGCAACTACGTGTCCGGCTTCGTGGTCCTGCTCGAACGCCGCCTGTCGATGGGCGACATGATCAAGGTCGACAAGTTCGACGGCCGCGTGGCGCAGATCAACACCCGCTACACCGTGCTGGCGGCGCTGGACGGCTCGGAGACCGTGGTCCCGAACGAAATGCTGATCGCGAACGCGGTCCAGAACTTCTCGCTGCCCGCGCGCCGCGTGCGCGTCGCCACCCAGCTGACGGTGGCCTACGACACCGACATCGACAAGCTGCTGCCCGCGCTGGGTGAAGCCTGCGTCGGCATCGAGCGCGTGCTGGCCGACCCGGCGCCCGGCGCGCTGGTGCTGCGCTTCGGCCCGGACGGCTTCGACCTGGAGGTGGGCATGTTCATCGCCGACCCGGAGGCAGGTTCCGGCGGCATCCTGTCGGAAGCGAACGTGCGCATCTGGCGCGTGCTGCAGGAGCAGGGCGTCAGCCTGCCTTACCCGACCCGCGACATCCGCATCGTCCAGGACCAGCGTCCAGCCAGCGAAACAGGGCATTTGGCAACCCAATAATGGTCCGACAACGGGCATGTAACATATGTACATTTAGGTGAGAATCCGAGCGGGCCGGTCCGGAACAAAGTAAAATGATGGTGTCGGTTGGCGAAAGAATCGCGTCCGGCCCTTCACAACTCCGGAGCAAAACTTTGTTAAACGCAGTCCTCGACTTCCTCAACACCGGTCTTACCAACCTCTCCGCCTGGCAAACGGTAGCGGTGACGCTCGTCCTGACGCACATCACCATTGCCAGTGTCACCATTTACCTGCACCGCCACCAGGCGCACCGTGCGCTGGAGCTGCACGCCATCCCGAGCCACTTCTTCCGCTTCTGGCTGTGGCTGACCACCGGCCAGGTCACCAAGGAATGGGCCGCGATCCACCGCAAGCACCACGCCAAGTGCGAAACCGAAGAAGACCCGCATAGCCCGGTCACCCGCGGCATCAAGAAAGTGCTGCTGGAAGGCGCCGAACTGTATCGCGCCGAATCGAAGAACAAGGAAACGCTGGAAAAGTACGGTCACGGCACGCCTGACGACTGGATCGAGCGCAACCTCTACACCAAATACAGCTGGCAGGGCGTCGCCGTCATGCTGATCCTCGACGTGCTGCTGTTTGGCGCCAAGGGCGTCACCGTCTGGGCCGTCCAGATGCTGTGGATCCCGATCACCGCGGCCGGCATCATCAACGGCATCGGCCACTTCTGGGGCTACCGCAACTACGATTGCGCCGACGCGGCGACCAACATCGTCCCTTGGGGCATCCTGATCGGCGGCGAAGAACTGCATAACAACCACCACACCTACGCGACGTCGGCCAAGCTGTCGAACAAATGGTACGAGTTCGATATCGGCTGGGGCTACATCCGCGCGATGGAGATCGTGGGCCTGGCCAAGGTGAAGAAAGTCGCGCCAAAGCCGACCTTCGCCGAAGCCAAGTCGGTGCCGGACCTCAGCACCCTGCAGTCCGTGATCGCCAACCGCTACGACGTGATGGCCAAGTACGCCAAGTCGGTCAAGCTGGCATGGCACGACGAAGTCGAGCACCTGAAGGAAAAGGCCAAGCTGGAGTCGCGCTTCCTGAAGAGCAGCCGCAAGCTGCTGCAGCGCGAGCCGGCCAAGCTGGAAAAGCCGCACCACGAACAGCTGTCCGAACTGTTCCAGCACTCCAAGGCGCTGGAAACGATGCACCACATGCGCGTCGAACTGTCCGTGATGTGGGAGCGCTCCACGCTGACCCGCGACCAGCTGCTGCACAAGCTGCAGGACTGGTGCGCCCGCGCCGAAGCCTCCGGCATCAAATCGCTGCAAGAGTTCTCGCTGCGCCTGCGCACCTACGCATAAGCAGCCGGGGACTGGTCCCCGATCTGTAGCTCGCATAGAAAATGGCTCCATTCGGAGCCGTTTTTTTTGGGGGGAGTGGAAGGGCTGCTTCTGGTTCCTGCCCACTCCGGACTGTCTCCGAACCTCAGTTTGGCAACGGAACCGCGGCAGCGGGCGTGCGGTCGATGCGCATCGCCGGCAGCTTCATGTAGGTGACGGCACGCCACAGCCACTCCAGCGGACCATAGCGGAAGTGCGACAGCCACCAGTGGCACAGCACCACCTGCACCGCGCAGATCGACAGCGCAACGCCAAGCTGCGCGGCGCGGCCCATGCCGAAATTGCCGAAGCCCCAGCCATAGAAGATCACCGCGCAGACCAGCGACTGCGTCAGGTAGTTGGTCAGCGCCATGCGGCCGAACGGCGCCAGCACGCGCACCTTCGAGAACCACGAATTGCTGTGCAGCGCGAGGATGACCAGGCTGGCATAGCCGATCGACGCCGGCAGGCTGCCCAGCATCAGCAGTCCGAACGCGAACTGGAAGCCGGTGTCGTTGACGCCCGCGATGTGCGACTTCGCCACCAGGCTGCCCAGCAAGCCTAGCCCGATGCCGAGCGGGATGCCCACCATCGCCAGCTTGCGGAACAGCGGCAGGTGCGAGCCGGTGTTGGCCATGACCCCCGAACGCACGAACCAGGTCCCGATCAGGAACACGCCCATGAGCACCATGCCGAAGCCGAGTTCGCGCGGCGGCCGCTTCAGGAACTGGCTGGCGCGCAGTGCGACGCCTTCCGCATAAGTGCCGGTGCTCACGACAACGGTGTCGCGGGCGATGCTATCGGCGCGCTGCTTGCGGTGCTTGGCCTGCTCTTCCTTCTGTTTGGCTTGCGCGGCCGCGGCTTCCTTCTCCGCGGCGGTTTGGGGCGCCTTCACCTGGGCCGCCGGCTGTCCTTCCGGCTGCGACAGGAAGTACTGTATGCCGGTGCCGACCGACATCAGGCCGAACACCAGCACCCACAGCACTGCGCCTGCGCGCAATGGACGCCTGGATGCCGGGTCCTGGTAGCGCTTGGCCAGCCAGCCGAGCAGGGACAGCACACCTGCGCCACCGAGCATCGGCACGGCGGCGCCTTGCGGACCGACCTTCAGCGCCAGCATCACGACCGCGGCTACCACGAGCAGGAAAGCCACAACGAAGGCCACCAGCGATACCGCCGGCAGGCCGAAACGGCGCGTGTCGTTGCGCAGGTAGAGGGCCACCAGTCCGGTCACCAGCAGGCTTGGCACCCCGGAGCCGTAGTCGTTCATGCCAGGGATCGCGGCGATGCAGCCGAGCAGGATGACGCCGCCCACGATCGTCTTCCAGCCGCCGTACATCGCGATGAGCAGGAACAGGGCCGCGACCGCGTAGCTGAACAGGATGTCGCCGCCCCATAGCAGGATGTGGTGCGCGGCGCCGAATACCGCCAGCGCAAAGATGCGCCGCAGATAAGGCTGGATGAAGGCGCGTCCCGCTTCCTCCGCGCGGGTCAGCATCACGGCGAAGCCCATGCCGAACAGCAGCGAGAACATGGTCCAGAATTTACCGGTGACGAAGTAGCCGGTGAAGAACGCGGCCACATAGTCGATGCCGGTCAGGCCCGGCGGCAGACCGGTGCCGACCGATAGCACCGAGCGGTTGAAGAAGTCGAGGTTCATCAGGCAGATGCCGATCAGGGCGAAGCCCCGCACGACGTCGAGCGCCTCGATCCGCTGGCCCGGGGGGAGGGGCGCGAGCGAAGCAGGCGAGGTGAGTGTTGCAGTGTCTTGCATTCCAGTCTCCCGTTTATCGATCTTGTTATGGAAGTGTCAATACTAGCGCGAGCGGGACGGACTGGGTGAAAAATGTGATGAATGACCTGTTTCGGGGTTCGAACTGCGTCGATGGGAATATGAAAAAAAGCCGCGCACTTGCGTGCGCGGCTTTCGTGGAAGCAGGTGACCGCTCAGCCGGCGGCCAGCGCCCCGGCGGCGGGCGCGCGTTCGGCGCGCATGGCGGGCAGCTTCAGGTAAGTCACGGCGCGCCACAGCCATTCGAGCGGGCCATAACGGAAGTACGACAGCCACACATGGCTCAACGCCACCAGCGACAGGCTGACCGACAGCGCCACCGCGAGCTGCGCGGCGCGTCCCATGCCCCACTGGCCCAGGCCGTAGCCGTAGAAGATCAGCGACATCACCAGCGACTGCATGACGTAGTTGGTCAGTGCCATGCGTCCGAACGGGGCCAGCAGGCGCACTTTGGACAGCAGCGACGAGCGGCTGTGGTACATGAGGACGATCAGGCTGGTGTAGCCGATCGAGGTCGGCAGGCTGCTCAGCAGGATCAGGCCGTTGGCGAACTGCCAGGCGCCGTGGTTGACGCCCGGGATGAGGGATGTGGCGATCGGGCTGCCGGCCAGGCCGGTCAGCAGGCCGAGCGGAATGCAGGTCATCGCGAGGCGGCGGAACAGCGGCAGGTGGGCCTTCGAGTTTTCCATCACGCCGGAACGGATGAACCAGACGCCAATCATGAAGGTGGCAAAGATACCCAGCGCGAAGCCGGTCTCGCGAAGCGGACGCGACACGAAATGCTCGGTGCGCACGGCGATCGCGTCAGCGTAGGTGCCGGTACTCACCGCGGCGGCATCCTTCTCGATGCGTTCGGCGCGCTTTTGCAGCGCGGCGGCCAGCGGCGCAGGAAGCGCAGCCGGCGGCGCCCCTGCGGCAGTTTCGGCCGCGGCCTTTCGCTCTTCCATGTACGTCATGGCGCCGGTAATCACCATGGTGCCGAACATCAGCGTCCACAGCAGGGCGCCCGCGCGCCATGGTCGCGAGGAGGCAGGCTGGTTGCGGCTCGTGACGATCGCACCCAGCAGCATCTGAATACCGTAAATGGTGACCGGGGTGCGCAGATCGGCTGCCAGCACGCCGGTGGCCATCAGCACGACGGCGAGCAGCGACAGCGCGGCGCCGGCCCAGAGGACCAACGCCACGCGCGGCAGGCCGGCGATGCGCTTATCGTCGCGCAGGAACATCGCGGTGAATGCGCAGTAGGCGAGGGTGCTCGCGGTCGGCTTGACCAGCGGCGCGGCGCCGTGCACGAAGAACAGCGCGCCGAACAGGCCGGCCAGCAGCACCGCGAACACCATCCAGTGCGCACGCAGCGCCAGCAGCAGGAAGGTGGCGGTCAGCGCATAGGTCAGGAGGATGTCGCCGCCCCAGATGAGGATATGGTGGAACGCGCCGAACGCGGCCAGGCCGAGAATCCTGCGCACATAAGGACCGGCGAACGGACGGCCCGTCTTTTCCGCGCGCGTCAGCATCACTGCGAAGCCCATGCCGAACAGCAGCGAGAACATGGTCCAGAACTTTCCGGTGACGAAGTAGCCGACAAACACCGCGGCCGCCAGGTCGATACCCGTCAGCCCGGGCGGAAAGCCGGTCTGCACCTCGTGGATCGAGCGGTTGAAGAACATGACGTTCATCAGGCAGATGCCCAGCAGGGCGAAACCGCGGATGACGTCGAGCGTCTCGATGCGCGGTCCGGCCAGGGGCGAAGCGGGGGCGTGTGCGTCCCCGGTGTGAGCGATACTCATGCAGGTCTCCCTTGGTTTTATTGTAAGTACCGGGATGTTATCGCAAAAAAACACGCCAATTGTCGCAAAGTCGTAAGACCCGGGGACTGTCCTCCGCCGCCGCAGGCAACAAAAAAGCCGCGCACTTTCGTGGGCGGCTTTTTCGGAAGAACGAAGACCGGATTACTTGATCTTGGTTTCTTTGTAGATCACGTGCTTACGTGCCTTCGGGTCGAATTTGGTGATTTCCATCTTCGCAGGCATCGTGCGCTTGTTCTTGGTCGTGGTGTAGAAGTGACCCGTACCAGCGGTCGATTCCAGCTTGATTTTGTCGCGGCCAGTTTTTGCCATGGTAATAGCTCCCTAATTAAACTTTTTCGCCACGGGCACGCATGTCGGCGAGCACGGCGTCGATGCCGAGCTTGTCGATGACGCGCAGGCCAGCGTTGGACAGACGCAGGGAGACCCAGCGGTTTTCAGATTCGACGAAGATACGACGGTTCTGCAGGTTTGGCAGGAAACGGCGTTTCGTTTTGTTGTTAGCGTGGGAGACGTTGTTGCCAACCATCGGACCCTTGCCAGTTACTTGGCAAACACGTGCCATAGCGCACTCCTTAGTTAAATCCAGAATTTGGAAAAACGAGAGTATAGCGCGAAAACCGACGAAATATCAATCACTTGCGAAAAACAATTGTGTCTTGCGTTATCTCGGAAGTTTAACATTTGCCGGGGACGTGCGCCACCGGCGAGTTCGGCCCGGTCTTTGGCCAGCGAACCGGCACGGATCACTACATCTGGCCGTGCTCGGCAAAGGAATGAACGTGTGACCCCGCTACAACGAAATGGTCGAGGATGCGCACGTCGACGAGCGCCAGCGCCTGCATCAGCGAACGGGTCAGCACCAGGTCGGCCTCGCTCGGCTCGGGCGAGCCGGATGGATGATTATGCGCCAGCATCACGCCCGCCGCGTTGTGGCCCAGTGCCGTCTTGACCACTTCGCGCGGATAGACGCTCGTATGGGTGAGGGTGCCGCGAAACATCTCCTCGCACGCGATCAGCCGGTTCTTGACGTCCAGGAACAACACATAGAAGGACTCCTGCCGCTGGCGGGCCAGTTGCAGCTTGAGGTAGTGCTTGACCGTGTCGGGCGAGCCGAGGGAGACGCCGGCTTTCAGTTCCTCCGCCGTGGTGCGCCGTGCGAGCTCCAGCACCGCGTGCAGTTGGGCGTACTTGGCAGGTCCCAGTCCTGGCACCGCGCAGAACTCGTCCAGCGAGGCGCAGAACAGCCGGTTGAGCGTGCCAAAATGTTCCAGCATCGCGCGCGCCAGTTCGACCGCGCTTTTTCCGGGCAGGCCAGTACGCAAGAAAATCGCCAGCAGTTCAGCATCCGATAGCGAGTGCGCGCCATTGGCGATCAAGCGTTCGCGGGGGCGCAGGTGCGCCGGCCAGTCTCCGATCCCCATTGCAACGTCTCCCGAACGTCCCGGCGAAAGGCGGGACTGATCGGGCGAGTGTGCGGGCTTTCGGCGCAGGGCGTCCTGCGCCCGCTCACTCATTCATACAAAAGGGATTGGGGGGTTACGTGGACTGGTACATTTCCACGGTCTGCAAGAACACTTCCTGATCGATGTAGGGGCCGATTTCAGACATCGGCAACCCAAAAAGCTTCTCGAAATCCTCTGCTCCGAGGATCGACTCGCAGCGTTGCGCAGTTTCTGCGTGGACCTTGTTCACCTGGTTCAGGTATTCCGAAGGCCCTATGCGTTGCTTTGCCAGGTCGTCTGCGAGCCTGGCCTGGGTCTGTTGCAGCACCAGCTGTTCGGACTCTACCTGGGCAAGCTTTTCTTCATCGTAGTCCGGGCCGAGAAACGCTTCTGTCATCGCCACGAACTCTTCATGCCGAACGTCCATTCCTTCATCTCCCTTGTCGCCTTGGTATGTGGCAAAAAAAGTTGGGGAAGTCATTTCGGGGTGCATTTCAATATACGCCACTCCACGGGTGGACGCGATTCCTAATCCGTTGGTGCGGCGGATCGTGGTGGAATGACAGTGGTTTGCGGGGTGCATTACAATGGCGGTTTGTCCGTTCCAGGCATCGCCATGTCCCACGCTACTCCATCCGTTGTCAACGAATCATCCTACCTGACGCTGCACTACCGCCTCGCTTCCAGCGACGGTAAAGACATCGTCACGACCTTCAACGACAATCCGGCCACCTTGATGATGGGCCAGGGCCAGCTCGCCCCGTTCCTGGAAGCGAAGCTGATCGGCATGGAAGAGGGCACGCATCGCACCTTCGAGCTGGCGCCGGGCGAAGGTTTCGGCGACCGCAACCCGGAGCTGGTGCAGGCCGTGTCGCGCGCGACGCTGGACGAGAACTCGGCGCCGGACGCGGACTACCAGATCGGCGACCTGGTCGAATTCGCGGCGCCGAAAGGCGGGCGCTTCGCCGGCGTGCTTCGCGAACTGCGGGAGCACGATGCCGTCTTCGATTTCAACCACCCCCTCGCCGGCCAGCCGCTGGTCTTCGAGGTGAAGCTCATCTCCGTCCTGTAACCGGAACCTGTCAGAACATGGAAAACGAAATCCTCCTGGCCCAGCCGCGCGGCTTTTGCGCCGGCGTGGACCGCGCGATCGAAATCGTCGAGCGCGCGCTCAAGCAGTTCGGCGCGCCGATCTACGTGCGCCACGAGATCGTGCACAACGCCTACGTGGTCGCCGACCTGCGCGCCAAGGGCGCGATTTTCATCGACGAGCTGGAAGATGTCCCGCCCGGGAACACCGTGGTGTTCTCCGCGCACGGCGTGTCCAAGGCGGTGCGCGCGGAAGCGGAGCAGCGCGGCCTGTCCGTGTTCGACGCGACCTGCCCGCTGGTCACCAAGGTGCACGTCGAAGTCGCCAAGATGATGAAGCTGGGCGCGGAGATCATTATGATCGGCCACCAGGGCCACCCCGAGGTCGAGGGCACCATGGGCCAGGCAGAAGGCGGCGGCATCCACCTGGTGGAAACCGTGCAGGACGTGGAGAAGCTGCTGGTCGCAAATCCCGATATGGTGGCGTACGTGTCGCAGACCACGCTGTCGGTGGACGACACGGCCGACATCATCGCCGCGCTCAAGCACCGCTTCCCGAACATCATCGAACCGAAGAAGGGCGACATCTGCTACGCCACCACCAACCGCCAGCAGGCCGTCAAGTTCATGGCGCCGCAGGTGGACCTGGTGATCGTGGTGGGCAGCCCGAACAGCTCCAACTCCAACCGCCTGCGCGAAGTGGCCGAAAAGATGGGCACGCGCGCGTTCATGGTCGATAACGCGGGACAAATCGATCCGGTGTGGCTGGAAGGGACGGCGCGCATCGGCGTCACTGCGGGCGCGTCGGCGCCGGAGGTGCTGGTCAATGCCGTCATCGACCGCCTGAAGGAGCTGGGTGCGCGCAGCGTGCGCACGCTGGAAGGCGTCGAGGAAAACGTCACGTTCCCGCTGCCGAAAGGCCTCGACAAAGACGCAGCTTGAAAGGGCAGGGGACTGTCCCCGCCGGCGCCAAGGCGGCAGTATCGTCCCCCGATTTTTAGCCTGCGATACCGATAACGGACACTAAAAAGCTGGGGACGGTACTGCCGCCTTGGCGCCTGCGGGGACAGTCCCCCAACACAAAAGCTGGGGACGGTCCCCTGCGGGGACAGTCCCCAACCCCCACATAACAAGAAGAGACGATGGATACATTTATCCAGCAGATTTTGAATGGGCTGGTGCTAGGCAGCATGTACGCACTGGTCGCACTCGGCTACACCATGGTCTACGGTGTGCTCAACCTGATCAACTTCGCGCATGGCGAGGTCCTGATGATCGGGGCGATGGTCGGCCTGACCATCGTCAACCTGCTCAACCAATACTTCCCCGGCCTGCCCGGCTACGCGATGCTGCTGATCGCGATACTCGGCGCGATTCCGGTGACCATGCTGGTCAACGTGGTCATCGAGCGGGTGGCGTACCGCCGCCTGCGCAACGCGCCGCGCCTGGCCCCGCTGATCACGGCGATCGGCGTGTCGATCCTGCTGCAGACTTTCGCGATGATGATCTGGGGCCGCAGCCCGCTGGCCTTCCCGCAGCTGCTGTCGTCCGAACCGATCGAGATCGGCGGCGCGGTGATCTCGCAGACCCAGGTGCTGCTGCTGGCGCTGGCCGCCTTCTCGATGATGGGCCTGGCCTGGCTGGTCGAGCGCACGAAGATCGGCCGCGCCATGCGCGCCACCGCCGAGAACCCGCGCGTGGCCGGCCTGATGGGCATCGATTCAAATAAAGTGATCGTGATGACCTTCGTGATCGGCGCGGCGCTGGCCGCCGTCGCCGGCGTGATGTGGGGCGCCAACTATTCCTCGATCCAGTTCGCGATGGGCTTCATGCCGGGACTGAAGGCGTTCTGCGCCGCGGTGCTGGGCGGGATCGGCAACATCTACGGCGCGATGATCGGCGGGCTCGCGCTCGGCATCATCGAGGCGCTGGGCGCCGGCTACATCGGCGACCTGACCGGCGGCTTCCTCGGCAGCCACTACCAGGACATCTTCGCGTTCATCGTGCTGATCGTCGTTCTGACGATCCGCCCGTCCGGCATCATGGGCGAGCGCGTGGCGGACCGCGCGTAAGGGGAATACATCATGGCTCTGCTCAGTTTCGACACCGACCACAATCCGCGCAAGGCGTACGTCAGCATGGGCGTCACGCTCGTGCTGCTGCTGATCTTCCCGTTCTTTGCTTCCCAGTTCGGCAATTCCTGGGTGCGCATCATCGACATGGCGCTGCTGTACATCATGCTGGCGCTGGGGCTGAACATCGTGGTCGGCCTGGCCGGCCTGCTGGACCTGGGCTACATCGCGTTCTTCGCGGTGGGCGCCTATATGGCCGGCCTGTTCTGCTCACCGCAGTTCGCGATGCTGCTTGAATCCGTCCTTTACAACTACCCCGCGCTGGGCGAATGGCTGGTGTCCGTGTTCGGCGAGGAGATCCAGGCCAACGGCATCCACCTGTCAGTGTGGATGATCGTGCCGTTCGCAGCGCTGGTGGCGGGCTTCATGGGCGCGCTGCTGGGCGCGCCGACGCTCAAGCTGCGCGGCGACTACCTGGCGATCGTCACGCTCGGTTTCGGCGAGATCATCCGCATCTTCATGAACAACCTGAACGACCCGATCAACTTCACCAACGGGCCGCAGGGCATCAACATGATCGACCCGATCCGCATCTTCGGCGTGTCGCTGGCCGGCGAGGAAGGCTCGGGCGGCATCGTCAACGTGTTCGGCTACCAGATGCCGTCGGTGAACGCGTACTACTTCCTGTTCCTGTTCCTGTGCATCGCCATCATCTTCGTCACGGCGCGCCTGCAGCACTCGCGCCTGGGCCGCGCCTGGGTGGCGATCCGCGAGGACGAGATCGCGGCCAAGGCCATGGGCATCAACACCCGCAACGTCAAGCTGCTCGCTTTCACCATGGGCGCCTCGTTCGGCGGCGTGGCGGGCGCGATGTTCGGCGCGTTCCAGGGCTTCGTGTCGCCGGAATCGTTCTCGCTGATGGAATCGATCGCCGTGCTGGCGATGGTGGTCCTGGGCGGCATCGGCCACATTCCCGGCGTGGTGCTGGGCGGCGTGCTGCTTGCGGCGCTGCCGGAAGTGCTGCGCCACGTGGTCGAACCGCTGCAGAACGCCATCTTCGGCAAGGTCGTCATCGAGGCGGAAGTGCTGCGCCAGCTGCTGTACGGCCTGGCGATGGTGTGCATCATGCTGTACCGCCCGGCGGGCCTGTGGCCGGCGCCGCGCCACGAGGACCGTCCCGACCCGGACATCGACAAGCCCGAGCATGCGTCCGGCGTCAAGGCAGCGTGAGGAACGAACATGAGTGACCAGGTACTACTGAACATCGCCGGCGTGAACAAGCGCTTCGGCGGCCTGCAGGCGCTGACCGATGTCGGCATCACGATCATGAAGGGCCAGATCTACGGCCTGATCGGTCCGAACGGCGCGGGCAAGACCACCTTTTTCAACGTGATCACCGGCCTGTACCAGCCCGACAGCGGCACCTTCGAGCTGGCCGGCAAGCCGTACTCGCCGTCGGCGCCGCATGAAGTGGCCAAGGCCGGCATCGCGCGCACCTTCCAGAACATCCGCCTGTTCGGCGAGATGACCGCGCTCGAGAACGTGATGGTCGGGCGTCATGTGCGCACGCACCAGGGCGTGTTCGGCGCGATCTTCCGCCACAAGGCCGCTCGCGAGGAAGAGAAGGCGATCCGCGTGCGCGCGCAGGAGCTGCTCGACTTCGTCGGCATCGGCGCCTACGCCAAGCGCACCGCCAAATTTCTGTCCTACGGCGACCAGCGCCGCCTCGAGATCGCGCGCGCGCTCGCCACCGATCCGCAACTGCTGGCGCTGGACGAACCGGCGGCCGGCATGAACGCCACCGAAAAGCTCGCGCTGCGCGAACTGCTGGTCAAGATCAAGGCGGAAGGGCGCACCGTGCTGCTGATCGAGCACGACGTCAAGCTGATGATGGGCCTGTGCGACCGCATCACCGTACTCGAATACGGCAAGCCGATCGCCGAGGGCCTGCCGGCCGAGATCCAGAAGAACCCTGCAGTGATCGAAGCGTACCTGGGAGGCGCACACGCATGAGCGAGAACATCCTCAAGGTATCCGGCCTCAAGGTCGCGTACGGCGGCATCAAGGCCGTCAAGGGCATCGACCTGGAAGTGAACAAGGGCGAGCTGGTGACGCTGATCGGCGCGAACGGCGCGGGCAAGACCACCACGCTCAAGGCCATCACCAACACGCTGCCCGCCTGCCGGGTCGAGGGCGAGATCACCTATATGGGTTCGCCGCTGAAGAACGTGAAGTCGTTCCAGCTGGTCGAGCGCAAGCTGGCCATGGTGCCGGAAGGGCGCGGCGTGTTCACCCGCATGTCGATCCACGAGAACATGCTGATGGGCGCGTTCACGCGCAAGGACAAGGCGGGCATCGATGCCGATATCGAGAAGTGGTACGGCGTGTTCCCGCGCCTGAAGGAACGCAGCGCGCAGCTGGCCGGCACCCTGTCCGGCGGCGAGCAGCAGATGCTGGCGATGGCGCGCGCGCTGATGTGCCACCCGGAGCTGCTGTTGCTGGACGAGCCGTCGATGGGCCTGTCGCCGATCATGGTGGAGAAGATCTTCGAGGTGATCCGCAACGTGTCGGCGCAGGGCATCACGATCCTGCTGGTGGAGCAGAACGCCAAGCTGGCGCTGGAAGCGGCGCACCGCGGCTATGTGATGGATTCGGGCTCGCTGATCATGACCGGCGCCGCGCAGGACATGCTGCACGACCCGCGCGTCAAGGCCGCCTACCTCGGCGAATAAAGGAGGGGGCTGTCCCTACGTTACCGCGGACATTCCCCATCCTGCGAGCGCGCAGGCGATGACGACCGCCAGAGGCGGCACCCGCCCCGTCAGCAGCAGCGCAAATCCCGCCATCGCAATCGCGATATCGGTTCCCGACCTGATCGCCCCCGTCCACAGCGGATCGTAGAGCGCCGCCGCCAGGATCCCGACCACCGCAGCACTCGCCCCCGCCATCGCCTTGCGGATCGCGTCGCGCTGCTGCACCGACTGCCAGAACGGCAGCACGCCCGCCACCAGCAGGATCCCCGGCGCGAAGATGGCGAGCAGCCCCGCCACGCCTCCAATCCATCCCTGCATCACCGCGCCCAGGTAGGCCGAGAACGCGAACATCGGCCCCGGCACCGCCTGCGTCGCGCCATACCCGGCGAGGAACGCTTCTTCGCTGACCCATCCGGGGGCGACGACGCTTGCGTGCAGGGCCGGCAGCATCACGTGCCCGCCGCCGAAGATGATCGCGCCTGATTGATAGAACTCGCCGACCAGCTTGAGCATGCCGTTGCCGGTCGCCGCGCCCAGCGCGGGCAGCACGGCCAGCAGCGCCGCGAACACCAGCAGCAGGATGGCCCCGGTGCGCTTGCCGATCCCGTATTCGAGCGGCGCGCCGGCCGGCAGGTGGTGGAGCTTGAGGAAGGCGATGGCGAGCACGCAGCCGGACAGGATCGCGGCGAATTGTCCGGCGGTCGATGGCATCGCGGCGACGATGAGCGTGGCGGCGACCGCGATGGCGGCGCGCGGCAGGTCCGGGCACAGCGTGCGCGCCATGCCGAGCACCGCATACGCGACGATGGCGACCGCCGCCAGCTTCAGGCCATGCACGGCGCCCGAGGCCGCGACGGTCGCGCCGGCGCCGATGCCGAGCGCGAACAGGACCAGGAGCAGGGCGGACGGCAGCGTGAACGCGGTCCACGCAGCGAACGCGCCGCCAAGGCGCGCGCGGCCAAGGCCCAGCACGAAGCCGATCTGGCTGGTCGCGGGGCCGGGCAGGAACTGGCACAGCGCCACCAGGTCGGAGAACTGCTTGTCGTCGACCCAGGCGCGGCGCTCGACGAATTCGGTGCGGAAGTGCGCCAGGTGCGATGCAGGCCCGCCGAACGAGGTCAGGCCGAGCTTGAGGAAGGCGGTGAATACTTCGGCGACGGTGCCGGGCGTGGGGGCGGACATGCCGGCATTATAGGGGGAGGGGGATTGCCCACGGCGGCGCGGGGCGGACCCCAAAAACAAAAAAGGCCGGGACTTGCGTCTCCGGCCTCCTTGCGCTGGCGGCGAAGATTACTTCTTGCCGGCTGCCTTCGGTGCTGCTGCCTGCGCAGCCTGGTTGAACTGGCCAACCGCTGCGTTGACGTTGTTCTCGAACGTCTCGGCTGCCTGCTTGGTGGTCTTGCTCAGCTGCTCGTAGCCAGCCTGTGCGTTGCCGATCGAGGTCTTGAACGCGTTGACGAAGTTCTCGGTGCCGGCAGGCGCGTTGCGGGTCACTTCGTCCACCAGTGCCACCACCTTGCGGTTGGTTTCGGCGATCTGGGTTTCGGCGGCCTTGTTGAACTCGGCCTGGGTGGTCGCGGCGATCGTGGCCAGCTGGCGGGTGTAGGACATCGCTTTTTCAGCGGTCGGCTGCGCCTGGGCCGCGGTCACGGTGAAGAATTCCTGTGGGTCTTTCACTGCCAGCAGCTGGCGCGCGGTGGCGGCCGAGTCTTCCAGCGTTGCCTTGACGGCGTGGATGTTCAGGTCGACGATTTTTTCAACGCCTTCGAATGCCTTGCTCGCCAGGGAGGAGAAAATCGCGAACTGCGATTCGAAATTGGCTTTGGTCGCATTCGAAAACTGCTCGGGGATTGCAAACATGGTGTTTCTCCAAATGGTGATGTGGGTTTATCGCTGGTTATTGTGCGTCGCAACAAAGTGCATTTTAGCCCGACTGTTCGTCAAGTCAAGCGTTTTTTGTGCACTGCACAAATGACTTGCTGCCGTTACTCTCTGTATGTATGCCCTATGGAGTGTCGATTTTTCCGGCAAACAGATGAGCATGATAGACTGAGCTGCCTATGACAGGGCGCACGATAAGTTGACACAAGTCAAAGCAAACAGGCGCCGCTATGCTGCGCCGCGCCAGTACCGCCCTGTGCTCAAAAAACAACGATGGAGATTGCATGATCAGTAACAGCCAGCAGGAAACGGTGGACGCGGCCATCACCTCGCGCCGCTCGATCCGCGCCTTCCTGGACACGCCGGTGGAACGCGAAGACATCGAGCGCATCCTGGAAGTGGCCTCGCGCGCGCCTTCCGGCACCAATATCCAGCCGTGGAAGGTGTACGTGCTGACCGGCGAGTCCAAGGAGCGCCTGTCCAGCGCGATCATGGCCGCGCACGACGATCCGGGAGAATGCCGCCGCCACACCGAGGAGTACGCCTATTATCCGCGCCGCTGGGAGTCGCCCTACATCGAGCGGCGCCGCAAGGTCGGCTGGGACCTGTACACGCTGCTGGGCATCACGCGCGAGGACAAGGAAGGCATGCACCGCCAGCACGGGCGCAACTACCGCTTTTTCGACGCGCCGGTCGGCATGATCTTTACCATCGACCGCATCCTGGAGCAGGGCTCGTGGCTCGACTACGGCATGTTCCTGGAGAACATCATGGTCGCCGCGCGCGGACGCGGCCTGGACACCTGTCCGCAAGCGGCGTTCACCCCCTTCCACCGCATCATCGAAGAGCAGCTGGGCTTGCCGGAGACGGAGATGGTGGTGTGCGGCATGGCGCTCGGCTACGCCGACCACACAAAAATCGAAAATACGCTCATTACGCAACGCGAACGATTGGACAGTTTCGTCAAATTTTTGAAATAGGTATATATTGAGAACTGATGAGTCTCAGCAGTGGTAGCGGCCTCCACGCCGCGCCTGCGTAGGACTCGATGCTCATAACTCCTGTTGCGTCAGCGCACGGGAAGCGGTACCGGTTCGAGGATCGTACGATGTTCAAATTCGCGCTGAGCGCACTTGTGTGCGCGTTTCTTTCGATGGCGCCGTCGCCCGAAGTCTTAGCAGCCGGCGAAGGCCAGGGTGCGCGCCACTATGGCGAGACGGCCAAGAAGGCCCAGATCCGCAAGCGCTCCAAGATCGTGCTCAACAAGACCAAGCGGCGAGCCAGCCGCGAGCGGCTGGAGCGGCGCGTCGTCACCGCCAACGGCAAGCGCAAGGTCATTTACGAACGCGTGGCGCGCAAGGCGCGCGTGTTCGCACCGATCGTCACGATGGGCGACCTGGCGGGCCTGCACCGCACGCGCGACCCGCTCGACCTCAAGTCCAGCGTCGCGTTCGTCCTCGACGAAAACAGCTCCGAAGTCCTGTTCGAAAAAAACGCCAACGTTGCGCTGCCGATCGCGTCGATCACCAAGCTGATGACGGGCCTGGTCGTGGTCGAAGCCAAGCAGGACATGGACGAGATCCTCACCATCACCGACGAAGACGTGGACCGCGAAAAGCATTCGACCTCGCGCCTCAAGGTCGGCACGCGCATGACGCGGGCGAACATGCTGCACATTGCGCTGATGAGTTCCGAGAACCGCGCGGCATCCGCGCTGGGCCGCCATTATCCAGGCGGCCTGCCCGCGTTCGTCAACGCCATGAACGCGAAGGCGAGGGCGCTGGGCATGAACGACACCCATTATGTGGACTCGAGCGGGCTATCCAGCCGCAATGTGGCGTCCGCGCGCGACCTGGCCAAGCTGGTCAAGGCCGCATCGCACCAGCCGATCCTGCGCGAGTATTCGACCGCCGAGAAAGCCATCGTGCAGGCGGGCCGCAGCCGCATGCAGTTCGGCACCACCAACTACCTGGTGACGCGTCCGGAATGGCAGATCGGCGTGCAGAAGACCGGCTTCATTAACGAAGCGGGGCGCTGCCTGGTGATGCAGGCGGTCGTCGCGGGCCGCAACGTGGTGATGGTATTCCTCGATTCCAAGGGCAAGCAGTCGAGGACGGGCGACGCCAACCGCATGCGCAAATGGCTCGAAACGCTGCGCGCGGGTCCTGTCACCGTCAGCGCATTGCCAGAGCAGGGCGGCAGCGTGGACGCGAGCCTGACGGCAGCGCCATGAGCGGCTAACTGCGCCGATCTGCACCGATCTCCCATCAATTGTGGCGAACGCCGGCGAGCGGCACCTTGCTGGTGCGATCGCCGCCCAACTGCGCCTATCTGCAGCGATTACCCATCAATTGCGGCCAAGTCCGCGGATCCTGCCTCCAGCCAGCGCAATGCCTGGCTAAGGTCCTTGTAGAACACGCGGTACTCGCCTTCGCCGTACTGCCCGAACGCGATCCGGGCCAGGTACGCCAGCCGGGTATTCGGCACCAGGATGGCCTTGCGCAGCGTCCGGTCAGGGAACTGTTGCCGGGCCTGCCGGTCGAGCTGTTCCTGGACCAGCGCCAGATCGATGTGCGGTTCTTCCATTTCCAGGCCGTCGTAGAGCACCCGCGTAAAGCCCGTTTCCCGCAGCAGCCGGACCACGCGCTCGTGCGTTTCGTTCAGCATTGCCTCGGTGAGCTCCCCGCGCAGGCGCGCAACGACGGTGGTGCCGAGCGGTTCGATCCAGAGCTGTTTGTCCTGCATATGCTATCCGTGCTGCCCGGTCAGGCGCGGCGAAAACCCAGCGTCGTGGAGATGTGCATCGCGGTGCCGACCAGGTCATCCAGCCATTCTTCCTGCAGCCGGTCCGCAGGCGCGGAAATCGACAGGCCCGCTACCAGCTTGCCGCTGTCGTCGTAGATGCCGGCCGCCATGCAGCGCACGCCCAGTTCCAGCTCCTCGTTGTCGCGCGCATAGCCGCGCGCGCGCACCAGCGACAGCTCGCGCTCCAGCTTGGACAGGTCGGTTATCGAATTCTTGTTGTGGCCCGCCAGCCCGGTGCGGGTGGCATAGGCGCGGATGGCCTTGGGGTCGTCGACCGAGAGGAACAGCTTGCCGGTCGAGGTGAGGTGCAGCGGGCCGCGTCCGCCGATGGCGCGCACCACCTGCATTCCCGAGCGCTCGGAAAAGGCGCGGTCGATATACACGATCTCGTCACCCTGCCGGACCGACAGGTTGACGGTTTGCTGCGTCTTTTTGTGCAGTGCACGCATGGCGTCCAGCGCAGCCTCGCGCACCGACAGGCGGCTCTTGACCACGTTACCCAGTTCCAGCAGGCGCATGCCGAGGCGGTAGGTGCCCGGTTCGACCCGGTCCACGAAGCGCGTCGTCACCATGTCATTCAGGATACGGTGCGCCGTTGAGGGGTGCAGCCCGGAGACCTTCGCCAATTCCTTGAGGCTGACCGGGTCCGTATAGGTGGCCAGCGCGTCCAGCAATGCCACCATGCGCTCGATGACCTGAATCGACGTCTTTTGCGGTTCGATCGTTTCCATTTTCATGATGTGGTTGGTGCGGTGCAGTATCGTTCGATTCGTTATACCACAATGTGAAAAAGTTTGGCAATCTGCACACGATCGAGGCGATAATCGCAGGATGCCCGGACGGCGTGAGTGGGGGAAACCCTTATTTGTTTTCAGCAAGGAATTGAGCAGATGGATGAACCGGTGAGCGAGTTCAAGAGCAAGAGCGGCCTGCGCCGCGTGTTGGATGCGTTTGGCTATTCGGTGGAAGGGGTAAAGGCCGCCTGGCGGCACGAGTTCGCGTTCCGGCAGGAGATCGTGGTGGTCGTGTTCGCGACGCTGGTGGCGCTGGCGCTGCCGGTCTCGGCCTTCCAGAAGCTCATGATGATCGTGGTGCTGTTGCTGGTATTGATGGTCGAGCTTGTCAATTCGGCGATCGAAGCCGTGGTCGACCGCGTGTCGCTGGAGCGCCATCCGCTCTCCAAGCGCGCCAAGGACCTCGGCAGTGCAGCCGTGGCGATGGCGATTATCATCGCCGCGCTGACCTGGGGCACGATCCTGTTCACCCGCTTCTATTGAGCGCTGGCCGGCATGCAAAGTTCACATATCGATATGTGAATACCGCACAGCGCGTTCGATCATAGTGCGCTAACATGTTCCTCCGCCGTGCGATGAGGCCGGCCTCATCGGCGCGGATTTCGTTTTTCCACTAGCTAAGGAGAACTGGAACATGACACTACGTTTGGGCGACACCGCACCGGATTTCGAACAGGACACGTCGATTGGCCGCATCCGGTTCCATGAATGGGCAGGCAACTCGTGGGTGGTCCTGTTCTCGCACCCCGCCGACTTCACCCCGGTCTGCACCACCGAGCTGGGGCTGACGGCCAAGCTCAAGGACGACTTCGACAAGCGCAACGTCAAGGCGATCGCACTGTCGGTCGACCCGGCCGAATCGCACAAGAAATGGATCAACGACATCGAGACGACGCAGGACTGCGTGGTCGGCTTCCCGATCATCGCCGACGCGGACAAGAAGGTCGCCAACCTGTACGACATGATCCACCCGGAACAATCGACCACCGCCACCGTGCGCTCGGTGTTCCTGATCGACCCGAACAAGAAGATCCGCATGATGCTCACCTACCCGATGAGCACCGGCCGCAACTTCGATGAAATCCTGCGCGTGATCGACGCGCTGCAGCTGACCGACGGCTACTCTGTTGCCACCCCGGGCAACTGGAAGCCGGGCGACGACGTGATCATCCCGCTGTCGATCCAGAATCCCGAAGAGATTAAGAAAAAGTTCCCCAAAGGCTACGAGGCCCCGCGTCCGTACCTGCGCATCACCCCCGCGCCGAACAAGTAAGCGCGAAGGGGACTGTCCCGCCGCGTGACGCGTAGCCGCGGACAGTCCCCATCCTATATGCCCGGTGTGTCTATGCTAATAAGCATACCGTTGTTGGGTATCCGCCCCGGCAATGCGATCATGCATCCTCGCCATAGTGGCGCAGGAGCATTCTGTTGGATTTCAATTTCATTATTTCGGGTTTTGCGGTCGGCGTCCTGGTCGGGATGACCGGCGTGGGCGGCGGCTCGCTGATGACGCCGCTCCTGACGCTGATGTTCGGCGTCGCGCCGTCCGTCGCGGTCGGCACCGACCTCGCATTCGCATCGATCACCAAGAGCGTCGGCACGATCGCGCACCGCGTGCGCGGCACTGTGGACTGGCGCATCGTGCGCCTGCTGTGCGTGGGTGCGCTGCCCGCCGCCGTGCTCGCCACGCTGGCGCTCAAGCAGCTGGGCGCGCTGGAAGAAGAGGTGGCGCAATTCATCCGTTACACCATTGCCGTGTCGGTGCTGCTGACCGTGGGCGCGATCCTGTTCCGCAAGCGCATGCTGGCGTGGATCAGCGCGCATCCGGAGCGCCAGCTGCAGGGGCGCGCGCTGGACCGGGCCACCGTGATCGCGGGCGCCACGCTGGGACTGCTGGTGACGGTGTCGTCCATCGGCGCCGGCGCGATTGGCGCGACGCTGCTGGTGCTGCTGTATCCGCGCCTGTCGCCTGCACAGGTGGCGGGGACCGATATCGCGTATGCCGTTCCGCTGACCGCAATTGCGGCGGTGGGACACTGGTGGCTCGGGTCCATCAACTGGGCGCTGCTGGGGGCGTTGCTGATCGGGTCGGTGCCCGGCATTACACTGGGGTCGTGGTTCGCGCGCTCGGTGCCGGAGCACTTCCTGCGCGGGCTGCTGGCGGCCACGCTGACCGGCGTCGCGGTCAAGATCATTTACTGATGGCGTGACGTTGCCTGCGCTGGCATGACAGGTCAGGGCGCGTGGCTGCCGAGGATGGGCAGGCGGCCGCCGTCGATCGTCAGCACTGCGCCGGACACGAAGCGGGAGCGCTGGCTGGCCAGGAACAGGGCCGCCTCGGCAATCTCCACCGGCTGCGCCACGTCGCGCGGATCGACTTTCTCCTTGCCGGACATGATGCGCGGATTATTCCAGAGCATGCCCGTGTCGACCGCGCCGACGCGCAGCGCATTCACGCGGATGTGCATGCGATAGCATTCGAGCGCCAGCGCGCGCGTCAGCGCTTCCAGCCCGCCCTTGCTGGCCGAATAGGCCGAGGTGGCGACGTCCGTCGCCACCGCGTGCACCGACGAGATGTTCACGATCGCGCCGCCATGCGGCATCGCCGGCAGCGTGTATTTGGCAAACAGGAACGGCCCCTTCAGGTTGACCGACAGCGTCAGGTCCCAGTCGGCTTCGTCCATGTCCACCAGGCGCACGCCCTTCATGACGGCGGCGTTATTGACGAGCACATCGACGCGCTGCCAGCGCTGCGTCACCGCCGCCACCGCGGCGCGCACCTGTGCGCTGTCGCTGACATCGGCATGCACGTAGAAGCATTCCCCGGCGCCCAGCCGGCGCAGTTCGGTTTCGACCTTGCGGCCCTGGTCGTCGGAATGGCCGACCAGCGCCACCTTGGCTCCTTCCTGCATGAAGCGCCGCGCAATCGCTTCGCCGATTCCGGAAGTTGCGCCCGTGACAATCGCTACCCGATCCTGCAATTCCATCCACGCTCCTTCAGTTAAGGCACAGCATGCCGGTCTTGGTTTCCTTGTCCCACGTCTTGATCAGCTCGCGGTATGCCTCTCCCACAGGTCGGATCTGGCGATCCAGGCCGTACAGTCCGAAGTGGTTGACCTTGCCGTTGTTGGCGATCAGCAGGCTGTCCCAGTCCACCTGGTCGAGCAGGCTGTACCAGGTGAACCCGACAATCGGCACGCCATCGAGCTTGAGGCGGACCAGGTTGGCCCATTGCTGCTGCAGCCAGGTGCGCGCATCCTTTTCGAAGCCGCCGTCCTCGCGGTTGTTGGTCTCGGTGTGCATGACGGGCAGGCGGTAGCGGTCGTAGTACTGGCGCGTGATCACGTAGTAGCCGAACATTTCGCAGGCGTAGGTCTGGCCGTCCGGATACACGATGTGCTCGTTGGTGGCGTAGTAGTCGTTGCCCATGACGCACACCGCCTTCACGTTGCGGTCAAGGAAGAAATGGTATTCCTCGCGCGTCATGCCATGGTCGAGCAGGTATTCGAGCATGGTGCCGCGCACGTCGTAGCCGTAGTTCAGGTCGAGTGCGAGGAAACGCAGCTCGTTGAGGTGGCTGGCGATGCGCATCGCGCCGGGATCGATCGGATGGAAGTATTCCGACGACTCGCTCTGGATGAATACGGCGTCCTTGCGGAACGCGCAGATCGCTTCGGTGGCGAGGATGTTGGCCTTGACGATGTGCTTGGTGGCGGTGACGAAGGCGAGGTCGGACGACAGGCGCTCGTTCCACATCCCCTTGCGCGCCGAGAAGTTCGCCGTCACGTACATCTCGTTGACCGGCGTGTAGTAATCCACCCACGGGTAGCGCCGCGCGAACGCCGCCGCGTAGTTGCCGAACATGTGGGGGAACTCGGGATTCTGGAAGTTCTCGATCCAGTCCGGCACGCCAAAGTGGCACAGGTCCACGATCGGCGAGATGCGCAGGCGCTTGAGTTCGGCAAATACCTCGTCGGTAAACGACCAGTCATAGCGGCCGGGGCCGAGGTGCACCTTGTAGTAGGGCGGCCCGTAGCGCAGCACGCGGATGCCGAGGTCGTGCACCAGTTGCAGGTCTTCCTTCCAGCGGCGGTAGTGGTCGGTCTTTTCCAGCTCGTCGACACGGTGAGGGCGCCCGTCACTCAGCTTGATGACGGGGTAGCTGTTCTCGATACCTGTGGCAAACAGAAACTGACGCATGTGTCCATCCGGTTCCGGTCGCACACGTTCCTTGCGGACCCGCGCACCGTATAGGAACAGCTTGGACGGGTCATCCCCGCCCGTCTGTTAGACGGCTCACATTTACCGCGGCAGCATGGCTGAAATTGGCTGCATGACAACTCGGGTATAATTTGGCAAGGGTGTCGATGCCATGCCGGCATGACAGGAATCGCGCTGGTCGGGCCGCCACGCGCTCTCCGACATCCATCGACCATGCAAAACTCCGACCTGATCTCCCAGGCGCCTGCGCGCCGCGCCGACCCGCCTTCTCCACCCGCCGCCTGCCGGCGCTGCACTGCCAGCCGCGAGCGGAGGGGCTGATGCGCATCGAGATCCCGCTGTCACAAACATTCAGGAAATTCGCCCAGTCCGGCAAGGCCGGCGGCGTGCTGCTGATCCTGTGCACGCTGCTATCGCTGGGCATCGCCAATTCGCCGCTGGGCGAGGACTACCTCGGCTTCTGGCGCCAGGTCGTCGCCGGCCTGAGCATCGAACACTGGGTCAACGACGCCCTGATGGCAGTGTTCTTCCTGCTGATCGGGCTGGAACTGGAACGGGAACTGCAAAACGGCGAGCTGTCCGACCTGCGCAACGCAATGCTGCCGATCGTGGCTGCCGCTGGCGGCATCGCCATTCCTTCGCTGATCCACTTTACGCTGAACGGCGGCAGCCCGACCCAGGCGGGCATCGGCATTCCCATGGCCACCGACATCGCCTTCGCGCTGGGCGTGCTGGCGCTGCTCGGCAAGCGCGTGCCGGCATCGCTGAAAATTTTCCTGACCGCGCTGGCCGTGATGGACGACCTGGGCGCCATCATCGTGATCGCCGTGTTCTACACGGCCGAGGTGTCGTTCGCCTACCTGCTGGCGGCGCTCGGCGTGTTTGCCGTCCTGCTGGCGATGAACCGCATCTGGCGCATCATGGCCTTGTGGCTGTACCTGCTGGGCGGCGTGCTGATGTGGTTCCTGATGCTCAAATCCGGCGTGCACGCGACCATTGCCGGCGTGCTGCTGGCGTTCGCGATCCCGTATTCGGCGGCGCAAGACGATGCCGCCTCGCCCTCGCACCGGCTGGAGAACGCGCTGCACAAGCCTGTCGCCTTCCTGATCCTGCCGGTCTTTGCGCTGGCCAACACGGGCATCGTGATCGGCGCCGGCTGGGCCCAGGAGCTCCTGTCGGCGAACAGCGTCGGCATCCTGCTGGGGCTGGTGGCCGGCAAGCCGGCGGGCATCGTCCTGTTCAGCCTGGTCGCCGTCATGCTCGGCGTCTGCCGCCTGCCGCTCGACCTGGCGTGGCGCCACATCCTCGGCGCCGGCCTGCTGGGCGGGATCGGCTTCACCATGTCGATCTTCATTACCAACCTGGCGTACGCGGGACAGCCGGAGGTGATCAATGCGTCGAAGATGGCAATCCTGCTGGCCTCGCTCATGGCGGGCCTGCTCGGCTTTGCCTGGCTCAGCCGCATGGGCGCACCGCTGGCGTCCGACCCCGACCCTGACACGATGGACTTCGACGACCGCCGCCCGCCCGGGAGCGCCGGCGGATGAACAAGGTTGTCATCCATCCGGCCCGGGCCGTTCCGTTGGCCTTCCTGGTCACGATCCTGCTCGGCACCGCAGTCCTGATGCTGCCCGCCGCCCACGTAGGCGGCGGGGTGGCGCCGTTCAGCGTGGCCTTCTTTACGGCCGTATCGGCGGTGTGCGTGACCGGCCTGGTGGTGGTCGATACCGGCACCTACTGGTCCACCTTCGGGCAGTCCGCCATCATGGCCATGTTCCAGTTGGGCGGATTCGGCATGATGACGGCCGCAACCCTGCTGGGACTGATGGCGAACCGTTCGCCGCGCCTGCGCACGCGCCTGATGACGCAGACCGAGACGCGGTCGGTCGGGCTGGGCGACGTCACCAGCATTGCGAAAGTCGTCATCCTGGTGACCCTGCTGATGGAGGCGGCGGTGGCCGCGGTGCTGGTCCTGCGCCTGCATTTCAGCCACGGCCTGGACTGGCTGGAAGCCGGCTGGTCCGGGCTGTTCCATTCCATCTCGGCCTTCAACAACGCGGGCTTTTCCATCCACGCCGATGGCCTGATGCGCTACGCCGGCGATGGGCTGGTGCTGGTGCCGATCATGCTGGCGATCGTGGTTGGCGGCATCGGCTTCCCGGTACTGCACGACCTGCGGGTGCGCTTGCGCGATCCGCGCCACTGGTCGCTGCACACCAAGCTCACGCTGGCGGGCACCGCGGTGCTGCTGCTGGGCGGGTTTGCCGCGGTGCTGCTGTTCGAATGGGGCAACGCCAGGACGCTGGGGGCCTTCGACTTCGGCGACAAGCTGCTGAACAGCCTGTTCATTTCCGTGTCGGCCAGGACGGCCGGCTTCAACGCCGTCGATATTGGCGCGCTGACGCAGGAGACCTGGTCGCTGCACTACCTGCTGATGTTCATCGGCGGCGGCAGCGCGGGCACGGCGGGCGGGGTCAAGGTGGGCACCGTTGCGGTGCTGTTCCTGCTGGTGTGGGCGGAGGCGAAGGGCCACACCGATACCGAGGCGTTCGGGCGGCGCGTGGGCGCGTCCGCGCAGCGCCAGGCGATTACGGTGCTGGTACTTGGGAGTATCCTCGTCTCGGTCGGGACCGTTTTCCTGCTGCGTGTGTCCGACTTCCCGACGGACCAGGTCATCTTCGAAGTGATTTCCGCGTTCGGCACGGTCGGGCTGTCGACCGGCATCACTGCGCAGCTGCCGGTGTCCGGGCAGATGATGCTGGCGCTGTTAATGTTTTTTGGCAGGGTAGGCACGATCACGCTCGCCACCTCGCTGGTGCTGGGTGAACGGCGCATGCCTTATCGCTATCCGGAGGAGCATCCAATTGTTGGGTAGAATTTTTTCAGAGCAGTTCTCTTTTGCAGCCGGCGACAGCGTGGTCGTGATCGGCCTGGGCCGTTTTGGCGGCGCGGTGGCGCAATCCCTGATGCGCCTCGGCCACGACGTGATGGGGATCGACCGCAGGGAAGAGCTGGTGCAAGTCTGGGGTGATCGGCTGACGCACGCCGTGCAGGCTGATTCGACCAACGAAAATGTCATGCTGCAGCTGGGTGTGGGCGACTTCTCGCATGCCATCGTCGCCATCGGTTCCGATCTGTCGGCCAGCCTGATGACGCTCATGGTATTAACGGAGCTGGGCATCAAGGATATCTGGGTCAAGGCGATGACGCCCGACCACGGCCAGATCGCACAGCGCATCGGTGCGCACCACGTCGTCTATCCGGAGGCGGACATGGGGGCGCGCGTGGCGCACCTGATCACCGGGCGCATGATGGACTTCATCGAATTCGAGGACGGCTTCGCGATCGCCAAGATCAATGCGCCGGCCGAGACCCACAACCTGACGCTGGCCGACTCGCACGTGCGCTCGCGCTTTGGCGTCACGGTGGTCGGGGTCAAGCGCATGAACGAGGACTTCCAGCACGCCTTGCCGGAGACGCGCATCCTGCCGGCGGACCTGCTGATCGTGTCCGGCCCGACCAAGAAAATCGAAGAGTTCGCGGCCGGCGAGCGCAAACGCAAGTAGGGCAGCTGACTGCGGCGAGCTACTGGCCGGGGTTGGTCAGGCGGGCGTGGATGGCGTCGATGGCGCCGATGAGGTCCGGCGCCAGCGTGATGTCCGCGGCGCCGATGTTCTCTTCCAGCTGGGCCAGCGTGGTCGCGCCGATGATGGTGGAGGCCACGAACCAGCGGCTGTAGCACCACGCCAGCGCCATCGCGGCCGGCGTCATGCCGTTGGCGCGCGCCAGCGCCGCATACTCGGCGGCGGCGGCCAGCACAGCCGGGCGCAGGTAGCGCGGGCTCCAGCCGGGCGGGAAGATCGTCAGGCGGCCATGCGCCTTCGGGTTGTCGAGATACTTTGCCGATAGCTGGCCGAACGCGAGCGGGCTGTAGGCCAGCAGGCTGACGCGCTCGCGGTAGCAGGTCTCATCCAGCAGGCTGGTCTCAAAGCCGCGTGCGGTCAGGTTGTACAGGTTCTGGATGGTGGCAATGCGGGGCAGGCCCCTGGACTCCGACTGCTTGATGAATTCGCTCACGCCCCATGAGGTCTCGTTCGATACGCCGATGTGGCGGATCTTTCCTTCTTCGACCAGCTTGCCCAGCACCTCCAGCGTCGCTTCGACCGGCACGCTGTCGCGTTCCTTCGACGGGTCGAACATGTTGTTGCCGAAGATCGGCGCGTTGCGGCTCGGCCAGTGCAGCTGGTACAGGTCGATGTAGTCGGTCTGCAGGCGCTGCAGGCTCGCTTCGACGGCGGCGCGGATATTCGCCTCGTCCAGGTTGTTGCGGCCGCCGCGGATCCAGTGCATGGACGGATTCGGTCCCGCGACTTTGGTGGCCAGCACCACGTCGGCGCGGCGGCCGCTTTTCTTCAGCCAGCTGCCGATGAAGCGCTCGGTCGATCCCTGCGTTTCGGCGCGCGGCATCACCGGATACATTTCGGCGGTATCGATGAAATTGACGCCCCGCTCCAGCGCGAAGTCGAGCTGGCTGTGCGCGTCCGCTTCGGTATTCTGCTCGCCGAAGGTCATCGTGCCGAGGCAGACCTTCGATACGTGAAGGTCGGTGTCGCCAAGCCGGTTGCGCTGCATCGCGTGCTCCCTTTGCGTTAGCGGCGGATCGCGCTGGCGCACTCGCGCACCAGCGCCGGGCCGCGGTAAATCAGGCCGCTGTACAGCTGCACCAGCTGCGCGCCCGCGTCCATCTTCGCGCGCGCATCCTCGCCCTTCATGATGCCGCCCACGCCGATGATCGGAATGGCGTCGCCCAGTTCGCGCTTGAGGCCTGCCACGACCGCGTTCGACAGTTCGAACACGGGCGCGCCCGACAAGCCGCCCGCTTCCTCGCCATGCGGCATGCCCTGCACGGCGGTGCGCGAGAGGGTCGTGTTGGTGGCGATGACGCCGTCGATCTTGTGGCGCAGCAGCGCGCCCGCGATTTCCCTGATCTGGTCGCCGTCGATGTCCGGTGCGATCTTCAGCGTGATCGGCACGTAGCGCTTGTGCCTGTCCGCGAGGCGCGATTGCGCGTCCTTGAGCTGCGACAGCAGCGCATCCAGCTCGGAGGCGCCCTGCAGCTGGCGCAGGTTCTTGGTGTTGGGCGAGGAGATGTTGACCGTGACGTAGGTTGCGTACGGGTAGACCTTTTCCAGGCAGGCCAGGTAGTCGTCCGCCGCGCGCTCGATCGGCGTGTCGGCGTTCTTGCCGATGTTCAGGCCCAGCACGCCGCCTTCCTGGTAGTAGCGCGAGCGCTGCACGTTGGCGACGAAGGCGTCCACGCCGCCGTTATTGAAGCCCATGCGGTTGATGATGGCGTTGGCGGCAGGCAGGCGGAACATGCGCGGTTTGGCGTTGCCCGGTTGGGCGCGCGGGGTGACCGTGCCCACTTCGATGAAGCCGAAGCCCAGCGCGGCCAGGCCGTCGATGTAGGCGCCATCCTTGTCCAGGCCGGCGGCCAGGCCCACCGGGTTCGGGAACACGATGCCCATCACGGTGCGCGGATCGGGCGCCGGCTTGCTGCAGGCGCGCGTGAGGCCGAGCGACGCGGCGCGGCGCAGGGCAGGAAGCGTGAGGTTGTGCGCGGTTTCGGCGTCGAGCGAGAACAGCAGCGGGCGGGCGAGGGCGTACAGGAGCTTGTCGGACATGGCGGGGCGGGATGATGGAATCCCGCTATTTTACCGTGCGGCCGACACCACGCTCCAGCGCCCGTCCTGCCGCGCTTCGAGCGGGCGGAAGTTGATCTTGTAGGACATCTTCTGGCTGTGTTCGATCCAGTAGCCCAGGTAGACGTAGGGCAGGCCCAGTTCGCGCGCCTGCGCGATCTGCCACATCACGTTGTAGGTGCCGAACGAGGCGCCCGGCACGTCGGGGTCGAAGAAGGTGTACACGGACGACAGGCCGTCCGACAGCACGTCGATGATCGAGACCATGCGCAAGGTGCCGTCCGGCTCGCGGAACTCGACCAGGCGCGTGTTGACGCGGCTCTGGAGCAGGAACTGCGCATACTGGTCGCGGCTGTCCTGGTCCATGCCGCCGCCGATATGGCGGGTGGTCTGGTAACGCAGGTACAGGGCGTAGTGCTCGTCGGAAAATCCAAGCGTGGCGATCATTGGGCGCAGCTTTTCGTGGCGCGTCCAGGCCCGCTTTTGGGCGCGGTTGGGCTGGTACTGGAGCGCGCACACGCGCACCGGGATGCAGGCGTGGCAGCCGTCGCAGTTGGGGCGGTAGGTAAAGATGCCGCTGCGGCGAAAGCCGTTGCGCACCAGTTCGGAATAGACGTCCGCGTTGATCAGGTGCGAGGGCGTGGCGACTTGCGAACGCGCCTGGCGCGTGTCGAGGTAACTGCACGCATAAGGTGCCGTGATGTAGAACTGCAGCGTCGAGAAGGGCAGGTCGTTCAGGTGCGTCATGCGTGCGTCCCCAGGGCTGACTGGCTGGAGTCCATTGTAGCCAAAGTTTGGGATGTCGATGGTGCGCGCGCACTCATCCGTGGCGCCGCATCATCCCCGCGCGGGCGGGGATCCATACTGAGCCTGCGCAGCGCCCCGGTCCTGGGCTTCGCTCAACCCGGCCTGGACCGCCGCGTGCGCGGGGAGCAGGGAAGGCGGGCTGTCCCAGTCGACGATCTGGGGCGCGGCGATGGCCTGCCGCAGGTGCGCCAGGAATTCGCGGCGCGGGATCGGCGCGGCGCCCAGCGAGGCGAGGTGTGCGGTCTCCTGTTGACAGTCGATCATCATCACGCCGTGCATGCGCAGGAAGCCGACCAGGTGCGCCAGCGCCACCTTGGAGCCGTCCGGCACGCGCGCGAACATCGACTCGCCGTAGAACATGGCGCCGATCGACACGCCATAGGCGCCGCCCACCAGTTCGCCCTCGTGCCACAGCTCGGACGAGTGCGCGTAGCCCATCCGGTGCAAGGCGGTGTAGCCGGCCACGATCTCCTCGGAGATCCAGGTGCCCGGCCCGTCGCGGCGCGGTTCGGCGCAGGCGCGCATCACCTGCTCGAAGGCGCTGTCGAACTTCAGCTGCCACGGGCCGCCTTCGCGCATGCTGCGCTCGACCTTGCGCAGCGTCTTGCGCAGGCTGGACGAAACGTGGAAGTCACCGGTCTTGAGCACCATGCGCGGATCGGTGCTCCACCAGAGGATCGGCTGGCCCTCGGAGAACCACGGGAAGATGCCCTGGCGGTAGGCGGCCAGCAGCCGCTGCGGGGACAGGTCCGCGCCCGCCGCCAGCAGCCCGGGCGCGTCGACGGTCAGCGCCTGCGACACGTCCGGGAACGGGGTGTTGGATTCGAGCCAGGGGATCATGATGCGTGATCAGGCGCCCGCGGAGCGCATGGGGCGCACGATGTCGTGGCTGTAGAAGCCGTGCACGCCGCCTTCGCGCATGCGGGTGCGGTCTTCGAAGAACAGCTCGAGCGTCTTGCGGATGGTGGGGAAGGCCAGCTCGTCCCACGGGATCTCGGACTCGGCGAAGAGGCGCACTTCCAGCGACTCGACGCCCGCCTCGAAGTCCAGGTCCAGCAGGCGCGCGAGGTAGAACAGGTGCACCTGGTGGACCTGCGCCACGTTCAGCAGCGTAAACAGGCTGCCGAGCTCGATGCGCGCGCCGGCTTCTTCTTCCGTCTCGCGCACGGCGGCCTGCCCGGTGGTTTCCTCGTTTTCCATGAAGCCGGCGGGCAGCGTCCAGTAGCCATAGCGCGGTTCGATCGCGCGGCGGCACAGCAGCACCTTCAGCGGCCCGTCCTGCTCCCATACCGGAACCGAGCCGACCACCAGCTTGGGGTTCTGGTAGTGGATCGCGCTGCATTGCGCGCACACGTAGCGTGGCCGGTTGTCGCCTTCGGGGATGGCCAGGGCGACAGGGTGGGCACACTCGGAACAGAATTTCATAAATCGGCTTTGTGGAATGAGGACTTCACTTTACACCGTTTCCGCACTGCGATGACGCACCGCCACGGCCGCGTTATCGTGCATGGCCTGCTGCAATCGCACAAGTAAATGGGATTAAGTTTGCCTAAAGCGGGAAAGCTGCGTATAATACTTCGTATCAGACGCGGGGTGGAGCAGTCTGGCAGCTCGTCGGGCTCATAACCCGAAGGTCACAGGTTCAAATCCTGTCCCCGCAACCAGATTCCAAAGCCGCTGGCTCTCAAACGAGGCCAGCGGCTTTTTCGTTTGGGGTTTGGGGACTGTCCCCGCAGGGGACTGTCCCCAGCTTTTTAGCGTGCTTAGCCTCTGAGCTTATTAAAAAGCTGGGGACGGTACTGCCCGCTCAGCGGCTTTCAGGGACAGTCCCCTGCGGCTCAGAGGCTCGCCCACAGATGGGCCGCCACCATGGTGCGATGCGGCGCATAGCCCGCCAGCCAGCGTTCCGCCTCCGCAATCGACGGCTTCTCCGCCGTTCCCAGCAGCTTCTGCAGCGCGCTGCGCACCGCCACATCCCCATGCAGCGAGCAATCCCCGTAGCCGAACCCGCGCAGCAGCGCATAGTTGACCGTCCACGGCCCGATGCCCTTCACCGCCAGCAGTGCCGCGCTGGTGCGCTCGACGTCGCCCGTGCGCTCCAGCGACAGCCCGCCTTCGGCGACCAGCGTGGCAAGCCTGATCAGCGTTTCCGCTTTCGAGCGCGAGAACTTGCGGGTGGTGAGGTCCTCCACGTCCAGCCTCGCGACGTCGGCGGCCTCCGGATAGCAGAGCAGCCCGCCGCTGTGCGCACGGCCGGCCTGCTGGATGAAGGTGCGCCGCAGCGCGATCGCGAAGGTCAGGTTGATCTGCTGGCCGATGACGGCCCAGGTCAGCGCCTCGAACACGGTGGCCGACTGTACGATGCGCAGTCCCGCATGCCGGCGCGCGAGCGGCCCCAGCACCGGGTCGGCCCTGGCGAACTCCAGGAAGCGGTCCGGGTCGATGCGCAGGCCCAGGATGTTCAGGAGCGCGTCGTCCACCATCGCCTCCTGTGCGGCATCGAGCGCGCAATCGGATGCCACTTCGCAGACCGCCTCGGCATCGCCGAATGTCACATCGAGCAGCACCGGCGTACCGCCGAGCAGGACGGCCTTGCGCAGGCGCTCCTGCGTGACCTGCTCCGCAATGCCTTCGGCGTCGCGGCTGTGGAAGGCGAGGACATCCTGCTTCCGGTAGCCCGGCGGCAGCGCGATGCGGCGGACGGCCATCAGCGCGCGGCCGCCGCAGCCGTCCGTCCGAAGCGCGGCTTGAAGCCCGTCACCAGCATGGTGCCGCCGATCACGATGGCCGAGCCGGCGATGGTGTGCCAGCCGATCACCTCGTGCAGGAACAGCGCGCCCCACAGGATGCCGAAGATGGGATTGAGGAAGGTGACCGTCAGCGCCGACGTCGGGCCGACATCGGCCACCAGCTTGAAATACAGCAGGTAGGCGATGCCGCTGCACAGGATGCCCAGGGCCAGCGCGGCTGCCATCACGCCTGCTGTCGGCTCGCCGGGCGACGGGAAGAACGGCAGCGCGGGAATGACCAGCAGCGTCGCGGCCCACATGCTTCCATGCGCGTTGGCGAATGGTTCCACCGCCTTGGCCGACCTGGCGTAAGTGCTGGCCACCGAGTAGCAGAACGCGGCCGCCAGGCCGGCGGCGATGGCGATGCCCGCGCCGGGGAGCTTGCTGACATCGTCAAAGCCGACCAGCAGCGCCACGCCGGCGGTGCCCATCGCCAGCCCGAGCGTGGTGCGCATCTTGATGCCCTGGCGACCCCACACGGCGCCGATCAGCGCGCCGAACATCGGCGCCGTGGCGTTCAGCACCGACAGCACGGAGGCGGACAGCGTCGACGCCGCATACGCAAACAGCAGGAAGGGCAGGGCGGAATTGAAGAAGCCCAGCATCAGGTAATGCTTCCAGTGCGCGCGCAGGTCGAGCCGCCTGTTGAGGAAGTAGCCCACGATGGCGAGGAACACCGCCGCGAACGCGACCCGGTATTCGATCAGCACCGCCGGCCCGAGCACCGGCGCGCTGATGCGCATGAAGAGGAAAGAGCCGCCCCAGATGGCAGCCAGCAGGATCAGTCGCAGGAAATTGGCGGTATTCATGTGTCGGTGTGGTTTGGTAGCCGGGGCCTGTCCCCGCAGGAGCCAGCAAGTATCGCACGCCCGGCCGGCCCCCGCTCCCCGCATCTTGCTTTTAAAGCCACGGTGGCGGAATCGGCCATGTTTGGGCCGATTCCGCCAGGCGCTGTCCTCCCCGCACGGACGGGGTTATACTCACCACATGACCGCGCCGCGCATCCGCCATTGCCACGCCCTGCATCCGCACACCGCGGAAGGCGCCCGCGCGTCCATCTCCCCAGCCGGAACCACCGTTGCAGGCGCGCGCCGAGCGCAATGCTCGAGCCGCGATCTCGCCTGGCTTTTCCAGGCTCGGTGAGCGGAAAACGGGCACCCGCCTGTCACCTCTCCCGAGCCACCTCCATCCGAACCGTCAGTCTTTGATCCGCCAGCGGGCACGCGTTCGAGCGTCCGCTCCTGGCACATTTGGAAGGAACAACATGAAACCCGAAATCATCGTCACCACCCGTGACTTCGAGCGCCTGATCGCGCTGATCGATTCGCTGCCGCCCACCGCCCATTGCGAAGGCCTGCTGGGCGAGCTGGAACGGGCCGAGCTGGTCGACGGCGACGAGGTGCCGCCGGTCGTCGTCACCATGAACTCCACGGTCCGCTTTTCCCTTGGCCACGACGGGGAAGCGTTCTGCATGACGCTCGTGTATCCGCGCGAAGCGGGCGACAACACGATCTCGGTGCTGTCGCCGGTCGGCAGTGCGTTGCTGGGGCTGGCGGTGGGAAGCAGCATCGAATGGGCGGGGCCGAACGGCCCGCTGGTCGTCAGGGTGCTCGATATCGTCTACCAGCCCGAACGCGACGGCGTGCTGGCGTAGGCGGCAGTCCCCTATGCCGCGGCGTGGGGGACGCGCAGCGACTGCGGCACGCCGTTACGGATGGCGGTCATCTCGGCCATGATCGAAATCGCGATCTCGGGTGGTGTCTTGCTGCCGATGTACAGGCCGATCGGCCCATGCAGGCGCGCGATCTGTGCCGGCGTGAGGTCGAACTCGCGCAGGCGTTCGCGCCGCCGCGCGTTGTTCGCGCGCGAGCCGATGGCGCCGACGTAGAAGGCGTCGGATTTCAAGGCTTCCATCAAGGCCAGGTCGTCCAGCTTGGGGTCGTGCGTCAGCGCGACCACGGCGCTGCGCGCATCGAGCCGCATCTCCAGCACCAGGTCGTCCGGCATCGCATGCACGGGTTCGATGCCCGGCAGGTTCCAGCTGGCGCGGTAGTCTTCGCGCGGGTCGCAGACGGTGACGTGGTAGTCCATGGCGCTGGCGATCTGCGCGAGGATGCGCGAGAGCTGTCCGGCCCCGATGACCAGCAGGCGCCAGCGCGGGCCGTGCACGGTCGTCAGCACGCCGTCCTGCATCCGCAGCACGTCGCCGGCGCCCGCCGCATCCAGCGTAACCGCGCCTGTTTCCATGTCGAGCCGGCGCGCGACCAGCTGATGGCCTTCCAGCAGTGCGAGCAGTTCCGCGATGCGGCTGGCGGCGCCCAGTGGCTCCAGCGCCAGTTCGATGGTGCCGCCGCAGGGCAGGCCGAAGCGGTGCGCCTCGTCGGCGGTGATGCCATAAGTGACCAGCTCGGGCCGGGTGCGGGTAATGCCTTCGCAGCGCACGCGCTCGATCAGGTCGTCCTCGATGCAGCCGCCGGAAACGGAGCCGCTAACGCGGCCGTCCTCGCAGATCGCGAGCAGGGCGCCGGCGGGACGCGGGCTCGATCCCCAGGTCCGCACCACCGTGACCAGCAGGCAGCGCTGGCCAGCGTCGATCCAGGCGCTGGCCGCTTTCAGAACCTCGAGGTCGATGCTGTCCATGGATCGAATATACTACCGGGCATGAGCAAAGATAAGAAAAAGCGGGGCGACTCGCCCAGGTTCGACCTGTTGCTGCTGGCCTGCCTGGGAGCGGTGGCGTTCATTGCGCTGATCGTGTGGGCGACCATGACGTGGCCCGAACTCGCCGACTTCATCTGATCGGGGAAGGGGACAGTCCCGCAGGCCGCTGAGCGGGCGGTACCGTCCCGGATCAGGGAACGAGGGCCTGTTTGGCCTTGCGCTTGGCTTCCACTTCATCGACAGCCTTGCCGATGGTCGCGAGCCGCACCTGCGTCGACGGGTGATTCGCCACGTAGCCATTCAGCACGCTGGCCGGATAGGTGTCCGCCAGGCGCTTCCAGAATTTTTCCACGCCGTCCAGGTCGTAGTTCGCACGCGCGAGCAGGTACACCGCGAGCCGGTCCGCCGCCGCATCCAGGTCCGACGGCATCGCCTTGACGCCGCCGCTGCCGATCAGCATCGACAGGTCGGGCCGCACCGACACCAGGTTGTCGATGATCGAGGACAGGGTGCTGTTCTGGCGCTGCGATTGCGGATGGCCCAGCATGTTGTGCGCGATCCCGCGCGCCATCACGTAAGCCAGTTCGTCGTTCGACTGCGCGAAGTTGAGCATGCCGCGCGTGACCAGCACGCGCGAGCCGTCCGCATACGAGTTCACGTTGTCCGAATTGCCCAGTTCAATGCCAAAGCCGCAGGCGCGCGTGACCGGCACCGCGATGTCGCGGTTGGCGCCGTCGCGCGAGATGACCATGTCGATGGTCGCATTCTTGGCCACCAGCGGCCCGAGCACGGAGCCCACGGTCGACGGCGCGGTGGCGCCGGTCGGAATCGGCTTGCCCTCGGCGGACACGAGGCCGTCGCCGCGGCGCAGGCCGGCCTTGGAGGCGCCGCTGCCAGCCAGCACGCCGGTGACCTGCATCTGGTCGCCCATGCCGAACGCATAGTGGGCCGCTTCGTTGAATTCGCCCGGATAGTAGTAGCGGTTCTTGGCGGTGAAGCCGAGCAGGTTGCGCGCGTGCGATTTGCACAGCTGCGCGTTGTTGATGAGGAGCGGCGCGGCCACGCTGTACAGGCGCGCCTGCTGCTCCGCCATCCTGGTGAGGTAGTCCGCAGCGGCGGCCAGTTTCGGCGACAGGGCAGGGGCCTTCTCGACCGGGCGCGGGGCCTCGGCTTCAGGTTGTACCGGTCCCTGGGTGGTGCACGCGGCGAGCAGCAGCGCGGATACGACGCCAAGCCAGGTAAGCTTGCGGTTCATTGACGACTCCTTAGTGTTTGCCGGTGCTGCCAAACCCGCCAGCACCGCGTTCGCTTTGTTCGAATTCTTCGACGACGTTGAATCCGACTTGCAGGACCGGGACAATCACCAGCTGCGCCAGCCGCTCCATCGGCTGGAGCGTGAAGGCCTTCTGCCCGCGATTCCAGGTCGAGACCATGAGCTGGCCCTGGTAGTCGGAGTCGATTAAGCCTACCAGATTCCCAAGGACAATGCCGTTCTTGTGGCCCATGCCGCTGCGCGGCAGGATCATCGCCGCATAGCGCGGATCGCCAATGTGGATCGCCAGCCCGGTCGGGATCAGCACCGTCGCTCCGGGTTCGAGCGTGACCGGCAGGTCGATGCAGGCGCGCAGGTCGAGGCCCGCGCTGCCCGGCGTTGCGTACTCGGGCATGAATTCCTTCATGCGCGGGTCCAGGATCTTGACGTCGATATTCTTTTTCATATGAGGGCCTGGCGCTCGATGCGCTTTGCGATTTCCGAAATGAGCTGGCGTGCCAGCGTCAGCTTGTCCGCGCGCGGCAGCACGGTGTGCCCGTTTTCGTCGAACAGCATGATGGTGTTGTCGTCCTGGCCGAAGGTGTGGTGGCCGATGTTCCCGACCAGCAGCGGAATGCCCTTGCGTTCGCGCTTGGCCGCGCCGAAGTCTTCCAGCTTTTCCGACTCGGCCGCGAAGCCGACGCAGTAGGGCCAGCCCGAGATCGAGGTGGTGGCGGCCACGCTGGCCAGGATGTCCGGGTTCTCCTCGAACTCCAGCGACGGCGTCGCGCCGCCTTCCTGCTTCTTCATTTTCTGTTCGCTGGCGTTCGCGACGCGCCAGTCGGCCACCGCGGCGACGCCGATGAACACGTGCACGCCCTTGAGTGAGTCCATCACGGCCTGCTTCATCTGCTGCGCGCTCTTCACGTCGATGCGGCGCACGCCGTGCGGCGTCGGCAGCGCGGTCGGGCCGGATACCAGCAGCACGTCGGCGCCGGCTTCGCGCGCTGCGCGGGCGACCGCGTAGCCCATTTTGCCCGAGGAGAGATTGGTAATGCCGCGCACCGGGTCGATCGCCTCGTAGGTCGGGCCGGCGGTGATCAGCACGCGGCGGCCTTCCAGCACCTTGGGCTGGAACGATGCGATCAGCTCTTCCACCAGCTGCTCGGGTTCGAGCATGCGGCCAAGGCCGGTCTCGCCGCAGGCCTGCTCGCCGGCGGCGGGGCCGAACAGGCACACGCCGTCCGCCTTCACCTGCGCGACGTTGCGCTGGGTGGCGGCGTTCTGCCACATCTCCACGTTCATGGCCGGCGCAATCAGCAGCGGCACGCGCGCCGGGCGCGCCACGCACATGGTGGAGAGCAGGTCGTCGCAGGCGCCGTGCGCCAGCTTGCGAATGAAATCGGCGGAGCAGGGCGCGATCAGGATCGCGTCGGCGTCGCGCGTGGTGTCGATGTGGGCCATGTTATTGGCCACGCGCGGGTCCCACTGGTCGGTGTAGACCGGCTGGCCCGACAGGGCCTGCATGGTCACTGCGGTGATGAAGTGCGTGGCCGCGTCGGTCATCACGACCTGCACGGACGCGCCTTCCTTCACCAGCGCGCGGCACAGCTCCGCCGACTTGTAGCAGGCCACGCCGCCGGACAGGCCGAGGACGATGCGTTTGCCTTCGAGTTGCCGGGCCATGGTGTGTCCCTTTACTTGCGGTTGACGCGCCGCAGCTCGTCGATGATGAACATGGCCGCGCCCAGCGTGATCGCGATGTCCGCGAGGTTAAACGCCGGGAAGTGGCCGATGCCGGTCCAGTGGAAGTCGAGGAAGTCCACCACGTGACCGTACACGACACGGTCGATCACGTTGCCGATTGCGCCGCCCATGATGAACGAGAACGACAGGCAGAACAGGCGCTGGTCGGCGTGCTTGCGCAGCTGCTGGACGATGAACACTACCGCGATGATGCCGACGGCGGTGAAGAAATAGCGCTGCCAGCCGCCCGCGCCCGCGAGGAAGCTGAACGCTGCGCCCTTGTTGTACGCCAGGACCAGGTTGAAGAACGAGGTCACCGGCAGCACTTCGCCATAGTGGAAGATCTTCTCGATCACGATCTTGGTGAGCTGGTCGAACAGCACGATGATGGCCGCGATGCCCAGCCACGGTACCAGCGAGCCGCGCGGGGCCGACTTGGATGCGGAGAATGCAGGTTTGCCTGCGACTGCTTTTTTGGTTGCCATGTTCACGGTCGCCGCTTATGCAAAGTGGCGCTTTTCGCCGGCGCCGAACAGGTTGGCGTGGCAGCGTCCGCACAGGCCCGGATCGTTGGCGTGCTGGCCGACGTCCGCGCGGTAGTGCCAGCAGCGCTCGCACTTGGCCGCCAGGGACGGGTTCACGACCACCGACTCTTCGGCTTCGCTGGCCGCTTCCACCACCTTGGCCTGCGAGGTGATGAACACGAACTTGAGGTCGTCGTCCAGGCTCGCCAGCGCGCGGTACTTTTCGCCCGATGCGGCGATGGTCAGCTCGGCCTGCAGGGACGAGCCGATCGCGCCTTCGCTGCGCAGTTCTTCCAGCTGCTTGGTCACGTCCGCGCGCACGGTGCGCAGCAGGGCGTACTTGGCCAGCAGTTCGTCGCGCTTGGCCGGCTGCGGCACTTCCCACCAGGTCTGGGTGAAGATGGTTTCGTCGCTTGCGGCATAGGCCTCGCCGCCGGCGAACACTGCCCACGCTTCTTCGGCGGTGAAGGACAGCATCGGCGCCATCAGGCGCAGCAGGCTTTGCGTGATGTGCCACAGCGCGGTCTGCGCCGAGCGGCGCGCTTTCGAATCGACGCCGGAGGTGTACAGGCGGTCCTTGAGGATGTCGAGGTAGAAGCCGCCCAGGTCTTCCGATGCGAAGTTCTGCAGCTTCGAGACGACCGGGTGGAACTCGTAGGCCTCGTAGTGCTGGGTGATCGCCTTCTGCAGCTCGGCCACGCTGGCCAGCGCGTACTGGTCGATCTCGATCATCTCGTCGACCGGCACGGCGTGCGCCTTGAAGTCGAAGTCCGAGGTGTTCGCGAGCAGGAAGCGCAGGGTGTTGCGGATGCGGCGGTAGGATTCGGTCACGCGCTTGAGGATCTCGTCGGAGATCGACAGCTCGCCCGAGTAGTCGGTCGAGGCGATCCACAGGCGCAGGATGTCGGCGCCGAGCGTATCGGAGATCTTCTGCGGCGCCAGCGTGTTACCCAGCGACTTGGACATCTTCTTGCCTTCGCCGTCCACGGTAAAGCCGTGCGTGAGCAGGGCCTTGTACGGCGCGCGGCCGTTCAGCATGGAGGAGGTCAGCAGCGACGAGTGGAACCAGCCGCGGTGCTGGTCCGAGCCTTCCAGGTACAGGTCGGCCGGGAACTGCGACTGCGCCGCGTGGGAGCCGCGCAGCACGGTCTGGTGCGTGGTGCCGGAGTCGAACCACACATCCAGCGTGTCGCGGTTCTTGACGTAGTTGTCGGCGTCGGCGCCCAGGATGTCCTTCGGGTCGAGCGCATGCCATGCGTCGATGCCGTTCTTTTCGATCATCTGCGCCACTTCTTCCAGCAGGCGCGGGGTCTCCGGATGCAGCGTGCCGGTCTCGCGGTGGATGAAGAAGGCCATCGGCACGCCCCACTGGCGCTGGCGCGACAGGGTCCAGTCCGGACGGTTGGCGATCATGCCGTGCAGGCGCGCCTTGCCCCACGACGGGTAGAACGCGGTCTCCTCGATCGCCTTGAGGGCGGTTTCGCGCAGCGGCGCGGCGCCGTCCTTCGGCACGATGTCCATGCCGGCGAACCACTGGTTGGTGGCGCGGTACACGATCGGGGTCTTGTGGCGCCAGCAGTGCATGTAGCTGTGGTCGAACATCTTCAGCTCGAACAGCGCGCCTTCCTCGGTCAGCGCGGCGCAGATCGGCTTGGACGCCTCCCAGATCGTCATGCCGGCGAACAGCGGCAGCGTGGAGGCGAATCGGCCGTCGCCCATCACCGGGGTCAGGATCTCGTCGTCCTTGATGCCGTGCTCCTTGCAGGACACGAAGTCTTCCAGGCCGTAGGCGGGCGCGGAGTGCACCACGCCGGTGCCGCTCTCGGTGGTGACGTAGTCGGCCAGGTACAGCGGCGACAGGCGGTCGTAGAACGGGTCCTTGCGGTAGAGCGGATGGTGGAACCGGATGCCGGCCAGCTTCTCGCCCCTGGTGGTGGCGAGGATGGTGCCGGCGTCGAGCTTGTAGCGCTCGAGGCACTGCGCGGCCAGGTCCTTTGCCAGCAGCAGCATCAGCGGCTTGCCGTCGCGCGTGGTCTGCACCAGCGCGTACTCGACTTCCGCGTTCACATTCAGCGCCTGGTTGGACGGGATGGTCCATGGCGTGGTGGTCCAGATCACGATGAAGCCGTCGCCTTCCGGCAGCTGCGGCAGGCCGAAGGCGGCCGCCAGCTTCTCGCGCTCGGCGAACGGGAAGCCGACATCGATGGCAGGATCGCGCTTGTCCTGGTATTCCACTTCCGCTTCGGCCAGCGCGGAGCCGCAGTCGAAGCACCAGTTCACGGGCTTCAGGCCGCGGTACACGTAGCCTTTTTCCAGCAGCTTGCCCAGCGCGCGCAGCTCGTCCGCCTCGTTACCGAAGGCCATGGTCTTGTACGGGTTGTCCCACTCGCCCAGCACGCCCAGGCGGATGAAGTCCTTCTTCTGGCGCTCGATCTGTTCGTTGGCGTAGGAACGGGCCTTGGTCAGCACTTCCGCCGTCGGCAGGTTCTTGCCGTGCAGTTTTTCGATCTGGATCTCGATCGGCATGCCGTGGCAGTCCCAGCCCGGCACGTAAGGCGCGTCGAAGCCGGCCATGGTGCGCGACTTGACCACCATGTCCTTGAGGATCTTGTTGACCGCGTGGCCCAGGTGGATGTCGCCGTTCGCATACGGCGGACCGTCATGCAGGATGAACATCGGGCGGCCCTTGGCGGCCTTGCGGATGCGCTCGTAAATCTTCTTGTCCTGCCATTGCTTGACCCAGCCCGGTTCGCGCTTGGCGAGGTCGCCACGCATCGGGAACGGGGTGTCGGTCATGTTGACCGGGTATTTGCTTTCGGGTTTTTTAGCGGCTTTATCGGACATGGCGATTCTTCAGTTTTGAGCAAAGTAGTTGCGGGCGAGCGCGGCATCGTTGTCGATGGCCGCGGTCAGCGTGGCGAGGTCGGTGAACTTTTCCTCGTCGCGGATTTTTTTCAGGAATTCGACGCGCACCAGCTTGCCGTAGCAAGCCTGGTCGTAGTCGAACAGGTGCACTTCGAGCAGCATGCGGCCCGCGTTCTCCACCGTCGGGCGCACGCCGACGCTGGCCACGCCGTGCACGGGCGTGCCGCGCAGGCCGTGCACCTGCACCACGAAGATGCCGTTCACGGCAGGGCGGTGCGCGACGCGCAGGTTCAGGGTAGGGTAGCCGATCGTGCGCCCCAGCTTGGCGCCGTGGATCACGTGGCCGGAAATCGAGTAGCCGTGGCCGAGCAGGACTTTGGCCTGGGCGAAGTCGCCCGCGGCCAGCGCGGCGCGCACGGCGGACGAGGAGACGCGTTCGGCGCCCTCCATCACGGTGGGCAGGGTCTCGACCTCGAAGCCCAGTTCGCGGCCTGCCTCGCGCAGCATGGCGACGTTGCCGGCGCGTTTGGCGCCGTAGCAGAAGTCCTCGCCCACCATCAGCCATTTCACGTGCAGGCCCTCGGCCAGCACCTTGCGGGTGAAGTCGTCCGGCGGCATGGCCGCGAAGCTGGCGTTGAAGTGCTCGACGATCACGCGGTCGACGCCGCACTGGCGCAGCGATTCGAGCTTGTCGCGCAGGGTGGCGATACGGTTCGGGGCCCGGGACAGGTCGCCCATCCGTTCGGCGAAGAATTCGCGCGGATGCGGCTCGAAGGTCATCACGGCCGCTTCGACGCCCAGGCGTGCGGCGGCAGCGCGCACGCGCGCTAGCAGGGCCTGGTGGCCGCGGTGGACGCCGTCGAAATTGCCGATCGTGAGCGCGCAGGGGGCGCGGGCACGGTCATTGGGGAGACCGCGGAATACCTTCATGTACGGTTGGGTGGGGGCAAAGGCTTGATTATACGATCAGAAAGATAAAAAGCGCTGCCTGCGGGGGCAGGGCAGCGCTTTTTAAGGGAGGGGGACAGTCCCGCAGGGACAGTCCCCAAACCCCAATTACTTGGCCATGGCGAAGTAGCGGGCCAGTGCGGCGGAGCCGTCCTTGCCGTCGACGCCCTTCCAGGTCGCCAGTGCCTGCTTCTGGTTGCCCGCGTAGGCGTACGCCTGGCCGAGGCGCAGTTCAACCTCTTCCTTGCGCTCGCCCAGTTGACCGGACTTGATCGCTTCGTTCATCAGCTTCAGGCCCTGCTCGGTCTTGCCCGACTGGACCAGGCCATAACCCAGGCGTGCCAGGCTGGACATGTCGTTTTCCTTGCGGATGGCCGCTTCCAGCGCCGGGGCTGCGCCCACGAATGACGCTGCTTCACGGTCGGCCAGGTCCTTCAGGCGCTGGTGACGCGGCGCTTCCGCGCCCACGCCCAGTGCACCCGCCTTGTAGCCGGCTGCCACCACGCGCTGCGCTTCGGCAGGCGACTTCTCCTGCAGCACCAGCTGGGCCATTTCCATGAACTCGGAAGGCTTCTTCAGCAGGTTGTTCTTCAGCTTGAGGCGGTAGATGTCGACTGCCAGGCGCTGCGAGAAGCCAGGCTGGCGCTGCACGCGGTTCAGCAGGTCGTTCCAGGTATTGGCGTTCGGGTAGTGGCGCGCCAGCTTTTCCAGCGTGGCCACGTAGCCTGCCTTGTCGCCTGCCTTGTTCTGCAGGTTGGCGACCATGCCGTACATGTCTTCGCTCGGCACGCGGCCGGCTTTTTCTTCACCACGCACGATGTTCAGCACCGCAGCGGTGTTGCCCATGTTGTAGTAGTTCTGCATCAGGTAGCCGCGCAGTTTCGGGTCGTTGCGCTCTTTCAGCTGGCGCTCGATCGCTGCGTTGGCCTTGCCGTAGTCCTTGGCGCGCATGTAGATGCCGACCAGGCCTTCGGAGAATTGGGCTTTTTCGGATGCCGACAGGCGGCCGGAATCCAGCAGGATTTCGAACGACTTGGCAGCCTGGTTGTAATCGCCTGCCGCCGACGCCGCGCCAGCGCGCACGCGTTCGATCAGGTAGGACTCAGCCGCGGATTTGCCGCCGACGGCGTCCGCTTCGCGCAGTTTTGCCAGCGCTTCCTTGTTCTTGCCGGACTTCATCAGGGCCTGGGCAGCCTGGATCGGCTTGCCGATCTCTGGACGCAGCGTTTCGGCAGCGTAGGCCATTGGCGCGAGGCCAACCAGCGGGGTCGCCGCGGTGAAACCGAGGGCGGCCAGTGCGAGGCCGAAATGAGCGAGACGAATCTTGGTCATTTGAAAATTCTTTCCTTCAAAAACGACACGGCAGGGAGACCCTGCCGTGTGCGGAATTAGCAAAAATGCTTATTGGAACTGCTCGTTGCCGACCATGCCAATTTTGGTAACGCCCAGGCGCTGGGCCGAAGCCATCACGCCTGCCACGACTTTATATGGTACCAGTTTGTTCGGACGCAAGTGAACTTCCGGCTGGTCAGGCATTGCTGCCACACTGGCCAGCTTGCTTTCCAGCGTATTGCGGTCCGGGACGATCTGGCTATCCCACAGGATCGTGCCGTCAAAGTCCACGTCGATGGTCACCACTACCGGCTCTTTGGTCGGTGGAGGTGGGGTACCCACCGGCATGTTCAGGTTGACGGAGTGCTGCTGCTTCGGAATCGTAATAATCAGCAGAATGATCAACACGAGCATCACGTCGATCATTGGCGTCATATTCACTTCCATCATCGGTTCCGGTTCCGCGTTTGCCGCGCCCCCGCCACCGCCTACGTTCATACTCATGGTGTTTCCTTTACTTGATGTTGGGACCTACAGGGCAGGTTGCTTGCGCTTCCTGCCCCGCTTTATCAGGTGTTAGCCCTTATCAGGTGGCTCGATGAGGAAGCCGACCTTCTGGATCCCAGCACGCTGCGCCTGGAAGATGACCCGGCCCACTGCTTCGTAGCGAACATTCTGGTCGCCGCGAACATAGACAGCTGGCTGAGGCAGCTTCACAGATTCCTTCTTCAGGAACTCGAACAGAGCGTCAGTATCGGCAATACGAGTCTGGTTGAAGTAGTAATCACCATCCTTGTTCACCGTGATATTCACGTTCTCTGGTTTCGGTACAACGACCTGGTTGACCTCTTCCGGCAGTGCTACTTTCTGCAGTTTGAGGACCACCGGGCTAGTGATCAGGAAGATAATCAGGAGAACCAACATGATGTCCACGAGGGGCGTCGTGTTGATCTCCGACATTACCTGATCATCATCTCCGCTTTCGGAGCCGACGGACATCGACATGGTAATTACCCAACTTTCTTGGCGTTCACATTCGCCGTTGCCATCACGCCGGACACCAGGACCGAGTGCACGTCAGCGGCGAACGAACGGATGTCTTCCATTGCAGACTTGTTACGACGAACCAGCCAGTTGTAGCCCAGAACTGCTGGAACTGCAACGAACAGGCCGAGTGCGGTCATGATCAGTGCTTCACCGACTGGACCTGCAACCTTGTCGATCGATGCGTTACCGGACATGCCGATGGCGATCAGTGCGTTGTAGATGCCCCAGACGGTACCGAACAGACCGATGAACGGTGCGGTCGAACCAACGGTTGCCAGGAACGACAGGCCGTCTTGCAGCTTCGACTGGACCTTGTCCACTGCGCGCTGGATCGACATGGTGACCCAGGTCGACAGGTCGATCTGCTCGAGCAGGGCGCCGTCGTGGTGGGCAGTTGCCTTGGTACCGGTTTCAGCGATGAAGCGGAATGGCGAACCTTCTTTCAGGGAAGCCGAACCAGCAGCGATCGACGAAGCTTTCCAGAACTTGGCCTGGGTTTCTTTCGACTGCTTGAAGATCTTCATCTGGTCGAGCAGCTTGGTGATGATGATGTACCACGAGCCCATCGACATCAGGACCAGGATGATCAGGGTGCCGCGCGAAACCACGCCGCCGTGCCAGACAGCTTCGAAGCCGTATGGGTTAGGTGCTTCGACTTCTTCGCCAGCTGCTGCTGCAGGTGCAGCTGCGTCTGCTGGAGCAGCAGCTGCGTCAGCTGCTGCAGCGTCAGCTGCTGGTGCGTCAGCCGCTGGTGCTGCTGCCGCGTCGGTTGCCGCAGGAGCTTCAGCTGCTGCAGGAGCAGGAGCGTCAGCCATTGCCGGTGCGGACACCAGCGCGCCAGCCGCCGTAACCGAGAACAGTACAGCCGCCAGCAGAGCGGACAAACGGGTATTCTTAAACATGCTTCCTCCAAAGATAATAATAAACAGTTCGCTGAACGTTATTCGACAACGAAACTCTTGCACATTGAGGCGATGCTCTGCCTCGGGTTCTTGTTAACTATCCAACGTCCAAACGTACTGCACGCTTGTCCAGCTTTCCTGCGGTTGGCCATTCGACTCACCCGGCTTGAAACGGCAACGGCCAAGTGCGCTTTGTGCCGCGCGGTCCAGGTTACGGAAACCACTCGACTTCTGGATGCGCGAGTCTTTCACGCCGCCATCGACGCCAATCAGGAACTGGAGCACGACGGTACCGGTTTCTTCGTTACGCTGCGATGCCTTTGGATATTCAGGCTTGGCGCAGGTATTGAAGTCAACGACTGCCGGCACGTTCACCGGGCCGCGCGCTGCAGGTGGCGCAGGCGGTGCCGGTGGAGCAGGGCGGCTCAGTTCGTTGGTAGGCGGCGGCGTGGTGGTCGCCACGGCGATCGTGTTCTGCACTGGCGGCGGCTGCTGCACGTTCACTTCGACCGGCGGAATGAACGGTGGCGGTGGCGCCTTCATTTCCGGTGGTGGCGGCGGCGGCGGGAGCTCAGGCGGAGGAGGTGGCTTCACCTCTTCGATGATCTTCGTTTCAACGGCTTCAGCCATCTTCGTCACCATGCGTGTGCCGAGACCACTGACGATCCCGTAAGCCACGATGGCATGCAAAATAACGACGACGGTGATGCCGGTGAGATTCTTCCCGGGTTCTTTCTCGTGCGAAAAATTCATGCCTGCTTTCTCCAATACCTACTCTTTATTCTCCTGCTACCAAACCCTCTAAACACGACGAAACCGCCAGCCGCATCCGGGACATCAAAGAATTATAACTACAAATTCTTTTTTTCACATAGTTTTTTGCCCCGGAAACAGGGGGCGCGGGAGGTGCGCCGGAGAGGGAAGAACCCTATATGGACAATACCTGTTCCCGTATCTCAGGACGTCTATACCACATCCGAATAGCGATTCTCCCTCTGGAAAACGGGGCGGCAGTTCATGTTGTCATGATGATACCGTCCATACCAACTATAACCATAATCTCGGTTACAGGGGCGTACTGTTGGAAGAGAGAGCTTGCGAACTGACCGTGCCGTCCGGGCCGGGCCGCCTGCTGGCGACCGGTATGCAACAATTCGTGAGATTCTCCCGATATTACATGCATATTTTCGCGCGCGGTAGGGGTCATGCAAAAAAATTTGGCAGTAGCCAAAGCGTAGCGCATAACTGCGCTATCAAGTTGGCAAGTGTTTGATTTGATTGAGGTTCGGGACTGTCCCCCGGCACCTCAGAAGCGGTGGTTGCGCTTTTCGCGGCGGCATTCGAGGGTGCTGACCACGCTGCCTTGCGCGTCCACCGTCTCAAGGCGCACGTCGAAACCCCACAGCCGCGCCACGTGCTTGAGCACCTCGTGCGCCTGGGCGTTCAGCGGGCGGCGCTGGTACTGCGTGTGCCGCAGTGTCAGGGCGCGGTCGTCGCGCGTGTTCACCGACCACACCTGGATGTTCGGCTCGCGGTTGCCGATGTTGTACTGGTCCGCCAGCATCTGGCGCACGTCGCGGTAGCCCGCTTCGTCGTGGATCGCGGAGATGGTGAGCTTGTCGCTGCGGTCGTCGTCCAGCACGGCGAAGAAGTGGAAGTCGCGGATCAGCTTGGGCGACAGGTACTGGGCGATGAAGCTCTCATCCTTGAAGTTGCGCATCGCGAAGTCGAGCGTCTTCTTCCAGTCGCTGCCGGCGATATCCGGGAACCATTCGCGGTCTTCCGGCGTCGGGTCCTCGCAGATGCGGCGGATGTCCGACATCATCGCGAAGCCGAGCGCATACGGGTTGATGCCGTTGTAGTAGGGGCTGGTGGCGGCCGGCTGGAACACCACGTTGGTATGGCTCTGCAAGAACTCCAGCATGAAGCCGTCGCCGACGATGCCTTCCTTGTGCAGCTGGTGCAGGATGGTGTAGTGCCAGAACGTGGCCCAGCCTTCGTTCATCACCTGGGTCTGCCGCTGCGGATAGAAGTACTGCGAGATCTTGCGCGTGATGCGCACCATCTCGCGCTGCCAGGGTTCGAGCAGCGGCGCGTACTTCTCGATGAAGTACAGGAGGTTTTCTTCCGGTTCCGGCGGGAAGCGCTGGGTGCGCACGTCCGGCGCCACTTCGTCCTTGCGCGGCAGGGTGCGCCAGATCGAATTGACCTGCGACTGCGCGTACTCCTCGCGTTCCTTCAGGCGCGCGTTTTCCTGCGCCAGCGTGAGCTTGGCGGGGCGCTTGTAGCGGTCCACGCCGTAGTTCTGCAGTGCGTGGCAGGAGTCGAGCAGCAGCTCCACTTCGTCGATGCCGTAGCGCTGCTCGCATTCGGCGATGTAGTTTTTCGCGAACACCATGTAGTCGACGATCGCCTCCGCGTCGGTCCAGGTGCGGAACAGGTAGTTCCCCTTGAAGAAGGAGTTGTGGCCGTAGGCCGCGTGCGCGATCACCAGCGCCTGCATGGTCAGGCTGTTTTCCTCCATCAGGTAGGCGATGCACGGATTCGAGTTGATGACGATCTCGTAGGCCAGGCCCATCTGCCCGCGGCGGTAGCTCTTCTCCGTCGCCAGGAAGTGCTTGCCGAACGACCAGTGGTTGTACGACACCGGCATGCCGACCGAGGTGTAGGCATCCATCATCTGCTCGGCCGTGATGATCTCGAGCTGGGTCGGATAGGTGTCCAGCCCGAAGCTGCGGGCGACGCGGCGGATCTCCTCGTGCGCCTGTTCGATCAGGTCGAAGGTCCACTCCGACTGCTCGGGAAGGGCGCGTGGGTTGGGCGGGTCTTTGGGCATGGTGTCCTACTTTGGCTGCTTCTTGAACAGCTCGCGGAAAACGGGGTAGATGTCGGCCGGCGTCACGATCTTCTGCATCGCGAAGTTGTGGTGGTGCGCGCGCACTTCCGAGTACTGCTCCCACAGGTTCTGGGGCGGCCCGTCGGTGATCTCGACATAGGTGTAGTACTGCACCATCGGCATGATGGTGTTGATCAGGAGCTGCTTGCACAGCACCGAGTCGTTGTCCCAGTTGTCGCCGTCCGAGGCCTGGGCCACGTAGCTGTTCCAGTCCGCGTTGCCGTAGCGTTCGTGGATCACCTTGTTCAGCAGGTGCAGCGCGGACGACACCACCGTGCCGCCCGATTCGCGCGAGTGGAAGAACTCGTCCTCGTCCACTTCGGCCGCGGCGGTGTGGTGGCGGATGAACACCACCTCGATGTGCTCGTACACGCGCTTGAGGAACAGGTACAGCAGGATGAAGAAGCGCTTGGCCGTATCCTTGCGCGTCTCGTCCATCGAGCCCGACACGTCCATGATGCAGAACATGACGGCCTGGGTGGACGGCTTGGGCACCTTGATGCGGTTGGAGTAGCGCAGGTCGAACGGATCGATGAACGGGATCGCGTTCAGGCGCGTGTGCAGGTGGCGGATGCGTTCGCGCAGCACGGTGATGCGCGGGTCGGATTCGTCGGTGCCGGCGTCGAGCAGCATCTCCAGCTCGTCCTCGAGCGCCTCGACTTCGCGGCGCGGCTTGCCGCCCACGGCAATGCGCCGGCCCAGCGCCCCGCGCAGCGAGCGCAGCACGTGGATGTTGGACGGCGTACCGGCGATGTTGTAGCCGGCGCGCTGGGTGCGGTATTCGGTGGTCGAGGTCAGCTGCGTCTTGATCATGTTCGGCAGCTCGAGGTCCTCGAAGAAGTAGTTCATGAATTCCTGGCGCGACAGCTCGAAGATGAAGTCGTCCTCCACCACCTGGTCGCTGTTGCCCGCGCGGCCGCGTCCGCTGCCGCCGCCGGCGCGCGGGCGGTTGAACTGGTCGCCTTTCTGGTATTCGGTATTGCCGGGGTTGACGATCTCCCACACGCCGCCGTGGGCATGGCCGAAGTGGGGTTCGTTCACATCCTTGACGGGGATGGACACGCGTTCGCCGTTCTCGATATCGGTGATCGAACGGCCCTTGATCGCGCGGCCGACCGCGTCCTTGATCTGCGCCTTGTAGCGGCGCAGGAAGCGTTCCCTGTTTACTGCTGACTTGTTCTTGCCTTGCAAGCGTCGGTCGATGAGGTAAGTCAAAACGGGCCTCCTGCTTCGTTCCGGACGGCGTCGGTCAAACGTCATATCCGCGTAGGCGGGTACCCATGCTGGGCTGGCGCGCCGGTGGCACTGGCGGTTCCGCCCAACTCAGCATGGATCCCCGCCTTCGCGGGGATGACGGAGGGGTGCTCGCACCGCCTCCGACGCCACATCTCCAATATACGCCCTTACGAGGACTTCCTCACACGCAGGTACCATTCGCACAGCAGACGAACCTGCTTGGCGGTGTAGCCTTTCTCCACCATGCGTGCCACGAAGTCCGCGTGCTTGTTCGCATCCTCTGCCGATGCCTTGGCGTTGAACGAGATGACCGGCAGCAGTTCCTCGGTATTCGAGAACATTTTCTTCTCGATCACGGTGCGGAATTTCTCGTAGGAGGTCCACGCCGGATTCTTGCCCCCGTTGGTCGCGCGGGCGCGCAGGCCGAAGTTGACGATCTCGTTGCGGAAGTCCTTCGGGTTGGAAATCCCGGCCGGCTTCTCGATCTTTTCCAGTTCGGCGTTCAGCTGCTCGCGGTCGAACGACTCGCCCGTGTCCGGATCGCGGAATTCCTGGTCCTGGATCCAGAAGTCGGCAAACGTGACGTAGCGGTCGAAGATGTTCTGGCCGTACTCGGAGTAGCTCTCCAGGTAGGCGGTCTGGATCTCCTTGCCGATGAAGTCCACGTAGCGCTGGGCCAGGTGCTCCTTGATATAGGAGAGGTATTTCTGCTCCAGCTCCGGCGGGAACTGCTCGCGCTCGATCTGCTGCTCCAGCACGTACAGCAGGTGCACCGGATTGGCCGCGACTTCCGTGTTGTCGAAGTTGAAGACCTTGGACAGGATCTTGAACGCGAACCGGGTCGACAGGCCGCTCATGCCTTCGTCCACGCCCGCGTAGTCGATGTATTCGTGGATCGACTTGGCCTTGGGGTCGGTGTCCTTGAGGTTCTCGCCGTCGTACACCAGCATCTTGGAGAAGATGGAGGAGTTCTCCGGTTCCTTCAGGCGCGACAGGATCGCGAACTGCGCCATCATCTTGAGCGTGCCGGGCGCGCACGGCGCCTGCTCCAGCGAGGAGTTGCGCAGCAGCTTGTCGTAGATCTTGACCTCGTCCGTCACGCGCAGGCAGTACGGCACCTTCACGATATAGATGCGGTCGAGGAAGGCCTCGTTGTTGCGGTTGTTGCGGAAGGTCTTCCATTCCGACTCGTTGGAGTGGGCCAGGATGATGCCTTCGAACGGGATCGCGCCGAAGCCTTCGGTGCCCTTGTAGTTGCCTTCCTGGGTGGCCGTCAGCAGCGGGTGCAGCACCTTGATCGGCGCCTTGAACATCTCGACGAATTCCATCAGGCCCTGGTTCGCCAGGCACAGGCCGCCGGAGTAGCTGTAGGCGTCCGGGTCGTCCTGCGAATAGTCCTCCAGCTTGCGGATGTCGACCTTGCCCACCAGCGAGGAAATATCCTGGTTGTTCTCGTCGCCCGGCTCGGTCTTGGAAATGGCGACCTGCTTCAGGATCGAGGGGTAGCGCTTGACCACGCGGAACTTGTTGATGTCGCCGTTGAACTCGTGCAGGCGCTTGACCGCCCACGGGCTCGGGATCGAGCGCAGGTAGCGGCGCGGGATGCCGTAGTCCTCTTCGAGGATGGTGCCGTCTTCCTCTTCGTTGAACAGGCCGAGCGGCGATTCGTTGACCGGCGAGCCCTTGATGCAATAGAAGGGCACCTGTTCCATCAGGTGCTTGAGCTTTTCCGCGATCGACGACTTGCCGCCGCCGACCGGCCCCAGCAGGTACAGGATCTGCTTGCGTTCCTCCAGCCCCTGCGCCGCGTGGCGGAAGTAGGAGACGACCTGTTCGATGACTTCTTCCATGCCGTAGAAGTCCTTGAACGCAGGATAGATCTTGATTACCTTGTTGGAGAAGATGCGCGACAGGCGGGTGTCGTTGCGGGTATCGACCAGCGTGGGCTCGCCGATGGCGGCCAGCATGCGTTCAGGGGCGCTGGCGTAGGTCAGGCGGTCCTTCTTGCACAGTTGCAGGTACTCGGCGAGGGAATATTCTTCCTCGCGGGTACGCTCGTAACGGGCTGCGTAGTTGTCAAAAATGGTCATTTGAATGTCCCTCTTTTCGGTTAAACCTCGTCACTACTGGCAGTCGATTGTGCGAAATGCCCGGCATCCTGCCTGGAACCCGCCGATGGAGTACGTCTTTTTTTGGCCGGCGCCGCCAGTGTTCCGGCATGGCGCGGTAAGTGCTTTTTGACCCCGGTCCGTCGGGCTTTTGTGCGTGCTGTCAATTGCCATCACGCCCATGAAATCGAGTATGTTCCCAATGCCGACGATGTCAATACGATGACTCGTAAGCTTTGTAACAGGGGCCCGCCGTTCATGGAAAAGCCATGATTTATCTTGCACTATTTCATCCGTAAGTGGCGCACGCGAAACAAATGGCGACGCTGGCGCCGTCATCGCGGCGGACGCCGTGATCCGTGCACGGTCACCCGCGTCCCACACTCGGCGTGGCCGCAGCCGGGTGCCGCCCCCGCGCCGGGACGACGTCGCGCGGCTCGTATGCATGTGTCAACCTTTCCGGATGCGCTACACTCATGGACTTCCCGCGGAGGATTCCATGAACGATCAGCTGTTGCGCCTCGTGCAAGCCATGCCAAAAGCAGAATTGCACATCCACATCGAAGGTTCACTCGAGCCGGAGCTGATCTTTGCGCTGGCGCAAAGGAACGGCGTCAAACTGGCCTATGGCTCGGTCGAGGAATTGCGCCGCGCGTACGCGTTCACGGACCTGCAATCCTTCCTCGATATTTATTACGCCGGCGCGAGCGTGCTGCTGCACGAGCAGGATTTCTACGACATGACGGCGGCCTACCTGCAGCGCGCGCAGCAGGACAACGTTCGCCACGCCGAGATCTTCTTCGATCCGCAGACGCACACCGCGCGCGGCGTGCCGTTCGAGGCGGTCATCAGCGGCATCCACCGCGCCTGCCAGGACAGCCCGGTGTCGGCCACGCTGATCATGTGCTTCCTGCGCCACCTGCCTGAAGAAGATGCGATGGCCACGCTGGAGATGGCGCTGCCGTTCCGCGACAAATTCATCGGCGTCGGCCTCGATTCGTCCGAGCTGGGCCACCCGCCCGAGAAGTTCGCGCGGGTGTACGAGCGCTGCCGCTCGCTGGGCCTGCACCTGGTCGCCCACGCAGGCGAGGAGGGTCCGCCCGAGTACATCCGCAACGCGCTGGACGTGCTGAAGGTGGAGCGCATCGACCACGGCGTGCGCTGCCTGGAAGACGCCGAGCTGACCGCGCGGCTGGCGCGCGAACGCATCGCGCTCACGGTGTGCCCGCTGTCCAACGTCAAGCTGCGCGTGTTCGACGAGATCGGCGGCCACAACCTGCTCGCGCTGCTCGATGCCGGCCTGACCGTCACCATCAACTCGGACGACCCGGCCTATTTCGGCGGCTACCTGAACGAGAACTACGACGCGGTATTCCGCGCGCTGCCGCTCACGCGCTTCCATGCGCAGCAGCTGGCGCGCGACAGTTTCAACGCGTCCTTCCTGGACAGCGGCGCCAAGGCGCGCCTGCTGGCCGAGGTGGACGCCTTCTTCGCGGAGCACGCATGATCCGGCAATCGATCCGCATGACCCTGCGCGACTGGCGCGCCGGCGAACTCCGCTTCCTGCTGGTGGCGCTGATCGTGGCGGTGTCCGCGCTGTCAGCAGTCGCCTTTTTCGTGGACCGCATGCGCGCGGGACTGGAGCGCGACGCGCACCAGCTGATGGGCGCGGACCTGCTGGTCAGCGCGGACAATCCGATCCAGCCGGCCTGGAAGGCCGAAGCGGAGCGGCGCGGGCTGGTGCTGGCCGAGACGGTCGCCTTCCCCAGCATGGCGCAGGTGGGCGAGGGCGAGCAGTCGCATTCGCAGCTGTCGTCGGTCAAGGCGGTGTCGGAGCTGTACCCGCTGCGCGGCAGCATGAAAGTGACGACCAATGCCGACGAAGCCGCGCAGGGCATCGGCGAGATCGCGCACGGCATCCCGCAGCCGGGCACCGTGTGGGTGGACCCGGCGCTGCTGGTCACGCTGCAGGCGAAGGTCGGCGACACGCTGCGGCTGGGCGACGCCAGCTTCCGGATCGTGCGCGCGATCGCGTCCGAGCCGGACCGCGGGCCCAGCTTCGTCAACTTCGCGCCGCGCGTGATGATGCCGCTGGCCAGCCTGGAAGGCACCGGCCTGACCGAATTCGGCGCGCGCGTCACCTACCGCCTGCTGGCGGCCAGCCGCGACGCCAACGACCGCGCATCGGTGGCAGCCTACCAGGGCTGGCTGAAGGACAGGATCGCGCGCGAGAATATCAAGGGCGTGCGCATCGAGACGCTGGAAGAGGGCCGCCCGGAAATGCAGGCCACCATGGACCGCGCGGGGCGCTTCCTGTCGCTGGTCGGGCTGCTGTCGGCATTGCTGGCCGCGGTCGCGGTGGCGATGGCCGCGCGCCGCTTCATGCTGCGCCACCTGGACGCCTGCGCGATGCTGCGCTGCCTGGGCATGACGCAGAACCAGGTCACGCTGCTGTACCTGGTCGAGTTCCTGCTGGTCGGACTGGCCGGCAGCGCGCTCGGCGTGCTGGTCGGCTTCGGCGCGCACTACGTGCTGGTGCAGTCGCTGGCATCGTTCGTGACCCACGACCTGCCGCCGATTTCCTGGCAGCCGGCCCTGGTGGGGCTGGCCACCGGCATGGTGCTGCTGGCCGGCTTTGCGCTGCCGCCGGTGCTCCAGCTGCGCAACGTGCCGCACAACCGCGTGATCCGCCGCGAACAGGCCGCGCCCAAGCCGGCCGCGCTGGCGACCTATGGCCTCGGCGTGGCCGCGTTCTGCGGCCTGCTGCTGTGGCAGGCGGGCGACGCGATGCTGTCGGCCGTGGTGGCGGGCGGCTTCCTGGCCGCGTTTGCGCTGTTCGCGCTGGTGTCGTGGCTGGGGCTCAAGTCGCTCGGCACGCTGCGCAACCTGTGGGCGAGCCATGCATGGCGCTTCGCGGTGACCGCGCTGCGGCGCCGTCCCGGCACCACCGTGGTGCAGTCGGTGTCGCTGGCGCTGGGCCTGATGGCGCTGCTGCTCCTGACCGTGGTGCGCAGCGACCTGATGACCGCGTGGCGCAGCGCGACGCCGCCGGATGCGCCGAACCGCTTCATCATCAACATCCAGCCGGACCAGAAGGACGACGTGGCCCGGCGCATTGCCGCCGCAGGCGTGAACCAGCCGGTGCTCTATCCGATGATCCGCGGCCGCCTGACCACCGTGAACGGCAAGCCGGTGACCAAGGACAGCTACCTGGATGAGCGCGCGCGCCGCCTGGCCGAGCGCGAGTTCAACCTGTCCACCACCACCGAGCTGCCAAAGGGGAACGAGATCGTCGCGGGCAAGTGGTTCGCCGATGCGCCGGGCGTCAGCGAAGCGTCGGTGGAGCAGGGCCTGGCCAAGACGCTGGGCTGGAAGGTCGGCGACATGGTGCGCTTCGACATGGGCGGCATCCCGGTGGAAGCCAGGGTGAGCAGCCTGCGCAAGCTGGAGTGGGGCTCGATGCGGGCCAACTTCTTCGTCATCATCAATCCGTCCGCGATGGTGGACGCGCCCGCCACCTACATGACGGCGTTCCACCTGCCGCAGGGCGGCTCCACCCTCGGCAACGCGCTCACGCGCAGCTACCCGAACCTCACCGTGATCGACGTCTCGGCCATCATCCGCCAGGTGCAGGACGTGATGGACCAGGTGATCGCGGCGGTGGAGTTCCTGTTCGCGTTCACCCTGGCGTCCGGCGTGCTGGTGCTGTACGCCGCGCTGATGGGATCGAGCGACGAGCGGCGCCGCGAGGCGGGGCTGCTGCGGGCGCTGGGGGCGACGCGCAAGCAGCTCTCGCGCGCGCAAGTGATCGAGTTCTCGCTGGTGGGCGGCCTGGCCGGCCTGCTGGCCGCGAGCGGCGCGGCGGTGCTGGGGTGGGCGCTGGCTACCTACCAGTTCAAGTTCGAATGGGTCCTCACGCCGAATGTGTGGATCGCCGGGATCGCGGTGGGCGCGGTGTGCGCGGTGACGGGCGGCTGGCTGAGCCTGCGCGACGTGCTGCGGCAGCCGCCGCTGCAGACCCTCCGCGAAGCCTGATATATCGTCGTCCCCGCGCACGCGGGGACGGCCGCTGTTACGCGGCGCGGCGCGAGCCGGTGTGGTCGCGCAGGAAGCCGGAATACGGCCGCACCTTCTGCTTCAGGTAGGTTGCCGGCAGCTCGAAGATGGCCCAGTAGTAGCGCTCCGCTCCCGCGCAGGTCTGCGCCGGCCTGCAGTAGCGCTGCCAGTTCTCCCCCACCGAGGCGCTGTACATGCCGTCCCCGTCATGGAAGAACGGCAGCAGGTGCCGCGCATGCACCGCCGCCAGCAGGGACGCCGGCGCCTTGTTGTCGCGCGCGACTTCGACATGCGCCTGCATGCTCGCGTCGGTCTCCACCACCAGCAGGCTGGCCTTGCCGGCCGCATCGAACATCAGCAGCCCGGCCGGGTTCGGGAACAGGTAGTGCTCGACGATGCCCAGAGGCCCGCTGATGTCGCGCACCAGGTCCGCGAACACGCGGTCGCTGATGAACCCATAGCCGTTCAGGGCCAGCAGCTCGCGCAGCGGCGCCGACTGCTGGACGAAGTAATCGCGCTGCAGTTCCTGGATGTCCTGCTCCAGCCGCTCCAGCGCGTCGTCGTCGCTCTTCTTGATGAAACGGTCGATCAGGCCGCGGTTGAATGCTTCCACGGCGATCTTCTCGTCGGCGGCGCCGGTGAACAGGATCTTCTTGCAGGGCAGGCTGGCGATCTCCTTGCAGAAGTCCAGGCCGTTCATCTGCGGCATCGAGTAGTCGACCACCAGCACGGTCGGGGTGGCGAAACGGTCGCCGTCGTAGCAGGTGGCGTGCAGGCGCTCGATGTCGGGCGCGCCGCTGCCCTCCTGCCACCGGGATGCGCCGTCCGGCCCGGACGCGACGGCGCCGATGCGCTCCCGGGCCGGGGAATGCCCGCGCAGCCACGCGAGCGCCGCGCGGGTGTCGTGGAAGGCCTCGCTCGCCAGCGTGGGATCGAGCTGGAACGACAGGCTGCGCAGGAAGCTGTCGCTGTCGTCCACGAGGACGGTCAGGCCGGGGTGCTGGTAGACGGGTAGGGACATGGCATCGGTGGCGTGTCGAATCGCGTGGCGGGACGCGGCGCAAGTTTGGGGTTGGCGGGGAATTCGAGTACGAACATGGTGTACGCGTTCTCGCGCGACAGGCAGCGAATGCTGGCGTGCCAGGCATCCATGATGTCCTTGCACAGCGCAAGCCCGATGCCGGAGCCGGCGCCTTTCGGATAGGTGTAGAAGCGCTGGAAGATGTTGGGCAGCTCGGCGGCCGAGATGCCGCAGCCGGTGTCGATGAACAGCAGGCGCGGCGACGCGCCGGCGCCGTCGATGACGATGCGCACGCGGCCCTTGCCGGCACGGTGCAGCGCCTTGAGCGCGTTGCGCAACAGGTTGAGCAGGATGACTACCGCCAGTTCGTGCTGGCCGCCGAACGAGAAGTCGCCGCGCACTTCCACACGCACGCTTTCGCGCTGCGCGGCGGAGGCGAACGGGTAGCGTTTCATCACGTTGTCGACCACTTCCGACATCTTGACCAGCTCGACCGGTTCCAGCGTGCGGGTCACCGCGGTGGCGGACAGCAGGAACAGGTCCACCAGGTGGTTCATGTGGCGCACCTCGAACTGGATGCGGTTCAGCGCCTCGCGCAGCGCTTCCGGGTCTTCCTGGTCGCGCTTGAGCATGCGGCTCATGCCGCGCACGTTCGCATCCACGCTGATGAGCGGGGTGCGCAGCTCGTGCGAGACCGTCGCCAGGCCCTGCGCCATGCCCGACATCTTGGCCTGGGCCAGCATGCGCCGTCCCAGCTTGGCAAACGCGATCACCAGCACGGTGAACAGGCACACGGGCAGTTGTTCCAGCACCGCGCCGGTGGCGGGCGGGGCGACGCCGGACCTGGAGAACGCCAGCACCGCCAGCGACATCCCGATCGCGCAAGAGATGAGCGCGCAGCGCACGCGGAAGTGGAACATCAGCACCAGCGTCATCATCATGCACTGGCTCCAGACCGCGGACGCGGCGTTCATCAGGTACAGGTAGGTGAACAGGAACGGCAGCGTGTAGGTGACGCCCACGAAGGTGACGATGGTGCGCCAGCGCTGCGACATCGAGCGCATGCCGACCACGATCAGCAGGCAGAAGCCCATGCCGATGGCGCGCAGGGGCAGGCTGTCGTACGCCTGCGGGAACAGGCGGGTCCAGATCACGTAGTACAGCGGCAGGCCGACCAGGCCGACCCAGCCCAGCAGGACCACGCGCAGGGTGTCGGGGTCGAATTCGCGCTGGCGGCGCAGCAGCCACTGCGCGGCGGACGCGCGCAGGTGGTCCAGGAGGGTGGCCTTGCCAGTGGGTTCGGGGACTGACATCATGGGCGGAAAGTGTTGATTTTGCGCAATTCAAGCCATCGTGGCGCAAAACACGGGGCTGCCGATTGATCTGCATCAAATGTCGGATGGGAGACTGCCGCCCTGGCGCCTGCGGGCACAGTCCCCTTGCTCTGCGGTATCATGCTCGGATGACTGACACGCTTTACGACATCATCGGCGGCGACGCCCGCCTGCGCGAGCTGGTCGACCGCTTCTACGACCTGATGGAGCTGGAACCCGAGTTCGCCGGCATCCGCGCCATGCATCCCACCCCGCTCGACAGTTCCCGCGACAAGCTGTTCATGTTCCTGTCCGGCTGGATGGGCGGTCCCGACCTGTTCGTCGAGCAGTTTGGCCACCCGCGCCTGCGCGCGCGCCACCTGCCGTTTGCGATCGCCAGCGCGGAGCGCGACCAATGGCTGCGCGCGATGGCATGGGCGATGGAAGACATCGGCATCGACGAGGACCTGCGCATGCGGCTGATGCAGTCCTTCTACCAGACCGCCGACTGGATGCGGAACACCCCGGGCTGACCATGACGCACTTCGAATTCTTCCTCCTCCTTGGCGCGCTGGCGCTGGTGCTCGTGCTGCAGATCGTCGCCATGCTGCGCGGACGCAGCGGCGACGCCGAACGCTTCGACCGCATCGAGCGCACGCTCCAGATGAGCGCCCAGTCCACCCGGCAGGAGATCTCGGCCAGCCTTGCGCAGTCCACCGCGGCCACCACCCAGGCCATCGAGGCCATGCGCGAATCGAATGCGCGCCGCATGCTGGAAGTGCGCGGCACGCTGGAAGCGAAGCTGCGCGAGCTCCAGGCCGACAACGCGGCCAAGCTGGAAGAGATGCGCCGCACGGTGGACGAGAAGCTGCACGCCACGCTGGAGACGCGCCTGACCGAATCGTTCCGCCAGGTGTCGGAGCGGCTGGAGAAGGTGCACCAGGGCCTGGGCGAGATGCAGCAGCTGGCCGTCGGCGTGGGTGACCTCAAGCGCGTGCTCACCAACGTCAAGACGCGCGGCACCTGGGGCGAGGTTCAGCTGGAGATGCTGCTCGAGCAGATGCTGACCGTGGACCAGTACGCAAAGAATGTCGAGACCATCGCCGGCAGCGGCGCGCGGGTCGAGTTCGCGATCAAGCTGCCCGGCACGTCGGACGACGGCACGCCAATGTGGCTGCCGGTCGACGCCAAGTTCCCCAAGGAGCAGTACGAACGGCTGCTGGATGCGGCCGAGCGGGCCGACAGCGACGGCGTGGCGCTGGCCGGCCGCGAGCTGGAACGCTGCGTGCGCGTGGAAGCCAAGACCATCTGCGAAAAGTACCTGGCGCCGCCGCACACCACCGACTTCGCCATCCTGTTCCTGCCGACCGAAGGGCTGTACGCGGAAGTCATGCGCCGTCCCGGCCTGGCCGACGAGCTGCAGCGCACCCTGCGGGTGTCGATCGCGGGTCCGTCCACGCTGCTGGCGATTCTCTCCAGCCTGCAGATGGGCTTCCGCACGCTGGCCCTGGAAAAGCGCTCTTCCGAAGTGTGGCAGGTGCTCGGCGCCGTCAAGACCGAGTTCACCAAGTTCGGCGACGTCCTCAACGCCACCAAGCTCACCTTGGAAAAGGCCGCCCGCAATATCGAGAACGCCGAGGTACGCAGCCGCCAGATGGCGCGCAAGCTCAAATCCGTCGAAGCGCTGCCGGCCGAAGCCGCGCAGTTGCTCCTGCCCACCGAAGAAGAACTTCCCGGGGAGTGAACATGAAACGCACCGTCAGTGTCCTTCTGGGCGTCGTGCTGTTGGGGTGCCAGCCGCTGGCCTGGGCGGACGACCCGCTTCCTCCGCCCCAGCGGACCCTACCGGGCGGGCTGACGGTGAACTCGATCGACGAGCTGGACATCCTGCCCGCAGCGAAGGAAGTCCTGCGCGAAAACGTTCGGCTGATGAAAGAGCAGAAGCTGGTCCCGGCCGCCGAAGGCCGCCTGCCGGATTTCGACGCCATCGAGGCGCATTATCGTGCCCGTGGCAAGCCCTTGTCCGAGGTGACTGCGGCCGGCAAGATTGGATTTGCGCCGGCCGGGCTGGACGCGACACCGCTGCGCGGGCTGGCCGACGCGGCCATCCCGGGCGGCGTGCGCAGGGGTACGGTGTGGAGCGGCGTGGCGCGACTGTTCCGTCACCCCGAACTGGGCATCGTGATCCTCGAAGAGACCGACTTGCGCAACGGCGGCGGGGCCATGTTCACGCGGGAGATGATCAATGCCGACGTCAACGGCGCCCCAGCCATGCTCCTCAGCAAACAAAGCAGTTCCGGGCGCTCCGAATCCCGCCTGATGTGGTTCGTGGACGGCATGCTGTATGAGCTGCGCACGCCCGGCGTCGATGACCGTTCGCGCGACGCATTGCTGGCGACCGCTCGCGCTTTGTCCAGATAGCGCTCAACCCTCCCGACTTTTCTCCGCCGGATCGCGCCGATTTCGCGCGTGCGCGATTTGGCGGAATCGGCCCATTTGTGGCCGATTCCGCCACGGCCAGCGCGCCGCGATGCGCACGGTACAGCGCGCGCCGCGGCACCGGGCCTCCGGTATCACGGCGCCGCCCGTCCTAGCACCGCGCCGAGTAGGCGCTCAGCGTTCTCGCCCGCACATCGACGATATACAGCCGCAGCCCGCGCTCCGTCCCCGGCAAGGCCAGCAGCAGCGTGCCCAACTCGATATCCTCGCGCGACAAGCGCGCCTGGTCTCCCAGGTAGTACGGATAGCTCGCGTGTGTGTGCAACACCCCCGCAATTGTTTCCCCGTCGTATGCGGACACCACGATGTCAACCGTATCGCTCGCGCCCACCGCGATCTCGCCTGTGCGGATGGTGCCGTCACGCGCGCGGTAAAACACCGCGCCGTGCTCCACCTGCCTGTCGAACCGGATCAGCCGATGCGCAAGATCGGTGACTGCGCGCGACAGGGGATCGGGGGACGGCCGCGCTGTAGCGTCGAGGGCGATGCGCTCGCACAGGCGCGGCGCGCTGCGCAGGGTTCCGGCAAGCGCGCCACTTTCCACGGTCGCTGCGAAAGCGAGCGCGAAAGTCGAGAGCAAGCGGCGGCCCGGCATGATGCACCTGCTGAGATGCGGAAGGGTGATGCTTTTTCAGTGTAGTCCGTATTCGGGAATATGCTGCGCCATTGCGGTACGCGTCTGTTTCGCGCTGCCCGTCGGGAAGCTCAGCATGGGTCCCCGGGTACGCGGGGACGGGGGCAGGGGGGAATTACGGGCGCCGGGATGTCCAGGGAGCCTGCCGCTCTTCGCCCGCCTTGTAGGGGCGCAAGCCAAACGCGGACCAAGTATCGTTGACCGACACCAGCGTGACGTACTTGAGATCGATCCGCTCCATCACATCCCAGCCGCTGTCGCGCGTGAGGTCGGTCTGCATCTTCGAGCTGCCCTTGGGGAAGCACAGCCACAGCATGGCCGATGGCGCGAGTGCCCCGGCAGCGACGGGCGCGAGCGTCTCCAGGTCGGCCCTGGTCGCGCAGAAGAGCTGGATCCAGTCGTGCGGCCCCTTGATCTTGCCGGCGATGGTGGCGCCCTCGGGCAAAGGCTGGAGCGCATCGAGATAGCCGCCGGGCGCGTTGACCACGGCGGCGTTCGCGCCGGCCTTGAGCTTGAGTTTCCTGGAGAGGGCGCTTTGCTCGCTCATGCTCAGCCGCCGATGTCCGGGATGGCGAAGCCGTTGCCGATGAGCGCGGCGAGGCCGTCGCGGTTTTCTTCGCTCTCGCTGATCGCGGCCAGCACCGCCGAGCGCGCCACGCCGTCGTCCAGCACGCCCTTCCAGAACGCGATGCCATCCGGGTCGCCTGCGCGGTGCAGGATGTTCTGGTAGAACTGGCGCACGAGTTCGTCGTTCGTCAGGTTGCTGCCATACGCGGTCTGGAATTCAGCGGACTGGATGAAGTGCTGTGCCACGGTGAGCATCGGCACCCCCTTGTCCAGCGCGCCGATCCAGAAAGCGAGGCCCTCGCCATCCGGCGTGCGGTTGAACGCGGCCTGGTACAGGCGGTAGGCCTGGCCGGCGTTGCCATCGACGTCCAGGGCGAAGGTCTTGTCGGCGAACCTGATGCGCTCGACGTTCACCAGTTCATTGGTGCCCTCGGCGCCGGTCTTGTCGACGATGGTGAATCCGTATTCGTTCCTGGCGATGGTGAAGTTCGCAAACGCGCCCTTGTAGACCAGCGTGTCGATGCCTTCGCGGCCGTCCACGGTGTAGTCGGCGGCGCTGGCATGGAAGGTGTCGTAGTTCGGCGTGCCGCGCGGGCTGATGTCGAGGACGAAGGTCTTTTCCTTGGTCGAGCCGCCCTGCGACACGGCGATGGTGAACGAGTCGCGGCCATAGAAGCCCGGCTCCGGCGTGTAGGTCCACTCGCCGCGGTTGATCATGTCGCTGAAGGTGACCGTGCCGTGCTGGCCCTGGACCTTGACGGTCGGCTCCGGCGAGTAGGTGTCGAACGGGTTGAAGGTGCCGCTGGTGATCATGTCCTGCGTGATCGCGAGCGTTTCGGTGAGCGTGAGCGGCAGGTGATAGGCGTATGGCGCAGGATCGGTAAAGGTCACCGGCGTGCCGTTGATCGTGAAGCTCGTGATGTTGGCGTCGAAGATACCGTCGCCGAACGCGTCGAAGACGAAGCTGGCGAAACCGTTGGCGCTTGGCGACAGGGTGCCCTGGACATCGATCGTTCCCTGGCCGTTCATGACGCCGGCGCTGATGCTGGATCCGGACGAGCCGGTGAATCTGGTCTGGACGTAGCGGACCGACTGGGCGTTGTAGGTGAACGCGAGCGAGAACGCCAGTTCGCCGGCGGGAAGGTCCGCGCTGGAGAGGTTCAGGACGAGTTGTCCATTGCTGGTGACGCTGTGGGTGAACACTACGGTTGCCATCGGCCTGCTCGCTAGTCGAAAAATGGATTTTCGATAATACAGCTGAGCATCTTTGGCGACAAGTACCGGTCCCGCGCATAAAAAAAGCTCGCACTTGGCGAGCTTTCTTCAATCGTCCGCGATGCGCTTCGTTTCAGCCCACGCTATCTGCGTGGTGCGAGAGTGGCTGCATCGGATGGCCCACGCTATCTGCATGGTGCCATCATGTGACTGGCGCTATTTACGCAGGGCGGATGTTGCTCGCCTTGTCGCCTTTAGGGCCGGTGCTGCGCTCGAACGAGACGCGTTGATTTTCGCTCAGGCTCTTGAAGCCGTCGGCCTGGATGTCCTGGAAGTGGGCGAACAGGTCCGCGCCGCCTGCGTCAGGAGTGATGAAGCCGAAGCCCTTGGAATCGTTGAACCATTTGACGGTGCCGGTTTGGATAGACATGAGTACATTCCTCTAATACGTTTGAATAAAAAGGGCAAAGCCCGGGACGCACTTGCGACCAAGAGACATACAACCGATGGGGATTCAAACAGGAATGGCTCTGTGAAGAGCAAGACGGGCAAGAGACCAACAATAACTACGGCTTGATGAAGTGCAGAGGTCAATATACATGGATTTGGGCAATCCACCTAATCATTTCGGATTTATTTTCCGGGGACCGTTTGTTCACACCAGGCCTTCAAAGGGGAGGACGTCGACCTCGTCGCCCGCTGCGATGCTGCCCTGGCCATCGTGCAGCACCACCATGCAGTTCGCTTCCGACATCGAGCGCAGGATGCCCGAGCCCTGCGAGCCGGTGATGCGCACCTCGCGCCCATCGGCCGACAGGATGCCGCGCTGGTACTCCGTACGGCCAGGCTTCTTGCGGATCGCCGCGACCGAGCGCGCGCGCAGCAGCGGCAGCGGCGCTTCCGCACCCATCATGCGCAGCAGCGCTTCGCGCGCGAAGAAGTAGAACGACACCATGACCGCCACCGGATTGCCCGGAAGCCCGAACAGCAGGGCGCTGCGGCCATTCGATGCGATGCGCCCGAACGCGAGCGGGCGTCCCGGCCGCATGCCGATCTTCCAGAACGTGACGTCGCCCAGCTGCGCCATTACCTGTTTTGTGTAGTCGGCCGCGCCGACCGAGACGCCGCCGGAGGTGATGATGGCGTCCGCGTTCTCGCAGGCGCTGCGCAGCGCTTCTTCCAGCGCTTGCGGGCTGTCGCGCACGACGCCCATGTCGATCACTTCGCAGCCGAGGCGCTGCAGCATGCCGTAGATGGTGTAGCGGTTGCTGTCGTAGACGCAGCCTTCGGCGAGCGGTTCGCCGACCGAGCGCAGTTCGTCGCCGGTCGAGAAGAACGCGACGCGCAGGCGGCGCTGCACGGGCACTTCGGCCAGGCCGAGCGATGCCATCAGGCCAAGGTCGGCGGGGCGCACGACTTTGCCGCGGCGCAGGGCAGGGGCGCCCTGCTGCAGGTCTTCGCCCTTGAAGCGGCGGTTGTCGCCGGTGCGCACGCTGCCGGGCGCGATGGTGACGGTGTCGCCCTCCGCCGATGCGACCAGCTCCTGCGGGATCACGGTGTCGCAGCCGGGCGGCATGATCGCGCCGGTCATGATGCGCACGCATTCGCCCGCCGCGGGAACGGCGGCGGAAGGGCGGCCCGCATACACGGTGCCAACGACGCGCAGCGTGAGCGGGGTCTCGCCTAGCCCGGCGCCCGCGAAAGCGTAGCCGTCCATCGCGGAGTTGTCGTGGGCGGGGACGTTGATGGGCGAGATCACGTCTTGCGCCAGGACACGGCCGAGGGCCGAGCGCAGGGCCACGTGTTCGACCGAGCGCACCGGGCTGACCGTGTCGCGGATCACGCGCTGCGCATCGCGCACGCTGATCTCGGCCTGGGGACTGTCGCCTGAGGGGACGATCCCCTGCGGGGACGGTCCCCCTCCCAGCTCATGCAGTTCCTCGCTGGTGTTGATGTTGCGGAAGGCGTCGGCATCCTCGAACATCACTTCGGCCACTTTCATCTGCGCGTACCAGCCATCGACCTTGCGTCCGCCATTCTGCAGGTAGTCGCTCAGCGACGGCAGCAGGGACGCGCGCACCAGGCAGAACACGGGGTGCGGCTGCCTGCGCTTGCCCTCCTGCGTGACGGCGACGGCCACGTCGGCCTCCTGGGCCTGCAGCGCTTCGAACAGCCGCGCCGCCAGGTCCTGCGGCAGGAAGGGCGAATCGCACGGCGCGGTGAGCAGGTAATCGGTTTTGCAGGCACGCAGTCCCGCTTCCAGCCCGGCGAGCGGGCCGGCAAAGCCGGACGTCACGTCCGGCAGCACCGGCAGGCCGAAGGCGGCGTAGCGATCGAGGTCGCTGTTGGCGTTGATGGCGAGGGGGCCGACCTGCGGCGCGAGCCGCTCCAGCACATGCTGCACCATGGTCGTGCCGCGAAACGGCTGCAGCCCCTTGTTCACGCTGCCCATGCGCGTGCCGCGGCCGCCCGCGAGTACCAGTCCGGTGATCTGTTCGTTCTTGTGCATTTATCCGCCGATGTAGGACATCTCGACTTTGCGTGCCGCCGGCGCGAGGCCTTCGGTGTTGATGGTGCGTGTTTCGGAATAGCGGTCGGTGCGCGCGCGCCACAGCTGCGCCACCGCAGTCGACACCTGCGCGTCGCTGGCGCCGCCGCGCAGCAGGGCGCGCAGGTCGTGCCCGCCGGTCGCGAACAGGCAGGTGTAGAGCTTGCCCTCCGTGGACAGTCGCGCGCGCGTGCAGCTGGAGCAGAAGGCCCGGGTGACGCTGGAGATCATGCCGACTTCGCCGCTGCCGTCGGCGTAGCGCCAGCGCTCCGCGGTCTCGCCGCTGTAGTTGGCGTCCAGCGGAACCAGCGGCATCTCGGCCGAGATCATGCGCACGATGTCGGCGGACGGGATCACTTCGTCCATCTTCCAGCCGTTGGACGCGCCCACGTCCATGTATTCGATGAAGCGCAGGATGAACGGGCTGTCCTTGAAGTGGCGCGCCATCGGCAGCACCTGGCCGTCGTTCATGCCGCGCTTGACGACCATGTTGACCTTGATCGGGCCCAGGCCCGCGGCGTGCGCGGCGTCCAGGCCGCGCAGCACGTCCTCGACCGCGTAGTCGACGTCGTTCATGCGGCGGAAGGTCGCGTCGTCCAGCGCGTCGAGCGAGACGGTCACGCGGTCCAGGCCCGCTTCCTTCAGCGCCCTGGCCTTGCGCGCCAGCAGGGAGCCGTTGGTGGTGAGCGTCAGGTCGATGGGGCGCCCGGACGGCGTGTCGAGCTGGCGCAGCATGGCGACCAGGCGCTCGATGTCCTTGCGCAGCAGCGGCTCGCCGCCGGTCAGGCGGATCTTCTCGACGCCGTGCGCGATGAAGATGCGCGCGATGCGGACGATCTCCTCGAACGTCAGCACGGCGCTGTGCGGCAGGTACTGGTAGTCCTTGTCGAACACTTCCTTCGGCATGCAGTAGACGCAGCGGAAGTTGCAGCGGTCCGTGACCGAGATGCGCAGGTCGTGCAGGGGGCGCGCGAGCGCGTCGGCCAGCAGGCCGGTCGGCGCTTCCACGGCCGATGGAAGAGGGGTGGGCGGCAGGCGCGCGTCCCGCAGCGGAATGATCTTCTCAGACATTCCAATACGATATCACGCGGTGGCCATCACGGTGGTGACGGGCTCGTTGTTCGGGGCGAGGCGGGACGTCCCCATGAAAAAAGGGAAGCCGGTGTGCTGGCTTCCCTTTTTTGCGGCTAAAAAGCTGGGGATGGCCCCCTACTTTTTAACGGCGGGTGTCGACCTGGACGAGCGGTTCGTTTTCCGCCGGCGGCAGCGGCTTGCGCTCGCGGCGCGGACGCGGGGCAGCGGCGGCAACTGCTGCCGTCTGCTCTTGCGCTGCACGCAGCTTGGCAGGGTCGGTGCTCGCCATGCTCAGGCCGGCCGCGCTCAGCAGCGAGTCGAGGTCGGCGGTCGATGCCGGAGCAGGGGCGATTGCCGCTGCCGGGGCAGCAGCTGTGGTCCTGGTCTCGGCGGCTGGGGCGACTTCGGTCTCGGCAGGCGTCCATGCGGTGGCCGGAACGGCGTCGGCCAGCGCTTCGGTTGCCGGTGCAGCTTCGGCGGCAGGCGCCTCTGCCGGGGCTTCCGCTGGCTGTGCCGCTGCTGCGACCGGCGCTGCTGCGAACAGGTTGCCCTGTACCGCTGCTGCCGTGGTCTCGGCCGCCGGCACTTCCACCCTGGTGTCCGGTGCGACGACCGGGGTTTCGGTCGCGACCCATTCCGCTGCAGGAACCGGAGCCTCCGGCGCCTGCTCGACCGATTCCGCTGCCGGGGCAACGGTGGTCACGGCTTGCGGTGCAGGTGCGGCAGCTTGCGCTTCCACTGGCGCTGCGGCAACTGGCGCCTCTGCTGCCGGCGCTTCCGCCTGGGCCGGAGCCTTGGCGTGCAGGGCTTCTACCTTTTCAGGCGCCCACCATGGCTGGCCCTCGCCCTGCGCTGCTGGCGCTGGCGTTTCGGCGGCGGCCGGTGCGGCCTCGATGATTTCGCCGGTGGCGATCACGGTCACGCCTTCGGCGCCTTCCGTGCCTTCCGTGCCTTCAGCTTCCATGCCCTCGACCTGGTCGCGGTCGCGGCGGTTGCGGTTGCGGCCACCACGGCGGCGGCGGCGGCGCGGCTCGTCGCCGCCCACTTCCACTTCGATCTCTTCGCCGTTCGGGCCGATCTGCTTGACGGTCTTGACCGGCGCCTGTTCGACCTCGACGGACACGCCGGCGTTGCCCATGCCGCCCACTGCCGGCAGGATGACCTTGGCCTTGGTTTCCTCGGCTTGCGCTTCGCTTGCTACCGGACGCTCGGCGCGCTCGCCACGCTCACGCGGCTGGCGTGGCGGACGCTCTGCGCGTTCGCCGCGTTCCGCGCGCTCGGCACGTTCCGGACGTTCGCCGCGCTCGGCTTTTGCGGTGACTGCTGCTTCCTGGTCGCGTGGCTCGCGCGCTTCTCGCGGCGGGCGTGGCTCGCGCTTCTGGCGTCCAGGTTTGTCGGCCGACTCCAGCTTGGAGACTTCTTCCTTGCCTTCCTCGCGGTCGCGGCCACCCTTCTTGCGGTCGCCACGGTTGCGCTGGTTGCGGCCAGCGCGATCGCCGCGTTCGCCCGCAGCCGGCTTGGCCGGGGTTGCAGGAGCGACGGCCACCGGTTTCGGCTCTTCCTTCTTGAAGAAGAAGCCGAACACTTTGGAGAGGAAGCCTTCCGGCTCCTTTGCCACCAGCACGGGCGCTGGCGCCGGCTTGGTCGCTTCGGAGCGGTCCACCATCGGCGCCGGCTGTGCCGGGGTGATGGTCTTGACGACGGCTTCCTGGCGCGGCTTGAGTTCTTCCTTTTCGCGCTTGGCGTAGGCCATGTCGGTGTCGGCCTGCTCGGCCAGCGTGTAGCTGGACTGGGCGGCTTCGAGGCGCGGGTCGTCGTGCTTGATGCGTTCCAGCTTGTAGTGCGGCGTTTCCAGGTGCTTGTTCGGCACGAGGATCACGCTGATGCGGTGGCGGGTCTCGATCTTGAGGACTTCGCCGCGCTTTTCGTTGAGCAGGAAGGCGGCAACGTCCACGGGCACCTGCACGTGGATGGTGGCCGAGTTTTCCTTCATCGCCTCTTCCTGGATGATGCGCAGCACCTGCAGGGCGGACGACTCGGTGTCGCGGATATGGCCGGTGCCGGAGCAGCGCGGGCAGGTCACGTGCGAGCCTTCCGACAGGGAAGGGCGCAGGCGCTGGCGCGACAGTTCCATCAGGCCGAAGCGGGAGATCTTGCCCATCTGGACGCGTGCACGGTCATGGTGCAGGGCGTCCTTCAGGCGCTGCTCGACTTCGCGCTGGTTCTTGGCCACTTCCATGTCGATGAAGTCGATCACGATCAGGCCGCCCAGGTCGCGCAGGCGCAGCTGGCGGGCCACTTCTTCGGCCGCTTCGCAGTTGGTGTGGAAGGCGGTCGTCTCGATGTCCGAGCCGCGCGTTGCGCGGGCCGAGTTGACGTCGACGGAGACCAGCGCTTCGGTGTGGTCGATCACGATCGCACCGCCCGATGGCAGCGGCACGGTGCGCGAGTACGCGGTTTCGATCTGGTGTTCGATCTGGAAGCGCGAGAACAGCGGCACGTCGTCCGAGTAGCGCTTGACGCGGTGGACCATGTCCGGCATCACGTGGCTCATGAACTGGTGCGCCTGGTCGTAGATCTCGTCGGTGTCGATCAGGATCTCGCCGATGTCAGGCTGGTAGTAGTCGCGGATCGCGCGGATCACGAGCGACGATTCCTGGTAAATCAGGAACGGGCCGTTGGCCGACTTGGCGGCGCCTTCGATCGCGCGCCACAGTTGCATCAGGTAGTTCAGGTCCCACTGCAGTTCTTCGACCGTGCGGCCGATGCCTGCGGTGCGGGCAATCACGGACATCCCTTGCGGCAGGTCCAGCTTGTCCATGGTCTCGCGCAGTTCCTGGCGCTCTTCCCCCTCGACACGGCGCGATACGCCGCCGCCGCGCGGGTTGTTCGGCATCAGCACCAGGTAGCGGCCGGCCAGCGAGATGAACGAGGTCAGGGCTGCGCCCTTGTTGCCGCGTTCTTCCTTCTCGACCTGGACCATGATTTCCTGGCCTTCGCGCAGCGCATCCTTGATGGTGGCGTTGCGCACGTCCACGCCTTCGCGGAAGTAGGTGCGCGCGACTTCCTTGAACGGCAGGAAGCCGTGGCGGTCTTCGCCGTAGCTGACGAAACACGCTTCGAGCGAAGGCTCGATGCGGGTGATGACGCCCTTGTAGATATTGGATTTGCGCTGCTCACGGCCAGCGGTCTCGATGTCGATGTCGATCAGTTTCTGACCGTCGACAATGGCGACGCGCAGTTCTTCCTGCTGCGTCGCATTGAACAACATGCGTTTCATTTTTAAGTTAACTCCGCAACCCCGAAGGGTCTCTGTAAAAGTACAGGGGATGTACGCGAGCGGAGTTGTCGGAGGTGGGTATGCCTATGGCATGCAGCGGCGAGGGGCCGATGCATTTCGGCGCAATGGACGGCGATCGACATGCCGAGCGCAATTCGTCACCCTTGTACTCACCATCGCTGCGGCCACGTGGGGGCGCGCGACGGGCGGGCGGTATGCTGACACGTAGTGGGCCAGGCCAGGCAGTCGGCAACCTGCTTCAGGGTGCAGCGACACATTCCACGCCAGGCGGACACGGCAAGCGTTATCGACGCCATTTATCCTGCAAGCCATCCTTGCGGCGGGCTGACAGGTACTTATCCTTACAAATCCAGACTATCCAGCTCATCACCCTTGCGCGTCATCCGATTACAACACGGGTGCAACCCTGATTCGCGCAAAGCTGTGCGTACACGTTATTTCCATCGTATTTGCAAAATAGGCGAGGCCGATGGAGACGCCCCTGTGTAAAATATCGTTTTAATTCTTACACCTGCAGAGGTTTGACCGCCGCCTGTCGATTATATATTCAAAATGAAGGACTTAGAGAGAATTTCTACGCCTCAAGCCCAATTCGTGACAATCACGGAAGAAGAAGCCGGACAGCGGATCGATAACTATCTGTTAAGAGTGTGCAAGGGCGTCCCCAAGAGCCACATCTACCGCATTCTTCGCTCTGGCGAGGTGCGCGTGAACAAGGGGCGCATCGACCAGCTGTACCGTCTCGAAGCGGGCGACCTGGTGCGCATTCCGCCGATCAGGCTTGCCGAAAAGGCAAGTTCGGTCGCGGCGCCCGGCGCGGAATTCCCGATCCTGTACGAAGACAACCACCTGCTGATCGTCGACAAGCCGGCCGGGATTGCCGTGCACGGCGGCTCCGGGGTGTCGTATGGCGTGATCGAGCAGCTGCGCGCCTCGCGCCCGGAAGCGAAGTTCCTGGAACTGGTGCACCGGCTGGACCGCGAGACGTCCGGCCTGCTGCTGCTGGCCAAGAAGCGCTCGGCGCTGACCAACCTGCACGAGCAGATGCGCGACGGCACCACGGACAAGCGCTACCTGACCCTGGTGTATGGCGACTGGCAGAACAAGCGCCAGCACGTGAAGCTGCCGCTGCATAAATACACGACACCGGAAGGCGAGCGGCGCGTGGTGGTGCAGGCCGGCGGCATGGAATCGCACACGGTGTTTACGCTGCTCAAGAAATACGAGGAGTTCGCGCTGCTGGAGGCGGAGCTGAAGACGGGGCGCACGCACCAGATCCGCGTGCACCTGGCCTCGAGCGGCTTTCCGATCGCGGGCGACGACAAGTATGGCGATTTTGCGCTGAACAAGCAGCTGCTCAAGGCGACCGACAAGCGGGGTGCGCTCAAGCGCATGTTCCTGCATGCGCACCAGATCACGTTTACGCACCCGGACACCGGCAAGCCGGTAACGGTAAAAGCGCCGCTGCCCGGCGAATGCGAGCGTTTCTTGGTAAGCTTGGGCAATCCGTCGGCGAAGGCCGGCCCGCAATAGAACAGATTACATAATTAGTACCGGCATCTTCCGCGCCGCCTCCGTCATCCCCGCGCATGCGGGGATCCATGCTGAGTTCGCAATCCGCCTGCTTGCCTGAGCGGCCCCGGCAGCTCAGCATGGGTCCCCGCTGCGCGGGTGACGGGACGCGCGCGGGACGCTGGTGGAACCAAGAAAATGGCAAAGAAGCAATACGACCTCATCGTTTTCGATTGGGACGGCACCCTCATGGACAGCACCGGCGCGATCGTCAAGTGCATCCAGGCTGCCGCCCGTGACCTCGGCCTGCCCGTCCCGCACGAGTCGGCCGCCGCCCACGTCATCGGCCTGTCGCTGCAGGAGGCGATGAAGAAGGCGCTGCCGGACATCGACCCGGCCCTGTATCCGCGCGTGGTGGAGCGCTACCGCTTCCATTACTTGTCGCGCGACCACGAGCTGACGCTGTTCGATGGCGTGGAGGAGATGCTGCGCGAGCTGGCATCCAAGGCCTATTTCCTGGCGGTGGCGACCGGCAAGAGCCGCGTGGGCCTGAACCGCGCGCTCAACGGCACCGGCCTCCTGAGCATGTTCCACGCGACCCGCTGCGCCGACGAGACCTTCTCCAAGCCGCACCCGGCCATGCTGCAGGAGCTGACCCGCGAGCTCGGCCAGGACATCCGCCGCACCGTGATGATCGGCGACACCACGCACGACCTGATGATGGCGAACAACGCCGGCGCGCACGGCATCGCCGTGCAGTACGGCGCGCACCCGGTCGACCAGCTGCACGCCTGCAACCCGGTGTACTCGGCCACCTCGGTGGACGAGCTGCACAAATGGCTGGCGGAGCACGCCTGATGGCGGAGCGGATCTTCGTCTGCGCGTCCGGCGAGGTGGCGGAAGGCGGCAAGGGCGTGCGCTTTCCGGTGCAGGTGCATGGCGAGGCCGCGACCGGCTTCGTGGTGCGGCGCGGCGGCAAGGCCTACGGCTACCTGAACCGCTGCGCGCACGTGCCGACCGAGCTGGACTGGTTCAAGGGCGAATTCTTCGAGTCGAGCGGGCTGTACATCATGTGCCAGACGCATGGCGCGATCTATACTCCCGAGACCGGCGAGTGCGTGGGCGGGCCGTGCAAGGGCGGGCGCCTGCAAGCAATTGCTGTAGAAGAAGACAACAACGGCATATACTGGCACCCCAGTGACAAGATCACGGCCTGACTCCGCCCCCCTGCGCGGGAAGACGGGGTAACTATATATAACAGCACATGAGCGACGACAACAAACACGACCGCGACACGCCCACCTGGGAGCGCGAGACCCTGCAAAAACTGGTGCTGGCCACCGTGCGCGAGCAGCGCGCCTCGCGCCGCTGGGGCATCTTCTTCCGCCTGCTGACCCTGATGATGGTGTTCCTGGTCGTGTGGGCCTACTTCGACTTCGACTTCCCGTCGCTGGCGGAGGAAAAGATCGGCCCGCATACGGCGCTGATCGAGATCGACGGCGAAATCGACGTGGAGGGCACCGGCGCTGCGGACAACGTGATCCCGTCGCTGAACAAGGCCTTCTCGGACGAGGGCGCGGCGGCGATCGTCCTGCGCATCAACAGCCCGGGCGGCAGCCCGGTCCAGGCCGGCATCATTGTCGACGAGATCAAGCGCCTGCGCGCCGAATATCCGGAAAAGCCGCTGTACGTGGTGGTGGACGAAATCTGCGCCTCCGGCGGCTACTACATTGCCGCGGCGGCGGACCGCATCTATGTGAACAAGGCCAGCATCGTCGGTTCCGTCGGAGTGCTGATGGACGGCTTCGGCTTTACCGGACTGATGAACAAGCTGGGCGTCGAGCGGCGCCTGCTGACGGCGGGCGAGCACAAGGGCTTCATGGACCCGTTCAGCCCGCAGTCCGAGAGCCAGAAGCAATACGCGCAGCAGATGCTCAACGAGATCCACCAGCAGTTCATCGCCGTGGTGCGCGAAGGCCGCGGTGCGCGCCTGAAGGAAACGCCGGACATGTTCTCGGGCCTGTTCTGGACCGGCGCGCGCGCCGTCAAAATGGGCCTGGCAGACGGCTTCGGCACCGTGGACACGGTGGCCCGCGACGTCGTCAAGGCCGAGGACGTGGTCGACTACACCCAGCAGGAAGGCCTGCCCGAGCGCGTGCTCAAGCGCTTCGGCGCCGCGGTGGGCGAGGGCGCCGTGAAAGCCATGACCCACGCGCCGATCCCGTCGGTACGCTGAAGAAATAGGGCGTGCGGCGCTTGCATTGTCGGGAAAGTGGACTAATATTGGGGGTGTAGTTCTTTGTTGGAGAGCCGAAAAAAAAGATTGGCAAATTCACCTGATTGAAAACTACAGCCGCGATGGTAGCGGAAACTGAGTGAATTCTTGATTCCTCACCCAAGTCCCCGACGGGGCAGAGAAAACGACGGCATTGCCGTCGTTTTCGTTTGTGGGACACGGACCGCTGCGAGCAGTCCCCTACGGAAAACCGCTTACCCGACGCAGGAATTTTCCGATCCCACGGGAGCGCGCCCTCCCGCATCCCGCGCCAGACCGCCGCTCGCGATCCACTGGTACATCCGCTGCTCCAGCTCCGCATACCATTCCGCCTGCGCGCTGCTGGCCGCCTCAGCTTCCCCGAGGAGAAGCTGGTCGCTGCATCGCCACCGCGCCACCGCACAGCGCGCCTTGAGCAGCGCCGCCTGTTCCATGGCATTCGTGGAGGGGTATTCGATTTCCGTGTGGCTAGTTTGAATTTGAGTTTTCATCATTCGTCCTTCGTCTCATGATGACTGCCGTTGTGGGGGTTGGATTAGGTAAATTCCTAATGCTGTCAGTGTATCGGCAGCGACATTTCGGCGATTGATCTACCTCAAGGATTTTTGTAGGACTACAACCAGCCGAGGGGGCGGACTGTTCCCGCAGCGCCGAGGCGGCAGGGCCGCATCATGGCCCGCTTGCAGGCGCCGTCTGGTAAAGTTCTGCCCCATGAGCAAACTATCCCTGGACCGCATCCTGCAATCGCAGGGCTTTGGCACGCGTAAATACTGCCGCGCCCTGATCGAGGATGGCGACGTCGCCGTCAACGGCGAAATTCACACGAACTACAAAACCGCGATCGAGACAGACGGTCTGGTGCTGACCGTGTTCGACGAGGAGTGGATCTACCGCGAGCACGTCTACATCGCGTTGAACAAGCCGGCGAACTACGAATGCTCGCGCAAGCCGAGCCACCACCCCGGCGTGCTGACGCTGCTGCCGGAGCAGTTCACCTGGCGCGAAGTGCAGCCCGTGGGGCGCCTCGACCACGACACCACCGGCATGCTGCTGATGTCCGACGACGGCCCCTTCATCCACGCGCAATCCTCGCCCAAGCGCCACGTGCCCAAGGTCTACCAGGCCACCACGGCCGAGCCCGTGACGCAGGCGCTGATCGACCAGCTGCTGTCCGGCGTCCAGCTGCACGACGAGCCGGCGCCGCTGGCCGCGGTGCGCTGCATCCAGCACGGCGAGCACCAGCTCGAGATCGTGCTGGAGCAGGGCAAATACCACCAGGTCAAGCGCATGCTGGCCGCGGCCGGCAACCACTGCGCCGCGCTGCACCGCTCCGCCATCGGCGGCCTCGAGCTCGACGCCCTCGGCCTTGCCGAAGGCGAGTGGTGCTACCTCACCCCCGCCCAGCTCACCCTCCTCGCATAAAAATGGGGACAGACCCCATTTCGAAAATGGGGTCTGTCCCCATTTCGGGGTCTGTCCCCATTATTTCGCACTCAAACTGATGAAACTTGCTACGATCAAAGACGGCACCCGCGACGGGCAACTGGCCGTCGTCTCCCGCGACCTCAAGCTGGCCCACATGGCCGACGGCATCGCGCCCACGCTGCAGGCCGCGCTCGACGACTGGGCGTTCATCGCGCCGCAGCTGGCCGAGCTGTCCGACAGCCTGAACAATGGGCGCACGCGCCGCCACTTTGACTTCGACCCGGCGCAATGCATGGCGCCGCTGCCGCGCGCCTACCAGTGGGCCGACGGCTCCGCCTATGTGAACCACGTCGAGCTGGTGCGCAAGGCGCGCGGCGCCGAGATGCCGGCATCGTTCTGGGAAGATCCGCTGATGTACCAGGGCGGCAGCGACGATTTCCTCGGCCCCTGCGACGACATCGTGCTTGCGCACGAGGCGTGGGGCATCGACTTCGAGGCCGAGATCGCGGTCATCACGGGCGACGTGCCGATGGGCGCGACGCCGGACGAGGCGCAGCAGCACATCCGCCTGGTGATGCTGGCCAACGACGTCTCGCTGCGCAACCTGATTCCGGACGAGCTGGCAAAGGGCTTCGGCTTCTTCCAGTCCAAGCCCGCGACCAGCTTTTCGCCGGTGGCGGTGACGCCCGATGAGCTGGGCGACGCATGGAACCACGGCAAAGTGAACCTGCCGCTGCGCTCGACCTGGAACGGCAAGCTGGTGGGCGAACCGCATGCCGGCACCGGCATGATCTTCAATTTCCCGCAGCTGATCGCGCACCTGTGCAAGACACGCAATGCGCGCGCCGGCTCGATCATCGGCTCGGGCACCGTTTCCAACAAGGACGCAAGCCGCGGTTATTCCTGCATCGCCGAAAAGCGCTGCCTGGAGATCATCGAGGGCGGGGCGGCGGTGACCGAGTTCATGAAGTTCGGCGACACCATCCGCATCGAAATGCTCGACAACGAGAAGCGCAGCATCTTCGGCGCCATCGACCAAAAGGTCGCGCAAGCGTAGCAGGCGCTGTCCCCGTGACCTGATCAGGGCCGTTCGGCCTGGATCGCGACAGTCGCGTGCAAGAGTTGCCTGCGTTCGCCTGAAATCCGTCTGCGCCTGCGCTTCGTTTGACGGAAATCAAGCGGGGAAGTCCGGTATGGCGTACACCCGAAAGGCTGACGACCGGCGCTTCGAACAATGCGACTCGATGATTTCGTTGACAGACGCACAGACCGTGGCAACACCGGTCGCCGGGCCCCGCTGCGTATTGCATTTTGGCTGTCCTGGCTCATCGGCGGCGCGGCACTCGCCGCCCTGATCGTCGTCGCGCTCGAATTGTCGGAGGAGCGGGCGCTGTGGCGCCTCGCAGAAAGCGCTCAGCCATGGTGGATGGCGGTTGCTGTCCTCGTCCAGGCCGCGACGTATCTGGCGCAGGGCGAAGTCTGGCGCGTGGTGGCGCGGGCTGGCGGAAGTTCGGTGTCCATGCCCGTCGCGTTCAAACTCAGCCTCGCCCAGCTCTTCATCGACCAGGCCCTGCCGTCGGGCGGCATCAGCGGGGCGGTCTTTGTCATCAGGTCGCTCGAGCGGCGCGGCGTTCCCCGTGCCGTCGTGATGGCGTCGCTGCTGGTAGACCGGGTCGCCTATCACGGCGCCTATGCGCTGGCGCTCTGCCTCGCGATCGGCATTGCGCTGATGGGCGGCGAGGTAAGCCCGCTGATCCTTGCCCTTGCCGCATTCCTGTCGATCATCAGCGTATTGCTGACCGGCGTGGCGGTTCTTGCTGCGCGCGGAATTTCGCTGCCGGCGGCACTCAGGAACATTCGGCTGCTGGGCAAGATTCTGTCGCTTCTCGGAGAAGCGGACCCTGCCTTGATGCGCAACCTCCCGCTGATGATGAAGAGCACCGTGCTGCAACTGATGGTGATCGCGCTGGATGCAGCCACGGTGTGGATTCTCATCCGTTCGCTGGGCGAAACGGCAACCGCCAGCGGCGTGTTTGTCAGTTTCATGGCCGCGTCGCTGCTGCGCACCATCAGCATCATTCCCGGCGGCCTGGGCGTGTTCGAGGCCACCTCTGTCCTGGCGCTGCAGCATAGCGGCACATCGATCCCGGTCGCGCTGGGGGCAACAATGTTGTTCCGTGGCTTGAGCTTCTGGTTGCCGATGCTGCCCGGTATCGTGTTCTCGCGCGGTGCCGGCCACGCCACGATGTAAGAATATGTCCTTGCCCGTTGATCGCGAGCGCCCCTGCGGATCAGATCGGATGGATTGACATGCACAAGTACTCCCTCGATCCATCAGGACCCGGCAAGCGCAAGCAAACCGAAACGGCGGAGCTGAACCAGCTCAGCAAACTCTCCGCTGCGGACGCATGCGCGGCGCTCGCATCCCGCCTGGACGGCCTCGACATCGGCGAAGCGCAGGCGCGGCTGAAGCAATTCGGACGAAACCTCGTCACGAAGGAGCAACGGCCCACCATCGCCAGGGAGTTGTGGACGCGTGCGCGCAACCCCTTGAATGGGTTGCTGCTCGTGCTCGCCACCGTTTCCTATGCGCTGGGCGATGTGCGTGCGGCGGTCATCATCGTGGCGATGGTGATGTTGTCGATCGGGACTTCCTTTATCCAGGAGCATCGGTCCAACGAAGCGGCTGCCCGCCTGCGCTCCATGGTCAAGAATACGGCGAGCGTGCGGCGGCGTGGTGTGACGACGGACGGCGGTTTTGCCGAGGTGCCGCTCGAGGAACTGGTTCCCGGCGATATCGTGCAGCTGTCCGCGGGGGACATGATTCCTGCGGACTTGCGCCTGCTCGACGCCAACGACCTGTTCATCAACCAGTCCGCGCTGACCGGCGAAGCCATGCCGGCAGAGAAATTTCCCGCGCCGTTCACGGGCGTGAGCGACAACCCGTTCGATCTGCCCAACATGTGCTTCATGGGAGCGAACGTGGTAAGCGGATATGGCACCGGCGTCATCGTTCGCACCGGCGCCACGACATTTTTCGGCGACCTGGCCGACAAGGTGGCCAGTGGCCGGCCGCCCACCGCGTTCGACAAGGGCGTGGCCCGATTCACGTGGCTGATGATTCGTGTCATTTCCGTGATGGTCCCGCTGGTCCTGCTGATCAACGGGGTGACGAAAAACGACTGGCTGGAGGCCCTGTTGTTCGCGGTGGCGGTGGGCGTTGGACTCACCCCGGAAATGCTGCCGATGATTGTCACGGTGAATCTCGCGAAAGGGGCGCTGGCGATGTCGCGCGCGAAGGTCATCGTGAAACGGCTGGAGGCGATCCAGAATCTCGGCGCGATCGATATTTTATGCACCGATAAGACGGGCACCTTGACCCAGGACCGGATCATTCTCAAGCGCCACCTCGACTTGCACTGGAACGAATCCGACATGGTGCTGCGCTATGCCTGGCTAAACAGCCACTTCCAGTCCGGGCTGAAGAATTTGCTCGATATCGCCGTGCTCGAGCACGCGGAAATGCACAGCATGTTCGGCAGCGATAGTGGATATAGCAAGGTCGACGAAATCCCTTTCGATTTCTCCCGCCGCCGTCTGTCCGTCGTGATCTCGACCCCCGAGGGCCGCCACGTCCTTGTCTGCAAGGGCGCGGTCGAGGAGCTGATGGCCATTTGCACAGGATACGAAGCGGAGGGCGAGCGCGGAGCGCTGGATCCGTCGCATTTTTCGAGAGCCAGGCAGGAAACGAACCAACTCAATGCGGACGGCTTCCGGGTGGTAGCCGTAGCGTACAAGGAATTGGCTGAACTGCAGGAGACCTATTCTGTCGCCGACGAGTCCGGCCTCACGCTGGTCGGTTTCATCGCGTTCCTGGACCCGCCCAAGGACAGCGCCCGCGAAGCGCTGGCCGCGCTCGCCGCCAGCGGCGTCACCGTCAAGATTCTTACTGGCGACAATGACATCATCACACGCGAAGTCTGCCGTGAGGTCGGCTTCTATGCCGGAACAATCCTGCTCGGAAGCCAGATCGAAAGCATGGGGGACGAGGAGCTCGCGGTCGCGGCGGAAGGCACCAGTGTTTTCGCCAAGCTGACGCCAGGCCAGAAGGAGCGTATTGTCCGGCTGCTGCGAAAGAGGCATGTCGTCGGCTTTCTCGGCGATGGCATCAACGACAGTCCCCCACTCAGGGCGGCCGATGTCGGCGTGTCAGTGGATACGGCAGTCGATATCGCGAAGGAGGCCGCCGACATCATCGTCCTGGAGAAGAGCCTGATGGTGCTGCAGGGAGGAGTGATCGAGGGGCGCCGGGTGTTCGCCAACATCACCAAATATATTCGCATGGGGGCCAGTTCGAACTTCGGCAACATGTTCAGCGTACTGGGCGCCAGTATCTTCCTGCCTTTCCTGCCGATGCTCCCGATCCAGGTGCTCACCAATAATCTGCTCTACGATTTATCGCAAACGGCGATCCCGACCGATAACGTGGATAAGAGCGAGGTGGAACGGCCGCGCCAGTGGAACATCCGGAATATCTTCAAGTTCATGCTGGTCATGGGTCCGGTCAGTTCGCTGTTCGACTATGCCACGTTCGCGATGATGCTTTTCATCTTTAATGCATGGAATGATCCTTCATTGTTCCAGACAGGCTGGTTCGTCGAGTCCCTGCTTACCCAGACCCTGATCATCCACATCATTCGTACCGCCAAAATCCCGTTCATCGAAAGCCAGGCCAGTACGGCGTTGATGGCCACGACGGCGCTCATCTGCCTGACCGGCGTGTTCCTTCCGTATCTGGGAATAGGGCACATCCTGGGTTTTCGCCCTTTACCGTGGACCTACTGGCCACTTCTGGCTGGGATGCTGTGCATGTATGCCTTTCTCACACACTGGGCCAAAATGTGGTTCGTGCGCCGCTTTGGCATGTGAGGCCGGGCGTGTTTCGCGCGGCATGAGGATTGCCGTTCCGGCATGTGGGTAAAGCGCCTCCGTGCGCTTTCTATTCGCTCGTTCGCCTACACTGAACTTTCGGTTACACAGGGAGGCGGCGATGAACTACTTGATCAAGTGGTGCAGTATGTTGTTCTTGCTGCTGCCGACGCTGGCGCTGGCCGACCCGGTAACCATCAATGCCAGCGCGACCGGCATGATCCGGGCGGACTCTCCGTGGCTCGATCTGTTCACCGGGGTGACGCGTACAGGCGCCGAGATACCGTTCACCTACTCCTTGTCAGGACAATTCGACCCGGACTCTGCCGACTACTTCGCGTACACCGATTCAAACGGTCAGTTCGCCTTTCAGTCCAACCCCAAATCCGTGATGACGCACGGTGGACGGCAGCACCTACACCATCAGCGGCGGCAGCTATTTGAATGCGACCTTGAGGCCGGACCGCTATGTGCTCGAGCTGCGTTTCGGCCACTCATCCTACGCGTTCACGACCACCCTGGAATTCCGCAACCCTGATGGCTTTCCCGGCGGCCCGTTGACATCGCGTGAGCTCATCGCCGGCAACGAGACCACCGGCCATTTCTCGTTTATCGCCAGCCCGTGGAATCCCGATGCACCGGGGAGTTGGGATGCATTCGGGCAGCCCGATTCTGCTTTGTTGAGCGCCAGCCCGGTACCCGAGCCCAGCCATTCGGCATTGCTCGTCTGCGGTCTGCTCATCCTGCTTGCGCGCTTTGCATCCCTGGGTTGGCGGAAACGGCCATAAGTTAGTCATTTCCGCCATGCCTGTTCGGGATGGCGCGGGTTCGGCTTCAGCGAATGCGCTGGTATTAGCATAGTCAGTTGAAGCCGACGGCATCACTACGCTCCGTGACGTATTGAAGAGCAGCGTTGACCGTTGTCGTGTCGAAATAATATGATCGGCATACGCGATCCTCAGCGATGCGCTCCAATTACAGGATGAAATATGCCCCTCAAAGCTCTGCAGGAAAACGTTGTTCGCTTTTTCAAAAAGGGGCCGCAATCCACTCCTGCGTTACCGCTCTTGGAAGTATCCTGCTTCGGCAATCCTGAAAAAACGCTGCAGGGTGAGCTGCTGGTCCACTTGAGGCAGTGCGGCTGGATGGCAATTCAGGAGATGGGGTATCAACAGGAACCTGGCGAGCGGCGCAACCTGGACATCGTCGTACTGGCGAAAGATGAGGTGCCATCCCGCCCACTTTGCATCATCGAGCTCAAGCATTACAGCGCTAATCAAGGTTCGACTGCGCCGTTGACCGGTGGCATGGAGCGCGATTTTGGCCTCGATCGCCCGAACGTTCCCTTGATGCAAGTGGGGGTTTATACCGTCGTGACAAATGTGGCGGCGCGCAGTAGTCCTTATGTCGATGGTGTGTACCGATTCCTGAACACCTACTGCGGAAAACAAGTTGGCACTCCAACGAAGTTTGCCACCGAGCTGGCAAATTGGAAGAGTAAGGGACAATGGAATGATCCTGTCGCAATCGGACTGACGCCTACGCAGAGCTTTACGGATGATCAGGGCCGGCTGGTTTCCGGGTACCTCGAGTTCTTCGTGGGCATTCGTAAGACTGGCGACCCGGCGTCATTCAGGGAGTGGGCACTGGGAAAATGGTCCGGATGCGATGGGGGCGATGCAGGCACTCCAGAATTCCGATCGATATGGCTGTTCGGCATTGAGCACGGGGATTCCGACTATGAGGGCTCGGAACTGGACGATACGGATACCACGAATTCGATCGAACGGCAAAGCGCATACAACTACAACCGAAACGCTTTCAAACTGCTCGCGGCGGTCCACGGGTACAGCGTCGAGGAGTGGCCCACGTTCGCTGAAAAGTACCAGCCTTTCGTGCACGGTTCGCGCGGTTTCTTTAAAGGTAACATCTACCCGTATCCTTGCCTGACTGTCGCTGATTGGTCAGCGGAAGCTCAGGTGGAATCCGGCTTCGTTGAGAAGGCGAGCTACCTCGATTGGTGTCGCCACCATCGTCTCGCTGTCGTTCGCAAATGGGCGGACGAACACCTTCCCGAGCTCATCATCTGTACGGGTATTGGGCATGTGAACGAATTCGCGCGGGCCTTTACCGGGGGACTGAGTTCAACTTTTGTTCGCCACGCTTACGCTCCAAGCAAATATTTGCATCATCAGGTGTACGACGGCAGGCTCGTGGTCGTGATTCCGCACCTTTCGGGAAGCCGGTGGAGCCATGAGCACTTGCAGGAAGTGGGAGAGTTCATCGCTGCTCAACGGCGCCTTTTGTCTAAGCAGAATGGGTAGGGGCGTAGTGGGCTTGGCCCATGGCCGACTGTAGCGCCAGGTGAAATTGGCAGATGGCGATCGCCAATACTGGTGCGCGAACCCTTTATCGGGCATTGGCGGCAGCGTCGCATCGCGCAGTGGAGCACACCTCCGCCTGAAATGGGGACAGACCCCATTTTTGGATATGAAATGGGGTCTGTCCCCATTTACGTGGAATCCGATGCACCCGGGAGTTGGGATGCATTCGGGCAGCCCGATTCCGCTTTGTTGAGCGTCAGCACGGTACCCGAGCCCAGCCATTCGGCAATGCTCGTCTGCGGGCTGCTTCTCCTCCTGGTGCGTTCAGCGTACCTGAGGAGGCGATGGTTGGAGGGGGCGGGCTAAGGATTAGGGGACGGTCCCTGCTGGGGACAGTCCCCGGGAGTTAGCGGGACCAGAAGGTGTCTGTGGCATCGGCGCCGCGCAGGTCGACGCGTACGGGCTGCGTGATACGGCGCACGGTGTTCGCTGTGCGCAGGCGGCCGTCCGGCTCGTGCACCCGGTACCACAGGAACGCCACGCCAGACAGCCGCACGTGCTGGCCGGTGAACAGGTTGTCCTTGACCAGCGTGAGCCCCTCAAGCCGCAAGGCGAAGTCCAGCACGAGCGCGTCGCGCACGCGGTTCGCATAGCCCATGTAACGCGCCGCGTTGTAGAGCGGGCTCTTGTCGCTGGCCTCGCCGACTTTGAGCGATTCGACGAACTCGTCGACCGCTTCCAGCAGTTCGCTGGCGGTGTCCGCCACGCGGCCGAGCTCCTTCTTGAGGTCGCCCTTGGCGGCATCCGCCAGCCGCTCGATCACGGCGATGCGATTGGCGTTCTGCCCCCGCAGCAGGACCAGCGCACGCACCCGCGCAACCAGTTGCGCGTGCTGGGCCGGATCCAGCTCACCGAGGTAGCCCCTGCCGAAGCCAATCAGCTTGTCTGGGCACGACTGCGCCAGCGCCGTAGTGAACAGCTCACGCGCGCCATCCCCATACGCAATGCCTTGCGCGGTCAAGTCCGTCTTGAACAGGCCGGTGATGTCCGCCAGCGATTTGACCACCGCCGGCACTGCCGCCAGCCCCACCGCGGAGAGCTGCGTGCGCTTGGTGCCGGCGGGCGTGTACCGGTCGATCACATCCTGTAGCTCGCGCGCCTGCTGCTCCAGGCTGCGGTTCATGTGCGCGATGCCATCGTTGACGATACGGGCAGTGACCACGCCCTGGGTAGACTGCGGATCGTGGACGACCGTGCGCGCGCCCGAGGGCAGGGCGGCGCACACCTCCGGCGCCAGCTCCCGAGCCAGGTCGAAAGCCCTCACCAGGCCGGCGGCGCCGAATTTGGACACGTCCATCTCGCCAGGCAGCGCTTTGCTGGATGCCGGCGGCAGGCGGGCCAGCAGTTCCGCCCGTTCCGCCTCCGCAGTAGCCTTGCGCGCTTCCGCCTCGCGCTGGGCGATCAGCGCGTTGACCGTGGCCTGATACACCTTGAGGTCGAGCGCCGCCTTGGCCGCATCGATCTCGGCCTTGGTTTGGGCAAGGGCGGCGGACGCCACCAGCGATAGCAGGACAGCAGGCAGCATGCGGGACAGCGCCATCTCATCAGCCTCCGTTCAAGCGTCGGTGGCCTGATTCTGCTGCGTTCAAAAAACCGAATGTTGCGCTGCGACAACCTTATAAAGGGCTACCGAATCATTCGAATGGCAAAAATGCGACATGCCGAAATAATTTGCAGCGACATTTGATTACATAACACTGACATATTTACACAATGGCGTTACATTGGGTGATTATTGCACTTTGGCACTAATACCATTCGCACACCACTTTTGATAATCGTCGCCCCGCAGTTGCGGGGGAGCAGGCTCAGCGGGAGCCCTTGCGGCTGTAGGTGAGATTTCACACTGACATCTGTATGCCATATTGCTCACTGAAATAATCGTATTTACCGTTGTTTTTCGCTCTGTCCAGGCTGACAATGCCGCCCGTCATAATGCTTGGACCTAGGAAATTCCGTGTGTACAATGCGGGGTTAGTTGGTTGTAGTGGTACTTTTCCGGTCTCATGGCAATTGCTTACTGGTAAAAGTGGCACATAAATATAAAAAAACCAGCACCGTATCCAAACTGTAGGCCTGAAGAGTCACCGGAAAAATCGATGTCTGTCACCCTGTCTAGGGCGCTGAAGCTTGCGAGCTTTGTCGCCGTGTTCCCTATTGTTCTTACCGGCTGCGCCAACATGGAGCCGGGCATGCGCATCGATGTCGACCGCGTGCCGAGCACCCACACCGCGCCGATGCCCGAGCCGGTCATCAAGCTGATCACCCCCGACCTGATCCAGGAAGAGCGCATCGCCAAGGAGCAGAACGCCGACAAGCGCGTGCAAGCCCTGTTCGGCGAAGCGCGTCCGTACGTGATCGGCCCGGGCGACCTGCTGTCGATCCTGGTGTGGAACCACCCTGAACTGAACATTGCTGCGACCGGCGCCCAGGCGCTGTCGAGCTCCGGCGCGCAATCGCCGGCCGCCTTCGTGGTGGACAGCCAGGGCATGATCCAGTTCCCGTACGTCGGCCCGATCAAGGTGGCCGGCATGACGGAGATCGAGGCGCGCAGCCTGCTGTCCAAGCGCCTGGTGGAGTCCATCAAGAATCCTGACCTTACCCTGCGCGTGCTGGCGTACCGCAGCAAGAAGGTGTTCATCGACGGCGACGTGAAGGCTCCGGGCAGCCAGGCGATCGACGACGTGCCGATGACGCTGCTGGAAGCAGTGAGCCGTGCAGGTGGTTTCCTGCCGACCGCGGACCAGAGCCAGGTGATTGTGGCGCGCGGAGGCGTGTCGTACCCAGTGAATATTCCGCAGCTGGTGCGCCAGGGTGCGGATATGTCGCGCCTGATGCTGGCGCCGGGCGACGTGGTGCGTATTCCGAGCCGCGATGAGGGCAAGGTGTATGTGCTGGGTGAGGTCAACAAGCCTTCGGCGCTGCCTATGCATAACGGCAAGCTGACGCTGGCTGCCGCGCTGGGTGAAGCGGGCGGCCTGAATCAACTGAGCAGCGCGGCACGCCAGGTGTATGTGGTACGTGGCGCGAACATGCCGGAGCCGGTGGTGTACAACCTAGACGCCGGTTCGCCAGTGGCGTTGGCGATGGCGGAAGGCTTCGAGCTGAATCCGCATGACGTGGTGTTCGTGGATGCCTCCGGCCTGGCACGTTATAACCGCGTGATTAATTTGATCCTGCCGACGGCAGCGACTGCGGCGACATCGGTTGGGCAGCTCAACCGATGAATAACATTCTAGTCGTATGCATCGGAAACATCTGCCGCAGCCCGATGGCCGAAGCTCTGCTCAAGCGCGCGCTGCCGCGACACAACGTGAAGTCGGCTGGCTTGGGCGCATTGGTAGGTAAGGGTGCAGACCCGCACGCGATTACGCTGATGGCGGAGCAGCGGCTCGATATCAGTGGGCACGTAGCGCAGCAGATCTCGCAGGCGCTTGTATCTGAGGCGGACCTCATCCTCGTTATGGACGTGGAGCAAAAGCGTTACATCGAAAGCCAGTACAGCGGCGCACGTGGAAAAGTGTTCCGCCTGGGCGAATCAGCCAAGTCGGACATTCCCGACCCATACCGGGAAGGCATCGACAAATTCCGTCATGCGCAGCGGCTGATCGAAGATGGCGTGCAAGTATGGGCAGGACAGATCGCACAGATAGCCTAGTAATCTGACCACGCAACCGCCGATCCAACTAACTAAATCAGATACAAATGAATCAACCGGTCACTCCCAACGTACAGAACCCCAGCTCAGGCATGGAACAGGACAATGACTCCTTCGACCTGGCCGAGTACCTTGACGTCCTGATCGAGAGCCGCTGGCTCATCACCGTAATTGCACTTGTGGTAACACTGCTGGGCGGCGCCTACGCAATGATAGCGACGCCGATTTACCAATCGAACATCCTGATACAGGTGGAGGATGGCGGAGCACCCGGTGGCATGATGCTGGGCGACCTGGCCGGCGCGTTCGAGATGAAGTCCGCGTCTACAGCGGAAATCGAGATCATTCGCTCACGCTATGTGGTATCCCGCGCGGTAGCCAACGCTCGGCTCGACTTAAGCGTAACGCCGACGCGTTTCCCGTTATTCGGGAACTGGCTCGCCCGTGGCAAGACGGAGCTTTCCGAGCCGGGCCTATTCGGATTCGGGGGCTATGCCTGGGGCGCAGAAAAAGCAAGAATTTCCAGCTTCAACGTGCCCGTTTCCCTAGAAGGGCAACCTTTTCTGCTGACAGCGGCTGGTAATAACAGTTACGTGATTACTCAGAGTGCCGCAGGAATAGAGACTAAAGGGCGTGTAGGGGAAAGGCTCTCTATCGAGACGTCGTTTGGTGAATTGGTAGTGGAAGTGGCCGAGTTAAATGCGAAAGCTGGAGCATCCTTCACGATAGTGCGCAATCCATTACTCAAAACAGTGGAACAGCTTCAGCAAGCGCTTACTATTTCAGAAAAAGGAAAGCAGTCGGGCATGCTTGGCGTTTCGCTAGAAGGTGCCGACCGCGTGCAAACCGCAGCGACCCTTAATGAAATTGGGCGCGAATACCTGCGCCAAAACGTAGAACGCAAGTCGGAAGAGGCGGAAAAGTCGTTGGCGTTTCTTGAGAAGCAGCTTCCAGAAATGAAGCGCAATCTCGAACAAGCGGAGGCCAACTATAACGCCCTGCGCAATAGCCGTGGTACGGTGGACCTCGGTGAAGAAGCTAAATCTGTCCTGCAGCAGTCCGTACTCTCGCAGACCCGGCTTATCGAGTTGAAGCAGAAGCGGGACGAACTGCTCACACGCTACCAGCCTAGCAATCCGTTGGTTGTGGCAGTTACCCAGCAGATGCAGACCCTTAACAGTGAACTCGGCTCAGTTAACGCGCGGATCCGCAAAATGCCGCAGATTGAGCAGGACGTGCTGCGCCTAACCCGAGACATAAAAGTTAATACAGATCTGTACACGTCGCTACTGAACAGCGCACAGCAGCTTCGTCTCGTGAAGGCCAGCAAGGTGGGGAACGTTCGCCTGATCGATGATGCCGTTGTCGCGCTAGTGCCGGTCCGCCCTAAACGGTCGCTGATGGTAGCGATTGCGCTGATCGCAGGACTGTTCATCGGCGTTATTGTGGCATTCATTAAAAAATCGCTGTTCGGCGGAATACAAGATCCGGGCGAGGTGGAACGCGCGCTCGGTTTACCGATCAGTGCCGCAATACCGCACAGCAGTAAGCAAGAGTCGCTTTTTGCAGACATGAGCAGCGGCAAGCAAAAATTAGCAGTGCTTGCTCAGGCTGATCCAACTGAAGGTGCTATCGAGGCTCTACGTAGCTTCCGTACGTCGTTGCAGTTCTCCTTACTTGGGGCGAAGAACAAAATTGTGATGATCACTGGCCCGACGCCAGGTGTAGGCAAGTCGTTCGTCTCAGTCAACTTCGCGACGGTGCTCGCCTCGGCCGGCAAGAAAGTGCTTCTGATCGATGGCGATTTGCGCAAGGGTTATTTACAGCGTTACTTCGGCCTAAGCCGTGAGGGCGGACTGTCTGAAATCATACTAGGCCAGCGCACGTTTGATACCGCAGTGCATGTCAACGTTGTCGAAGGGGTGGACTTCCTCACTACTGGCGTTTTACCGCCGCGCCCTGCGGAACTTCTGGAGCATCCGTACTTCGCAGCGTTGCTAGAAAACGTAGCGGAACGCTACGACTATGTTGTTATCGATACGGCTCCCGTTCTGGCGGTGACGGATGCCCTCATTGTGGCCCCACACGTCGGCGCAATTTTCAACGTCGTACGTGGTGACGTGAGCACGATGGGTGATGTCGGCGAAACGGTCAAGCGACTCCGCCAAGCTGGCCATAATGTCGCAGGTGTTGTGTTTAACGATCTTCGACACCGAATTGGTGGTTATGGTTTTAGTTCTAAGTATGGCAAATACCGATATGCGCAATATAAATATTAGTGCCCAGTGGGTGAGCTGGCCTCCTATTGTTGAGTAACCTGTTTGTGCGGCGTTGAGCAAGACTCTGGTTCCGATTAACGTCAAATCAGTCACTGCTGAGTCGCCAAACTCTATTCGGGACTATTTTGGATTTCTAAATGGATATTGACAATAAAAAAATTGCGGTAGTTGGCTTGGGCTACGTAGGGTTGCCGCTTGCGGTTGAGTTCGGCAAGCGTCGACCTGTGGTTGGATTTGATATTGACCACTGCCGAATTGAGGAGTTGCGGTCGGGAAAAGATCGAACCATGGAGGTTGCCCTCGAGAATATTAGAGCAGCCGAATTTCTCAATTTCACTTGTGATGCCCGTAAATTACTTGAATGTGAAATTTTTATTGTGACGGTGCCTACGCCTATAGATGCGGCGAATCGCCCTGACCTAGGCCCCATCATTGCGGCGTCCAAAGTCATTGGCGGCGTTCTGAAACCTGGTTCCGTCGTGATATACGAGTCCACCGTCTACCCCGGCTGTACGGAGGAAGTATGTGTGCCGATTCTAGAGAAAGCGTCCGGTCTAGTGTTTAATAAAGGGTTTTTCTGCGGCTACAGTCCTGAGCGTATTAATCCCGGCGATAAAGTCAATACTCTCACCAAAATAAAAAAAATTACCAGTGGAAGTACTCCCGAGGCTGCACTTGCAATTGATTCGCTCTATGGAAGCATAATTACAGCTGGGACTTGGAGAACGAGTAGCATTAGAGTTGCTGAAGCTGCGAAAGTGATCGAGAACACCCAACGAGACACTAACATTGCTCTGATGAACGAGCTCAGTCTATTGTTTCATAGGTTGGGAATCGATACAACTGAAGTGCTAGAAGCAGCGGGTACGAAATGGAATTTTTTACCTTTCCGCCCAGGACTCGTGGGGGGGCACTGCATTGGCGTCGACCCCTATTACCTCACGCACAAGGCGCAAGAGGTTGGATATCATCCCGAGGTAATTCTTGCTGGCCGCCGCGTAAATGACCGCGTTGCGCAGCATGTAGCGGATGAGACTATCAAGTTGCTATTGAAGGGCGGCATGCCGGTACTAAAAAGTCGAGTTCTTGTGCTCGGCTTGGCGTTCAAGGAGAACTGTCCCGACTTGCGTAATACAAAAGTTGTCGATTTAGTGCGTTATCTCCAGGCATATCACTGCGCGGTAGATATCTACGATCCTTGGATTGACCCCGAAGAAGCGCTGCATGAGTATAAGCTCCAGTGCCTAACTGATATGCCATCTTGCGAATCTTATGATGCCATTATTCTAGCGGTGGGTCACGATGAATTTAGGAGAATGGGGGCACAAGGAATCAAGTCGTTTGGAAAGCAAAACGCAATATTGTTTGATGTTAAAGCACTCCTGCCTGCCGGCAGCGCAGACGGCAGACTCTAGCACTCTAGGGTTCCATGTTATCTGCAGAAGCTGTTACCTCCTTGCGAGCGACGATCTAGCACATTGAGTGTTCGTTAGTAACGGTCGAGCTCGGCCCCGAGCTGGACAGCCCGGCACAGCCATTTGTTTTTTTGAAGTCATTATCGATTATGAAAGTTCTTTGCGTTTTTGGAACCCGACCTGAGGCCATTAAAATGGCTCCTCTTGTGTTAGCCCTTAAAAAAGATAATCGCTTCGATGCAAAGGTATGTGTTACGGCACAACATAGAGAAATGTTGGATCAAGTATTGCGGTTGTTCTCGATTCAACCAGAATTCGATCTCAACATCATGCAGCCCGGCCAAGATCTTGCTGATCTAACGTCGTCAATTTTACAGGGCTTGAAGGCGGTATTTGCGCAATTTAAGCCCGATATCGTGATTGTCCACGGAGACACAGGGACCACTTTCGCCTCATCGTTAGCGTCTTATTTCCACAAGATACCTGTCGCTCATGTCGAGGCTGGGCTGCGTACAGGGAATCTATTTTCCCCGTGGCCGGAAGAAGCGAACAGAAAGCTGACCGGAGTGTTAGCGCAGGTTCACTTTGCTCCGACAGTTGCCGCGCGACAGAACCTCCTAAACGAAGGGATACTCGACAATAACATAGTCGTAACCGGAAATACCGTTATTGATGCGCTGCTGCACACAGTTTATCGCTTGAAGACCGATCCCCAGCTGTATTCGAAGGCGTCAATGCCGAGTGCATTTCTCGATTCGAGCCGAAAGGTCATACTGGTCACTGGCCATCGTCGCGAGAGCTTCGGTAGTGGCTTCGAACGGATTTGTGAGGCGCTCTACCGTATTGCGCACTTGTTCCCAGAGATTGACATAGTCTACCCGGTCCACATGAACCCAAATGTGTCTGAGCCTGCGTATCGACTGCTAGGCGGGGTTGCGAACATATATTTGATTCCGCCGCTTGACTATTTGCCGTTTGTCTATCTTATGCAGCGTTCCGAATTAATATTAACGGATTCGGGTGGGATTCAGGAGGAAGCACCTTCATTAGGAAAGCCATTGTTGGTCATGCGGGACAACAGCGAGAGACCTGAAGCCATTTCGGCCGGAACTGCGCGGCTTGTCGGAACGGACGTCGCAAAGATTGTGGAGGAAACCTCACGATTACTGCTGGATAAAGAGGAATACCTGCGCATGAGTCAAGCTCATAATCCATATGGTGATGGCAAGGCATGTGAAAGAATTGTTGAAAGTCTCTTTATAACCTGGCATGCAAACAAAAGTTGATACCGAATACACATTAGATGAATATTGGAATTGTTACGACTTGGTTTGAGCGCGGTGCCGCGTACGTTTCTAAGGCATATGTGCGGGCGCTCTCCGAAGAAAATCAAGTTTTTATTTACGCAAGGGGCGGTGAAGCACGGGCAATCGGGGACCCGGAATGGGACACGCCCAACGTTACTTGGGCAAAGACATATCCAATGCCCAATACCGGTACTTATATTGATGAAGCGGACTTTTCGAAATGGTTGCTCAATTTAAACATCGATGTGGTGTTTTTTAATGAGCAAAACTGGTGGCAAACGGTATTGCTGTGCAAGAGACTAGGGGTGAAGACAGGGGCTTACATCGATTATTATACCGAACTGACCCTCCCCCTGTTTGGCATTTATGATTTTCTTATATGCAATACAAAAAGGCATTTTTCTGCCTTTTCGTGGCATCCGCAATGTCATTATGTCCCTTGGGGAACGGACGTAAATGTTTTTCATCCGCAGGGCTTCGGCGTTCCTGCGTCCTGCGATGGGCGGGATGTTGTTTTCTTCCACTCCGCCGGTATGAGTCCTCGCAGGAAGGGTACTGATCTTGCGATATGTGCGTTTGATCGTCTAATTCAATCCTATGCTAATTGTCGCCTACTAATACATTCCCAAGCCGACTTGGAGAATGCTTTGCCTGAAGTAGTCCACCTGATCAAAGGGCTAAAAGCTGCGGGACGGCTGGAAGTCATCACGAAAACAGTACCCGCCCCAGGGTTGTATCATCTAGGCGACGTTTACCTTTACCCGTCCCGTCTTGAGGGTATTGGCTTGACAGTCGCGGAGGCAATTTCGTGCGGTCTTCCTGTAGTGACAATAGACAATGCGCCAATGAACGAATTTATCGAGCCTCCGTCACGTGTCGCAAGGGTCCAGAAATTTTATTGTCGCGCAGATGGGTATTACTGGCCTATTAGTGAAGTGGATATTGATTCCTTCTGTAAGCAAATGGAGTTTTTTTTGCGTGATGTGAACAATCTATCCCAATATCGATCGCAGGCTAGAGAGTACGCACTTAATCATTTGGACTGGAATCAAAGGTTCGCGGTGATAAACCGGATTTTTGCGAGTGCCGAAAGAACTCCGCTAGGCGGTGAACTGGTTAAGATGGCGGACAGTTACGACAATATCCGCTTTCCTTATATCACTCGATTTCCGAAAACTTATAGTTTGGCCTTGCGCATCGCGCGTACGATAAAGCGCATTTCGACTGGACGTTGAGTGGGAATCTCCAATATGGGCGCCACTTTAGATTTTACTAAACGACGGGAAAATTAGCGTGGAGCCCACTATCAAAAGTAGAGTTTTTTCGGCCGTGCGGTGGACTACGCTCGGTGGCGGATTACGCGCTTGCTTGCAGGTAGCCCAAGTTGCAATTCTAGCGCGACTTCTTCCGCCCAGCGATTTTGGCCTGATGGCGATGGTAACCGTGGTTTTAGGCTTTGCTACCTTGTTTGCGGATATGGGGCTGAGCAGTGCATTTATGCAGCGTCGGGTTGTGACCGATGATGAACGAAATAGCCTATTTTGGCTCAACGTAGCAATTGCTAGTTTAATTTTCGTTCTCGTTGTCTGCGTTAGCCATATTGTATCGCTGTGGTTCGGAAGTGTTGAGTTGCAGGGTGCCCTCATTTTTGCAGCTTTGACTCTGCTCATCAACGCGACTGGGCAGCAGCTTCGCATGAATGCGGAAAAGAGTTTAAATTTTCGTGTCGTTACGCTAATAGAAGTTTTTTCTGCTGTGATGGCGTTTGTTCTCGCAGTGATCTGCGCCTACTCTGGTGCAGGCTTCTATTCGTTGGTTATAAGCTCCGTAGCTTGCTCGACTAGTAATGCAATCTTTGCGTGGATCTTCTTGTCTGAAGGTTGGCGTCCGAAATTAAAGTTCCGTCTGGACGACGTTCGAGGTTACGCGGGCTTCGGTGGTGCTCTCGTCATGAGTAATTTGCTGAACGAGTTCAATCGAAATGTAGATTTAATGCTAGCCGGTCGCCTGCTTGGCGCACAGGCATTAGGATATCTGAGTATTCCTCGTGCTCTTGTATTCCAAGTTCAAGGACTAATAAATCCAATTGTGAATCGTGTCGGATTTCCAGTCATTGCTCAAGTCCAAGCTGAGGTGCCCCTTGTTCGTGCAATCTTTCTCATGTCATTGAATATGACTTCGTCTGCTAATGCTCCTCTATACATGGGCATGGCTATCTTCGCGCCTGAGGTTGTACACGCTGTGCTGGGCCCGCAGTGGGCTCAGTCGACTGAGCTCCTCGTCCCGTTAGCGCTTTGGGGCTTCCTTCGAGCTACGGGAAATCCTGCTGGTAGTCTTTTGCTAGGAATGGGACGTGCCGATCTCTCGCTCAAATGGAATCTGGCGTTAGCGTTTATCGTTGCCCCTTGCCTTTGGTTGGGGGCATTCTATGGACCGATTGGAATTGCGAGAGCACTGATGTATTGGAATATGTTTCAGTTCTGCTTAGTTTGGATATTGATAGTTCGACCGCTTACCCAAGCTACTTTTTCGGAATACTTATTAGCGACGCTGCGGCCGATGCTCCTCTCGCTACTGGCGCTCTGGCCTACTTATATTTTGGTTGCACCATTAACCCAGTCGGTTACACGTCTGGCTGTGGGGGCTTGTGTGTCGGCCTCGATATACATTGCGCTCAGTCATGTGCTCAATCGTGACTGGACACGATCACTTTATAAACTAATTGGAATTCCTCGATCTGCCTAAGGGATTCGAGGCGGCCGTTTTAAAGTTTGATGAAATAGGATAATGGAAAAGCATCCGTTGATTAGTGTTGTACTAACTACATGTGATCGGCCTAGTTTATGTGAACGCGCATTGCGGAGTTGCGCGGCGCAAACTGACAGGCGGTTTGAAGTTATTTTGATAGACGATGGGACGATCCCGCTTGACATCGATTTTAGTTGTTTAGGCGTAGAGTTGATCTACCACTACACCGGTGGAAAAAAAGGGGCCCCATTTGGACGGAACGTCGGGTCGAGGCTTGCGACAACAGCATGGATAACGTTTTTGGATGATGATGATTTTTTGGGCGTGGATCGAATAAAAAATCTTATTGGCTTCATGCAAGGTGACGACTCTGCCACTTATAAATTCTTGGGTACCACCACTGTCAAAGTCGAGGGCGACTCGCATTCAAGATTTAAGGGTGATGTGCCTGGCATCTTTGGACTGCATGACTTTTTCGAGCAGTGCATAGTCGGGATCTCCTGCTTGATCCGGAAGGATCTCTTGGTGGAAGCAGGCGGATTCGATGAAGAGATGACTGGGAGTCAGGATTGGGAGCTTTGGATGCGGGTGCTGAAACACGGCGGCAAAATGATCAAATGGGATACCCTCGATTACTTTGCGACGCTGGATTCACCAAACCGCATTACAAGTTCGATCAAAAGAGCGACTGGATTCAGAAAAATTCTCGAAAAGCACGGCGCTTGCATGTCGCCTACCCAGAGAAACTACTTTCTGTGTCTTTCGCGGCTTGCAGGTTTAAATCGTGTAGGGCTATTTGAGGTATTGCTGGAATGTTACAGGCACCGAACAATTATGCCGCTCAAGGTGGCGCTGAAAATCGAATTCATTATGTCGCGAAATTTCTTTCGTGGGGTATTGTAATAACCAGTCTCGTCGCGCTGTCCCCAATGGCCGGACTCGTGTTAGCTGCGTTTGCTGTGTTATTCCTACGATCCGCGCCAGTAAAAAAACTTGGCTTTGTGTTAGTGGCGATTGTCGTTGCTCTGGTATCGTCAACTATTGACAGGGTCAGTGATGTAGAACGATATCTTCATCTATTTGCAGAAGCGGCTGACTCTGGTCTGGACTTCACTCAGTTTGGAAGTGAAATTGTTTACCCATCGTATTTGACTGTATTAGGAAGTTTTGCGACACAGGATCAATACCTGTTTTTCACTGCTCTTCTTTTTGCGATTTTGGCCCTGAGTTTATCTTACCGGTATTTTGGTCCTGTCGGATTTTCGCTCATGCTTTTTAATCCGGCGTTGTATCAGGCTCCCTTGTTTTCGACCAGGCAAACTTTCGCGATGCTTTTTGTTCTCACGGCGATTTGCGTTTTTCGTCGCGAGCGAGGAAAGTTATTCATGTTCGTAGTCGCGGTGTTGACACACACGAGCTCTGCGATCTTTATGGTTATATCATATGCGACGCGAATAGTGCGCGTGAATTTCCTGTTCCAGGTGTTACTGATTCTCGTCGCTATTGTTTTTCCTGTTGGGTCGAAGTTCGCACAGTTATTTTCGCTATTAGATTCCGATCTGCAATATCGCTACGCGTATTACGGCGAGCGTTTGCTAGCCAGTATTCCAATTTATTCTCCTCTTATTTTGTTCCCGTTGCTCACGTGGTTTGCTATAGGTTTTTCGTCAACTAAGGTCAAGCACGCGGTTTCGTCAGACGTGCAGGTTTTGATGTACTTCTCTCTGCTGTTTCTGATCTATTTCCGTGAGATAGGCAATTTGGGTTCAAGGATGGGATTGGCCGTTATTGTGTTTTTTCCTTTGTATTATTCTTATGCCCTTTCCGTTTGTCGAGGCGGTATAAGGCGGTTTTTATTGATCCCATTGGGTGTGATGTTTGTGCTGCAGTTCTTTCGCTGGCTTGTCAAGAATGATTTGGGATTGAATGAGATATCGTTCAATGGTCAGAATATGATTAATTTCTGGGGCTTGTAGTGCTCAACATAGTTACAGCCACGTTAAACAGATGTACTTTATTAGAGCGGCTCTACTTGAGCCTTCTTGAGCAGAGCGATTTAGAGTTTAAATGGGTTGTCGTTGACGATGGGTCGTCCGATGGTACTCGCGGCTTTTTAAATGCCGTAGCAACTGCTAAAGATCGAAAATTTGAATTTGAATATCATATTCATGAGAGAAATCGGGGGAAGCACGTTGCCATAAATAGTGCGATTTCATTCTGCAAGTACGAGTACACGATGATTGTCGATAGCGACGATTTACTATATCCAGATGCTGTTGAGTGTGTGAAGGATCTGATAAATTGCGGAGTTAGGTTTTGCATATTTCCCACTATGCAAGGCGTGCCTTTTGAGTATGCTGGCACTAGTGTGAGTTATAGGCAGTATTTTAAGATCAGTCAGGATTGCACTAGGGTTGTGCCGACATCAGAGATGGCCAAGCGCCCATTCCCAGATTGCGTTGATGAGTTCTTCTTAACCGAGGCCTATTTGTGGAGTGCATTGCATCGAAGGAACTGTTTTCACGCGATTGGACGTAGGGTGGTGCAAGTGGAATATCAGTGTGATGGTTTGTCTTCTAGGTATAAGTCATTGGTCTTTAGGAATCCGAAAGGTTCGATAAAGACTGCAATCAAGGTAATTTTAATGCCCACTTTTGGGTTGTCTTATTTCAAGTTTGTTTCTTTGCATTTGTTGCTGGGGATTACCGGGCTGATATATGCTGTTTTTACTTCCAAGAAAAGCGCAAACCGCGCCTAATAAACTGATGGAATCCCTTGCGAACTCTATTCCGGGCGCGAGCGTCGTGTATCTGCGTAGCGCCGCCAGGTCGCCAAGGCTTTCGCTTTCTATGCGTCTTTTTGACGCAGTTTTATTGATACATGGATTAGCTAAGCTGTTGGTGGCCATGCGAAGCGCTCCGGTCAAACGGCTGCACTCGTCGTGTTTTTTGCCTGATGTTGTTGCTGCATTGCTTTCGATCTTATTTCGCGGGGTAAGCTATTCGACGACCGTACATAGTTGCATCTCTGCCGAATACGCTTTGAATTATAAGTGGTTTGGGAGAATAGTCTATCGAGTTCATCTCCGCGCGTTGCGCAGGTTTGATTTGGTAGTGTGCGTGTCAGAGCAGGTTGCGCGGTCTCTGCCGGATGGGTTAAAAAAAAAGGTGATCTATAACGCTGTAGACGAGAAGTTTTTCGTGGTAGCCCGATGGGGAGTTCCGAGAACAACACGAAGAGCTACGCGTTTTCTTATTGTGTCGGCTCTAAGCCCAGTGAAAAATGTGAAGCTTGGTATTACGTCGTTTATAGAAGTTGCGGTTGATGGCGATGTGCTCGCTGTTGCGGGTACGGGGCCCTGTGAATCGGAATTGAGATCGTTCGCTGCCTGCCGGAGTGATATTTCTTTTCTCGGACAGGTGAATGACGTACCTTCGCTTTTTTCTAGCTATGACTGCTTAATTATACCCTCGCTCAGCGAGGGTTTCGGATTGGTCTTTATTGAGGCGATGGCGTCTGGGATGCCGATTGTTTGCCTGAAATTGGATATTTTCGTTGAGTTGCAGAAAATTGTAGGGTTTGATGGTGTGGTATTCGCCGATTCTGAACGTCAGTTTGCTCGTTCGCTTAGCCAGGTTCGTCAGTTGCAGTTGCCTTTGGTGCCGCCAGATTTGTCCCTTTTTAAATATAAAAAAATGATTGAGAGCTATGCAGATGTCCTCTATCAATGTTAATTTTTCGGTTCTCATGGTGTTCAGCGACACTGATGAGTTCCGCGATCTCGTCCGTTGTTTCGAATCGTTTTTGGGTCAGACCGCCCAGCCTGACAGCGTCATCCTAGTGCTCAACGGAATCAAGGCACGCAGTTTCCGTGAGTCAATCCAGCTAACTTTTCCCTCGCTGACGTTCGTGATGGTTGAGAGAGAGGCGATGGTCGGATTTTCGGAGGCGCTTGATGCTGGCTTGGATTATTGCGACTCTGACTATGTAGCGCGTATGGACCCGGATGATTGGTTGCACGGACAACGATTCAAAGTTCAAACCGACTTCATCCAGGCCCATCCACATATGGATATTGTTGGCGGGCATATAAATGAATGGGATTCGGGCGGAATAGTTTCTGTTAGGAAGGCACCTCTGTCAATCGATGATATTCGCAAGTTCTCCCGTTATCGTTGTCCGTTCAATCACGTGACGGTTTTTATTCGGACAGCACTGTTGCGCTCTCTTGGTGGGTACAACTCGTTCTCGGGTGTGGAGGACTATTATTTATGGGTGCGTGCCCTGAATGCGGGCGCAGTTTGCGCGAATCTTGATACTCCGCTGGTAAATGTCAGTGCTGGTAGTGGCATGCTATCGCGGCGCCGAGGCATGTCATATTTAAAAAAAGAGTTCAGATTGCAGTTTTTTATGTTCCGATCGGGACATATTAGATTACCTGCGTTAATTTTTAACCTTGCATCGCGCTCATTTTTGCGTCTTTCTCCAAGGCCGGTCCTAGGGTGGGCTTATAAATTTCTACGTTCTAATTATGAAGCGACCAGCTTATAGTCGATTCACGGTTTCAATCCGGGAATCTGCTTGAGTTCTCATATTCCTCTGCGATTTATCGCGCTCCCTTGGCATAGGATGCCGCCGAGCAACATTATCACGATGCATACGCACGCGTTCGCTGGTGTTTTTGGCTAAGGTCCGTGGAACTTTTAGAGAGGAGTTTGTTGCGTAGAAACAACTGCTGGGAATAGCGTTACAGACGCGAGCTATTTCACACATTGTATCGTTGGATGTTATCTAGCTTTTTGCTAGAGGGCCGAGATGAGAGATGCTGATACTGAAATTGTCACGAAATCTTTCGGAGTTCTTAAAGTGGCGAAGGAATTGTGAAGTCGTTGCGGGCGTCGCGTAATGTTATTTGCTTGTATGACGACGCTTACCTACCATAGTAGGGGTTTGTTTCTGGATGCATTGATGTGTATCTAAGTATGAGGAGTTTTATGGGCGTTTCGGAATTCGTGACAGTTGGCGTGATCGTGGGGTTCGCAGTGTCAATTGTTGTCTCATTAGGCCTCGTGCTCACGACTCGGTGGCATGGTAAATATAGCCTCGACCAGTTGGTTGGAATTCAGAAATTTCATGCGGTACCCACACCCCGAATCGGCGGCCTCGCAATCTTCGCCGGTCTAGTTTGCGCATGCCTAGTCGCCGCTGAAGAACGGCGGGCTATCCTGGCTCCAATTTTAGTGGCGGGCTTGCCAGCATTCTGCTTTGGTGTCGCAGAGGACGTTACGAAGCGCGTCTCGGTGCGAGCTCGTCTTCTGGCGACGATGGCTAGCGGTATCTTTGCATGGTACCTCACGGGAGCCAGTGTCACTAACACGGGTGTGTGGGGAGTCGACTCCGCGCTCGGCATTTTGCCAATATCGGTCATATTCACCGCCTTCGCGGTCAGTGGCGTTGCAAATGCCGTCAACATCATCGACGGTTTCAACGGTCTCGCGAGTGGCTCGGTAATGATCGCCTTGGCTGCGCTTGGGCTCATTGCACTTAACGCAGGCGATACGAATCTGGCGTTGGTTTGCTTTATTGTCTGCGGCGTTACGCTCGGGTTCTTCCTTCTGAACTTCCCTTTTGGGAAGTTGTTCCTCGGGGATGGTGGTGCTTACTTGCTTGGTTTCATCCTTGCATGGCTGGCTGTAATGCTACCCGCGCGTAATCCATCCGTCTCGGCATGGGCGCCGTTCCTGGTTTGCGGGTACCCGGTGTTTGAGACGGTGTTTACCATCATCCGACGCGTATTGGCTAAGGCTGATCCAGGGCAGCCAGATGGCAATCATTTGCACACTCTAATTAAGGTCAAGATTTGTATGCGCATCTTTAGGCGCGTTACGGCCAGCCTTCGTAATGCTTCCGTGTCGCCGTTCTCCTGGGCCGTGGCGGCGGTGCCAGCAGTCCTCGCTGTGCAGTTTTCGACCAACACCGCCGCATTGATGGTTGCGTGCCTGGCCAGCTTTCTGTTCTACGTCGGGATCTACCTCCTGCTTGCGAACATTCCAGCGGTCGAGCATGTTGCTCCGAGCGCGACTGCTCAAGTTGTCGAATTTCAGCCCGGGCAGGTCCTTTCTGTTGTGGCCAACGTGGACGACGACGTCGCGCAGGCGGCATAAGTTCGGTCACCGGCGTGTGTTGAGTTTGTATTAATAGCTGAGGAATTTAATTCTTGGCAAGTTGGATGCCGGGTGCGGATGTGTTAGCTGGTATCATCCGCTCTTGCTGATATTTACCGGCTCTTCAACTGATAGTGGTTTAATTGAAAAAGTCACGTTTCTTCTACTTTGTCGCGCTCGCCTCTCCGTTTCTTCTTTCTGACGCTGCCTTTGCGCAGGAAATAGCGCGCTACTGGTCGACGCCTTCCCTGTCCGTTCCGTCGTTAGCGACGACTGGCCCATCAGGCACGCTGAACCTGCCGAATGGGCGCACTATCGCCGACGGTGTATTAGCGTTCGGCTACAACAATCATCTCGGTGCTGGGTTCACTCGGTTCCGCGGCGCAAAAAACTACCAGTTTGTACTGGGCTTGATGCCGCATCTCGAGATCTCGGCGCGATTGGCTGAGATGCCGCGTCCGAATGGAACGCTTGGAATTCGCGATCTCTCTGCCAACGTCAAGTTCATGCTGCCACGGTTTGTTGCATGGCAGCCGAATATTGCAGTTGGCGTCAATGACCTGAGTGGCGGCGCTTCCTTTTTCAAGTCGAAATATGTTTCAATGAGCGATAGCTATGGTCCCGTGCGCTGGATCATCGGGGCGTCCAGAGGGGAAGACTATCTCGGCAATTACTTTGCCAGTGCAGAGCTGCCTCTCTGGAGGACTGGCGCGTCGGTCATCTTGGAACGTAATGGTTCCGCCAATAACTTGGGGGTGCGGTATGAGAGCCGGACTATTCCGTTCTTGGCCAACTCGAGTATTGTTGCGACCGCGCAGCGCGCGTTCAAAACGAATACTCCCGCGGGCAAACCGTACGATCGTTCGGCGTTTGGCATTAACCTTGTGATTCCGGTCGGTGAGAATGGCCGTATCTGGGATGTGCCTGCGCGTTCCACTGCGCCAGCCGCGGCAGTGGCTGCAGCCTATCCCGCACACCGGGTTGCACAAGTTGCCGCCCCGGCACAGTCGACGCCACCGGCGTCCGCCACGGCGCGTGCCGATAGCAGCGCTACCGCAGCCTTTGCTTCGAACTACGCTACGGCGGCTCCTGCTGTAGCTGCCGCTGATACGCCGCGCATGCTCGCTGGTGACGCCATGGCGCGCATTTGGGAAGAGCTGGTCAATTCCGGTCTCGAACGCGTGCGCGTCGGCAAACGCGGCGCCGAAATGGTGGTCGAGTACGAGAACCACCGTTACAACCAAAATGAAGTCGACGCCGTTGGCATAGCGCTTGGCGCTGGCGTGGCACTTGCGCCTGAAGAGATCCGCTACGTGTCGGTGGTCACCAAGAAGGCCGGCCTGCAACTGTACAAGACCACGGTCGAAAAGACGAGCTACCGCCGCTTCCTTGAAGACGGCCAGTGGCGCGAGGCGCAGTCGGCGCTGTCGTTCCAGTTCCGTCCGGATGGCGGCTGGGGCGTGCAGTGGCTGGATACGGACGAGGGGCCGCGCGGTTACTCGCGCATTCGCGTCGAGCCACGCACGGTTCACTTTGTCGGAACCGAGAAGGGCTTGCTCGACTACAGCCTCGCCGCCAACATCCAGGCTTACGTGCCGGTATGGAAGGGCGCTGAACTATCGACCAGCTACCTGGAGACTGTGCATGAATCGGACGACGTGGCGCACGGCTTCCTCGGCTGGGCGCAGCAGCGCAACGGGTTGCGCACTGCGATCCTCAGCCAGGCTGTCTGGCTGACGGACAATATCGTCAACGTCACCTCCGCCGGCAAGTACCTCTACGATCTCAAGGGCGTACAGAACGAGACTACCTGGTTCGTGCCCGGCACGGATGACCAGGTGCGCGTGCAGTACACCCACTTGCGCGAGGAATTCCGCTACCGCACGGATCACATCGAGACCGGCGCCGTCTCATATATGTGGAACTACGCTCCACTCAACGCCACTGTGGAAGCTGGCTACCAACGCTACCGCGGCGAAGACCAGGGGCCGTTCCTGCAAGTGAGCCGCTGGTTTGGCGATGTGCAGGCGCAGGCCTATGTGAAGAAGAGCGAGATCGAAACACGAGTCGGTTTTGGCCTGGCGATTCCGCTGACCCCGCGCAAGGGCATGAAGCCGGGTTGGACCCACATCGAAGGGTCCGGCAGTTATATGGCGCGGGTGGAAACCAAGCTGGCGAGCAGCGGCGAGTGCAACTGCATCAACATGGGCGTGGTCGAGGAATTCCCGATGGCGTACAGCGCCAGGGCGATGTTCTTCAATCAGGGCCGAATTGGCCGGGAATATATCGTCCGCCAAATGCCGAGAATGCGGAACGCATTCCGTCAATACACCGGTCTGATGAATTAACGAATAATTTAATAATAACCCCGCCATTTGGCTGCAGATCGGATCGGATAACGGGGAATGGTGGATTTGCGTGAGTTTTGGTGTTAGTTATCAACCACTTAGGCATCGTTATCGACTTTTAGGAGTTGTTCTCGGTAAAGCACTGGTATATAGTGTCGGAGCTGAAGAAACTGGCGGGCCACCACGCATTTGTTTGAATACCGGCTCTGCGGCCGGAGTGCAGCGCGCACAAGAAATCACTGCAAAACTAGTAAAAACAACTGAAAAGGACGTATTTGATGAACAAGAGCTTTAAATTTAGCGCAGCCTTCAAACTGGTGCTGATGGCCGGTATGGCTACCACCCTGGCAGCATGCGGCGGCGGCGATGATTCGCCTGCACCAGTCAAACCACCTCCAGTCGTCACCTACGCGATGACCATGACCGGCACCGCTGCAACCGGCGCTGCGATCGATAACGGCAACGTCACCGTGGCCTGCAAGGTCGGTTCCGGTACCGCAACCACCGATTCGAAAGGTTCTTACACGATTAAGGTGCCGGTACCAGGCGAAGGCCCTTGCGTTATCGCGGTCACCAAGGGCAACCTGACCCTGCGTTCGATCGCAGCAGGTGATGGCGCCAAGGCCAACGTGACTCCGCTGTCGGAAATGCTGGTTCAGTACATCGCTGTTTCGTCGGGCGCCGGCGCGACCGCAACGCCAACTCAGCTGGCACAGAGCGCTAACGTCAAGACCATCGTCACCAACCCGACCATGATGTCGGCAACCGTGACTGAAGTGATCAAGGTGGTGCAAACCGCAGCGGGCCCTGGCGTGACCGTGCCGGCGGACTTCCTTACCGGCACGCTGATCCCGAAGGACGCAACCAATCCAGGTAACGCACTGGACCAGGTGCTGGAAATCCTGAAGACGAAGAACGTTGTCACCCCTGGCGGCCAAGTTGCTGCTGAAGTGATCCAGCGTGTTATCGACAACGCTAAAAACAACCCTGTTACCGGTGGCACCGGCGGCAGCGGCGGCTAATCGCTCGCTGGTAGCAGTGCAAAAAAACCGCAGCCGAGGCTGCGGTTTTTTTATCGCCGACGCTGTTGTGACATTGTGCGGAAATTTAGAACGGTTACTATTTTATTCTTGAGTGAGATTTGAAATGTGGAATCCACCAGACGTCTGGATCAGGTTGCGGGCGTTGTCCAATGCGGCTCCGATCGACCAGCAAAAGCAGGCTGCTCTGCAGGCTGCATTCTCTGAATTCCTTCAGATCGGACTGCATGTCCGCCACGGGGAAATGTCGAACTGGTCGCACAGCCTGGGGCAGCCAGATGGGTGGCCGCTGGTGCCGGTGGACGAGACTGCGTTACTGCTGTGGGAGCCGATCGGCGTTGTCATCAGTGAGGCGGCGCTGTGCAGCGCAAGTGAGCAGCAAGCCGGGGAATGGAAACTGCGGATGAATTTCGCCGTGGGCCTTCTGCTGGATGCCGGCTTGTCTGTTGCTGCTATGGCGCCTGGCGCGAATCGCGTCATCGGTTCAATCGCCGAATTCGAGGAGTGGTGCGAATTCGTGAACAATCCAGCTTCGCGGCGGGGTGTACTGGTGTGTGCGCTAAACGCATGAGCTAGCGCCTGATTCTCTTCGCAAGGCAACCTGGGCGGCGCGGATTGGCCCACATTGCTCTCAACGGCTACATCTCAGGCGTCAACGCCGGCAGCCGAAATTAGACCAGCCTGACAATTGGTGGTCATTCTTCAAGCAGCCCAGGCGGAAAGCGCCTTGTTCCAACACGGCGCTGGCGCCGCGAATGCTCTACCTAAGCGTAGGAAGCTTCAGGCAGCCGCAGGGATGTGCATGTCGCTCGTTGGACGGGGCGATCCCGGCAGCGGAGCCAACTGCTCCTGCCTGTTTTTAATCGGCTCGACAACAGCGTCGTCGAGGAACTCCTGCAGCGCCGTCACGTTGAGCGGATTTGGGAACAGCTCACTCAGCAGGTAGCCCCCGCGCACGCGGAACCACACGCGCAGGTCCGTATGCCGCTGGTCGATCTGCCGCAGCGAGATCGTCGCACGCACCGGGAAGTTGCTGAAGTAAAGGCGTGCGATCGGCCGCCCGTCTTCCTCAGTGCGCAGCACCCGCACCCGCGAGGCGAGCAGCAGACCGCCGAAGCGTGGCGCGTCCGGCAGTGCCAGGAAGGCCAGGCGTTCGTCGAGCGCATCGCTCACCTCGGTGAGGGTGCCCTGTATGCGCACCGAATGCTTGCAGTAGCTGCCATCGGCCAGGCTTCTGAAGCTCATTCCACGCTGGCGCGCGCGTTGCAGCCGGACCGCTGCCAAGGCGATCGAGGCAGCAATGGCCAGCTTGATCAGCACGACGCCGCCGCCTGCCAGGTCTCCGTTCGGATCCAGCGCGCCGATGATGTCCGCCGCGGACACGCCCGGTAGAAGCGATGTCGCCAGCAGCCCCATCATTGCCAGCACCAGCAGGAACATGACCCGGATGCCCGCTTGCACGTTCATCTTGACGGCGAAGGCGGCGGCGTCGCCACGGTGCGGACTCTCGCCCCAGGCGGCCCAGATCAGGTAGGTGATTTCAGACAGGATGATCCACGCGCTCAGCGCAGGGGCCGGTGCGCCGTTGGCGACCAGCGTGACCGCGACCGCGGCCAACAGGACAATACCAATAGTAAAGCCGAGACCGTTTGGCCTCTGTGCAGCGTTTTCCATCTGTATCTCCGCATTGCCGCTACAGGCGTGCTGCGCGGCTTAGTTATCGTTATGTGCCTCGCGCGCAGGTGACGGCGGTTGGCAGAACGAGGACTGCATACCAGTTACCGGTTTCCATTGCACAATTGGTGACAGGAGAGTACCGCGAAAATATATTTACTTGCAACGAAGATAAACTTTTTTATAAGGATGTATGCATCTTTACAACGGGTTTTAAATGTTGGGATGAGTGCGTCACAGGTTTGCGGGAATCGGTGAGATTTGCGGGGGGAGAGGAACTGCCGCTGGCAGGGAGAGTCTCACCTGGAGCAGGCGCGGAAAACGGCTGCTGTTTGCGCTATCGCCGTGGGGCAACATCCGGAATAATGCTGGCTGTCACAACAGGAGTGCGGCATGGCAGAAGACAGCGACGCAGAAAAAACAGAACCGGCGTCACCCAAGCGACTGGAGCAAGCGCGTGAAGAAGGCGACGTGCCCCGGTCGCGGGAACTGGCAACCTTTGCAGTATTGATGGTCTCCGGCGTCGGCCTGTGGTTCACGGGCGGCGCGCTGGCGGAAAAACTCAAGTCCACCACGGTCTCGGGCCTGGCGCTCACGCGCGAGCAGATCTACAACCCGGACGTCCTGATCGAGCGCGTCGCCGTCGACGTGGGCTCGGTCCTGCTCGCCTGCCTGCCGCTGGCCGGCATCATCATGCTGGTCGCCCTGGCCTCGCCGCTGCTGATCGGCGGCTGGCTGTTCAGCTCCAAGGCCTTCATGCCCAATTTCGGCAAGCTGAACCCGATCAAGGGCATCGGCAACATGTTTTCCAAGAACGCGCTGGTCGAGCTGCTCAAGGCGATCGCCAAGACGCTCGTCGTGGGCGCCGTCACCTATACCGTCGTGATGAGCCAGAAGGACGCCGTGTTCGGCCTCGCGCTGGAAACGCTCGAGGCGGGCAGCCTGCACATGATCGACATGCTGGCGTGGGGCTTCATCTTCATCGTGGGCGGGCTGGGCTTTATCGCCGCGATCGACGCGCCGTACCAGATGTGGCACTACGCCGACAAGCTGAAGATGACGCGCCAGGAAGTGATCCAGGAATCGAAGGAATCGGACGGCAACCCGCAGATCAAGGGCAAGATCCGCCAGATGCAGCGCGAGATGGCGCAGCGCCGCATGATGGCCGACGTGCCGACGGCCGACGTGGTGGTCACCAACCCGACCCACTTCGCGGTGGCGCTGAAGTACGCGGACGGGCAGAAGGGCGCGCCGCGCGTCGTTGCCAAGGGCACCGACGAAGTGGCGGCCAGGATCCGCGAGATCGCCAAGGAGCACAAGGTCGCGATGCTGGAAGCGCCGCCGCTGGCGCGTGCGCTGCACAAGCACACCGAAATCGGCGACGAGATCCCGGAAGCGCTGTACGCGGCCGTGGCCGAAGTGCTGGCCTACGTCTTCCAGCTGCGCAACTATGCCAAAGCTGGCGGCCACTACCCGGACCGCCCGACCAGGCTGCAGGTCCCGCCCGAGCTCGACCCGCACAACCCCGCCTCCCAAAAACCGCCTCAGTAACCCGAATGGGGAAGAAATGGGGACAGACCCCATTTTCGAAATGGGGTCTGTCCCCATTTCGGACCCCTAGCTGACTCAGCATGGAGGCGTGCGGTTAGAGCCGCTTGCAAGGTGTGAACGTGAATTCACGTTTACATTTTGCGGCAGCTCTATTACACTGGGCGCATGAGCAATCCCACAACACTGGAACCGCGCCAGGAGCGCAGCCGCGCCACCGTCGAACGCCTGCTGAACGCCACTATCGGCATTCTCAACCAGGCGGGGCTGGAAGGCGCGCTGATTCCACGCATCGCCAAGGATGCCGGCATGGCGCCCGCGAATGTCTACCGCCGCTTCGTCGATAAGGAAGCGTTGATCCGGGCTGCGTTCCTCCACGCCCTGTCGCGCAGCAACCAGAACAATGAAGCCTTGCTCGCCCAGCACATCCTCGGCGATCACCTGGCCGACTCCGTCGCCAAGGTCATCGCGCTGATGTTCCAGCAATACCGCAGCCATCCGCTGTTCATGCGTTCGCTTTCGCGCTTCATCGAGACGGACTCGGACCAGGAATTCGTCAGCAAGGCGCGCGCCATACTGGGGCAGAACCTCGACTGCCTGATCCGCATCCTGCTCGCGCACCGGGAGGAGATCCGCCATGCGCAGCCGGAAACGGCGCTGCGCTTCGCCGTGCTCCAGGCCGCCTGTGCCGTCGAGGTGTACGCGCTGGACGACCGATCCATCTGGCACCTGGCGCCAGCATTTTCAGAGGAGGAACTCGCACGAAGCCTGACTGACAGCTTCGTCCTGTATCTCACGCGGCATTAACGCGGCGTATGGCGCCGGCCGCAGTACCCGATCCACACCAGACCTGATAGAAGAAAAAACATGATTGAGAGTTTCCTTGGCGTGTTCGCATTGGCGATCATTGAAATGTGGGCGGCCATCCCACTGGGTTTCCACCTGAAGCTGCATCCTGTCTTGCTGGCGGTTGCGACGATGACGGGCGCGTTCGCTGGCGCCGTCGCGGCGATCTACCTGGGGAACGGGCTTCGCCGCCTGATGTTCTGGCGCTCGAAGGAAAAGACGGAGGAGGGCCGGGTGTCCAAATGGCTTATCGCAAAGGGCCCGTGGGCAATCGGCCTGCTGGGACCTGGGCTGCTGGGGCCGACGATCGCAGCGGGACTCGCTGGAGCGATCGGACTACCGCGGGCGCGATCGCTGGCGCTGCTGGGTGCGGGGATCGTCGTGTGGACCGCAGGGCTGGTGGCGGCTGGCGCCTTCGGAGTGGCGGCGCTCCGCTAGGCGCGGGGGACTGTCCTTGCAAGGGACCCTCCCCAGCTTTTTGCGGGGTGGGCTCAATCTAGCGCCGTCCTCGTCCGTGCCAGGACTATGCTCTGTCCATGAAACGGATTTTCATACCCACGCAAGGTCCCGACGATTGGAAGCGATTCCTGGCAAAGCCTGAGCTCCACTGGAAGCCGGGTTATTCCGCGATGATGGCCGCCGAACGATGGGATTCTCGAGGCGGATTCCACCTGCCGCCCGAGGTCTCGGGCGTGCTCACAGCAAGCGGCGATCCATCGTTGGCGAACCTCGAGCTCTTAGCGGCATTTCCCGAATGGCAAACGAAACTACCCGGCGGTGAGCGTTGCTCGTGTACCGATGTGCTGGCAATTACGCGAAATGCGCTAGGGCTGGTGGTCATCGCAGTCGAGGCGAAGGTCGATGAGCCGTTTGGGCCAACTGTTCGCGAGAAAATGGCCAACGCAACAACAGGCCAGATGGAACGCATCGACTTTCTCGTGTCGCTGCTATTCGGGGGACAGGCCCCGGACCCGGCAGTGCGATATCAGCTCATGCATAGGACTGCGTCGGCAATTCTGACCGCCCGCCAGTTCCACGCCTCCACCGCGATGATGTTGGTCCATTCCTTCAGCGAAGCGTCGCGTTGGCGCGAGGATTTTGAGGCTTTTTGCTCGGCGATTTCTGCCCAAAAGATTTCGGATGACGCATACACAGTGGTGCAATTTGAACGGCCGAGCCTTTTTCTTGCGTGGTGTGCAGGGAAGTGAAGAGCTGTCCCGGGGGAGCGGAAAATGGAACCATTATATTGGTGATATTTTCTGCGACTCGAAAATGGCTCTGTGATACTTAGGGAGTATCGCGCTTTCAAACTCTGCTGATCAGGTCTTCCTTCCCTATAAGAACGGGTTTTCCGCGCTTATTCGCGGTATGGACGTAAGGCAACTTACGGCATCATTGCCAGACCTAATACAAGCGGAGTACCTCACGTGAACAAACCAGCCTGGATGAACGGACTGGCCGGCGCCAACAGCAAGGCGCTTGCCGCGCCGATGATCATCGTCCTCCTGCTCGCGATGATGGTGCTGCCGCTGCCGCCGTTCGTGCTGGACGTGTTCTTCACGTTCAACATCGCGCTGTCCGTGATCGTGCTGCTGACCAGCCTGTACACGGTCAAGCCGCTCGACTTCATGGCCTTCCCGGCCATCCTGCTGGTGTCGACCATGCTGCGCCTGTCGCTGAACGTCGCCTCCACCCGCGTCGTGCTGACCGACGGCCACACCGGCGGCGCCGCGGCCGGCCACGTCATCGAAGCGTTCGGCAACTTCCTGATCGGCGGTAACTACACGGTCGGTATCGTCGTCTTCATCATCCTCACCATCATCAACTTCACCGTCGTCACCAAGGGCGCGGGCCGTATCGCCGAAGTCGGCGCGCGCTTCGCCCTGGACGCGATGCCGGGCAAGCAGATGGCGATCGACGCCGACCTCAACGCCGGCCTGATCCAGGAACAGGAAGCCCGCCGCCGCCGCCAGGAAGTGGCGCAGGAAGCCGAGTTCTACGGCGCCATGGACGGTGCCTCCAAATACGTGCGCGGCGACGCCGTGGCCGGCATCATGGTCACCCTGATCAACGTGATCGGCGGCCTCATCATCGGTGTGGTCCAGCACGACTTGAGCTTTGGCGACGCGGCCAAGGTCTACACGCTGTTGGCGATCGGTGACGGCCTGGTCGCGCAGATCCCGTCCCTGATCATCTCCACCGCAGCCGGTGTGGTCGTCTCGCGCGTTGCCAGCGACCAGGACGTCGGCACCCAGCTGGTCGGCCAGCTGTTCGCCAAGCCGCAGGTGCTGTACATCACCGCCGGCATCATCGCCGGCATGGGCATTATCCCGGGCATGCCGAACCTCGTGTTCCTGCTGCTGGCCGCCACCCTGGCCGGGTCCGCCTACCTCGTCAGCAAGCGCATCAAGCGTGAGGCGGACGCCCCGGCCGAACAGGCCGCCGCAGCGGGGGGTAACGCCTCGTCTGCCACCACCCCGCCGGAACAGGAAGAAGCCACCTGGCAGGACATCATGCCGGTCGACACGCTCGGGCTGGAAGTGGGCTACCGCCTGATCCCGCTTGTGGACACCACCCAGGGCGGCGAACTGCTCAAGCGCATCAAAGGCATCCGCAAGAAATTCGCGCAGGAAGTCGGCTTCCTCGCGCCGCCGGTGCACATCCGCGACAACCTCGAACTCAAGCCGTCCGCCTACCGCATCACGCTCAAGGGTGTGGAAGTGGGCAGCGGCGAAGCCATCAACGGCCAGTTCCTCGCGATCAACCCGGGCATGGCCACCGGCACGCTGCCGGGCGCGCAGACCACCGATCCGGCGTTCGGCCTGCCGGCCACCTGGATCGACGCGTCGCTGAAGGATGAAGCGCAAGCGCTCGGCTACACCGTCGTGGATGCCGGCACCGTCGTCGCCACGCACCTGAACCACCTGATCACCACCCACGCCGGCGAACTGCTTGGCCGCACCGAAGTGCAGGCGCTGCTCGACCACCTGGGCAAGGAAGCGCCGAAGCTGGTCGAAGACCTGGTGCCGAAGGTCATCTCGCTGTCCTCGCTGCAAAAAGTGCTGCAGAACCTGCTGTCCGAGGGCGTGCACATCCGCGACATGCGCACCATCATCGAGACCTTGTCGGAATACGCGCCTGCGGTGCCGGACCCGAACGAACTGACGGCACAGGTGCGCATCGCCCTGGGCCGCGCCATCGTCCAGCAGCTGTTCCCGGGCACCAACGAGCTGTCCGTCATGACCCTCGACAACCGCCTCGAGCGCCTGCTACTGCAAGCGATGACGGGCAACGGCGACGTCGCCGGCATCGAGCCTGGCCTGGCCGACACCATCGCCCAGCAGGCGGGGCAGGCCGCGGCCCAGCAAGAGCAGCTCGGCCTGACGCCGGTGCTGCTGGTGCCTGGCCCCTTGCGCGCCATATTGGCCCGCTTCCTGCGGCGCGGCCTCCCGCAGCTGAAGGTCCTCTCGCACAACGAGATTCCCGAAACGAAGACGATCCGCGTCACCGGCCTCGTCGGCGCCAGCTAACCCGAAATCGGGACACCCAAAAATGGGGACAGACCCCATTTTCCAAAAAAAATGGGGTCTGTCCCCATTTTCGTGAAGGTCCTCTCGCGCACAACGAGATTCCCGAAACGAAGACGATCCGCGTCACCGGGCTCGTCGCGCGCCAGCTAACCGAAATCGGGACACCCGAAAATGGGGACAGACCCCATTTTCCAAAAAAATGGGGTCTGTCCCCATTTTCGGGGTCCCCATTTTTTTGCTAGGAGCAGATTTCTTCGGGGGCGGCGAGGCGCTCGAGGGCGGACGCTTCCATCGGCTTGCCGAACAGGTAGCCCTGGCAGCTTTCGCAGCCTAGTTCGGCCAGGAAGGCGCGCTGGGCTTCGGTTTCGACGCCTTCGGCGATGATGCCCAGCCCCAGCGCCTGGGCCAGCGCGACGATGCTGCGCGCGATGGAGGCGTCGTTGGAGTTGCACAATATGTCGCGCACGAACGAGCGGTCGATCTTGAGCTGGTCCAGCGGCAGCCGCTTGAGGTAGCTGAGCGAGGAATAGCCGGTGCCGAAGTCGTCGAGCGCGAAGCCGACGCCGAATTGCTTCAGCTGCAGCATTTTGCCGATGGTGTCGTCCAGGTCTTCGACCAGCACGCTTTCGGTCAGCTCCAGCTTGAGCCGCGCCGGATCGATGCCGCTCTCGCGCACGATGCTCATCACTTCGCCCACAAAGTCGGGCTGCCGGAACTGCTTGGCGCTGACGTTGACGGCGACCGAGAGGTGCCGCATCGCCTGCCGCTTGTGCCAGTGCGCCAGTTGCGTGCAGGCGCTGCGCAGGGCCCAGCGGCCCAGCGGGATGATCAGCCCGCACGCTTCGGCCACCGGGATGAATTCGGCCGGGCTGACGGCGTGGCCCGCCGCGTTGTTCCAGCGCAGCAAGGCTTCGGCGCCGGTGATCCGGCCTTGCCCGTCCACCTGGGGCTGGTAGTGCAGCGCGAACGTGGAGCGCTCCAGCGCGTCGCGCAGTTCCCCTTCCAGTGCCAGGCGCCAGGTGACGGCCGCTTCCATGTCGGGATGGAAGAACTGCAGGGTATTGCGGCCGTTGCGCTTGGCGCCGTACATGGCCATGTCGCCGCGCTTCATCAGGCTGTCGATGTCGCCATCGTCCGGCGTGGCCAGCGCGGCGCCCACGCTGCAGGTGGCAAAGTGCGGCATGCCGTTGATCAGGAATGGCTCGCGCACGGCGGCGATGATGTTCCAGCCGGTGGCGGCAGCGTGGCTGGCCGCTTCCTGTTCGTCCATGCCCGCGTTCTCGAGGACGACGACGAATTCGTCGCCGCCCAGGCGCGCCACGGTGTCGCCCGGGCGCGTGCAGGCGCTGATGCGCTCGCCGACCTGCTGCAGCAGCCGGTCGCCGTTCTCGTGCCCGCGCAAGTCGTTCAGGTCCTTGAAGTTGTCCAGGTCGAGGATCAGCAGAGCGAGCACCTGGCCGCGGCTGCGGTGCAGCGGCAGGCAATGGCGCAGCCGCTCCAGCAGCCGGCGCCGGTTCGGCAGCCCGGTCAGGGAATCGTAGTAGGCCAGCTTGGCGATTTCGTCCTGGGCCAGGGTCTGCGCGGTGATGTCGCCCTGGGTGCCGACAAAGTGGGTGATGCGCCCGCCCGCGTCGCGCACCGCGGTGACGGTCAGGCGGGCCGGGTAGGCGCGCCCGTTCTTGCGGCGGGTCCAGATTTCACCCTGCCATTTGCCGCCCGCCTCCGCGCTCGCCCACATGGCCGCGCCGGCGTCTTCGCCGTCGCGCTCCAGCGAAAACGCCGGCAGGGGGGCGCCCGCCAGTTCCCCGGCGCCAAAGCCCGTCATCGAGGCATACGCGTCGTTGACCCTGAGCAGGCGGCGGTCCGGGCCGGCCACGAACATGCCCTCGGCGGACTGGAACACGGTGGCCGCGATGCGGTTGGCTTCCTCGGCCGCACGGCGCTCGCTGATATCGGTCGAGATGCCGCACAGGCCATACACGCTGCCATCCTCGCGGCACAGGGGGATTTTCGTGGTCACGAAGGTGAGTGGGCGGCCGTGCGCATCGGGCACGGTCTCCTCGGTGACCAGCCGCTGGCGTTCGGCCATGGTGCGCACGTCGTCGCCCAGGATCTGCGCCGCCACCGGCTCGGAAAACAGGTCGCTGTCCTGGCGCCCGATGATGCCGGCCTCGTCGCGGCCGAGGAAGGTGCGCAGGGATCGGTTGGCATAGGTGTAGCGGTGATGCCGGTCCTTCATGTAGATCAGGCTGTCGACGCTGTCGAGCACCGTGCCGAGCCGGTGTTCGGTTTCCCATAGCGCAACGATCTTGCGCGCGATGCGCAGCCGCAGCGCCACCACCAGCACCACGCTGCCGAGCAGCAGGGCAAGGATCACGCCGCCGGCCCACCACAGCCAGCCCGGCACCTGCGCAATCCGGTCGCGCGTGCGCCAGCGCTCCAGGATCTCGAAGTAGGCCGAGTCGGGATCGCGCTGCCAGTTGGCAAGCGTGAGGTCGAGCGCGCCGAGCAGGTCGCGGTTGCGGCCTTTTCCCACGGCATAGAAGAGGCGGGCCGGCTGGAACATGATCGGCGTCTCGACGACACTGCGCCCGGCGCCGAGATGGCGGCCCACGAAATAGCTGGTGACCACCGCATCGACCTCGCCGCGCTCGGCCATGTCGAAGCCGTCGGCGATCGTTTTGACCGGCACCAGGCGCGCGGGACCGCCGTGGCCGTGCAAATCGGCAAGGAAGCGCTGCTGGATGGAGCCGGCCAGCACCGCCACCCGCTTACCGCCAAGGTCGGCCAGCGAGCTGATCGCCACGCCGGAGCGCCGGTAGACCTGCGACCAGCTGATCAGGGCAGGGACCTCGTGGAAATCGAGCAGGCGGCTACGCTCCTCGGTCCAGGCGACGTCGGGCAGCAGGTCGATGCTGCCTTGTTCGAGCGCCGCCAGGCATTGCGCCCAGTTGCATTCGACAAACTGCAGTGTCCACTGTTCGCCGCGGGCGACCTCGCGCAGCATGTCGACCAGGATGCCGTCCGCCGCGCCGTTTGCATTGATATACACCTTGGGCGCATTGGCATAGATGCCGACCCGCACCAAGCGCGCCGGGGCGGCCTGGGCGAGCGCGCACACCGACAGCAGCGCAAGAAGGAAGATTCGCTGGATCAAGGTTGGCGAGCCTTTCGCGAAATATTGTCCGGCAAGCGGACGGTGGCGGAAGTGCTGCTGCGAAGCAGCCACTTGCCACCTTGTACCAGTTGCAGCGAAAACCTGCAACCGATCGTCTGTAAAAGCGCACGCCTGGCGGTACCAGCGCGTTGGGAAAGCGCCAGATTTACCCTCCTTTTCCACGGATGGTTTCCGATAGGCATCGTCAATAATGGTTCCTGTGAGATAGGCCAGTTGCGCGGTGGCGCGCAGCAGCCCAAGAGCATCGGAGCCGGAACATGAACGTCAAAAAATTTACAGCGCCAACTGCACGAGAAGCGCTGCGCAAAGTCCGCGAGGCCCTCGGCCCGGACGCCGTCATCCTGTCCAACCGCCCGGTCGATGGCGTGGTCGAGATCCTGGCGCTGGCCAGCGACGACGTCGCCTCGATCGCCTCGCCCGCACCGAACACCGAAATGGCGCAGCCGCGCCCGAGCCTGGACATGAGCCCCGAGCCGGCGCCGCGCCCGGCAATGGCGGCCCGCCCGGAAATGGGGCCGGAAATGGGGACGGAAATGGGGACGGAAATGGGGACAGACCCCATTTTCTCGAAAATGGGGTCTGTCCCCATTTCCGGGCGTACCGCCATTTCCGGGCGCGTGCCCGTTTCTGCGCCTGCCGACACGTTCCGCGCCGCCGATATGCAGGCCGAGATGGCGAAGATGATGAAGGCCGCGATCGCACAGGCCAAGGAATCCGCCAACACCGAAATCAGCGGCATGATGCAGGAACTGCGCGCCATGCGCGGCATGATGGAGTCGCAGCTGGCCGAAATCGCCTGGGGCTCGACCCAGCAGCGCGAGCCGCAGAAGGCCGCCGTGCTGCGCGAGATGCTGTCGGCCGGCTTCTCCGCCAGCCTGGCGCGCTACCTGGTCGAGAAGCTCCCGGCCGGCAAGGACGCCGCCGCCAGCCTCGCGTGGATCAAGACGGTCCTGTCGCGCAACCTGCAAACCATCGCCAACGAGGACGCGATCCTCGACAACGGCGGCGTGTTCGCGCTGGTCGGACCGACCGGCGTGGGCAAGACCACCAGCACCGCCAAGCTGGCCGCGCGCGTCGTGATGCGCCACGGCCCCGAGAAGCTGGCGCTGATCACCACCGACGCCTACCGTATCGGCGCGCACGAGCAGCTGCGCATCTACGGCAAGATCCTCGGCGTGATGGTCCACTCGGTCAAGGACGAAGCGGACCTGCGCATCGCGCTGAAGGAACTGCGCAACAAGCACACGGTGCTGATCGACACGGTGGGCGTCTCGCAGCGCGACCAGATGGTGACCGAGCAGGTGGCAATGCTGTCCGATACCGGCGCCGACGTGAAGCGCCTGCTGTGCCTCAACGCCACCTCCACCACCGAGACCCTGTCCGAAGTGGTGCGCGCGTACCAGGGCAGCGGCCTGGCCGGCGTGATCATGACCAAGCTGGATGAAGCCGCGTCGATCGGCAACGTGCTGGACGTCGTGATCCGCCACAAGCTGAACATGTTCTACATGTCCACCGGCCAGCGCGTGCCGGAAGACCTGCACGTGGCCGACCGCGAGTTCCTGATCGAGCGCGCCTTCAAGCGCGTGCGCGACACCGCCACCGACTACCAGGACGACGAGCTGCCGCTGCTGATGGCGCAGGCCGGCACCGCCGCCACCGACCGCACGCTGCGCGAGGTGCAGCTTGGCTAACTTCGACTTCGACCAGGCCGAAGGCCTGCGCCGGATGCTGGCCGGCCCCAAGCCGCGCATCGTCACCTTCCTGTGCGCCACGCCCGAAGACGACAAGGGCGCCATGCTGGTCAACCTGGCCGCATCGCTGTCCCAGGCCGGCAACGACGTGCTCGTGGTGGACGCCTGCCAGCGCGACTACGGCATCGCCAGCCGCCTCGGCGTCGACCGCAATCCCACGCTGGCCAACGTCGCGCGCCAGGAGTGCGGCCTGAACCAGGTGATCCGCAGCGTCCCGCAGGGCTTTTCCGTCGCGCGCCTGTCGCGCCGCGGCGAGTGGCCCACGCTGGCCGAATCGCGCCGCCTCGCCAACACCTTCGAGGTGCTGGTCAAGCAGACCGACATCGTCATGGTGGACGGCGAACTGGCCGAAGGCGAAGCCTTCCCGGTGCGCGCGATGGAGTCGTCCGAGATCGTGATCCAGGTCGGCACCAGCGCCGAATCGATCAAGGCAGGCTACGCGCTGATCAAGCGCCTGGCCCTGCATCTCGGCCGCCGGCCATTCGGCCTGCTGGTCACCGGCGCCTCCGAGGCTGCGGCCAAGGTGGTTTACGATAATATGGCATCGGCGGCAAGCAAATACCTCGCCGTGCAGCTGACGTCGATGGGCTCCGTGCCGGCCGACGAATACCTGCACCGCGCAGCGAGCCTCGGGCGCGCGGTGGTGGATGCGTTCCCGCTGGCCGGTGCATCGGTCGCGTTCCGCCGCCTGGCTGGCCGCTTCTCTTCATCCGGCGCCGTGCGCTAACGCTCGCGCGGCATCCTCGCGGACGCGGGGATCCATGCCGGGGCGGGCGAAGAAAACCGGAACGAGAAGAGGCAGCGCAGCTACAATCGTACTGCGATGCGCAGTATGGGCTCCCGCCTGCGCGGGAGCGACGACGAATAATAAAAGAGATACATGTACACGGCCAAAGGGAAAGCGAACAAGGACGACCTGCTGATGGAGCACATGCCGCTGGTGAAGCGGCTGGCCCATCACATGAAAGCCAAGCTCCCGCCGAGCGTGGAAGTGGACGACCTGGTCCAGGCCGGGATGATCGGCCTGCTCGATGCGATCACCCGCTATGAAGAGACGCACGGCGCCCAGTTCGAGACCTACGCCGTGCTGCGCATCCGCGGCGCGATGCTCGACGAGCTGCGCAACAGCGACTGGCTGCCGCGCTCCATGCGCCAGAACATGCGCAAGATCGAAACCGCGATGACGGCGCTGCAGCAGAAGCTCGGCCACCCGCCCACCGAATCGGAAGTCGCGAAAGCGCTCAAGATGTCGCTCGCCGACTACCAGGAGATGCTGTCCGACGGCGGCGGCCACCAGCTCGTGTACTACGAGGACTTCCACGACGACGACGGCAACGACAGCTTCCTCGACCGCTACGCCGTGGACGACGCCGACCCGCTCAGCGCCCTGATGGAAGGCGACTTCCGCCAGGCCGTGATTGACGCCATCGACCGGCTGCCGGAACGCGAAAAGATCCTCATGAGCCTCTACTACGAGGAAGAGATGAACCTCAAGGAAATCGGCGCCGTGATGGGCGTCTCCGAATCGCGCGTGTCGCAGCTGCACACGCAAGCGGTGACGCGCCTGCGCGCCACCCTCAGGGAGAAGGCGTGGACTGGGCCAGCCTGACAGGGATACTTCTTGCACTGGCCGGCGTGCTGCTCGGCCACGGCCTCGAAGGCGGCAAGCTCGCATCGCTGGTGCAGCCTGCCGCCTTTGCCATCGTCGTCGTCGGCACCTTCGGCGCCGTCCTGCTGCAGAACGACGCCGCCACCTTCCGCCGCGGCCTGCGCATGCTGCGCTGGGTGTTCCTGCCGCCCGTCTCGCGCCGCCAGCGCCTCGCCCAGGACATCCAGAACTGGAGCGCCTACGCGCGCCGCGACGGCATGCTCTCGCTGGAACAGTTCATGGAAGCGCACGACGACCGCATCATCAAGAAGGGCCTGCGCATGGTGATCGACGGCGTCGCGCCCGACCGCGTGCGCAACATCCTCGAGACCGAAGTCTCCGCCTATGAATTCGCGCAGCGGCAGGGCGCCCGCATCTGGGACTCGGCCGCCGGCTACGCGCCCACCATCGGCATCCTCGGCGCCGTGCTCGGCCTGATCAACGTGATGGAAAACCTGGCCGAGCCATCGCGCCTGGGCGCCGGCATCGCGGTCGCATTCGTCTCCACCATCTACGGCGTCGGCCTGGCCAACCTGTTCTTCCATCCCGTCGGCGCCAAGCTCAAGGCCATCATCGCCGAACGCGTGACGCAGTACGACATCCTCACCGACGTGTTCCACGACTTCGCCAGCGGCGACTACAGCCGCGTCGTCGACGAGCGCGTGCAAAGCCTGCTGTCGCGGGCGTGACACCGCCATGGCGCGCAAACCCTTCCAGGAAGAGCCCGAACAGACCGAGCGCTGGCTGATCTCGTACGCCGACTTCATCACGCTGCTGTTCGCGTTCTTCGTCGTCATGTATGCCATCTCCTCGGTCAACGAGGGCAAGTACCGCGTCTTCTCCGACTCGCTCGGCAGCGCGTTCGGCGGCAGCGGCACGCAGACGACGGCGGGCGAGCCGCAAGTCATCCAGCTCCCCAACATCATCCAGCGCAAGCGCGCCGAGGCAGCGCGGCGCGAGCGCGAGCGCCTGGCGCGCATCTCCGCCGACCTCGCCAGCGCGCTCGGCCCGCTGGTCAAGGCCGGCAAAGTGCGCATCACGCAGACCGCGCAGGGCATCCTGGTGGACATCGACACCAGCGTCCTGTTCGAAGAGGGCGACGCCGCCTTGCAGCTGGAAGCGCTCGACCCCTTGCGCCAGGTCGCCGCCGTGCTCCGGAGCGACAAGCACGCCATCCAGGTGGAAGGCCACACCGACACCACGCCGATCGCCACCCCGCGCTTTGCCAGCAACTGGGAGCTGTCGGCGGTGCGCGCCGGCAGCGTCGTGCGCCTGCTGGCCGACGCCGGCATCGCCCCTGCGCGCCTGACCGTGCTCGGCTACGGCGACACCCGCCCGGTCGCCTCCAACGCCACGCCGACGGGCCGGGCCCGCAACCGCCGCGTCGCCATCACCATCCTCGCCGCCCCCTAAAATGGGGACAGACCCCATTTTCGAAATGGGGACAGACCCCATTTTTCAGTCAACTCTGGACTGTTTTCCTGGGCCTGCCCGGCCGATGTGATCGCAATTTTCGGCCGGTACGCTGCTGAATCTGCTCGATGAAGGCGGTCGAGCCCAGCGCACCGTTGCTGCGAGCGGCATCCCGGATGTGTTGGAGTGCGTGTTCGCCAATCTCGGTGCTGAACAGGGCGCGATATCTCGCACGGCGGGCTTCATCACTTTCGCCGAGGCCGAGATAGATGGCATGCGGGACGAGCAGCGGATCCGGTTCGCCATTTCCGTTGCTGCGATAGCTCGACCATTTGTAATCCGCAGGGCTGGTAACGATACCCGCGCGGACAGGGTTGAGCTCGATGTAGCGTTGGCAGACGAGAAAATAGTTCTCCGTTTGCACAAGCGAGGAGCGGAACCTTCCTTCCCAAAGACTGCCAGTCCGCTGATGCTTCAGGTTGAAATATTGGGTGTATTCCTGAAGCACGGATTTCATCAGTGTCCCAATGGCCCTTGCGTCAGGCGGCGTCAGCAGCATGTGAATGTGATTTGTCATCAAGACATATGCATGGATCGTGCATCCTGTCTCGCCGGCCTGCTCCTGGATGCTGCGAAGCAGGCGACGGCAATCCGCAGCGCCCCGAAAACACTGCTGCCGGTTGTTGCCTCGCTGGATGACATGCATCGGCAGGCCGGGGACCACGATACGCGCAGTTCGCGCCATGATTTGAACTCCTTGATGTGGAGTTCGAACTTAGCAAAACCGCGCGATTCAGCGATGGGCTATCGCAAATTCCCGGCAGGAGACCGTTGAAAAATGGGGTCTGTCCCCATTTCGAAAATGGGGTCTGTCCCCATTTTGGTTAGCGGCTGCGCAGGTCGTCGAGGGCGGGGACGATCGCCAGGCCCACCAGTAGCAGCGCAAGCGGCACCGTGGACAGGTAGCCGAGGTGGTGGAAGCCGAGCGCGCCGGCGACGCCGCCGGCAAAGAAGCCGCCGGCCAGCAGTACCAGCACGCCCAGCCGCCGGTTCGCGCCCAGGTCGCGCCAGTACATCATCCGCCCCAATTCGATGCCAATGTCGGTCATCAGCCCGGTCACGTGGGTGGTGCGGATCTCGGCGCGCGACAACTTGGTGATGACCGCGTTCTGCAGCCCCATCATGAAGCACAGCAGCATCACCGTCAGCGGCACGAAGAACGCTTCCACGCTGGCCAGCCGCGCGCCCAGCACGCCGAATGCCAGCAGCAGGACCGCTTCAAACAGCAGGGGCAGCGCAAACTGGCTGCGCATCCGGCGCCGCCGCGCAAAGTTGACCATCATGGCCGAACACGCCGCCCCAGCGACAAAGGAGAGCAGGGCGCCCGCGCCGCCCAGCACCAGTCCGGTCGCGCCGACGGCTGCATGTTCGGCCATCATCGAGACGATGCCGGTCATGTGCGAGGTGAATTGGCCGACCGCGAGGAAGCCGCCGGCGTTGGCCGCGCCCGCGACGAATGCGAGCGCGACTCCGAGATGCAGGTTGGCGCGCGCGCTGCGCTGCGTGGCGGTCAGCGCGCGGACATAATTCAGCGGCATGGGCCGCGATGCGAGGTGAGGTTCAGGGGACGGTCCCCCGTGGGGACGGTCCCGGCCATCAGCCGACGACGAAGCGGCGCGAAGGACCGCCAGCCTGGGTCTGGCCCGACGGGCCGTACACGCCGGCGTCGGCGCCGGCCGCAGGCTGGCGCATGGCGTTGAGGAGGGTCTGGTTGTTGGCGAGGTGGCGCGCGATCAGCATGCCGTTCACGCGGTTCAGCTCCTTGGCTTCGCGCGTGATGTCGAGCAGCGATTGCCACAGCGCGGTCGCTTCGGCATCGCCCGCGGCTTCGAGCCACGCATCCATCGAGGAATCGCTGGCCGCGAAGCCGGCGTCGGCCTGCGCCTGCTGGCGCTGGGCGGAGGCGGCCGCCATGCGGGTCACCAGCGCGGTCTTGGCGGGAGTGGCTTGTTCGAGCGCCTCGGTATTCGCGTTCACCAGGTACTGCTGTTCCTGCTTGAGCAGGTCCAGCAGTTCGGTCATCGTGTCAAATTCGGTGCGGAGTACGTTTTTCGGGCTCGGGGTTGCCATGTAGGTTTATCGCTTACGGGAATGCAGCAGGTCTCGCACGGTCTCGAGCAAGCCATCCGCCACTTTTTCTGTGTTGACCTGGTACTGGCCGTCCGCGATCGCAAGCTTGATGCGCTCCACCTTTTTGGTGTCGAACACCGCGTTGCTGCCGCCGACGGCACTGGCCAGGGCCTGTCCCTGGGCCGACAGGCGGACGCTGTCCGACGATGCCTGCGTGCTTTGCGCAGTGGCGGTCGTCCTGGCAGCATCGGCCTTGTTATCGGTCCTGGTGCCCTGGGCCGGCGTATTGGTTACCGCGGGCCCCTGGTTCTTGAGTGTGTCGTTGATTTTCACAGCATCGTCCTTGTGTGGACGGAGAAACCTTCTCCGGGATATGCGTACTCTAACGGCGCGGATTCCGCAAACTTTAGCGCATATCGGATTTTTTTGCTCCGTCCCCTTCCGGCGTTACCCACTGGAAAATTAAAGTGCAACCTCGACAAGGCCGCCCGCCCGGGCAACCCCGCTGATGATTGCGCCGTTCGGCGTGCGCACCTGCACCACCTGGCCTTCGCCGGCGGTGCCGAGCGCGCGCGCTTCCGCCGACACGCGGAATCCTTGTCCTGCCGTGACCACCTGCACCGTCTGGCCCTGCTGGACCACCGGCCGGGCTTTCAGGTTGTCGAGCCGCAGCGGCGCGCCGGCCGGCAGCGACACGGTCGGCATCTTGCCGACCACTTGCGCCATGTCGGTCGCAACGCCGTTCGGCAGCGCGGCGATGTCGCCTTGCAGCGTGACCAGCTGGGCCGCCTCGACCGGCTGGCCCTGCGCCAGCGGCACGCTCGATGCGATGTAGCCGGACACCACGCTCACCTGCGCCTGCAGGTAGACAGTCCACGCCGGCGCCGTGCATTTGACGCCGACCGTGGTCTTGCCCCAGGCACGCGCGCCGGGCGCCTGGAAGGCTTGCGGGGCAGGGCAGGCGGCCAGCGCCAGGCGCGGGTCGACGGCGCCGACGGTAACTGTCACCTTGCCGGGCAGTCCGGCGGACTGCTGTTGCAGGTACTGCTCGGCGGCGGCCCTGAGCGCGGCCGCGTCCTGGCGGGCCGGGGCCTGCGCCAGCGCGAGCAGCGGGACCAGCAGCAGGAGGGTGGAGACGATCTTGGTGAGTTTCATGGTTTGCCAGTGCAGCAGGCGGGGATTGTCCCCTCAGAGGTAGCCATTCTGACGGCGCGGCCTCGCGCGTGAAGCCGCGAAAAGCCCCGTTTTGCATGTGCTTATCCTTCGATTGACTTGCGCACAGGGTCCGTAATATCGAACCTGTCATCACCAGAAAACCCTCAAGGGGGCGATATGATCGGAAAACTCGACGACTACCTGCGCTTCAATCAACTGGCACTGGACCTGCGGGCCCAGCGCCAGCAGCTGCTCGCGTCGAACATCGCGAACGCCGACACGCCGCACTACAAGGCGCGCGACATCGATTTCAACAGCGCCCTGCAAGGCGCACTGGCGCGCACCACCCCGCCGGCAGGCGTCATGGCCGGGACGGATCCGGCCCATATCAACAATGCACTGGCCAGCCAGGACATGCTCCCCAACGGCACCCCGGTGCTGTACCGCCAGCCGGTGCAGGGCGCCGTGGACGGCAATACCGTGGACATGGACGTCGAGCGCAACCAGTTCGCCGACAATGCGATCCGCTATGAAGCCGGCATCACCATGATCAACAGTCAAATCAAAGGCCTGCTCGCCGCAATCCAGGGAGGTAGCTGATGTCGCTCTTTAATATCCTCAACGTGTCCGGTTCGGCGATGAGCGCGCAGGCGCAGCGCCTGAACACGGTCGCCTCCAACCTGGCCAACGCCGACAGCGCGACCAGCGCCACCGGCGAAGCCTACCGCGCCAAGCAGGTGCTGTTCGAAGCCGTGCCGACCGCGAACGGCGGCACCGCGGTCAAGGTCGCGAAGGTGATCGAGGACCCGTCCCCGCTCAAGCAGGTGTACGACCCCAAGCACCCGATGGCCGACGACAAGGGCTATGTGGCGATGCCGAACGTGAACATGGTCGATGAAATGGTCAACATGCTGTCGGCCTCGCGCTCGTACCAGACCAACGTGGAAACCACCAACGCGGCCAAGCAGCTGCTGATGAAAACGCTCCAGATCGGCGCATAACAAGGACAACACAGATGGCCATTACCGCAACCACCGGCCCGTCGAGCGACCTGCTCGCCGCCGTCAACGCGAAACCGAAGGGCTCCGCCGACGCGGTCCAGGACGCGACCGACAAGTTCATGACCCTGCTGGTCACGCAGCTGAAGAACCAGGACCCGCTCAACCCGCTCGATAACGCGCAGATCACCAGCCAGCTGGCGCAGCTGTCCACCGTCACCGGCGTGAACAAGTTGAACGACACGCTGGAGTCGCTGAAGGACAGCTACCGCTCGTCCGAGGCGCTGGCCGCCACCAACCTGATTGGCCGCGGCGTGCTGGTGGACGGTTCCGGCCTGAAGGTGGTCGAAGGGCAGGGCGTCATGGGCGTGGAGCTGGCGACGCCGGCCGACAACGTCAAGGTCGTCATCACCGACGCGGCAGGCAAGGAAATCCACACCATCGACCTGGGCGCGCAGCAGCCGGGCATCATCCCGCTGGGCTGGGACGGCATCACGGCCGACGCCAAGCTCGATGCGGACGGCAAGCCGATCCCGGTGGCCGACGGCAGCTACCGCTTCCGCGTGGTCGCCACCCGCGGCGGCCAGGAGCTTACCGATGCCAACCCGCTGCAATTCGACAGCGTGGTCAGCGTCACCACCAATTCCAAGGACGGCGTCAAGCTGAACCTCCCTGCCAAGGGAATGGTCACGATGGCCGACGTCAAGCAGGTTCTGTAAACCGCGCCTCACACTCTCAAAATTCAGGAGAAATCACATGTCTTTCCAACAAGGTCTTAGTGGCTTGAACGGCGCGGCGAAATCGCTGGACGTCATCGGTAACAACATCGCCAACGCCAGCACCGTCGGCTTCAAGGGTTCGCAGGCGCAGTTCGCCGACGTGTACGCGAACTCGCTGAACGGCACCAGCGGCAACCAGGCCGGCATCGGCTCCAAGGTCTCGCTGATCGCCCAGCAGTTCACCCAGGGGAATATCGAATCGTCGAACAACCCGCTCGACATCGCCATCAACGGCGGCGGCTTCTTCCGCACTTCGCTGAACGGCGCGATCCAGTACACCCGCAACGGCCAGTTCTCGATGGACAAGCAGGGCTACATCGTCAACGCCCAGGGCGCCACGCTGACCGGCTACATGGCCGACAACGGCGGCCAGATCCTCGCCGGCACCCCGCAGCCGCTGCGCATCGACACCGCCGACCTGCCGCCGCGCGTCACCAGCCTGGTCACCACCGGCATCAACCTGGATTCGCGTTCCACCGTCCCGGTCAACACACCGTTCGATGCGAGCAATCCGGAGACCTACAACAAGCAGGTGCCGATCGACGTGTACGACACGCTCGGTAACGCCCACACCCTGTCCGTGTTCTATGTGAAGGCCGGCCCGTCGCAATGGGACGTGTACGTGGCCAGCGATGGCGTCGAGCGCCAGATGCAGGCCGCCGCCGCCGCCGCATCGGACGACAGCACCGCGCTGGGCGCCGCTGCGCTGGCTGCGCGCAATGCCGTGCCGTTCAACGCGACCAACTATGCCAACGCCGCAGCGGCTGCCGTGAACGCGGTCGCTTCCGCGAACGGTGCGCCGGCATCGCTGGCAGCTATCGTCAGCGCTGCCGCAACGACCGAAGCGGGCGTGGTCGGCACCAACGCCGACCAGATCGACGCGGCCATCGCTGCATCGCTGTCCTCGGTGCCGCCGAGCCAGACCATTCCTGCGTCGCGCGTCGGCCGCCTGGTCTTCAACGAGTCCGGCACGCTGAGCGCGCTGACCACGCCGGCCATGCCGTTCACGGTGTCGATGCCGCTGTTCCCGGCCACCGGCGCCGACCCGATCGCGCTGGAGCTGGACTTCACCGGCTCCACCCAGTTCGGTTCCACCACCGCCGTCAACCGCATCACCCAGGACGGCTACACCGCCGGCCAGCTGACCCGCTTCACCGCCGGCGCCGACGGCGTCGTGCTGGGCCAGTACAGCAACGGCCAGTCGCAGGCGCTGGGCCAGATTGTGCTGGCGAACTTCGCCAACCCGAACGGCCTGACCCCGCTGGGCAACAACGCCTGGTCCGAGACCTCGGCGTCCGGTACCGCGCTGGTGGGCAGCCCCAACTCGGGCAGCTTCGGCGTGCTGCAATCGTCAGCCGTGGAAAACTCCAACGTCGACCTGACCGCGGAACTGGTCAGCATGATCACCGCGCAGCGCGTCTACCAGGCCAACGCGCAAACGATCAAGACGCAGGACTCGGTCCTGCAGACCCTGGTCAACCTGCGTTAATAAGAGCAGCAAAGAACGGGGACTGTCCCTAAGGGACTGTCCCCGAGTTAACGGGAATTCATCATGGACCGTCTCATCTACACCGCCGGCAGCGGCGCCAAGCACCTCCTCGAGCGCCAGGCGACCACGTCGAACAACCTGGCCAATCTGTCCACCACGGGCTTCCGTGCGCAGATCGATTCGTTCCGCGCGGTGCCGGTGCAGGGCGAAGGGCTGCCCACGCGCACCTTCGTGGTCAACTCCACGGTCGGCGCGGACTTCTCCAGCGGCGCATTCCAGGTCACCGGCCGTGACCTCGACGTCGCGGTCAAGGGCAAGGGCTGGATCGCGGTGCAGATGGCGGACGGCTCGGAAGCCTATACCCGCAACGGCTCGCTGCAAATGAGCCCGAACGGCGTGCTGACCACCGCCGCCGGCCAGGTAGTGCAGGGCGACGGCGGCCCGATCACGGTCCCGCCGGAAGTCACCGTTTCGATCGGCGGCGACGGCACCATCACCACCATTGCCAGCACCACCCAGCCGGGCGCGCCGACCACGCTCGGCCGCCTCAAGCTGGTCAACCCGCCGGAGGCCGACCTGGTGCGCGGCGACGACGGCCTGTTCCGCCTCAAGAACGGCGCCGCGGCGCCTGCCGACCCGGACGTGCGCGTCGCCGGCGGCGCCCTGGAAGGCAGCAACGTCAACGCCATCGAATCGATGGTCACCATGATCTCGCTCGCGCACGCGTTCGAGACCCAAATGAGCCTGCTGAAGAACGCCGAGAATAACGCGGCGAAAGCCACCCAGATCCTCGCTTTGGGTTGACGCTCTCCGCTGCATAATTGATTTGTGGGCGAAAGGTGGGGCCCCCCGAAATGGGGACAGACCCCATTTTCAAAAAAAATGGGGTCTGTCCCCATTTTCGGGCTTGTCCCCTTTTCGCACGCCTAATCTGGAGAGTTTATGATCCGTTCCCTGTTTATCGCCAAGACCGGCCTGGAAGCGCAGCAGACCCAGCTCGACGTCATCACCAACAATCTGTCGAACGTCAGCACCAACGGCTTCAAGCGTTCGCGTGCGGTGTTCGAGGACCTGCTGTACCAGAACGTGCGCCAGCCCGGCGCGCAGTCGTCGCAGCAGACCAACCTGCCATCCGGCCTGCAGATCGGCACCGGCGTGCGCGCGGTGGCGACGGAACGCATTTTCACCCAGGGTAATCCGCAGGCCACCGGCAATTCCAAGGACCTGATGATCAACGGCAGCGGCTTCTTCCAGGTCCTGCTCCCGGACGGCACTACCGGCTACACCCGCGACGGCTCGTTCCAGAGCGACGCCAACGGCCAGCTGGTCACCTCCAGCGGCTATGTGATCCAGCCGTCGATCACCGTTCCGCCGAACGCGCAGACCATCACGGTCGCGCGCGACGGCACCGTGTCGGTCACGCTGCCGAACACCGCGGCGCCGGCGCAGATCGGCTCCCTGCAGCTCGCCACCTTCGTCAACCCGGCCGGCCTGGAAGCGAAGGGCGAGAACATCTACGTCGAAACCGGCGCCTCCGGCACCGCCAACGTCAACACCCCGGGCACCAACGGCGCCGGCGTGCTGATGCAGGGCTATGTCGAAACCTCCAACGTCAACGTGGTCGAGGAAATGGTCAACATGATCCAGACCCAGCGCGCGTACGAAATCAACTCGAAGGCCATCACCACCTCCGACCAGATGCTGCAGAAGCTGTCGCAGCTCTGATTTCCCGGGTGATTGAGGAAGCAATGAAGACCATCTTTATCCTTGCCGCGGCGCTGGCGCTGGCCGCCTGCGGCACGACCCCCACCTCCATCGTGCAGGCGCCGACCAGCGCGCGTCCGCTGCCGCCCGAGCCGCAGGCCAACGCCAACGGCGCCATCTACCAGGCCGCGACCTACCGCCCGATGTTCGAGGACCGCCGCGCGCGCCACATCGGCGACATCATGACCATCCGGATCGTCGAGAACACCACCGCCAACAAGGCGGGCGCGAGCTCCGGCAACAAGGCAGGTTCCGCCGAATTCGCGGTGCCGGGCGTGATGCAGGCGAAGCTGGGCAGCGGTGTGTCGCTGGAATCGGACATCAACTACACCGACGCCGACCGCCAGAGCGCCAGCAATGTCTTCTCCGGCACGCTGTCGGTCACCGTGACCGAAGTGCTCGCGAACGGCAACCTGATCGTGGCGGGCGAGAAGCAGGTCTCGCTGAACAAGGGCGTGGAATTCATCCGCTTCTCCGGCATGGTCAACCCCGACTCGATCACCAACAACAGCGTGCTCTCGACCCAGGTCGCCGATGCGCGCATCGAGTATCGCACCAACAGCCGCCTGGACCGCGCCGAGATGATGTCGATGGCGTCGCGCTTCTTCCTGTCGATGCTGCCGTTCTAGTGAGGGCGACCATGCGCAAACTCCTTACCTTCCTTGCTGCCGCAGCCGTACTTCTTGCCAGTCCGCTGGCACAGGCGGAACGCCTGAAGGACCTGGCCACGATTGCCGGCGTCCGCGAGAACCAGCTGTCCGGCTACGGCATCGTCGTGGGCCTGGACGGCACCGGCGACCAGACCACCCAGACCCCGTTCACCGTGCAATCGATCGCCGCGATGCTGCAGCAGCAGGGCGTGAGCCTGCCGCCGGGCACCGCGCTGCAGCTCAAGAACGTCGCCGCCGTGATGGTCACCACCTCGCTGCCTGCGTTCGCGCAGCCGGGCCAGACCATCGATATCACCGTCTCTTCGATCGGTAACGCTAAAAGCCTGCGCGGCGGCACGCTGGTCATGACCCCGCTGAAGGGCGCGGACGGCCAGATCTACGCGATGGCGCAAGGGAATGTGCTGGTCGGCGGCGTCGGCGCACAGGCCGGCGGCGCGCAGACCGTGGTGAACCACCTCTCGGTCGGCAAGATCTCGAATGGCGCCACCGTCGAACGGGCGGTCGCCAATTCGCTCGGCGCGGACAACCAGATCCGCCTTGAACTCAAGCAGACCGACTTTGCCACCGCTGCGCGCGTGGTGGAGGCGGTCAACAACCACTTCGGTCCCGGCATCGCGACCGCGCTGGACGGCCGCGTGGTGCGCGTGCGCACCCCGTCCTCGTCGGACCAGCGCGTGGCCTTCCTCGGCATCCTGCAGGGCCTGGACGTAAGCCCGGACAAGGGCGCGGCGAAAGTCATCATGAATGCGCGCACCGGTTCCGTGGTCATGAACCAGGCGGTCATGCTGGAAGCCTGTGCGATCTCGCACGGCAACCTGTCCGTCACGATCACCAACGACACCCAGGTCAGCCAGCCGAATCCCCGTTCGGGCGGCCAGACCGCGGTCACGCAGAACGCCAGCATCGAAATCCGCAAGGATCCGGGCAAGGTGCTGAACGTGCCAGGCGGCGCTTCGCTGGCCGAAGTGGTCAAGGCGATGAATGCGATCGGCGCCTCGCCGCAGGACCTGCTGTCGATCCTGCAGGCGCTCAAGGCCGCGGGTTCGCTGCGCGCCGAGCTCGAGATCATCTAAGGCACTGCCATGATCGACCGTAACGACCTGACCGGCAAGCTGGCCCTCGACACCAAGGGTCTTGGCCAGCTGCGCCAGGCCGCCAAGAACAATTCGCCGGAAGCGCTCAAGGGCGCGGCCACGCAGTTCGAGGCGATGTTCATCAACATGATGATGAAGTCGATGCGCGACGCCACGCCGCAGGACGGCATGATGGACAACCAGCAGACCAAGATGTTTACCACCATGCTGGACCAGCAGCTGAGCCAGAACATGGCCAAGCGCGGCATGGGCCTGGCCGACATGCTGGTGCGCCAGCTGTCCCCGGTCACGCAGGGGCAGGCGCTGGCGATCGGCGGGGAGGGCGGCGCGTCCGCTCCGGGCAATGCGATGGCAGCGCTGCAGGCCTACGGCCCAGGCGCGCACGCCGGCAAGGCCGCCCGCGCGTCGGGCGCAGGCGCGTTCGCCGCGATGGCGCCGGTCGAAACGGGACGCAGCGCGTCCGGCCGCCCGCAGGCGCCGCACGTGAAGAGGTTCCAGGACAAGCTGGAAGCGCACGCGCAGGAAGCGAGCCGCGCGACCGGCATTCCGGCCAAGTTCATGATCGGCCAGGCGGCGCTGGAAAGCGGCTGGGGCAAGCGCGAGATCCGCAATGCGGACGGCACCTCCAGCCACAACCTGTTCGGCATCAAGGCCGGCAAGGGCTGGACCGGCAAGACCACCGACGTGGTCACCACCGAATACGTGAACGGCGTCGCCCAGCGCAAGGTCGAGAAATTCCGCGCCTACGACTCGTACGCGGACAGCTTCAAGGATTACGCGCGGCTGTTGTCGAATAATCCACGTTACGAAAAAGTGATGGCCAGTGCCGGCGACGCTGCCAGCTTCGCCCACGGCCTGCAGCGCGCCGGTTACGCGACCGACCCGGCCTATGGCGCCAAGCTGGAACGGATCATTCGTCACTCGCTGGCTGGTTAGGGAAGGGGACATTCCCCGAGCCGGCGTTGACGAAACGACAGCATAAAGTTTCCGTACGGCATGCCGTAGATACGGATAGGATAGAGAAGGATGTGAGGAATTATGGCCGGTAACCTGTTCAGCATTGCGAAGTCGGGACTGCTCGCCGCCCAGGCAGGCTTGAGTACGACCGGACACAATATCGCGAATGCCAATACGATCGGCTACAGCCGCCAGGAAGTGGTGCAGCGTGCCGGCACCGCGCAGGACTTCGGCTACGGTTTCGTCGGCGGCGGCACCGAGATCTCGCAGATCAAGCGCTATTCCGACGATTTCATGAATACGCAGGTGCGCTCGGCCACGGCGACCGTGAGCTCGCTCAACTCCTATATGGAGCAGGTCACCCAGATCGACAACGTGCTGGCCGACGCTTCGTCTGGCCTGTCGCCGGCGCTGCAGGACTTCTTCAAGGGCGTGCAGGACGCCGCCTCCAATCCCGGCTCCACCGCGGCGCGCCAAAGCCTGCTGTCCTCGGCCGGCACGCTGACCGCGCGCTTCCAGGCCATCGACGCGCGCCTGTCCGAAGTGCGCGAGAGCGTCAATGCGCAGATCTCCGCCAATGTCGATTCGATCAACTCGTACGCCCAGCAGATCGCGCAGCTGAACGACAGCATCGCCGACTACAGCCGCAACTCCAATGCGCCGCCGAACGACCTGCTCGACCGCCGCGACCAGCTGGTGATCGACCTGAGCAAGCACGTGCGCGCGACCGTCACGCCGGGCACCAACAATAGCCTGACCGTGTCGATCGGCAGCGGCCAGCCGCTGGTGGTCGGCGCCAAGACCTTCCAGCTGACCACGACCACCTCGGCAGAAGACCCGAGCCGCATCGAAGTGGGCTACTTCTCGAACGGGAAGGTCTCCCAGCTCAGCGCCAAGTCGATGCAGGGCGGCGAACTGGGCGGCCTGATGGAATTCCGTTCCGAGTCGCTGGACCGCGCCCAGAATGCGATCGGCCGCATCGCGATCGGCCTGGCCGAGACCTTCAATGCGCAGCACCGCCTGGGCCAGGATATGAACGGCGCGGCGGGCGTCGACTTCTTCAAGCTCTCGCCGATTACCGTGCGCGAGGCGGGCACCAACAATCCGGCGTCCACCGTGGTGCCGGCTGTCACCGTGGATAACGTCCAGGGCCTGACCTTGTCCGACTACGACATGACCTTCGACGGCACCGACTACATCGTCACGCGCATCCCCGCGGGCGAAGTGGCCGGCTCGTTCTCGGCCGTTTCCGGCGGCGGCATCATCGACGGCCTGCGTTTCGATACCACCAGCGGCACCGCGACCGCCGGCGACCGTTTCCGCATCCGTCCGACCTCGGAAGGCGCGTCCGCCATTACGCTGAACATCAACCACGTGAGCCAGATCGCGGCCGCCGCGCCGATCGCGACGGGCCGTGGCAACAACACCGGCAACGCCACCATTACCGAAGGCACGGTCGATGCGGGCTACCGGGGAGCGCCGCTGGCCGCTCCCGTCACCTTCACGTACGACAAGGCCACCAACTCGTTCACCGGCACCATCGCCACCGTGCCGCCGGCCGCCTATCCGAGCGCCGCGCCGATTCCGTACGTGGCCGGCGCCGACTTGAACATGGGCGGCATGCACTTCTCGATCTCGGGCACGCCGAACGACGGCGACACCTTCACGGTCGGCCCCAACACGGGCGGCGTGGGCGACAACCGCAACATGCGCCTGCTGGGCCAGCTGCAGACCACCAACCTGTTCGACGGGAAGACGTCCAGCTTCCAGGGCTCGTACGCGCAGCTGGTCAGCTACGTCGGCAACAAGACCCGCGAAGTGCAGGTCAACGCCAGCGCCGGCCAGGCGCTGCTGAACCAGGCCACCGTCTCGCAGCAGGAAGTCTCGGGCGTCAACCTGGACGAAGAAGCGGCCAACCTGCTCAAGTACCAGCAGGCCTACCAGGCCGCCGGCAAGGCGATGCAGATTGCCAGCACCCTGTTCGACACCCTGCTCTCGTTAGGACACTAATCATGCGCATCAGCACCCGCGTCCTCTTTGAGACCGGCACCAACCAGCTGGGCACCCTGCAGTCGCAGCTGGCCAAGACCCAGATGCAGCTGGCAACCAACCGCCGCATCCTCACGCCGTCGGACGACCCGATCGCATCGGCGCGCGCGCTGGAAATCACCCAGTCGCAGGCAGTCAATGCGCAGTACGCGGTGAACCGCTCGAACGCCCGCGACTCGCTGTCGCACGTCGAGATGGCTTTGGCCAACGCCTCCGGACTGCTGCAGGACGTGAAGGCAATGACTGTCAGCGCGGGCAATGCGGCGCTCCAGCAGTCCGACCGCGAAGCGCTGGCGACGGAACTGGCGGGGCGCCTGGAAGACCTGATGGCCATCGCGAACAGTTCCGACGGCATGGGCAACTACCTGTTCTCGGGCTACCGCAGCACCACGCAGCCATTCACCAAGACCTCGGGCGGCGTCGTGAGCTACGGCGGCGACTACGGCCAGCGCGAGCTGCAGGTTGGCAGCGCGCGCAAGCTCGAGACCACCGAGTCCGGCGCTTCGGTATTCCTCGATATCCCGACCGGCAACGGCAAATTCTCGACCAGCGCGGTGGCCGCAAACACGGGCACCGGCGTCATCTCGCAGGGCACGGTATCGAATCCGGCAGCGCTCAGCAACGACACCTTCGAGCTCGAATTCGACACGACCGATCCGGCCAACCCGACCTACACGGTGACCAACACCAGCACCGGCGCCGTCCTCGCGTCTGCGCAGGCATACAAGGCAGGCGATCCGATCACGGTGAGCGGCATGACCTTCGACGTGAAGGGCGCCCCGGCGGACGGCGACCGCTTCACGATCGAACCGGCCAAGCGCCAGTCCATGTTCGAGACGATCGGCAACCTGATCAACGTGCTGCGCACGCCGACGCCATCGGCGACGGACCGCGAGAAGGCGACCGCCGAACTGTCGAAGATCGGCCAGAACCTGTCGAACGCGCTGGACAACGTGCTGACCTCGCGTGCCAGCGTGGGCGCCCGGATGAAGGAACTGGACTACCTCGACAGCGCCGGCGAAGACCTCGACATCCAGTACGCCGCGCGCAAATCCGAGCTGGAAGACCTGGACATGGTGAAAGCGATCTCGCAGTTCTCGCAGCAGCAGTTCGCGCTCGAAGCCGCGCAGAAATCGTTCAAGACCCTGACCGGCCTGTCCCTCTTCAACTACATCGGCTAACCCGCCCCGTCACCTCAAAAAATGGGGTCTGTCCCCATTTTCGAAATGGGGACAGACCCCATTTTCAGGTCAGGGCTGAGCGGGAGCCGGCGGAGCCGGTGCAGCCACCGGCGCCCTCGCCGCAGCCGCCCTCGGGATACTCCTGCTGGCCTCGATCCCCCGGTTGAACAGCCCCTGGAACGGACCCGCGAGGTAGGGCAGCACCAGGCTTAGCACGATGAAGCCCACCCCTAGCGAGATCGGGAAGCCGATACCGAACAGGTTCAGTTGCGGCGCCGCCCGCGTCAGGATGCCGAGCGCCACGTTCGTCATCAGCAGCGCCGCGACCAGCGGCAGCGACAGCTGCAGCCCGGAGCGGAAGATCTCACCGCCCCAGCGCGCCATTTCATATGGTCCGCCGATCGACAGTGGCGTGGCCGACACAGGCAGCGTGTAGAAGCTCTCGGCCAGCACTTCGATCAGGATCAGGTGCCCGTTCACGGCCAGGAACGCCATGGTGGCGACCAGCGTGAGGAACTGGCTGATGCCGGACGAGCGTCCCTGCGTCAGCGGGTCGAAGAAGCTCGCAAAGCCCAGGCCCATGGTCAGGCTGGCGACTTCGCCGGCCATCTCGATCGCAGCGAACACGATGCGCATGGCAAAGCCCATCGCCAGGCCGATCAGCATCTCCTGCGCGACGATCAGCAAGCCGGCCATCGAGGTCGGGTTCACCGCCGGCATGGCGGGGATCGCGGGCGCGATCACCAGCGCAAGCGTCGCGCCCAGCATCACCTTGACGGTGGTGGGCACGGCGGAATTACCGAACAGGGGCGCGGAGGCGACCAGCCCGAGCATGCGGGACAGCGGCCACAGGAAGGCGGCGATCCAGGTATTGAGTTCGCCGCTGGTCAGCGTCAGCATGAGGGGCGTCCCCGCGCATGCGTGAGGGTGCGTACGCTCGGTACGGATCCCCGCGTGCGCGGGGATGAGACGGGATCGTGCATCGCTAGCCGATCAGGCCCGGAATGCTGGTGAACACCTGCCGCATATAGTCGAGCATCACGGCCAGCATCCACGGCCCGGCCACCACCAGTGCGACAAAGATGCCGACCAGCTTGGGAATGAACGACAGCGTCGCTTCGTTGATCTGGGTCGCCGCCTGGAAGATGGAGACGATCAGGCCGATGATCAGCGCGACCAGCAGCATGGGCGCGGCCACCATCAGCGTGACTTCCATCGCCGTGCGGCCCATGGTCATGACGGTTTCTGGAGTCATGTGCCCACCTAATAGAAACTTTGGGAGAGGGAGCCGAGCAGCAGCTGCCAGCCGTCCACCAGCACGAACAGCATCAGCTTGAACGGCAGCGCAATCACTGCGGGCGACATCATCATCATACCCATCGACATGAGCACCGATGCGACCACCATGTCGATGATCAGGAACGGGATGAAGATCGCAAAGCCGATCTGGAATGCGGTCTTGAGCTCACTGGTGACGAAGGCCGGGATCAGGATCCGCAGCGGAATGTCCTCGGCGCTTTGCAGCGGCGCCGAGCGCGAGATCTTGACAAACAGCGCCAGGTCGGCCTGGCGCGTCTGGCGCGTCATGAACTCCTTGAGCGGTTTGGCGGCGCGGTTCATCGCCTCGGTCATCTCGATGCGGTTCTCCTGCATCGGCTGGTAGGCCTCGGTGTAGATGCGGTCCAGCGTCGGACCCATCACGAACAGCGTGAGGAACAGCGACAGGCCGACGATCACCTGGTTCGGCGGCGCGCCTTGCGTGCCCAGCGCCTGGCGCAGCAGCGACAGCACGATGACGATGCGCGTGAAGCTGGTCATCATCAGCAGCGCGGCCGGGAGGAAGGTGAGGGACGTGAGCAGGAGCAGCGTCTGGACCGGCAGCGAGTACGACGTGCCGCCGCCCGGCGCCGGCGCGCTGTTGAAGGCCGGTATGCCCTGCGCGCCCGCGACCAGCGGCAATAGCAGTACCACGCCGAGCGTCAGCAGGCGGCGGAGATTCTTATTTTGCATTACGTTTTTCGATCGTCTGTTTCAGCCACTGCGCGAAGTTGGGCGCGGGTGCGGCGTGGGCCTGCAGTTCCGCGCTGGCGGCAAGGCCTTCCTGGCGCGGCATGGTGGCAAGGGCATTGATACGGCCGGGCGATGCGCCGACCACGATCCACTGGTCGCCTACTTCCACCACCACGATGCGTTCGCGGCCGCCCAGGTTCAGCGCGCCGACGATGTGCAGGTTGCTGGCGCCGGTCGGCTGGCGCGGGCCCCAGCGCTTCAGCCCCCAGGCCATCACGGCCAGCAGGCCGAGGACCACGCCCAGGGCCATGATGGTTTGCAGCAGGCTGCCGACGCCGGGCGTGCCGGTGGACGGCGGGACGATTTGCACGGGATTGGCCGGGGTGGCCGGGCGCGGCATGGCCGCCGTCGTGTCTTCGGTGGTGGGCGCCGGGATCGGCGTGATCTTTGTGCCGGGCGCGGCGGGGGCTGTTCCTACGAAGCCACGCGCTCCCGCCTCGCTTGCGGCCGCGGGACGGTCCGCTGCGGGGACGGTCTCCTTGACTGCAGCGAAAGCCGGGGACGGTCCCAGGAGGACGGTCCCCAGCAGCATGACCAGCGCCAGGCGGGCGATCATTTATTGAGCTTGCGGATGCGCTCGGACGGCGAAATGATGTCCGTGAGGCGGATACCGAACTTGTCGTTCACGACCACCACCTCGCCCTGGGCGATCAGGCAGCCGTTGACCAGCACGTCCATCGGTTCGCCGGCCAGGCCGTCCAGTTCCACCACCGAGCCTTGCGCCAGTTGCAGCAGGTTCTTGATGGCGATCTTGGTGCGCCCCAGTTCCACGGTCAGCTGGACCGGGATGTCGAGGATGAAGTCGATATCGTTCGGGGTCTCGTTGCGCGCGCCCTTGTTGGTGAAATCCTTGAACACGGCGGCGCTGGCGGTCTGCTGGTTGGCCAGCGCATCCGCTTCGGCTTTCGCCTGTTCCGCAATCGCGGCGCCCCATTCGTCGTCGAGGCTTTGATCGTCCTGGGTATCAGACATCGTGTACTCCTAAGTTCCTGCGCTACTTGTTGTTCTCGCTCGAGGCGGCGAGAAGTTTTTCCACTTTGACTGCGTACTGGCCGTTCATCACGCCATAGGTGCAGTCCATGACCGGGACGCCATCCACCGTGGCCTGGATCATCTCAGGCACCTGCAGCGGAATGATATCGCCGATTTTGAAATTGAGGATTTCGTCAAACGAGGCCTTACCGGTGCCCAGCGTGGCCACCAGTTCGACTTCCGCCACCTGGATCTGCTGCGTGAGCAGGCGGATCCAGCGCTTGTCCACCTCGAGGGCTTCGCCCTGCAGGCTGGAGGTCAGCGCGTCGCGGATCGGTTCGATCATCGAGTACGGCATGCAGAAGTGGATCTGGCCGGATACCGATCCCAGTTCCACCGTGAAGGTCGACGCCACCACGACCTCGTTCGGCGTGGCGATGTTGGCGAACTGCGTGTTCATCTCCGAACGGATGTATTCGAATTCGACCGGGAACACAGGCTCCCACGAACGTGTATAGGCGTCGAACACGATGTCCAGGATGCGCATGATGATGCGCTGCTCGGTCTGCGTGAAGTCGCGGCCCTCGACGCGGGTGTGGAAGCGGCCGTCGCCGCCGAACAGGTTATCCACCAGCAGGAATACCAGGCCCGGATCGAACACCATCAGCGCGGTGCCGCGCAGGGGCTTCATGTGCACCAGGTTCAGGTTGGTCGGTACCACCAGGTTGCGGACGAACTCCGAATACTTCGACACGCGCACGGTGCCCACCGAGACTTCGGCGGAACGGCGCAGGAAGTTAAACAGGCCCACGCGCAGCAGGCGCGCGAAACGCTCGTTGATGATCTCGAGCGTCGGCATGCGGCCGCGGACGATGCGCTCCTGCGTCGCAAGGTTATAAGTTCGTACCCCCGAAGTCTCTTCAGGCGCGACTGCGTCGTCCTGGTCGCCGTTGACCCCCTTGAGGAGGGCATCGACTTCTTCCTGGGAGAGGAAATTATCGGCCATGATGCTCTGTTACTGGATGACGAACGAGGTAAACAGCACTTCGCTCACGACCGGGGACGCGCCCTTGGCCACGAACGGCTCCTTGACCGCCGCGACGATCTCGCGGCCCAGCTGCTGCTTGCCTTCCACGGTGGAGATTTCGGATTTGCGCTTGCCCGACAGGAGCATCAGCACGCGGCTGCGCACCTTCGGCATGTTCTGCTTCAGCAGTTCTTCCTGTTCCAGGTTCGGCACCTGCAGGGTCAGGGCGATCTGCAGGTAGGCGTCGCCGTCTTCAGGCTGCAGGTTCACCACGAACTGCTCGAGCGGAACGAACACGGCCGGCTCGTTCGAGACTTCTTCCTTGGCCGGCTTGCCATCGGCCGATTGCGAGAAGTACCACGCGGCCGCGCCGCCGCCGCCCGCCAGGATGGCGCCGGCCAGGGCGATGATCAGCATGTTCTTCTTGGGCGCGACAGCTGGTGCGTCGGCTTTCGAATCGGCTTTGGATTTTGTCTTTGCGTTCAAGGGCGCCTCGATACTTCAGGGGTGGTTCCGGGATGAGCCGTAATTATGTCATTATCGGGAAAGATTGAGCAGGCAGATGCGTCGAAAAGGGGGAGGAACCACGCCTTTCTCGGGCGACCAGCCATCACGCCGTTCCCGCCGACGCGGCGACCCATGCCGGATTTGCACCGTGGCCGCTCATCGCGCGGCCTCGGATGCTCGTAATCGGGGCCCGCGTCCGCAGGTACGACGTGCTACTTACGCGAAGGTGTCGACCACGCCGTTCGCGACGCGGCGCACCGGCGCTGCAGGCGCGGCGCCATCGCCATCCGCCGCCACGCCGTTGCCACGGTTATTGCCATTGCCATTGTGGCCACCCGCGCGCGCATCCTGCCCGCGCTGCGCCTGCTGTTGCTGTTCCGGCATCCCCGCGTTGACGGTCGCGCTGCCCAGCGTGATGCCGCTTTCGCCCATCATCTCGCGTAGCCGCGGCATCGCGTTTTCCAGCGCCTGCCTCACTTCCAGCTGTTGCGAGCTGAATGCCACGCTGGCCTGGTCATTGCTGATGTTCAGGACCACCTGCACCGGACCCAGGTCCGGCGGGTTCAGGGTCAGCGAAGCGCTTTGTTCCGCGCCGGCGGCCATGAACACGATCTTCTGACCCAGCTGCTTATCCCAGGCGGGCGTACCCACGCGTGCGGCCAGGCGATCGCCGCCGGCCATCGCGCTGGCCTGCACCTGATCGGTGCGCGCTGCCTGCAGCTGCGTTGCAAAGGCCTCGGCGGGCGCAGGTGCTTCAGCCGCCACCGGCTCTGGCATCGCTTCACCTGCGGAAGCCAGCGTTGCCAGCTCCTCTTGAGACTGGGCCCCCTGCGCCGCGGCCGGCTGGGCTGGCTGTGCTGCCGCAGGGCGGGCCGGCGCAGGCTGCGCCACCACGCCCGCCAGCAGGTCGGACACCGTCTGCGCCGTATCGCCTGGCGTGATGGAGACGGGGGCCTGCGATACCTGCGTCGCGCTCGCGAACATGGACCGCAGCTGAGCTCCGCCTTCCCCCTCCGGTCGCGCCGCGGCGCCCGTGCCAACCGTCTGCACAGCCTGGACCAGCGCCTGCGCAAACATGGCAGAAGCCGGGGATCGCGGCGTGACACCGCTCGCGTGCACCTCCACAGCAGGCTTCTGCGCTGCCACGGCCTCTGCGCGGCCGGCGCCAGCCAGCGCCGCCGCACCCGACCCGGGCACAGACCCGGAAATGGGGACAGACCCCATTTCCGAAATGGGGTCTGTCCCCATTTCCGGTGCGGCTTGAGCCAAGGGCGCCGGGATGCTGGCAGCCGAAATGGAGGCAGAAATGGGGTCTGTCCCCATTTTCGAAATGGGGTCTGTCCCCATTTTGGGTGCGGCTGGGGCGGCGGTGCGCGCTGGCTGCGCCAGGCTTGCCGCCAGGGCCAGCATGTCGGTGACGGGGGCGATCGCGGATGCGTCGGCGGCGAGGGCGGCTTCTTCCGCTGCATCGGCGGCTGCCTCGGCGGCTGCGTCGTGTGGCTGCGCTGCTGCTGTGGCAGCGGCGCCGGGACGCAGGTCCGCTGCGGGGTCGGTGGCCAGATTGTCTGCGGGCTGCTGGCGCTGGCCGATCTCGCGCGACAGCGCTTCGGCGAACGGGGTGGTGGCGTCCGCCGGGGCGGCGGCGGCGGGGCCGCGCGCGCCGGCAGGGGCCGCGCTGGCGGCGTTGATCGAGGTCGGGATGGTCTGAGCTTGCATATTTTCGGGGGTGTTTCGTTAGCGCCGGTAATAGGCTTGCCGTGCCGCGTGTTCGTCCATCAGTTTCTGGTCGCGCTTGTTCTCGAGCTTGAGCGCCTCTTCGGCCGCACGGTTCGAGAGCGTCTGGTAGGACAGGCGCTTGCGCTCCGCGTCCTGCCACCTGGTCTTTTCCGTCGCCGCCTTGGCCTGGGCGTGCCTGAGCACTTCGCGCTGGCCGTTGGTGGCCGCATCCAGCTTGCCCATGAAGGCGACAAAGTTCTGGTACGCCATCGGTGTGATGCCGCTGGACTGCGCCTGCAGCAGCCGGGCGGCGTAGTCGTCACGGTAGCCGAGCAGCATTTCGAGCTTTTGCTGCGCTTCCTCGACGCCTTTGAGCGCCGCGCCGAGCCGCTTGGCGGCGTCGTCGGTGTCGCGCTGCGCCAGTTCGATCAGCGTCTCGAGTGCGGATTGCTTAGCCATTGGAGACGATTATAGGAGCCCGCCCGCGCGTCCGATCACGGGAACAGCGAGGTAAGTTGGGCCAAGCTCTGGTCCATGCCGACTTTTTCGGTGATTTCCTGGCACAGGAACTCTTCGATGGCGCCATTCAGCTGGATCGCCTGGTCCAGCACCGGGTCGGTGCCGGCCGCGTAGGCGCCCACCGCGACCAGGTCGCGCGAGCGCTCGAAGCGCGAGTACAGCTGTTTGAGCTTGCGCGCCGATTTCTGGTGCTCCGGCGTGGTGATCGAGTGCATGACGCGGCTGATCGACTGTTCGATGTCGATGGCGGGGTAGTGGCCCGCTTCCGCCAGGCGCCGGTTCAGGACGAAGTGGCCGTCCAGGATCGCGCGCGCCGAGTCGGCGATCGGGTCCTGCTGGTCGTCGCCCTCGGTCAGGACGGTGTAGAAGGCGGTGATCGAGCCGCCGCCTTCCGGGCCGTTGCCGGCGCGTTCGACCAGCACCGGCAGTTTGGCGAACACCGACGGCGGATAGCCCTTGGTGGCCGGCGGTTCGCCGATCGCCAGCGCGATTTCGCGCTGCGCCATCGCGTAGCGGGTCAGCGAGTCCATGATCAGCAGCACGTCCTTGCCCTGGTCGCGGAAATGCTCCGCGATCGCGGTGGCGTAGGCCGCACCCTGCAGGCGCATGAGGGGAGGGGTGTCGGCGGGCGCCGCCACCACGACCGAGCGCGCCAGGCCTTCCTCGCCCAGGATATGTTCGATGAATTCCTTCACCTCGCGTCCCCGCTCGCCGATCAGGCCGACGACGATGACGTCGGCGGCGCTGTAGCGCGCCATCATGCCCAGCAGGACCGATTTGCCGACGCCGGAACCGGCGAACAGGCCGAGGCGCTGGCCGCGGCCGACGGTCAGCATGGCGTTAATGGCGCGCACGCCCACGTCCATGGTGTCGGTGATCGGCTGGCGTTCGAGCGGATTGGCCGGGCGCACGTTGATCGGCGCGCTGTCTTCGGTGTGCAGTGGACCTTTGTTGTCGAGCGGGCGGCCGGCGCCGTCCAGCACGCGGCCCAGCAGCTGCTGGCCCACCGGCAGGTGGCGCGCGCGGTCGCTCGGGCGGCGGCGCGGGTGCGACACGGAACCGGGACGGGGCACATTGGCCTCGACCGGGAACACGCGCGTGCCGGGCACCACTCCTTCCACATCGCTTTGCGGCATCAGGAACAGGCGGTCGCCGTCGAAGCCGACCACTTCCGCCTCGATGCGCGCGCCGTTCGACAGCGGGATCGTGCACGCGGAGCCGACCGCCAGGCGCAGGCCCACACATTCCATCACCAGGCCGGCGACGCGCGTCACGCGGCCGGAAATCTGCATCGGTTCGACGAAGCCGACCAGCGCGCTGCAGTCCTTGAGGTAGGAGCGCCAGCGCGCGGTGTGGCGGTCCGGCGCCGCTGCGTTGGCAGTTGCCGCGTCCATTATCCGAGCCAGTCCGTGTTCTTGCCCAGCGCGTGGGCGATGCGGTTCCAGCGGCTCGCGGCTTGCGCGTCGATCTGGTTATGCGGTGTGTCGAGCTTGCAGCCGCCGCGCGCGATCTGGTAATCCTCCACGATGCGCCAGCCGGCAGCATCGAGCTCGTCGCCCAGGCCCTCGCGCACCAGGTCGGCGTCGAGCGGATTGAGCATCAGCAGCGCGGGCTGCTGCACCACCGGCAGGTATTCGATCGCTTCGCGCACCACCGGCAGCACCAGTTCGGGTTTCACTTCGAGCGCGGTGCGCAGCATCGAGCGCGACAGGTTGAGCGCCAGGTCCAGCACGTCGGCCGCGATGTGCTCGTCGGCGCGCGCAAGCGCCTGGCTGAATTCAGCGGCGATCTGGCGCACGTACTGCAGCTCCGCGGCGGCCTCGGTGCGGCCGATGGCCAGGCCTTCCTGGAAGCCCGCCTCGCGGCCCGCTTCAAGGCCGGCCTGGCGGGCCTGTTCGAACACCGCCGCGACCTGCGCCTCGGTCGGCATTTCGACAGCCGGCGGAGCAGGCTGGCGTGCTGCGACCACGCTCGGGCGCTCGTCGCCGAAGGAGGTCATTTCCCAGCGCTGGTAGGCGCTCATCGTTTCTTTCGACATACTCATCAGATGAACGAGTCCTCACCCTTGCCGCCCAGGACGATCTGGCCTTCGTCCGCCAGGCGGCGCACGATCTGCAGGATCTGCTTCTGCTGCGACTCGACCTCGGACAGGCGCACCGGGCCCTTGGACTCGAGGTCTTCGCGCATCATCTCGGCCGCACGCGAGGACATGTTGCGGAAGATCTTCTCGCGCAGGTCCTGCGAAGCGCCCTTGAGCGCGATGATCAGCATCTCGGACTGCACTTCGCGCAGCAGCAGCTGGATGCCGCGGTCGTCGATGTCGATGACGTTATCGAACACGAACATCTCGTCCATGATCTTCTGCGCCATGTCGTTGTCGTAGTTCTTGATGTTGTCCATGACCGAGCTTTCCTGGTCGCCGGACATGAAGTTGAGGATCTCCGCCGCCGCGCGCACGCCGCCCAGCGAGGACTTCTTGATGTTCTCGTTACCCGACAGGAGCTTGGTCAGCACGTCGTTCAGTTCGCGCAGCGCGGCCGGCTGCACGCCGTCCAGCGTGGCGATGCGCAGCACCACGTCGTTGCGCAGGCGGTCGGTGAAGCAGGACAGGATCTCGCAGGCCTGGTCGCGTTCCAGGTGGACCAGGATGGTCGCGATGATTTGCGGGTGCTCGTTGCGGATCAGTTCCGCCACCGAGTTTGCGTCCATCCACTTCAGGCTTTCGATGCCGCTCGCGTCCTTGCCGCCCAGGATGCGCGACAGCAGGACCGAGGCCTTGTCGTCGCCCAGCGCCTTGGTCAGCACCTGGCGGATGTACTCGTCCGAGTCCAGGCCGACGGTTGAATTCAGGTCGGTCTGCTCGCGGAACGATTCCAGCACGCCCACCACCTGCTCGTGCTGCACGCCCTTCATGGTCGCCATCGCGGCGCCCAGCTTGAGAACCTCGCGCGGGCCGAGGAATTTCATCACTTCGGCCGCTTCCGCCTCGCCAATGGCGAGCATCAGGATTGCGGCCTTCTGGATGCCGTTATCATTCATTGGAACCCACCCATGCTTTCACTACGTTTGCGACGACGCGCGGATCTTCCTTGGCAAGCGTCTTGGCCGCTTCCAGGTTGTCGCGGTAGCCGCGGTTCTGTTTGACTTCCAGCTCGTTGAGCTGGGCGCGCTCGAGCGCATCCTCCGCCTCTTCCGGATCCGGACGCACCGGCTCCGGCACATCGGTGATCTCGTCCAGCTTGCGCATCACGGGGCGCATCAACGGACGCAGCATGCGGAAGTACAGGAAGGCGAGCAGCACGATCGCCACGATGTACTTCGCGGTTTCCTTCGCCAGCGGGAGATTCTCCGGATCGCGGTACCACTCCACCTGCGGGCCCAGGTCGGCCGGCTTGTCGACGCCGTCGAACGGGGCGTTGGTGACGTTCACGACGTCGCCGCGCTCCTGCGAGAAGCCCATCGCGCCGCGCACCAGGTCATTGATCTGGGTGACTTCGGCCGGCGACAGCGGACGCACGGTGACCTTGCCGGTCTTCGGATCGACGATGCGGCGGTAGTTCACCACCACCCCGACCGTCAGGCGCTTGATGCCGCCCATCGGGCGCTGCTCGTAGCGGATGGTCTTGTCGACCTCGAAATTGGTGGTGGCGTTCCTGCTCGCAGGGCCGGCCTGGGTGTTCGGTGCGCCTGGCGCAGCCTGCGCGCCGTTCGCGTCCAGCGGTGCGGCGGCGGCGCCCGGCGGCTGGTTCGACAGCGCGCCCGGCACGCCGGCGGCCGGCGGCGTGGCCGGGGCGCCCGATTCGGCGGTGTGGCTGCTGCGGATGGCCGACTCGTTGGGCGGCGAATTCGGCTTGTAGGTTTCGGCGGCGGTATCGACCTGCGCGAAATCGATGTCGGCGGTCGCTTCGGCGCGCACATTGCCCTGGCCGACGATCGGGGTGACGATCGATTCGACCTGGCGCACGATCTGCTGCTGCAGCTGGGTCACGTACTTGAGCTGGTTCGGGTCGAGCTGGCGCGCGCCGGCCTGCCGGGACGTCTCGGACAGCAGGTTGCCGGACTGGTCGACCACCGTCACGTTCGACGCGGTCAGCTTCGGTACGCTGGAGGCGACCAGGTTGACGATGGCCTGCACCTGGGCCGGGTCGAGCGCGCGGTTCTGGTGCAGGTTGAGCAGGACCGAAGCGGTCGGCTGCTGCTGTTCGCGCACGAACACGGAGTCCTTCGGCAGCGCCAGGTGCACGCGCGCGGCCGACACGGCGGCCAGCGACTCGATCGAGCGCGCCAGTTCGCCTTCCAGGGAGCGCTGGTAGTTGACCTGTTCATGGAACTGGGACACGCCCAGCTTCTGGTTTTCCATCAGCTCGAAGCCGACGTTGCCGCCCTTGGGCAGGCCTTGCGCGGCCAGCTTCAGGCGCGCATCGTGCACCTTGTCGGCCGGGACCAGGATCGCGCCGCCGCCTTCGGAGAACTTGTACTCGATCTGCATCTGGTCCAGCGCCGCGGTGAGGGCGCCGCCGTCGCGGTCGGTGAAGTTGGCAAACAGCACACGGTATTCCGGCTGCTGGCTCCACATCCACACCGCCGCCATGATCGCGACCACGACCGCAATGCCGCCGCCGATGAGGATGTTCTTCCCGAACGAGGTCTGCAGGAATGGGGTAGGAGCGGTGTCGAGTGCGTCGGCTACTGCCATGGTTGGTTCCGGTGAATGTGGGTTGGGCTCAGGCAGAATTATGGACCCGGGCCTGGGCGGGCAAACCTTCAAATAGGAGGCCTATTCCGGTCCTACTCCTGAGAAATTGCGTGACCTGCCACTGTTATCCTGACAGCCTGAAAAAAGTGAATCGGTATTTTACCGGGGCAACAGAGAGGACCTCAAAATGAACGTTGGCGGCATTGACCAGAATCGCATCCTGGCCATGATGGAGCAGCTCAAGGCGGCGGCGCAGCGGCCGTCCGGCGCGCCCGACGTGGGCAATGCCCTCGGGCTCGGCGGCGCCGTGCCGGGCGCGGGTCCGGCCGCCAAGGTCGACTTCTCGGACGCACTGAAGAACTCGCTCCAGGCGGTCAGCGACAGCCAGAAGAGTGCGCAGGAGCTGGGGCAGCGCTTTGCGCTGGGTGACGACTCGGTCAGCCTGTCGGATGTGATGATCAATATGCAAAAGGCGAGCATCAACTTCCAGGCGACGGTGCAGGTACGCAATAAGCTGGTGTCGGCCTATCACGAAATCATGAACATGCAGGTGTAAGGGAGGAAAGGGGACTGCCCCTGCGCCGCTGGGCGGGCAGTTCAGTCCCAGGATCCTTAGCCCAGTCCGGCGATGCGGGCGTTGCGCTCGCGCTCGAGCTTGGTGATGTACTTCTGCACCGCGGCCAGGTTGCCGCGCGAGATATTGACGAACTGGCAGCCCACGCGCCGGTTGGTCTTGCCGTTCAGCAGGGTGATGTCGAGGTGGTTGCGGACCTGCAGGCTGGTGGTGACGTTGCCGATCTCGGGCACTTCGATGATGCAGTTCTCGAACATCTTGCCGACCTCGTCGCCCAGCTGGTGCTGGTTGTCGAGGATGGCGATGCCGCCGCAGCTGATGTCGGCCAGCGGCAGCAGGTGCACCGCGCCGCAGTCGTCGGCAGGCAGGCGCACCTTGACCGGATTGCCGACCGGCGTTTCCATCCGGTAGAACTCGCGGCGCTGCAGGCGGATCAGCGACTCCGGAATATCCATGCGCAGTGCAGGGCGGTCGTCGTAGGTCGTCTCTTCCAGCGTCTCGGTGCTGAACATGATCCGGATCTTGTCGAGCGAACTTTCGAACCCGACGCGTTTCGCCTCGACCATGCGGCGGTTCTGGGCACGGTCGATCGAGCAGTCGAGGTAGACGCTGTCGCTGTCCGGGTCCACTTCCAGCACCGACGTCACGCACACGTCCGATTCCCCACCGGCCGCCAGGCGCACCAGTTGCTTCTTCTCGCGGATGCCGCGCAGGAGGGCGATGATCTCGCGGCGGGACTCCACCGTGTAGTCGTGCCAGTTTTCCAGGTTATTGGTCATTTGTTGAATCTGTTGCAGCCGTGTCTCGTTGATCGATAGTTGGAATAATTATTTCCGGCGGCTCTGGCAAAGAGCGTCCATCCTTTTGCGCAGATTCAACATGATAAAGCCATGCAAGCAGTTCCGCAACGACGCGGTAGAGCAGGGGCGGGATGGTCTTGTCGAGGTCGACCTGCATCAGTAATGACACCAGTTCCTTCGACTCGTGCACGAAGACGCCCGATTGACCGGCCTTTTTGATGATCTGTTCGGCAATCAGCCCTTTGCCCTTGGCGACGACCTTGGGCGCCGGGTCTCCGGTGCGGTAGGCCAAGGCGACCGCGGCGGCGGTCGGTCCCGGCCGGTTCGGGTCAGACATCGCCGTTCCCGTCGCGCACGCTGAACGACACCAGCCGCGCGCCGGCCGCACCGAGCGAGTCGCCCAGTTCATGCGCGCGGCGGCGCAGCAGCCCGGCGGTCTCCGGCGCGCCCGCATCCAGCTTGACCTGCACATTCTCGCCCGACAGCACCACCGTCGCCCCGATTTCGCCCAAGCCCTCGAAGCGGAACTTCATGCCGCTGCGCCATGCCGGCTCGCCCTCGTCGCCCGTGCGGCCGTCCTTGCCCCCGTCCTCGCGCACGATCTCCCACTCAACCGGCTGGCCTGGCAGCAGCTGGCCCATCCACACGATCCGGCCCTGTTCCTGGGTCGCCAGCTGCAGGTTGACGAAGCCGGCGCTGGCCGGATCCGTGGCCGGGTTGCGCGGGGGCGCGCCTTCGGCGATGCGCTCCATCTGCGGCTCGCGCGCGATCTCGCTGAGCGGCCGCTCGCCTGCGGTCCACTCGCGCAGGTGCGATTCGTAGAACAGGCCGCTGCGGCCGACTGCATCCTTGAGCGACTGGGCGATATGGCGCGCATCCGGCGCGGCATTCGGATCGAGCAGTGGCGTGCGCGCGACCACCGCGGTTTGCGGCGCCGGGTTGCGCGCCGCGGTTGCCAGTACCTCGGTGATCACGCGCGCGCCTTCGGACAACTGCGCCGGGGTCGTGTTCGGATCGAGCGGCGGCAGGTGCGCGGCCGCCACCAGCGGCGCCTTGCTCAGAAGGAGGGCGGCGAGCGAACTTGGCTTGCCCGATGCGGCCTGGGCGGACAGCGCGCCCTGCTGGGCGCCGGCCGCATCGCCGGCGCGCGCCTGCGCCATGGTCGCGGCAGCAATGTGGACGGTGGCGGCGGACTGCGGCGCGGTGCGTGCCGGTGGCGCGGGATCGGGCAGGTCGTAGCCCGCGTCGGCTTCGGCGTATGCCACGGTGGGCGCGCCGGAGGCGGTCTGCGTGTTGAACTGGAAGGTGGGGCGTGGCGAGATCGCCACCAGGTGCAGCGACACCGTGGTGCCAGGCTGGGTCGACGGCGGCAGCATCATGCGCGCGGGCGTGTCCGCGACCTTGACGACGAAGCTGCCGTCCGCCAGTCTGGACAGGACATCGCCGCGCAGGGTCTTGCCCAACTGGCCGCCAAGCGCGCGTTCGAACTCCTGCTGGCGCGGATCGGCCGCCGGTTCCACCGCCAGCGCCGGCTTGATCGCGCCGACCGGGTTGAGCCTCAGGATGTCGGAGCGCGGCAGCATGTCATCGTTGTGGTAGGTAGGGGACCTTCCCTGTGGGACTGTCCCCAGTCTTTAAAGGCCGGGGACAGTCCCAAAGGGACAGTCCCCACCATGTCACGCGCCGTAGGCTGCGCTCAGCTTGCGCGAGGTGCCGCTGCTGTTGATCAGGGCGGCCAGTTCGGCCATCCACGGCGTGGTCAGGTCGCGGATCTGGCGGTCGTGCGAGAGGATCTTGTTGATGATCTCGACCTTGCGCGCGCGCGACGGGCCGCTCAGGGCAACTACCGATTCGCGCGCCTTCAGCGTGGCCACGTGGCTGGCGCAGCGCGATTCCAGTTCGACCAGCTTTTCCCAGTCGCGCTTTTGTGCGGCGTCCAGCATGTTGCCGGTGATGTCGCACATGGTTTCGTAGATGGTAATGACTTGTTCGCTGTTCATCTCTTATCCTGCGCTGACGAGCGACGCCCTGCGTGGCGCCAGGTTATCGAAAGCCATCATGCGTTGCGGGGCGGCGGCGACTGGCGCGGCCTGCACCGGCGCCGGCGCGGCGGCGCCGTCGCCAATCGCGTCCCACGCGCCCTTCAGGTCCGCCAGCAGGCCGATCACTTCGTCCAGCATGGCGCGGTCGTTCTTGAGGTTCGCTTCGATCAGGCGGCGGCTCATGTACTCGTACAGCGAGTCCAGGTTCTGCGCCACTTCGCCGGCCTTCTTGTCCAGGCTCGCGCGCAGGCCGTTGTCGATGATGTTGATCGCCTTCGAAATCGACAGGCCCTTCTTCTCGATCTCGCCAGCCGCCATGTGGGTAGCACCCGCGCGCAGGGCCACGATCGCTCCTTCGAACAGCATCACGATCAGCTTGTGGGGGCTCGATGCGACGACGCCGGTCTCGAGGCCGACTTTGGCGTACGCATTAGCACCTTTATTGGGCGATCCAAACATGGAGTTATCCTTTCGTGTACAAATTTCTTTATTGGCTGGACGACATCGCCGCGATCTGCGACAACTGTTGTGCGAGGTAATTGCTGGTCTGCTGCATGTTCGCCAGCGCGGTATCGAGCGCGGTGAACTGCGCGCGGTAGCGTTTTTCTACGGTCGCCAGGCGGGCCAACAGGTCCTGCCGGTTCTTGTTGAGGCTCTTGATCGATTCGTTGATGCCGTTGGTGCGCGAAGTGAACGGACCGTCCGTATCCAGCAGGCGGGTTGCCAGTTCATCGAACTGCGCGGCATACCCCTTGGAATAGGTGATGTTCCCGCGCGCGCCCGTGGTGCCGGCCTTGATGTCGATGCGCAGGCCTTCCGACGGATCGCCTGTGCCACCCGTCAGCGTCTGGCCGGTGCCGGTTGCGGCCACGCCATTGATGGTGCCTGCCACATCGACGCCGGGATTGGTGCTGATCGGGTTGAAATTGAGCGCGGCAGCGCCCAGTTCGGTCACGGTCACGCTGGAATCGGAGCCGTATCGGGAAGACTGGATGTTCAGCGTGCCTCCCGACTCCGTCACCGAGACGGTGAATCCGGCCGACGAGATGGCGGCTGCGCTGTTGATTTTGCTCTGGACTTCGGTCGCCAGTTCGGCGGCGCTGCCGTACAGTTTTTCGGTCAGGGCGATGGTGGCCTTGACCCCATTGAGCATGATCTCGAAACTCTTGTTGGTGGCGTCGATATTCAGCTCTGCCGGCGCCGTGGCGGTCGTATAAGCCTGGGTTGCCATGCGCGTGACACTGACGGCATACGAGCCCGGCACGGTCGCCTTGCTGACGCCCTTGTAGGCGACGGCGCCGTCGGTGGACTTGCCTACTGCGGCAAACAGCGAACCCAAGTCGTCGAAGTTGTCGGCAATTGCCTTGTCGAGCTTGGCGCTGTCGACCAGCAGGCTTCCGTCCTTCTGCATCGTCACGCCGGCCTGGGACAAGGAATTCAGGACCGTTGTGCCACCGGCGACCGGCATCGACAGCACGCCGCGGATCTGGGTCTGCATGTTGCGCACGGTCGCCTCGCCGTTCAGGATGGCGGCCGATTTTGTCGCAGGATCGTACGCACTCGAGTCGCGCAGGTTGGCGGAAATCTCGTTGTATGCCTTGACGAAGGCATTGATGGAATCCTTGATCGCGCCGGTGTCGCGGGTCACCGTGACGGAGGTTGCGGAGGTGGTCACCTTTTGCAGGTTCAGGGTCAGCCCATCGACCACGTCGCTCACGCTGTTGGTCGGCTTGGTAATGGCGATGCCATCGACCGTGAACTTGGCATCCTGGGCAGCCGAGGTCTGGCTCAGCTTCTGGGTGCCTGCCGGATCATGGTTGAGCAGGGCGGACAGGCCGGTATCCGGTGCGGTATCGGCCACCGAAATCTTCATCGCGCTGGCCGCGCCGGTCTTTTCGTTGGTCAGCGAAAGGCGGTAGGGGGTGCCGCTGCCATCGTTGACGATCTTGGCGGTCACGCCTATGCCGGCCTTGTTGATCGCATCGCGGATGCCGGCCAGCGAATTATTGGTGGCGTCGATGGTGACGGTCTTGACGCCCGCACCGGAGCTGGCGAACGAGGCGCCGCTATAGGTTCCGTTGGCGAGGGTGCCACCGGTGATGGTGCCGAAATCGAACGTGATCACGCCCTTGCCGATGGCGGTCGCATCGCTGGCCTGCCCTTGGGCCACCAGTTTTTGCGAACTCGCCAGTTGCGACACCTCGAGCGAATACGTGCCCGGCTTGGTGGCGGCGCTGCCGCTCGCCGTGGCAATAGTCGTGTCTGCGACCGCGGCTTTGACGGCCTGGAACTTGTTCGGGTCCGCGAGGCCCTTGACGGCAGTCTGGAACGCCGACATGGCGCCCTTGAGCATGCCGAAACCGGACAGCTTGGCCTGGTAGCTGGCTTCGGTGCGCGCCAGCTTCGTGAGCGGCTGCTGCTCGACCGACATCAACTTCGAGATGATTCCCTCGATGTCGAGATTCGATCCAATGCCTGCAGAAGAAAGACCCACGCGTGACCTCCACCAAAAACTAGAATGTATCTTGTTTACGGCATCGGCCAACCCGACTTTAGAGGGGAAAACTCCCTCTAATTAAACATTATCAAGCGGTCTGTTTCGATAGCAGACTTTGCAAGCGGTCGAGCGCCTTGGCGATCTCCAGCGCCTCGCGGCTTGGCATCTGGCGGATCACCTCTTGCGTTTCCTTGTCGATCACGGTGACGATAGTGCGGTTGTCCTCGTCGACCTTGAATTCGAGGCTCTGGGTGCGCACGCTGAGCACCGAATTGATGTTTTGTACAGCGTTATCCAGTTGCGTGTCGTCGGGCTTGCTGTCCTGCTGCGCCGCCGGGGCGGCCTGCGCGACGGTTTCTGCACGCACGCTCTCGGCCACGCGGGCCGCGCTCTTCTCGGGCTGGATCGAGCCAGCGGTGACGTTGATGCCTGCGGTTGTACGGATATCCATGATCACTCCTTATAAGTGGAAAAACCCGGCCCGATAATTCATCGGGCCGGGCTGTTCCACGGAACTAACTACGTATTGCTTAGCCGCGGAGCAGCGACAGCACGCCGTTCGGCAGCGAGTTAGCCTGTGCCAGCATGGCGGTACCAGCTTGCTGCAGGATCTGGCCACGGGTCAGCGTAGCGGTTTCCTTCGCGAAGTCGGCGTCCTGGATACGGCTACGGGAAGCCGACAGGTTTTCCGACGTCGTTTGCAGGCTCGACACGACCGATGCGAAACGGTTCTGGTACGCACCCAGCGAAGCGCGCGAGCTGTTCACGGTTGCCAGTGCCTTGTCGATGGTCGACAGTGCCGATTGCGCGCCCGAAGCGGTGGTCAGGTCCAGCGAGGAGACGCCGGCGCCAACGGTTTCGGTTGCTGCGGTGTAGCCGGAAGCGATGCCCAGTGCGCCCGCTGCTGCTGCTTCGGTACCGCCCAGGGTGATGCCCGATTTCGAGGTCGAGACCAGCTTGAACGAACCGACGGTGGTCGCATCGGTCAGGCCGGTGGTTGCGGTGGTAGCCGCGCCGCCCAGTTCGACGTCGATGTTGCGGCCGTCGGCTGCGTTCATCGTCACTTTACCGTCGGTAGCGACCGAAGCGGTCACGCCGGTCTGGTTGCTGACCTTGTTGATCGCTGCTGCCAGGTTGGAACCCAGCACCACTGCGGATGCATCGCCGTCCACTGCACCGATGTCGACGCCGTTGATCTTGACGAAGTCGGTTGCGCCGCCTGCCCAGCCGGTTGCCGGGGTGCCTGCGACTGCACCTTCAACCTTGTTGGCCTGGACTTGCGCGGTCACGCCGGTTTGTGCCGAGATCGCGTTGATCGCAGCTGCCTTGGCGATTGCGGAACCGTCCGCGTTCACCGACGACACGCCGTCGGACGAGCTGGCGCCAACGGAGTAGCCGTTGATGGTGACGCCGCCAGCGGTGAACGCTGCAGAGGTCATCGTTCCAGCGGTGGTCATGGTGGTCGAGTAGCTCGAGCCCGAACCAACACCCAGGCTGTTCGACTTGGCGCTGGCGATCGAAGCGATCGAGATGCGGTCCTGGGCGGTGTTGTTCGCGCCAACCTGGAAGGTCTGCGCGGTGAACGAGCCGTCCAGCAGCTTGTTGCCGTTGAACGAGGAGTTGTTCGCAACGCGGTCGATCTCGGAGATCAGCGCGGTTGCTTCTTCGTTCAGTGCTTTACGGTCGGATGCGCTGTTCGATGCGTTCGACGCCTGCACAGCCAGTTCACGGATACGCTGCAGGTTGGTGCCGATTTGAGCCAGGTCGCCTTCAGCGGTTTGCGCCAGCGAGATGCCGTCGTTCGCGTTACGTGCTGCCTGGTCGTTACCGCGGATCTGCGAGGTCATGCGTTCTGCAATTGCCATACCTGCTGCATCGTCCTTAGCGCTGTTGATGCGCAGGCCGGTGGAGAGGCGTTGCAGGGAAGTAGCCAGCGCGCTCTGCGAGCCCGACAGGTTACGTTGCGCGTTGAGCGACGAGACGTTGGTGTTGATTACGGACATGGTATTTCTCCATTTTATTTCTAGGGTGGGCGACATGCCCTGTTCACTTTGGTCTGCCTCTGTGTTCCGAGACAACTAGACCGCTGTTACTGACGGTAACGGTGCTCTACGGCAAAAGTTTATGAAGAAAACGGGACTATATTTTTCTCGGTTTTACTCAAGTGCAGCGATGCCTTCCCGATAAGACGGCTATTTTTTTGCAATCTTTAGGGAGGCAAGATAAAAAAATTTTCTGAAGGAGTTTGGCGAGCTGTAAACGAAAAAACCGGCCCGAATCATCGGGCCGGTTTTCGTTGCGACGCTACGGTGGGGATTAGCCGCCGCGCAGCAGGGACAGCACGCCGTTCGGCAGCTGGTTAGCCTGTGCCAGCATGGCGGTACCGGCTTGCTGGAGGATCTGGCCGCGGGTCAGGGCAGCCGTTTCCTTCGCGAAGTCGGCGTCCTGGATACGGCTACGGGAAGCCGACAGGTTTTCCGACGTCGTTTGCAGGCTCGACACGACCGATGCGAAACGGTTCTGGTACGCACCCAGCGAAGCACGGGTGCTGTTGACCGTTGCCAGTGCCTTGTCGATGGTGGACAGGGCTGCCTGTGCGCCGGAAGCGGTGGTCAGGTCCAGCGAGGAGACGCCGGCGCCAACGGTTTCGGTTGCTGCGGTGTAGCCGGAAGCGATGCCCAGTGCGCCCGCTGCTGCCGCTTCGGTACCGCCCAGGGTGATGCCCGATTTCGAGGTCGAGACCAGCTTGAACGAACCGACGGTGGTCGCATCGGTCAGGCCGGTGGTTGCGGTGGTAGCCGCGCCGCCCAGTTCGACGTCGATGTTGCGGCCGTCGGCTGCGTTCATCGTCACTTTACCGTCGGTAGCGACCGAAGCGGTCACGCCGGTCTGGTTGCTGACCTTGTTGATCGCTGCTGCCAGGTTGGAGCCCAGCACCACTGCGGATGCATCGCCGTCCACTGCACCGATGTCGACGCCGTTGATCTTGACGAAGTCGGTTGCGCCGCCTGCCCAGCCGGTTGCCGGGGTGCCTGCAACTGCACCTTCAACCTTGTTGGCCTGGACTTGCGCGGTCACGCCGGTTTGTGCCGAGATCGCGTTGATCGCAGCTGCCTTGGCAATCGCGGAACCGTCCGCGTTCACCGACGACACACCGTCGGCGGAAGAGGCGCCCACGGCGTAGCCGTTGATGGTCACCGAACCCGCCGCGAAAGCAGCGGTCGTGATCGTCGCTGCCGAGGTCAGCGTGGTCGCGTAGCTCGAGCCGGAACCGACGCCCAGGCTGTTTGCCTTGGCGCTGGCAATCGAAGCGATCGAGATGCGGTCCTGGGCGGTGTTGTTCGCGCCAACCTGGAAGGTCTGCGCGGTGAACGAGCCGTCCAGCAGCTTGTTGCCGTTGAATTGGGAGTTCATTGCGACGCGGTCGATCTCGGAGATCAGCGCGGTTGCTTCTTCGTTCAGCGCTTTACGGTCCGATGCGCTGTTCGATGCGTTACCTGCCTGGACCGCCAGTTCGCGGATGCGCTGCAGGTTGGTGCTGATCTGGCCCAGGTCGCCTTCTGCGGTCTGCGCCAGCGAGATGCCGTCGTTTGCGTTACGTGCTGCCTGGTCGTTACCGCGGATCTGCGAGGTCATGCGTTCTGCAATTGCCATACCTGCTGCGTCGTCCTTTGCGCTGTTGATGCGCAGGCCGGTCGAGAGGCGCTGGAGCGAGGTGGCCAGCGTTGCGCCGGAAGAGGCGAGGTTGCGTTGTGCGTTGAGCGACGAGATGTTGGTATTGATAACGGACATGGTACTTCTCCAATTTATTACGGGGCGGGCTACGTGCCCTGTCACTTTGGTCTGCTCCTACGCTCCGGAACACTCAAACCGCTGTTGTTGCTGGTAACGGTGGCTCCGGGCGAAGCATTAGGGCGATATTTTTGCTGTGGCACCCTAAAGTTGGGCAGACGCGCCGCGCCATATCGGCAGCGTTTTCGGATTCTTAAATGAGAATTGAGGGGTTTTTACCCCTCTATTCGTGGCTTTGACGGTAAGGGGCGAGCGCGGTGCTGGCGTGTCGAGCCATTAACGGGCGTGCAGGATCGCCGACGAAACGAGATCGCCGGTCGCGTGCAGCGCGTGCCGGCCTGCGTTCATGCGCCGGCGCGGCATGGCTCATCGCCTGCCGCCAGGGTGGCGACAGAGGGCGATGGAGATCGCTGCTACTCGGGGTAACGGACAGGATTGGAAAAACTTGGAGGGAATATTTTGCGGCGCCGCTCTTCAGTTTGCGCCGGAACGGCCGCAAATCGGCGCAGCAGGGCTCAACTTTAGAGCAGCTGGACGTTTTTTTGCCGTCTCATTCGCGAACGGCGTCGGACAGTTCCCACTTGCAAGGGGGTGGTGTGCCGACTGTGCCGAAGTCAGCCGTGGGCTAAGATCATGCCGCACTGTCGCGGAATGGCCGCGGCAATTTCAGGAGGTAAGGATGCGGAAGATCATATTGGCGGCGCTGGCGGGCCTTATCTGGCGCAAAGTCAGCACCGGAAGCTTCAGGCGCGGGCGGGCGAAGGCGCGGAGCTATCGGCCCTATTGAGGAAGGCGGCCGGCGGTAACGCTGGGACCGGGGTTTTCCGAATGGCGAGCTAAAGATCCGGGGATGGTCCCTGTTGGGGACTGTCCCCGCCTGCGCGCTTATTCGGCGATGAAGACGCGGTTCTTGCCGGCGTGCTTGGCCTGGTACATGGCTTTGTCGGCGCGCTTGACCAGGTCTTCCTGCGGTTCGTCCGGGTGGCGTAGGGCGACGCCGGCCGAGAAGGTGATCAGCATCTTCTCGTTCTCGTGAAGGAAGAAGTGCCTGGTCAGTTCGCGCTGCAGGCGCACCATGGCGGCAGCCGCGTCTTCGGCCGTCGTCTCCGGCATCACGATCAGGAATTCTTCGCCGCCGAAGCGGGCGATCGCGTCGATCGAGCGCAAGGTCGACTTGACGATGCGGACCAGGTGGCGCAGCGCGCCGTCCCCGGCCAGGTGGCCGTAGGTGTCGTTCAGGCGCTTGAAGTCGTCCAGGTCGAGCAGGGCGACGCACATCGGGGTGCCGCGGCGGTCGGCGCGCGCAGCCTCGCGCGTGAAGATGTCGTCCAGGCCGCGCCGGTTCAGGCTTCCGGTCAGCTGGTCTTCGCGCGCCAGTTCGCTCATCGCGCGCAGCTTGCCTTCCAGTTCGGCGATCTTCTGCTCGGCGTCTTCCGCTTCCTGCCTGGCCGCGATCATGCGGTCGCGCGAGGCCAGCGCCTCGCTTTGCAGCAGGCGCGTCTCGACCAGCACTTCGTCCAGCACGCGGTTCAGTTCCCCGATATCGTTGGCGCGGCTGATGCGCTCGGTGAAGCCGCCGATCTTCTGCTGGAAGTCGTCGGTGCTGGAGGCTACGCTGCCGAGGCGGTCGATGAAGGTCTTCATCATGTTCTTGACCGTGGCCTTGACGTCGCCGATGCTGCTGCGCAGCTGTCCCTGCTTGTAGATCACTTCCTTGAGGCTGCGGGTCGCGTCTTCCAGCGCGCGCTGGTCGAGCGGGCCGGAGATCAGCTCCTGCACCGATTCGACCTGGCCGCGCATCCAGCTGCCGTCTTCCAGCAGCTCGCCCACGTTCCCGAGCAGGAGGCGGAACAGGCGAAGGAGCAGTTCCTGGGTCTCGGCGATGTCGCCGCTGCGGATCTCGATCTGGTAGCACAGCTGCTTGAGGCGCGCGGCCACGTCGGCCAGCGCCTGCTGGGTGCTGGCCTGGCGCACGAAGGCGCCCAGCGATTCGGCTTCTTCGGCCAGGCGCGGCGAGCCGGCCAGCAGCGAAGCGACTGCGAAGCTGAGGGTGCGCTGGAGCAGCTCGCGCAGCTGGCGCGCGCTGTCGTCGTCGGCGAGCGGCACGTCGACCAGGACTTGCGGGCGGCGCGTGGCGCGTTCGGCCAGTTGCGTCATGGCGCGCGAGCAGCCCTCCCAGTCGCGGTCGCGGACCAGCTGGTTCAGGCGGCGGCCGGCGCTGGCAAGGTCGCCCTGGCCGTTCGCGACGTAGGCGGCGAATGCGGCCAGCGCAGCCTCGGCGCCGTCGGTTCGTGCCGCCGGAACGCCGGCGATCGCGTCATAGGCCTCGCGATAGGCGTCAGGGGTGGGCGCGACGCGGCGGGTGGCTAGCTGGCGGAACGCTTCACGGGCGATATCGACGGGATTGGCGAGGCTGGTGGACATGTTGCGGTGATACCTTGGACGACTGCTCAATAATATATTGTAAATATTACTGGAATTGTAGTCATGTCAATTCGCCGAATAGCAGGCGGATTTGCCGCTATATCGGCGGGACAGTCCTAGTCGATCAGCTGGTTCTTGATCGCGTAGTGCGTCAGCTCGGCGCTGTTCTTCAGCTTCATCTTGACCAGCAAGCGCGAACGGTATTCGCTGATGGTCTTGACCGACAGCGACAGCTCCTGCGCGATGGCGGTCACGGTCTTGCCGGAGGCGATCATGGTCAGGGTCTGGAACTCGCGGTCGGACAGCATCTCGTGCGGCGCCGCTTCCTTGCGCTCTTCGCCCAGCTGCGACGCCAGCTCCTGCGCCAGCGCGGCGCTGACGTACTTCTGGCCGGCCGCCACCTGGCGGATCGCGGTGACCAGTTCCTTTGGCGCGCTTTGCTTGTTCATGTAGCCGGCCGCGCCGGCCTTGAGCGAGCGGATCGCGTACTGGTCCTCGCGGTGCATCGACAGCATCAGCACCGCCAGCTCCGGGCTTTCCTTTTTGATCTGCTTGAGCACTTCGATGCCGCTCTTGTCGGGCAGCGAGATGTCGAGCAGGACCACCTTGCACTTGGACTTGCGGAAGGTCTTGACTGCATCCATGCCATTTTCGGCCTCGCCGGCGACGATGATGTCGGGCGATTCGGCCAGGATCTGCTTCAAACCCTCGCGCACGATGGCGTGGTCGTCGGCGATGAAAACCCGGATGGTGGCTTTGTCGGTCATGGATCAGGAAAGGGTGGTGCTGAAAACAGGCGCTATTATCTGCTGTCTTGGGCCGCCAGCGGAATGTTTATCGCAACCGCCGTGCCACCGTCTGCTCCGCGCGACACATTGAGGGTGCCGCCCAGTGCCTGTGCGCGTTCGGCCATGCCGAGCAGGCCGAAAGAACCCGGCTTGTCCTGGTCCTGACGCGCGATGCCGACGCCGTTGTCGGTGACGGTCAGCGACAGCTGCTGGCCAGACGCGGCGAGGCTGACGTCGACGCGGGTCGCTTTTGCATGCTTGGCAATGTTCGTCAGCGCCTCCTGGAACACGCGGAACAGGGCGGTGGCGTGGTCGGACGACAGCTCGATCTCCTTGTGGCTGCTGGTGAACGCGCAGGTAGTGCCGTTCTGCTTTTCGAATTCCGCGCACTGCCATTCCAGCGCGGCGACGATGCCGAAATCGAGCATGGACGGGCGCAGGTCGAGCGAGATGCGGTGGATTGCGTCGATGGTGCGGTCCACCAGCGAATCGACGTAGTCCACCTTGCTGTTCAGGGATTCGTCGGCCGGCAGGCGGCGCGCCAGCATGGTCAGCGCCATCTTGATGGCGGTGAGGTTGCCGCCCAGGTCATCGTGGATCTCGCGCGCGATGCGGGTGCGTTCCTGTTCCTTGGCCTGCTCGATGTGCGCGGTCAGTTCGGCCAGGCGCGCATGGGCGGCGTCCTTCTCTTCCTGGATGCGGCGGCTGGCCGTGATGTTGGTCATGATGCCATCCCACTCCACCGTGCCGCGCGGCTCGATCAGCGCGTTGGGCGTGGCGCGCACGTTGATCCATTTGATGTCGTTGAAGCCATCGATCCAGATGCGGCCTTCCCAGTTCAGGGGAGCCAGGTTGCGCGTGGATGCGCTCAGGGTCTCCAGCCATGACGCACGGTCCTCGGGCAGGATCAGCTTGAGGAACAGGCCGGGCTGCTGCTGCAACTGGGCGACGGTCACGCCGAGCAGGTTCTGGCAGCCCTCGCTCAGGTAGGGGAAATTGCTGCTGCCGTCCGGGTGGGCGACGTACTGGTAGACCAGGCCGGGCATGTTGCTGGCCAGGGTGTTGAAGCGCAGCTGGTACTGGTAGTTCGCCTCGGCCGCGGTGTGTTCGGCGGTGCGGTCGTCGCCCAGTGCCACGATCATCTGCTTGCCGTCGCGCTGCACGCGCATGAAGTGCAGGGTGACCGGATACGAGCTGCCGTCGGCGCGGCGGTGGCGCGTGCGCATGCACACCTGCGCGCCAATGTCGTCGCCCAGCCGGGCGAGTACCGCTTGCAGCCGGTCCGGCGGCAGGCCTGGCGCAATGTCTAGCGGCGTCATCGACTGCAGCTGCGTGAAGTCGTACTGCAGGTTTGCGCGCGCGGCCTGGTTGACGTCCACGAAGCGCAGGGTGGCTGAGTCGAACAGGTAGATCTCGGAGGGCGCGGCCTGCATCGCGGCCGCGAGGTGCGGCTCGAATTCTTCAGTATGGTTCATGCCTGCGGATTCTACACCGACGGGGACGGACCCGAACCGCGCATGCCGCTACAATAGGCATATGAACAAGGCATTTGTAAAAGAATCGGACCACGACGACGATGACGACGCGGTCGCCCTGCAGCAGGCGATACCGCCCGGCTCGAAGAACTACATCACGCCGGCTGGCTACCAGCGCATCAAGGACGAGCTGCTGCAGCTGATCGACGTGGACCGTCCGGAGGTGGTGAAGATCGTGCACTGGGCTGCGTCCAACGGCGACCGCTCGGAGAACGGCGACTACATCTACGGCAAGCGGCGCCTGCGCGAGATCGACCGCCGCATCCGTTTCCTGACCAAGCGGCTGGACCTGGCGCATGTGGTCGATCCGAGCGCGCACCACGGGAACGACCAGGTGTTCTTTGGCGCGACGGTCAAGTACCTGAACTCGGCGGGCGAAGAGCATGAGGTGACCATCGTCGGCATCGACGAACTGGATCCGCTCAAGGGCAAGATCAGCTGGGTCTCGCCGGTGGCGCGCGCGCTGACCAAGGCGCGCGAAGGGGATGTGGTCACGCTGCAGACCCCGCTCGGCCCTGACGACCTCGAAATCCTTGAAGTCACCTATCCCGAACCCGCCGAATAGGGACGGGGGGACTGTCCACTGATCTTTAGCCTTCAATGCCGGTAGATCGCGCTTGATCGGCGGAGATGAACGGTGATCGCCTCAACTTGGGGTTGATCGGCTGAGTTGGCGCGCGATCGGCGAAATTAGCCTCAGTTCGCGCTAAAGATCGGGGGACGGTCCCTGCGGGGGCCAGTCCCCTTCCCATTACGCGCGTTCGCGCTCGACGCGGTTGACGCCTTCGACGCTGCGCAGGTTGCGGATCAGCTGCGCGAGGTGCACGCGGTCCTTGATCTGGATCGTGAAGCGCAGCTGCGTCATGGTGTGTTCCTTGTCCTCGTCCATGCCCACATACGAGATGTTGGCGTCCGATTCGCCGATTTCGGCAGCCACGCGCGCGAGGATGCCTTTTTCGTTCTGGATCAGCAGGCGGATGCGGCAGTCGAAGCGGCGGTTGATCTCCTCTCCCCACTGCACCGGGATCCAGCGGTCCGGTTCTTTGCCGCGCACGCGCTTGGCGACGGCGCAGTCCAGCGTGTGCACCACCAGCCCCTGGTCGCGGCGCAGCTGGCCGTTGATATGGTCGCCCGGGATCGGCAGGCAGCACTGCGCGAGCTGCACCGCCACGCCTTCGGGGCCGTAGATGGTGACCGGGTCCAGCTCCGGCGCGCCCGGCAGCTTGGGCAGCACGGCGTTCGCATCGATCAGGCCAAAGATGTGGCGCGCCACCAGCGTGGCCATGCGCTTGCCGATGCCGATGTCCGAATACACCTCTTCCATCGACTTGGCCGACGATTCGCTAAGCAGCTTTTCGACCAGCGCGTCCGGCAGGATCGGGTCGATGCCGAGCGTGCTCAGTGCCTGCGCCAGCAGGTCGTGCCCCAGCTGCACCGACTCGCCCGGGTCGGTGGTGCGCAGGTGATGGCGGATCGCGGAACGCGCCTTGCCGGTGCGGACGAACGACAGCCAGGCCGGCGTCGGGCGCGAGTTCGGGTCGGTCTCGATCTCGACGATGTCGCCGTTGTGCAGCTCCGAATGCAGCTGCGCTTCCTCGTTGTTGATCTTGATCGACACGGCGTGGTCGCCGATGCCGGTGTGGATCGAGTACGCGAAGTCGAGCGCGGTGGCGCCGCGCGGCAGCGCGATGATCTTCGACTTGGGCGTAAACACGTACACGGAATCCGGGAACAGGTCGACCTTGACGTGTTCTAGGAATTCGGCCGAGTCGCCGGTCTGCTGCTGGATGTCGAGCAGCGACTGCAGCCACGCGTGGGTGCGCTGCTGCAGGTCGCTCATATTGGTTTCGCCAGTCTTGTACAGCCAGTGCGCGGCCACGCCCGATTCGGCGGTGCGGTGCATTTCCTGGGTGCGGATCTGGAATTCGACCGGCGTGCCGTACGGGCCGATCAGCGTGGTGTGCAGCGACTGGTAGCCATTGAGCTTGCGGATCGCGATGTAGTCCTTGAACTTGCCCGGCATCGGCTTGTACAGCGAGTGCAGGGTGCCCAGCGCGACGTAGCAGTCCGCGAACGATTCGACCACCACGCGAAAGCCGTACACGTCCAGCACCTGCGAGAACGACAGGTGCTTGTTGCGCATCTTCTTGTAGATGCCGTACAGGGTCTTTTCGCGGCCGTAGATTTCGGCGTTGATGCCGGCCGTGGCCAGCTGGTTCTTGACCGCGTCGAGGATCTTGGAGACGACTTCGCGGCGGTTGCCGCGCGCGGCCTTGACGGCCTTGCCCAGCGTCCGGTAGCGCACCGGGTACAGGTGCGAGAAGGCCAGGTCCTGCAGTTCGCGGTAGATGTTGTTCAGGCCGAGGCGGTGCGCGATCGGCACGTACACTTCCATGGTCTCGGCGGCGATGCGGCGCTTCTTGGCGGCCGTCATGTGCTCGAGCGTGCGCATGTTGTGCAGGCGGTCGGCCAGCTTGATCAGGATGACGCGCACGTCGCTGGCCATGGCCAGCAGCATCTTGCGGAAGTTCTCGGCCTGCGCCTCGACCTGGCTCTGGAATTCGATTTTCTCCAGCTTGGACAGGCCGTCGACCAGGCTGGCGACCTGCGAACCGAAGCGCTCGATCAGCTCTTCCTTCTTGACGTCCTGGTCTTCCATCACGTCGTGCAGCAGGGCGGCCATGATGGCTTGCGCGTCCAGCTTCCAGTCCGCGCAGATCTCGGCCACCGCGATCGGATGCGAAATGTACGGCTCGCCCGACTTGCGGACCTGGCCGAGGTGCATCTCGTCGGAGAAGCGGTAGGCTTCCTTGACCTTCTTCAGTTCGGAGGGGCTGAGGTATTCGGCCAGCTTGGCCGAAAGGTGCGAGACCGATGCGACGCCAAGGGCGGGCGCCGGGGCTTGCTCGGGGGGAGGCTGCTTGCGGCCGCGGGGGGCGCGGGTCGCTTTCTTGGTGCCGGTGTCGGCGCTTCCTGTCTGGTCCGGGGTGCTCAGGTTCATGGGAACAGAATACCAGATGGGCAGCGGATGTGACAGTTGGAGATTTTTGAGGGGCGTCCCGGAAGGCGCCGAGGCGTGATTGCCGTCCCCGGCTGCCGCGCTGGCGCCGCCGGGGACAGTCCCCTGGGAATTACATTGGCACTTTTTTCAGCATTTCCAGGCCAACCTTGCCGGCGGCGATTTCGCGCAGCGCCACGACGGTCGCCTTGTCCTTGGCGTCGACCTTCGGGGTGTGGCCCTGCAGCAGCTGGCGTGCGCGGTAGGTTGCGGCCAGGGTCAGCTGGAAGCGGTTCGGAACCTGTTTCAGGCAATCTTCAATAGTAATACGGGCCATGGCTTCAATCCTTGGAGTGGTTTTTTACTGAGCGTGGATACCCAACTGGGCAAACAGCGAGGCATTACGGGCCATTTGCTTGGCAAATCGGCAGCGCGTCGCTTTGACGATCGACCTCATTTCTTCGAGGGCGACGTTAAAATTCTCGTTGATAATAACATAGTCGAAGTCCGGAGCGTGAGCCATCTCGCCGCCGGCGGCCAGCAGGCGCCGCGTAATGATGTGCGGCTCGTCGGTGCCGCGCTTGTGCAGACGCTCCTCCAGCGCCGCGATCGAGGGCGGCAGGATGAAGATGAAGGCGGCCTGCGGGAACAGCTCGCGCACCTGGCGCGCGCCCTGCCAGTCGATCTCCAGCAGGATATCGGTGCCGGCCGTCATCTGGTTCTCGACCATCACGCGCGAAGTGCCGTAGTAATTGCCGTGCACCTCGGCCCATTCCAGGAACTCGCCTTTTTCCGCGCGCGCGACGAAATCCTCGGCGGTCGTGAAGTGGTACTCGCGGCCGTCCACCTCGCCCGGACGCGGCTGGCGCGTGGTGGTGGAAATCGACAGCTTGATCGCCGGCTCCTGCGCCAGCAGCGCATTGACCAGGGTCGATTTGCCCGCGCCGGACGGCGCGGCGACGACGAACAGGCTGCCGGACATGCTGGTGAGGGAAGGAGTAGACATCTCAGTAAATCCTTTAGATTTTAATGGGGACAGACCCCATTTCGAAAATGGGGTCTGTCCCCATTTCGGGGTCTGTCCCCATTTCGGGTTATTCGAGGTTTTGGACTTGCTCGCGCATCTGTTCGATCAGTAGCTTGAGCTCCATCGACGCGTCGGCCAGTTCCTTGACGGCGGCCTTGGCGCCGAGCGTGTTCGCTTCGCGGTTCAGTTCCTGCATCATGAAGTCGAGGCGCTTGCCGACCTGGCCGCCCTTCTTGAGGATGTGGCGCGTCTCGGTCAGGTGTGCGGACAGGCGCGAGAGTTCCTCGGCGACGTCGATGCGGATGCCGTACAGCGTGACTTCCTGGCGGATGCGCTCCATGACTTCCTGGCGCGTGAGGGTGCTGGCGCCGCCGTGGCCGGCCAGGCCCAGCGCGTCCTGCATGCGTTCCACGGCCTTCTGCTGGAACTGGCTGACGACCTGCGGGATCAGCGGTGTGATGCGCCTGACAATGTCTTCCATCGCATCGATACGCGCGAGGAGCATGGCTTCGAGCGCCGCGCCTTCGCGCTTGCGGCTCTCCACGAACGCGGCCACGGTGCGGCTGGTGAGGGCTGCCACGTCGGCCTGCAGCGATTCCTGTCCCACCTGGGCCTCCTCGATCACGCCCGGCCAGCGCAGCAGCTCGGCCACGGTCATGGTCGGCGCGGACACGAAGTGCCTGGACACTTCCGCCTGCAGGCGCGCGAGATCTTCCAGCATGCCGGTGTTGAGTGCCTGCGACCCGCCCGCGACCTTGCGGCCGAACGACAGGCGCACTTCCACTTTGCCCCGGGTGATAGCCGCCATGATCGCCGAACGCAGGTCAGGTTCGAGCGCGCGCAAGTCGTCGTTGATGCGGAACTGGAGGTCGAGGAATCGCGAGTTGACGCTCTTGATCTCAATCGTGAGGGTGCCAACCGCGCTTTCGCTGGTCGCCACCGCATAACCGGTCATGCTTGAAATGCTCAATGGAGTCCCCGTTTGTTTTTGATCTTTTCTTTACAAAGCAGTGATTTATCCACACAATCGCCGTGTTACGCAAGGAACCCAGAATGGCAGCACAAAATAACGCACCCTTGCCCGAAGGGCTGGAGATCGCGGGATATCGCATTGTAAAGAAAATTGCGTCGGGCGGGTTCAGTATTGTTTACCTTGCATATGACGAGGACGGCAATGCGGTCGCGATCAAGGAATACCTGCCCAGCGCGCTTGCACTGCGCCAGCCGGGCGAACTCGCGCCGGTCATCTCCAAACCCAACCTGCCGGTGTTCCGCATCGGCCTGAAGTGCTTCTTTGAAGAGGGGCGCGCGTTGGCGCTGATCTCGCACCCGAACGTGGTGCGGGTGCTGAATTTCTTCCGCGCGAACGAGACGGTATACATGGTGATGGCCTACGAATCGGGCCACTCGCTGCAGGAGCACGTGGCGCAGCTGGCGCGCAAGGGCAGCCGCATGGGCGAGGCCTTCATCCGCCAGGCCTTCGTGGGCGTGTGCAGCGGGCTGCGCGAAGTCCACGCCAACAAGCTGCTGCACCTTGACCTCAAGCCAGCCAATATCTACCTGCGCTCCGACGGCACGCCGATCCTGCTGGACTTCGGCGCCGCGCGCCAGAGCTTTAACAACGAAGTACCCAAGCTGCGGCCGATGTACACGCCCGGCTTCGCGCCGCCGGAGCTGTATTCCAAGGCCGTGACCCTGGGTCCCTGGTCGGACATCTACAGCATCGGCGCGTCGATGTACGCCTGCATGTGCGGCGCGCCGCCGCAGCCGGCCAACGAGCGCGCGCAGCAGGACAAGATGGGCGAACAGTTCGACAAGCTCGCGCAGAACTACTCGCACGACCTGGTGCGCATGGTGCGCTGGTGCCTGGAACTGGATCCCGAAAAGCGCCCGCACAGCCTGTTCGCGCTGCAGAAGGAGCTGAACACGCCGCCGCCAGTTCCCCAGCCCGACGGCGTGCTGCAGAAATTCACCCGTGCGCTGGGCCGCTTCGGCGGCATCGGCGGGCGCAAGGCGGAGTAAGGATCCATGCAATTTTCGGTCTACCAGGAGAGCCACATCGGCGGGCGCAAGGTCAACCAGGACCGCATGGGCTACAGCTACACGCGCGACGCCCTGCTGCTGGTGCTGGCCGACGGCATGGGCGGCCACCTGCGCGGCGAGGTTGCCGCTGCCATCACGCTGCAGACGCTGTCGGAGATGTTCCAGAAGCAGGCGGCCCCGTACGTGCGCAAGCCCGAGCGCTTCCTGGAAGAGGCGCTGCTGGCGGCGCACCAGGAGATCCACCGCTACAGCGCCGTGCACAATCTTCCCGACACGCCGCGCACGACCGTGGTGGCCTGCCTGGTCCAGCACAATATGGCGATCTGGGCGCACTGCGGCGACTCGCGGCTGTACTGGGTCCGGCGCGGCCAGGTGCTGGCGCGCACGCGCGACCATTCGCACATCGAACACCTGATCGCCAAGGGCGAGGTCGCGCCGGCCGAACGCGCGACGCACCCGGACCGCAACAAGCTCTATAACTGCCTCGGCGCGTCCGCGCTGCCGAAGGTCGATGTCTCGCGCCAGGCCAGCCTGCTGCCGGGCGACGTGCTGATGCTGTGCTCCGACGGCCTGTGGTCGATGCTGCCGGACGACGAGATCGCGCATACGCTTAGCACCAGCACCATCGTGCGCGCAGTGCCGGACATGCTCGGCAAGGCCACGGCAATCGCGGGACCGAAAAGCGACAACACGACCGCGCTCGCCATCATGTGGCAGGGCAGTCCGGTGGGCGACGCCACGCCAACCGCGATGGCGGACTCGATCATCTCGACCCAGATGATGCCCGAGGATTCTGTGAACACGACCATCGCTGAACCGGCGGCACCTGAGCACGAGCCGTCGGACGCGTTCGACGAAGACGAAATTGAAAAGGCGATCGCGGAGATCCGCGGCGCCATCGAAAAATCATCCCAGATACTGAAAGGCTAGACCCCCATGACCATCCCATCCCGCCCAAGCGGACGCCTGGTGGACCAGCTGCGCAACGTGACCATGACACGCGACTTCACGAAGCATGCGGAAGGCTCGGTGCTGATCGAATTCGGCGACACCAGGGTGATCTGCACTGCCAGCATCGAGGACAAGGTGCCGGGCTTTTTGAAGGGGAAAGGGCAGGGCTGGCTGACCGCGGAATACGGCATGCTGCCGCGCTCCACGCACACGCGCATGGACCGTGAAGCCGCCAGGGGCAAGCAGAGCGGCCGCACGCAGGAGATCCAGCGCCTGATCGGCCGTTCGCTGCGCGCCGCGTTCGACCTGGAGGCATTCGGCGAGCGCACTCTGCACCTGGACTGCGACGTGATCCAGGCCGACGGCGGCACGCGCACCGCATCGATCACCGGCGCGATGGTCGCTGCGTACGATGCGTTCGCCAAGCTGAAGGAGCGTGGGCTGATCGATGCGATCCCGCTGCGCCACTTCGTCGCCGCGATCTCGGTCGGCGTGTACGATGGCATGCCGGTGATCGACCTGGACTACCCGGAAGATTCGGCCTGCGACACCGACATGAACGTGGTGATGACCGAATCGGGACACTTCATCGAAGTGCAGGGCACTGCAGAAGGCGCGGCATTCGACCGCGTGGTGATGGATCGCCTGCTCGACCTGGCGCAAGCCGGCATTGCGGAGCTGGTGGTCATGCAGAAGAAGGCACTGGGGCTGTAATCAGGACGCGTGGTTGAGCACAAATGTGATGACGGTAAGGAAAGCGATCATCGCGGCGATAAATAATCCGACAGCCCATTTGACAACCTCGGCGATGGCACGCTCCATCGTTGCTTGCATCGAGTCGAAGCGCGCGTCGATTTTCGCGAACTGAACTCGCATTTCGACTTTCATGTCCGCGAGTTCTGAACGAAACTGTTGAGCTTCCTGTCGAAATGAATCGATGATCGCGTTTGTTTCGCGTGTGTGTTCCATGAGCTTCTGCGCGACTTGCGCCTGGGTAGCGTCGAGTCTTGCGTCCATTTCCTTTCGAAAATCGGATTCCATCGCTTGCCCCTTCCGTATGGTCTGTCGTTTAGACCCCTTAGCAAGCACTGGATTCCTTCAGATTAGACTATTTTTGCGAAAGGTCAGCCTGCACGTAGTTGAGCCCGTCGCGGATGGCACGGCGACTTAATCAAGGCGCATTGTTCAGCACGAAGGTAACGACGGTAATAAAGCTGATCATCGCGCCGCCAACCAGGCCGATGACCCACTTGACCACATGTGCGATCCCGCTGTCCAGGCGTGCGTTGAAGTCGGCCCGGATCGAATTCAGTTCGGATTGGATGCAGTCGAAACGCGCATCGATCCTGGCGAACTGGACGCGCATCTCTGTTTTGATTTCAGCCGTTTCGTTTCTGAAGCCGTCAAGGATCAGGTTGGTGTCGTTTCTGTGTTCCATGAGTCATTGGGCTAGTCTCGCCTGATGTGCGTCGAGCTTAGCGTCCACCTCGTGACGAAAATCGGATTCCATGGCTCAGCCTTTCGATGTGATCTCGACATTAGACCGGGGCGTGAGCGACGTATTCCCTCAGCTTAGACCATATTTGCGAAAGGTCGGCCCGCACCTGCTTGAGCCTGTCGCGGTAAAATGGCGGGATGACACAGCGCCTTATCCTCGCCTCGAACAACGCAGGCAAACTCAAAGAATTCAGCGAACTGCTCGGCCCGATCGGCTTCGAACTGCACACGCAGGGCGAATTCAACGTTCCGGAAGCGGAAGAGCCATTTGCCACCTTTGTCGAAAATGCACTGGCCAAGGCGCGCCACGCGTCGCGCCTGACCGGCCTGCCGGCGCTGGCCGACGACTCCGGCGTATGCGTCAACGCGCTCGGCGGAGCACCGGGCGTGTACTCGGCACGCTATGCGGGCGAGCCGAAATCGGACGCGCGCAATAACGAGAAGGTGATCGCCGACCTCGCTGCGCATGCCGACAAGTCGGCCTACTACTACTGCGTGCTGGTGTACGTGCGCCACGCGGACGATCCGCAGCCGGTCATCGCGGACGGCGCCTGGCATGGCGAGATCATCGCCCAGCCGCGCGGCAGCAATGGCTTTGGCTACGATCCGTATTTCCTGCTGCCGTCGCTCGGCAAGACTGCGGCGGAGCTGTCGCCGCAAGAGAAGAATGCCATCTCGCACCGCGGCCAGGCCCTGCGCGCGCTGGTCGCCAAGCTGACATGATCCCGATTAAGCCCGTCGGCGCGCTGGGCGCCACCGAACCGCGCTCGCCCGCATCGGCCGCGCTGCAATACCTGCAGCCGGGCAGCCTGAACCTGGCGGCTCTGCCGCCGCTGTCGCTGTACATCCACTTTCCGTGGTGCGTGCGCAAGTGCCCGTATTGCGACTTCAATTCGCACGAAGCGAAGGGCGGCGCGTTCCCGGAAGAGGAGTACCTCGACGCGGTGCGCCTCGACCTGGAGCAGTCGCTGCCGCTGATCTGGGGCCGCAAGGTATACACCATCTTCATCGGCGGCGGTACGCCGAGCCTGATGTCCGCGAAGGGCCTCGACCGCCTGCTGTCGGACGTGCGCACGCTGCTGCCGCTCGACCTCGATTGCGAGATCACGATGGAAGCCAACCCGGGCACCTTCGAGCAGGACAAGTTCCGCTCCTACCGCGAGAGCGGCGTGAACCGCCTGTCGATCGGCATCCAGAGCTTCAACCACCAGCACCTGGAAGCGCTGGGTCGCATCCACAATGGCGACGAGGCGCGCCGTGCGGTGGAGATCGCGCACAAGAACTTCGACAACTTCAACCTGGACCTGATGTACGCGCTGCCGTCGCAGACGCTGGCCGAGGCGCAGCAGGACCTCGACACCGCGCTGGCGTTCGCGCCTCCGCACCTGTCGCTGTACCACCTGACGATGGAGCCGAACACGGTGTTCGCAAAGTATCCGCCGCAGCTGCCGGACGACGACACCAGCGCGGACATGCAGGACATGATCGCTGAGCGCACCGCACAGGCGGGGTTCCAGCATTACGAAGTGTCGGCCTATGCGCAGCCGGGGCGGCGCGCGCGGCACAACCTGAATTACTGGGAGTTTGGCGACTACCTGGGCATTGGCGCGGGCGCGCACTCCAAGCTGTCGTTCCCGCACCGGGTGCTGCGGCAGGCGCGCTACAAGCAGCCGGGGTCGTTCATCGAGAACGCGCGGCGCGGCAATGCGGTGCAGGAAGAACGCGAGATCGGGCGCGACGAGATGGGCTTCGAATTCATGCTCAACGCGTTGCGGCTGGTGGACGGGTTCGATCCGAACCTGTTCGGCGAGCGCACGGGTCTCGGCATCAACGCGATCGACAAGGCGCTCAATGCCGCCGAGGCCAAGGGGCTGCTGTACCGCGACCATAAGCTGATCCGGCCGACGGAGCTGGGCCAGCGCTTCCTCAACGACCTCCAGCAGATGTTCCTCTAAGTCGTAGGGACTGTCCCCGCAGGGGACCGTCCCTGGATCTTTAGCACGCGCAGTGGTTGGGCAGGCTAAAGATCAGGGGACAGTCCCCTACGGGGACAGTCCCCGGGTCAACGTCGCGGCCCTTGCGGGCGCGACGTTTTTTTGTTTGCGTCAGGGGGCTAGCGGCCTGCCGTCAGGTCGCCGCCGCCCAGCACGCGGTATAGCGTGACCTGGTTCTGCAGCCGCTGCAGGTTGGCCTGAATCGCCGCCTGCTGCGCGATGAACAGCGAACGCTGCGCATCGAGGTAGTCCAGGTAGCTCGCTACGCCGTTCTGGTAGCGCAGCTCGGCCAGGCGGAAGCGCTCGGCCTCCGCTCCCGCCACCGCGCGCTGTGCGCGCACCTGCTCGGCAAACGTCGCCTGTCCTGCCAGCGCGTCCGATACTTCCCTGAATGCGGTCTGGATCGCTTTTTCGTATTGCGCTACCGCGATGTCGCGGCCGGCCTTGGCCGAACCGAGGATCGCGATGTTGCGGCCGGTGTCGAACAGTGGCAGCACCAGCTGCGGCGCGAAGGTCCAGCCGAACGACCCTCCCGAGAACAGGCCCGACAGCTCGCTGCTGGTCGATCCCGCCGCCGCCGTCAGCGAGATGCGCGGGAAGAAGTTCGCGCGCGCGGCGCCGATGTTGGCGTTGGCCGCGATCAGCTGCTGCTCCGCCGCGCGGATGTCGGGCCGCGACGCCAGCAGGTCTGACGGCAGGCCGGCAGGCAGGTCCGCCAAACGCATGTCGTACAGGGTTGCAGCCGCAGGCAGCGTGGCCGGCAGCGGCTGGCCGACCAGCAGCGTTAGGAGGTTGAAGTCGGCCGCGCGCTGGCGCTGCTGCTGCGCCAGCGAGACGCGCGCCGTCTCCACCAGGGAACGGGCCTGCTCCAGGTCCAGCGCCGATATCACGCCATTATCGAAGCGCAGTTTCACCAGCTTGAACGATTCCTCGCGGGTGGTCAGCGTGCGCTGGGTCAGCGCGAGCAGTTCGTCGTCCGCCAGCGTGGCCAGGTAGGCATTGGCGACGGACGCGACCAGGCTGACCTGCACCGCGCGGCGCGCTTCCCCGGTCGCGAGGTACTGGGCCAGTGCGGCGTCGGACAGGCTCTTCACCCGTCCGAACAGGTCCAGCTCGAATGCGCTGACGCCCAGGCCGACGCTGTACAAGCTGCTGAGGTCCTCGTTGTCGTTGCTGACCCGGTTGCCGGTGGCCTGCAGGCCGAGGGTCGGCAGCCGGTCGGCGCGCGTAATGCGGAACTGCGCGCGCGCCTGCTCGATATTGAGCACGGCTACGCGCAGGTCGCGGTTGTTGGCCAGGGCCAGGCGCACCAGTTCCTGCAGGCGAGCGTCACCGAAGTAGCGCTGCCATTCGATCGCCGATGCCGCTTCGCCGGCGGCGGTGCTGACCAGGAAGCTGGCTGCGACCGGCGCCGCCGGACGCTCGTACTTCGGCGCCATCGAGACGCAGCCGGACAGCAGCAGCGCTGCCGCCAGCGGCGTGAGTGCAAAGCGTTTAATCATGTTTTACCTCTGCTGCTGGAGCGGCGTCGTCTTCATGCGCGTACCTTTTGCGCTGACGCTCGCTGCCCTTGAAAATGGACCTGACCAGGACGAAGAACACCGGCACGAAGAACACGCCGAGCGCCGTCGCAAAGATCATGCCGCCCATGACGCCGGTGCCGATCGCGCGCTGGCTGGCCGAACCCGCGCCGCTGGCGATCACCAGCGGCAGCACGCCGAGGATGAAGGCGAGCGAGGTCATCAGGATCGGGCGGAAGCGCAGGCGGGCGGCCTGGATCGCCGCGTCCACTGCGGACATGCCCTGCGCCTGCAGGTCTTTCGCGAATTCGATGATCAGGACCGCGTTCTTCGCGCCCAGGCCGATGATCGTGATCAGGCCGACCTTGAAGTACACGTCGTTCGGGAAGCCCCGCATGGTCGCCGCAAGCAGCGCGCCCATCACCCCCAGCGGCACCACCAGCATCACCGATGCCGGGATCGACCAGCTCTCGTACAGCGCGGCCAGCGACAGGAACACCGCCAGCAGCGAGAACGCCATCAGGATCACCACGGTGGAACCGGACAGCTTTTCCTCGCGCGACTGGCCGGTCCACTCGAAGCCGAAGCCTGGCGGCAGCTTGGCTGCCAGTGCTTCCATCTCGGCCAGCGCGTCGCCGGTGCTGAAGCCCGGCGCCGCGTCGCCCGCGATGCGGATCGACGGATAGCCGTTGTAACGCACGGTCTGCATCGGCCCGGTGACCCAGCGCGTGGTGGCGAAGGCCGACAGCGGCACCTGCTGGCCGCGGCTGTTCATCGCGTTCAGGTGCAGAATGTCTTCCGGCTGCATGCGGGCCGGCGCGTCGGCCTGCACGATCACGCGCTGCAGGCGTCCCGCGTTCGGGAAGTCGTTCACGTAGGCCGAGCCGAGCGTGGTGGAGATCGCGGCGTTGATCGACTCGAAGGTGACGCCAAGCGCATTGGCCTTGTCGCGGTCGATGTCGAGCTGGAGCTGCGGCGCGTCTTCCAGGCCTTCCGGACGCACGCCCGCCAGCACCTTGCTTTGCGATGCCATGCCGAGCAGCTGGTTACGCGCGTTCAGCAGCGCTTCGCGGCCGAGGCCACCACGGTCCTGCAGGCGGAACGAGAAGCCGGTGCTGCTGCCCAGTTCCGGGATCGGCGGCGGGCTCACCACGAAGATGAAGGCGTCGCGGATGCCCATCAGGTGGCCGGTCATGCGGCCGGCCAGTGACTGCGCATCCTGGCCCGGACCCTTGCGCTCATCCCACGGCTTGAGCGGGATGAAGCCGAGCGCCGCGTTCTGGCCCTGGCCGAAGAAGCTGAAGCCGACCACGCCGGCCATCGTCTTGACTTCCGGTTGCTTGAGGATGTACTCCTCGGCCTGGAGCAGCGCGCGCTGCGTGCGTTCCAGGGTTGCGCCCGGAGGCAGCTGGAAGCTGGCGATCAGGTAGCCCTGGTCTTCGTTCGGCAGGAACGAGCCAGGCATGCGGGTGAAGAGCAGCACGACCGCGCCGATCATCACCGCGAACACGACCATCATGCGGCCCATGCGCTTGAGCGACTTGGCGACCCAGCCCTGGTAGCGGTCGGACGTGACTTCGAACTTGCGGTTGAACCAGCCGAAGAAGCCGCGCTTGTCCATGTGGTGGCCTTTTTCCACCGGCTTGAGCAGGTGGGCGCACAGCGCAGGCGTGAGCGACAGCGCCATGAAGGCCGAGAACGCGATCGAGGACACCATCACCGCCGAGAACTGGCGGTAGATGTTGCCGACCGCGCCGCCGAAGAAGGCGAGCGGCACGAACACCGAGATCAGCACGATGGTCACGCCGATGATGGCGCCCGAGATCTGGCCCATCGCCTTGCGGGTTGCCTGCAACGGCGGCAGCCCTTCCTCGGTCATGATGCGCTCCACGTTCTCGACCACGACGATCGCGTCGTCGACCACGATGCCGATCACCAGCACCATGCCGAACATGGTCAGCACGTTGATCGAGAAGCCCAGAGCGAGCAGGGTAGCCAGGGAGCCGAGCAGGGCGACCGGCACCACGATGGTCGGTATGATCGTGTAGCGGAAATTCTGCAGGAACAGGAACATCACCAGGAACACCAGGATCACCGCTTCGACCAGGGTGGTCACGACCTGCCTGATCGAGATGTCGACGAACTGCGAGCTGTCGAACGGATCGCTCCACGACACGCCTTCCGGGAAGTACTTGGCCAGTTCGGCCATGCGCTCGCGGATCGCGGTCGCCGTTTCCAGCGCATTGCCGGAGGACGACAGCTGGATGCCCATACCGGTGGTCGGCTTGCCGCCGATACGCGCGGAGGTGCCGTAGCTGGCGCCGCCCAGTTCGATGCGGGCCACGTCGCGCAGGCGCACGGTGGAGCCGTCCGGATTGGCGCGCAGGACGATGTCGCCGAACTGCTCGACGGAGTTTAGCTGGCCCTGCACCACGACGGTCGCCGTGATGGATTGGCCTTTCTGCAGCGGCAGGTCGCCGATCGCGCCGGACGCCACCTGGGCGTTCTGCGAACGAATCGCCGCGTTGACATCGGCCGGGGTCAGGTTGAAGCCGACCAGCTTGGCCGGGTCGATCCAGATGCGCATCGCGCGCTCGGTGCCGAACAGCTGCGCCTGGCCCACGCCGGGCACGCGCTGGATTTCAGGCAGCACGTTGCGCGAGACATAGTCGCCCAGCGCGATCGGGTCGAACTTGGGATTGGTCGACGAGACGGTGATAAACATCAGGAAGTTCGCGCGCGCACGGTCCACGCGCACGCCTTGCTGGTTCACCGCGGCCGGCAGGCGCGGGGCCGCGCGGCTCAGGCGGTTCTGCACGTCCACCTGCGCCAGCTCCTCGTTGGTGCCGGATTCGAAGGTCAGCGTCAGCGAGCCGGTGCCGTTAGCCTGGCTGACCGATTCGGTGTAGACCAGGCCGGGCGAGCCGTTCATCTCGCGTTCGATCACGCTGATGACGGCGTCTTCCAGCGTCTGAGCGGACGCGCCGGGATAGGCCGCGCTGACGACGATCGACGGCGGCGCGACGGAGGGATATTGCGAAATGGGGAGCTGGGTGGCGGCAACCGCACCCATCACCATGATGAACAGCGCGATCACCCATGCGAAGATCGGGCGGTCAATGAAAAAACGGGCCATGAATCAGTCCTTCTTATTTGGCGGCGGCAGGCGCTGCCGGCTTGGCGGCAGGAGCGGTCCAGGCCACGGTCTTGACCGGGGTGCCGGGCGGCGCCATCATCAGTTTCTGGAAGCCGTCCACCATCACGCGCTCGCCGGCCTTCAGGCCGCCGGTCACGATCCAGTTGCCATGGTGCGCGCCCGAGATCTGGACCTCGCGCGGCGTTGGCTTGTTGTCGGCGCCGACCACTTTGACCGTATCGCCGGTGCCACCCCGCGTGACAGCCTGCTGCGGCACCAGGATCGCCGACGGCAGGGTCTTTTGCGACAGGCGCGCGCGCACGTACTGGCCCGGCAGCAGCAGGCCGTCCGGATTCGGCACGGTCGCGCGCAGCAGCACCTGGCCGGAGGTCGGGTCGACCGTCACGTCCGAGAACAGCAGCTTGCCTTTTTGCGGCAGCACGCTGCCGTCGTCCATGATGATGCTGACCGGCGTATCCTTGGCCTGGGTGCCGGCGGCGCGGCGCAGCGCCTGCAGCTCGGTGGCGGACTGGGTGAAGTTCAGGAACACGGTGCTGGTCTGCTGGATCGTGGCGAGCTTCGTGGCTTCGGCCGCGCTGACCAGCGCGCCTTCGGTGACGAGCGCGCGGCCGATGCGGCCGGAGATCGGCGCCTGCACGCTGGCGTAGCCGCTATTGAGCTGGGCGATGCGCAACGCCGCGCGCGCCGCTTCGACATCGGCCTGCGACTGCTTCTGGGCGGCGACCGCGTTTACATATTCCTGCTGGCTGATCGCCTTTGCTTCCACCAGCGGCTTGTAGCGTTCCGCCTGCGCTCGCGTCTGGGTCAGGTTTGCTTCGGCGCGGCCCAGCGCGGCTTGCGCACTTTGCAGCTGCGCCTGGTACGGGGCAGGGTCGATCTGGAACAGGCTCTGGCCGGCGCGGACTTCGCTGCCTTCGGTGAACAGGCGCTTGAGGATCACGCCGTTGACGCGGGCGCGCACCTCGGCCACGCGGACCGGTTCGACGCGGCCCGGCAGTTCAGTCTCCAGCGCTACCGGCTCGAACTGGGTGGTAATCACGCCCACTTCTGGGGGCGGCATGCCGCCGCCGGCGCCGGGAGCAGCGGCGTCTTTCTTGCCGCAGGCTGCCAGCAGCGCGACGAGCGCGAGCGCAGCCGCAGCCGCGCGTGTCTTGGACAGGGGTGCAGGTGGAAGGGAGTGCATGTTGTACGATGTCCTTTTTGTTCAGGTGGTCTGTTGCATTCGCCCTGCGTGCGCACGCTGGGAAAACGCTGGTAATTCTGTGGAATCCAAATATACTATCATGAATGTATGTAAGCTGCGTTGAACAGCTCTTCCAGATTTTTTAAGGTTCCTGATGGTCAGACGTACAAAAGAAGATGCACTTGCAACCCGCGAAGCCATCATGGACGCGGCGGCGGTGTTATTCGAACAGCAAGGCGTGGCAGGAACGACTTTGCAGCATATCGCGACCGCGGCCGGCGTGACGCGCGGTGCGATCTATTGGCATTTCGAAGACAAGGGGGCGCTGTTTACGGCGCTGATGGAGCGCGCCAAGATGCCGATGGAAACGGCGATGCAGGTGCTCGACCGCGAAGACACCGAGGATCCGCTGGGCGACCTGCGCGACTGCATGTGCGAGTCGCTGCGCCTGACGGCCACGGACGAGCACATCCGGCGCATGTTCGATATCTGCACGCGTAAGCTGGAAATGGTCGGCGAGATGTCGGTGACGCGCGACCGGATGCTGCAAAGCCACCAGCGCTGGATGGAGCGCGCCGAAAGCCGCATCCGCATCGGCATCCGGCGCGGGCATGTGAAACCGGATGCGTCGCCGCGCGCGGCGGCGCTCGGCATGTGGGCGATGATGGATGGCCTGATCAGGATCTGGCTGGCCGATCCGTCCGCCTATGACTTGCAGGAAGAAGGGCGCAAGATCGTCGACAGCCAGATCGACTGCCTTCGCGTGTAAGACCGGCGTTCACGAGACCTGATTCGTGCTGCCAGTTGATTGGTATTTGCGGTTCTGGTTCGCCAGGAGTTTTGGGGGCGTCGGACAGCCGCACATGCACAGGTCGTCGCTGAGTGCGACCGGCTTGCCGTTCCACGTTTCCGGGATGCGTGGGCCGACGCACATGATCTTCCCCGCGCTCTTGCATGCCGGGCAGTAGAGCGGATCTCCCTCCAGCGCACCTTTCACCCCATCGATCGTCATCGCGCTGGTGGCGGCGATCACCTTTCCACCAGCAGTCGTTTTCGCTCCTTCAGTGATGTGATAGCGGCGCATGTGTCTATCCAGTCTCTCCGGGAGCGACCAGCTTAGGCGATGGCGGCGGAGCGGAGTTGCGCGCGGTCAATCAAGGCGATTGGGGCCGCGCAGCAGCCGGTGGAACCGCTCCAGCCTGCGCTGTTGGACAGGTGAGGTCGCTGGCAGCCGTGTGCAACCCAGACGGCGATTCCAGCAGTTTGTCGCATTTCGCGGGACGGCTCCGGCCGGCGATCCTATGCTTCGCCTCGCATTCCCAATTTTCTGAACAGGCCGAATCCATGCATATTTCTCGTCGCCGCGTCGCGTCCACGCTGATTCTGGGCGCCTTTGCCATCTCCGCAGGTGCTGCGGCCGCCGGGCCGGACTCACCGCAAGTCAGGCTATTGCGGGACCGGCCGGCGGAAGAACGCCCGCAGCTCATGCTGGTGGGTGTGCCGCATTTCGCGAACCACGGTCTCGATGTGCTCAACATGCAGGTCCCGGACGTGCTGGAGCCACAACGGCAAAAAGAGGTCGAGGCAGTCGTCGCCGCGCTGGCGGCCTTCAAGCCCACCAAGGTGGCGGTCGAATGGAATGCGGCAAACCAGGCCAAGCTGGACCAGCGCTACAACGCCTACCGTGCAGGCACGTATCAGCTGACGCGCGACGAGACGGACCAGTTGGCGCTGCGCGTCGCCGCGCGCCTCGGTCACGCACGGGTGTATGCGGTGGACTGGAACAAGATGCCGCCGGGTGAAGTGGCGGACTTCGATTATGAGCAGTCGGCGCAGCGAGACGGGCAGCAGGCCAGGCTGGCTGCCATCCGCGACACGTCGCGCATCAAGCACGCCAATGCGTTCCTGCGCAGTGAAACGGTGTCCAGATGGCTGGTGCACTACAACCAGCCGGAGCAGCTTGCAAAGAGCAACCAGAACTATTTTGACTATACGCTGCTAGGCGAACCTGGCGCCAACTGGGTTGGCAACTGGTATGCGCGCAACCTCAAGATTTTCGCCAACCTGGTGCGCGTGGCGGACCAGCCGGGCGACCGGGTGCTGGTGATCTACGGGCAGTCCCATGTGTTTCCGCTGCAGCAGTATGCGGAGCAGTCGGGGGCATTCAAGGCGGTGTCGCCGCTGCCATTTCTGAAGTAGGGTGCGGGCCAGCCTTGTTGACTGGCCCGGGTAAAACGCCGGGGACGGTCCGCGTGCGGGCCCGTCCCGGTACGATCAGCGCATTGCCTTGATCATGTCGGTCAGCTTGTTGGAGTCGGCGCAGAAGGCGCGGATGCCTTCGGCCAGCTTCTCGGTTGCCATCGCATCTTCGTTGAGCATGAAGCGGAACGTCTTTTCGTCGATGGCCAGCTTTTCCACGTCCGCCGCCGCGCTTTCCGGCACCAGCTTGCGGGTGACTTCGCCGTCGGTGTCGGCCAGCTTCTGCAGCAGGTCAGGGCTGATGGTCAGCAGGTCGCAGCCCGCCAGTTCCAGGATCTGCGAGGTGTTGCGGAAGCTCGCGCCCATCACTTCGGTCTTGTAGCCGTATGCGCGGAAGTAGTTGTAGATGCGCTTGACCGACTGCACGCCCGGATCGTCCGCGCCCTGGTAGTCGGTGCCGGTCTGCTTCTTGTACCAGTCGTAGATGCGGCCGACGAACGGCGAGATCAGCTGCACGTTCGCTTCCGCGCACGCGATCGCCTGCGGCAGCGCGAACAGCAGCGTCAGGTTGCAGTGGATGCCTTCCTTCTCCAGGATCTCGGCGGCGCGGATGCCTTCCCAGGTCGAGGCGATCTTGATCAGCACGCGCTCGCGGCTGATGCCGGCCTGTTCGTACAGCGCGATCAGCTCGCGGCCCTTTTTGACGTTCGCTTCGGTGTCGAACGACAGGTGCGCGTCGATCTCGGTGGAGACGCGGCCCGGGATCAGCTTGAGGATCTCGACGCCGAAAGCGATCAGCAGGCGGTCGACCACTTCACCGACCGGTGCGTCCGGGAAGTCGCGCACGACCTGCTCGAGCAGCGGACGGTATTCCGGCTTTTGCACTGCCTTCAGGATCAGCGACGGGTTGGTGGTGGCGTCGCGCGGCGCGTAGGCCTTGATCGACTGGAAGTCGCCGGTGTCGGCGACGACGGTGGTGTACTGCTTGAGTTGTTCGAGCTGGTTCATGGCTGTCTTGTAGTGATGAGGGTTATTCTGTCAGTTGAAGTCGGTGCCGTCGATGAATGCGGCAACCAGCGACTCCAGGCCGGCCTGGTCTTCTTCGCTGAAGCGGTTGAGGGTCGGGCTGTCGATGTCGAAGACACCCACGACCTTGCCGTCCTTGACCAGCGGGATCACGATTTCGGCGTTCGATGCGGAGTCGCAGGCGATGTGGCCGGGGAACGCGTGCACGTCGGGGACCAGGATCGTACGGCGCTCTGCGGCGGCGGTACCGCACACGCCGCGTCCGAACGGGATGCGCGCGCACGCCACCTTGCCCTGGAACGGGCCGACCAGCAGTTCTTCGCGCGTGCCGTCCTTCGATGGGCGGGTCAGGTAGAAGCCGGCCCAGTTCAGGTCAGCGACGGTGTCGTAGATGAAGGCGGAGAATTGGGATGCGTTGGCGGTGAGGTCGCGTTCACCTTCGAGGATGCTGGCGACCTGCTTGCGCAGCATGCCGTAGTCGGGCTTGAGACTGGCGGATGGGGTGATGTGCATTGTTAAAACTGCATTGCTGATTGGGGAAGGGTGACATTTTACCCTGTAGCGTCGAAAGGGGGACTGTCCCCGCACGGGGACTGTCCCCGGATCTTTAGCGAGCGGCGAGGGGCTGTCAGCAGAAAACCGGGGGGCACTCCTGCAGGGAGAGTCCCTGCGTTAGCCGATGAACGAGTCGAACTGCATGTCGAACTCCTGCAGCGCCTTCTGGGCGTTCTGCATCTTGCGGCGGAATTCGGGGCCGCGCTGCAGCGCCAGTCCCACCGCCAGGACGTCGATGACCACCAGGTAGGCCAGGCGCGCGGAGATCGGTGTGTACGGGTCGGTATTGAAGATCAGGTCGATCGGGATCAGGACGGTGGCCACGTCGGCCAGCGGGGTGCCCGAGGGCGCGAGCACGATCACGTCGGCGCCGCCGCGCCGCGCCAGCTTGGCCGAGCGCACCAGCGCCGAGTTGTTGCCGCGCTGTGAGATGGCGACCACCGCATCGCCCGCGCGCAGCAGGGATGCTGCGATCGAGTGAATGGCCGGATCGGCATAGGCCACGGTCGGCACGCCGGAGCGGAAGAACTTGTGCTGCGCGTCGGCAGCCACGATGCCCGAGGTGCCCTGGCCGTAGAACTCGATCTTGTTGGCGCGCGAGAGGATGTCGAGCGCCTTCTGGATCGCGTCCGGGTCGAGGTTGTTGCGCAGGTCGAGCAGGGTATTGATCGAGCGGCTGCAGATCTTGCTGACCAGGTCCACGGCCAGGTCGTCCTGCGTCGGCTGCTCGTTGCCGGCGCCCGGCAGCGCGAGCGCCAGCCCCTGCGCGAGCTTGAGCTTGAACTCGTGCCAGCCGTCGTAGCCGAGCGTGCGGCAGAAGCGCACGACGGTCGGCTCGGACACCTGCGCCGCCTTGGCCAGCGCGGTGATGTTCTGGCTGACGATGGCGCCGGGCGCCTCCAGCACGGCCAGCGCGACCTTCTTCTCCGATTTGGAGAGCGAGTCGAGCTGGGTGCGGATCGAGTCGAGCAGCATCGGAGCTTAGTCTTCCGGCAGGGCTTCTTCGCGCCACTGCAGGCCGTCGCGCCCGATCAGGGCGGACGATGCGGCAGGGCCCCAGGTGCCGGACGCATACGGCACCGGCGGGCTGTCGTCCTGCTCCCAGTGCTGCAGGATCGGTTCCACCCATTCCCACGCCGCTTCCAGTTCGTCGCCGCGCATGAACAGGGTAAGCTGGCCGCGCAGGACGTCCAGCAGCAGGCGCTCGTAGGCGTCCATGCGCGGCGTCTTGAATTGCTCGTTGAAGTCCAGTTCCAGTTCGGCAGGCTTGAGGCGCATGCCTTCGCCCGGCGTCTTGGCCATCAGGTTCATGCGCAGGCCCTCGTCGGGCTGCAGGCGGATGACCAGGCTGTTCGGCTGGAAGCTGGACGTCGGCTGGTTGAAGATCGAATGCGGGATCGGCTTGAAGCGCACCACGATCTCGGCCAGGCGGTCGCTCATGCGTTTGCCGGTGCGCAGGTAGAACGGCACGCCGGCCCAGCGCCAGGTGTCGATTTCGGCCTTCAGCGCGACGAAGGTTTCGGTGCGCGAGGAATCCGGCGCATCCGGCTCGTCGCGGTAGCTCGGCACGGCCTGGCCATCCACGTGGCCGGCGCGGTACTGGCCGCGCACGATGTTCTGCGCCAGCGTGTGCGGGGTGAAGCGCTTCAGGGAACGCAGCACTTCGAGCTTGGCGTCGCGCACGGCGTCCGGTGCGATCGAGACCGGCGGCTCCATTGCAACGATGCACAGCAGCTGCAGCAGGTGGTTCTGCAGCATGTCGCGCAGGGCGCCGGAGGTGTCGTAGTAGCCCATGCGGTTGCCCACGCCGATCTTTTCGGCGATGGTGATCTGCACGTCCGAGATCCATTCGCGGCGCCACAGCGGCTCGAACAGGATGTTCCCGAAGCGCAGGGCCAGCAGGTTCTGCACCGTCTCCTTGCCGAGGTAGTGGTCGATGCGGTAGATCTGGTGTTCGGCGAAGACCTTGCCCACGTCCAGGTTGATCTGGCGCGCCGAGGCGAGGTCGCGGCCCAGCGGCTTTTCCAGCACCACGCGCGAGTTCGGCGTGGCCAGGCCGGATTCGGCCAGGTTCTCGCAGATGCGCGCGAACATCTGCGGCGGCGTCGCGAGGTAGTACACGAGCGTGATGTCCTCGTCGCGGCGCAGGGTCTCGACCAGCTTGCCGTAGGTGGAGACGTCGGTCGCGTTCAGCGAGACGTAGACGATCCGCTCGAGGAATTTTTCCCAGACCTTCTGGTCGAATTTCTTGATGTGCGGGCGCGCATTGGTTTCGATGGCGGCGATGAATTCGAGTGGCGTCCAGTCGTTGCGGCCGACGCAGACCACGCGCGCAGTCGGCGGCAGGTCATTGCACATGTCGCGCGAGTACATCGCGGGGAGCAGCTTGCGCATGGAAAGATCGCCGCTGCCGCCAAACAGAACGAGGTCGAAGTCTTGGAGGGCCATAGTGTTTTTCGCTAGAAGAGGGGGTGATGCGCGTTGATGTAAATTTACTACACCAATGCAGAGTAAGCAAGAAAATTTACTACGAAACGCGGTGCGCGCAGGTTACAAAGCTCGCATTACTGTTGGGGCATCGCACGGTATATTGCTATTCCGCAAACGTGCCGGGCCAAACCGGGCGCCCCGTGTCGCAAACCACCTATTTAACGGAAAAAAGATGAAATACGCCGCACTGTTAGCACTGTTGTTGTCGGGCACGGCCGCCGCGTCCAGCCTTGCGGACCTGAAGGCCGCGCTCGCGGGGATGCAGGGGCAGGGCAGCCTGAAGGGAACGTTCGAAGCGCGCCAGACCAAGACCGAAGAGGACGCGCCCAAGCCCGAGACGACCACGGTGTCGGTGAAGGTCGAGGATGCGGCGGGCGAGCTTAGGATCGGCTGGGACCGCGCGGTGTTGCAGCGTGCTATGGAAGCGTCGCTGCGCAGCCCGAAGCCGGATTCGGACCTGGCCATGGCGATCAACGCCAATTCCGCGAACAGGATTTCGGCGGCGGTGAATTATGCGTCGCGTCTCTTGAACATCATCTCGACCGGGCAGGTGAAGGCCGAGCGCATGGATACCTGGCAGGGCAAGCCGGCGCGCATGATCGAGGTGGCATACACCCCGCCGGTCGATGCGAACGGCAGCCTCAAGATGAAGGAGAACGCGCATACGGCCAAGGTGTGGCTGGGCGCGGACGGCATACCGGCAGGGGCGCTGCTGACGCATTCCGTGCGCGCGAGCTTCATGGTGTTCATCTCGTATGAAGAGAAGAGCACCGAGAGCTACACGTTTGCACACATCGGCAACCGGCTGGTAGCGCTGCGGCGCGAGGAACAGGGCGTCAGGAAGGGCGCGGGGCAGGACGGGACGTTCAGGAACCTGTACACCTTCACGCCGCAGTGAAGGGTAGGGGCGCTCCCCCGCGGGGACCGTCCCCTTCCTTACGGCTTGTAGAAGGGCTCTTCGCGGCCGGGGACGTCGACTGGAAGGCAGAGGACCTTGCCGCTGTGCGGGTACATGGCCAGTTCCTGTGTCGGGCGGCCGCCGCTGGCGCTGGTGACGTACAGCGTCCTGAGGTCGGCGCCGCCGAACGCCACCATGGTCGGGCAGCGCACCGGGACGTGCAGCTCGCGCAGCAGTTCGCCGTCGGGCGAGAAGCGCAGCACGCGGCCGCCTTCATACATCGCTACCCAGTAGGCGCCTTCCGCATCCACCGCTGCGCCATCCGGGCGCCCGCCGTAGCCGGGGGCCTTTTTATCGGACGGGAAGACCTTGAACGGCGTGCGGTCGCTGACGGTGCCGTGCGCCAGGTCGTAGCGGTAGCGGTCGATGCGGTGCGAGGTGGTGTCGGCGTGGTACATCGTGGTGGAGTCGGGGCTGAACGCGAGGCCGTTGGAGACGGTCATGTCGCCGCCCCATGCGCGCCGCACGTTGCCGCACTCGAGCACGTACATCTCCGCCGACGGCGAGGTGCGCGGCTCGTACAGCGTGCCTACCCAGAAGCGGCCCAGCGCATCCACGCGCCCGTCGTTGAAGCGCGTCGTCGAGGGGTCGAACGGCGCGTCGGCGATGTGGGTGATCTCTCCCCTGGTGGTGTTCAGGTGGACGAATCCCTTGCGGGTGGCGACCAGCAGGCCGTCGAAGGCGAGCGCGATGGCGGACGGCTCGGACGCCATCTGCCACTTCGAGTATTTGCCGCTGGCCGGATGCACGCGGTGCACCGCGAAGCCGTCGATGTCCACCCAGTACAGCGCGTACTCCACGGGGTGCCACAGCGGGCATTCGCCCACCAGCATTGGCTCGTCGTGGAGGACGTCGAATTTTTCATGCCTCATCGCGCGTTCCTCCTTATACGGCTGCCTTGGCGCGCGCGATCAGTCCGTTGGTCGAGCTATCGTGCAGGTCCGGCTGCGCCTGGCCGGTCAGTTCCGATTCGATCTTCCTGGCCAGCACCTTGCCCAGTTCGACGCCCCACTGGTCGAAGCTGTTCACATTCCACAGCACGCCCTGCACGAAGGTCCTGTGCTCGTACAGCGCGACCAGCGCGCCCAGCGCGTGGGGGGTCAGGTATTCGACCAGGATGGTGTTGCTCGGGATATTGCCAGGGAAGGTCTTGTGCGGCACCAGGCGCTCCACTTCGGCGGCATCGAGGCCCTGCTGCGCGAGGTCGGCGCGCACTTCGTCCGGGGTCTTCCCCTTCATGAACGCCTCGGACTGCGCAAAGCAGTTGGCGAGCAGCGCCGCATGGTGGTTCTCGTACTCGTGCGCCGGACGCAGCGCGGCGATGAAGTCGATCGGGGTCAGGTCCGTGCCCTGGTGGAGCAGCTGGAAGTAGGCGTGCTGGCCGTTGGTGCCGCAATCGCCCCAGATCACAGGGCAGGTCGGCGTGTCGACCGGCTGGCCGTCGCGCGTGACGCGCTTGCCGTTGCTCTCCATGTCGAGCTGCTGCAGGTAGGCCGGGAAGCGGTTCAGGTCCTGGTGGTAGGGCGCGATCGAGACCGAGCCGGCGCCGAGGAACTGGCGGTTCCAGAAGCCGATCAGCGCGAGCAGCGCGGGCATGTTCTCTTCCAGCGGCGCGCTGCGGAAGTGCTGGTCCATCTCGTGCGCGCCGGCGAGGAAATCGGCGAAGTAGCCGAAGCCGACCGCCAGCGCGACCGGCAGGCCGATCGCCGACCACACCGAATAGCGGCCGCCCACCCAGTCCCAGAACGGGAACATGTTGGCCGGGTCGATGCCGAAAGCGCGGATCGCTTCGGTGTTGGTGGAGACGGCGACGAAGTGCCGCGCCAGCGCGTCTTCCGGCGCCGAGCGCAGGAACCATGCGCGCGCGGTCTGCGCGTTCATCATGGTCTCGGCGGTGGTAAAGGTCTTGGAGGCGACGATGAACAGCGTGGTGGCCGGATCCAGGTCCTGCAGGTTGGCGTCGATGTCGTGGCCGTCGACGTTGGAGACAAAGTGCATGCGCAGGCGCGGGTGCGCGTATTGGCGCAGCGCCAGGCACACCATCTTCGGTCCCAGGTCCGAGCCGCCGATGCCGATGTTGACCACGTCCGTGATCGGCTTGCCGGTATGGCCCAGCCAGCTGCCGCTGCGCACCGCGTCGGTGAAGCCGCGCACGCGGTCGAGCACTGCATGCACGTCGGCGATGACATCCTGCCCGTCCACGGCCAGGCTGGCGTCGCGCGGCGCGCGCAGGGCGGTGTGCAGGACTGCGCGGCCTTCGGTGTTGTTGATCTTGGCGCCGGTGAACATCGCTTCGCGCTGCTGCTCGAGGCCGCGCTCGCGCGCCAGGCTGACCAGCAGTTCAAGCGTGCGCCCGTCGACACGGTTTTTTGAATAGTCTAGGAAGAGTCCCGCCGCCTCCAGCGACATGCGCTCGAACCGTTGCGGATCTTCTGCAAACAGGTCGCGCATGGACCAGCGTTGCGCATCCGGCGCATGCTGCGCGAGCGCCTTGAAGGCAGTGGTGGAGGTGAGGGCGGCGTGGGACATGGTGTACTCAATGTTTTGTCGATTCGCCAATCATACAGGATGCGCTCGTAAATTCACTACAGCCCTGTGGCTCGGCGACGACGTGGGGCGTGCCCGGCGACAGGAGCGCGCGGGCCGCGCTCGTCCTTGTTGGCTTGCCAAAGCTGCGTTTTGCCGCCCCGAGCGAATTTTGTAGTAAAATTTCATAAAATAATTTCCGGAAGGAGCCGAAATGGCGATGCATCCCGTAGTCGAGCGCGTGACCGAGCGCATCATCCGGCGCAGCCGTCCCTCGCGCGCCGCATACCTGGCGCACATGGACGCGGCGCGCATCGCCGGCGTGCAGCGCGGCGCACTGTCCTGCACCAACCTCGCGCACGGCTTCGCCGCGTTCCCACCGAGCGAAAAGCTGATCCTGCGCGAGCAGAAGCGTCCTTCGGTCGCGATCGTGTCGGCCTACAACGACATGCTGTCGGCGCACCAGCCATTCGAATACTTCCCGCGCGTGATCCGCGAGGCCGTGCGCCAGGTCGGCGGCGTGGCGCAGTTCGCAGGCGGCGTGCCTGCCATGTGCGACGGCGTGACGCAGGGCCAGCCCGGCATGGAACTGTCGCTGTTCTCGCGCGATACGATCGCAATGGCGACCGCGGTGGCGCTGTCCCACAATATGTTCGATGCGGGCCTGTACCTGGGCGTGTGCGACAAGATCGTGCCGGGCCTGGTGATCGGCGCGCTGCACTTCGGCCACCTGCCGGCCGTGTTCGTCCCCGCGGGGCCGATGACCACCGGGATACCTAATAAAGAGAAGGCGCGCATCCGCCAGTTGTACGCGCAGGGCAAGGCCACGCGCGAAGAACTGCTCGAGTGCGAGTCGCAGTCCTACCACGCGGCCGGCACCTGCACCTTCTACGGCACCGCCAACAGCAACCAGATGCTGATGGAGGTGATGGGCCTGCACATGCCGTCGGCCGCCTTCATCACGCCGGGCACGGAGATGCGCGATGCGCTCACCGCGGCGGCGGCGCAGCGCGCGGTGGAGATCTCAGCGCAAGGCGGCACGTACACGCCGATGGGGCGCATCGTCGACGAAAAATGCATCGTCAACGCGGTCATCGCGCTGCTGGCGACCGGCGGCTCGACCAACCACACGTTGCACCTGCCGGCAATGGCGCGCGCGGCCGGCATCGTGATCGACTGGGACGACTTCAACGAGCTGTCTTCCGTGGTACCGCTGCTGACGCGCATCTACCCGAACGGCGACGCCGACGTGAACCACTTCCAGGCGGCGGGCGGCCCCGGCTTCGTGATCCGCGAGCTGCTGGACGCGGGCCTGCTGCACGACGACGTGCACACCATCATGGGCCACGGCCTGCGCGCCCATGCCGCCGAGCCGTTCATCCAGGACGGCAAGGTGGTGTTCCGCCCGGCGGCCGCGGTGTCGGGCGACGAGTCGGTGCTGCGCCCGGCATCCAATCCGTTCGCCAAGGACGGCGGCATGATCCTCGTGTCCGGCAACCTCGGGCGCGCGATCATGAAGGTTTCGGCGGTCAAGCCGGAGCACCGCACGGTGGAAGCGCCGGCGCTGACCTTCGACTCGCAGGAGGACTTCATGCACGCCTACAAGGCGGGGCATCTGGACCGCGACTTCGTGGCCGTGATCCGCTTCCAAGGACCGCGCGCGAACGGCATGCCGGAACTGCATGCGCTCACCCCGGCGCTGGCCAACCTGCAGGATGCCGGCCGGCGCGTGGCGCTGGTGACGGACGGACGCATGTCCGGCGCGTCCGGCAAGGTGCCGGCTGCGATCCACGTGTCGCCCGAGATCCTGGCCGGCGGGCCGCTTGGCCTGGTGCGCGACGGCGACATCATCCGTCTCGATGCCAATGCGGGCACGCTGGAGGCGCTGGTGCCGGCCGACGTGTGGAGCGCGCGCGCGATGGCCACTGCCGACATCTCCAAGTCCCACGTGGGCATGGGGCGCGAGCTGTTTGGCGTGTTCCGCGCCAGCGTGGGCGAAGCGGAGCAGGGCGCAGCCAACTTCCCGCTGCCGTCGCCGATTCCGACCACCGTGCAGCTGCACGACGGTGTGGACTCGGGCGAGACGATGCCGGGTTCCGACGAAGACTTCCTTATCAGGGCTAACAAATGAATTCGAATTCCATGTCTCTGCTCGACATCATGCACGCCGCGACCGTGATCCCGGTGATCGCGATCGACGACCCCAAGGACGCCGTGCCGCTGGCCGAAGCGCTGGTGGCGGGCGGCATCCGCGTGCTGGAGGTGACGCTGCGCACCGCCCACGGCCTGGAGGCGATCCGCGCGATGGCATCGGTGCCGGGCGCGATCATCGGCGTCGGCACGCTGACGCAGGGCGACGAGTTCGCAGCCGCGCGCGATGCTGGCGCGGTGTTCGGCGTCTCGCCGGGTCTGACGCCGTCGCTGATCAACGCGGCGCGCAACAGCGGATTGCCGCTGCTGCCTGGCGTGATGACGCCATCGGAAGTGATGGTCGCGCGCGAGCACGGTTTCCGCCAGCTCAAGCTGTTCCCGGCGGTGCCGGCGGGCGGCGTGGGCATGCTCAACGCGATCGCGGGGCCGCTGCCGGACGTGACCTTCTGCCCGACGGGCGGCATCTCGATCGAGACGGCGCCGCAGTTCCTGGCATGTAAGAACGTCGCATGCGTGGGCGGTTCGTGGCTCACGCCGAAGGAAGCGATCCGCACCGGCAACTGGGAGCACATCACGCACCTGGCGCGCGCCGCGGCAGCACTGCACGCGGAGTAAGGAAAAGGTCCTCTCACCGCAGGCGCAGGGCGGCAGAGCCGCCCCCGGTTGTTGGCAGAATCGGCCACGTTATGGCCGATTCCGCCAAATTTGACAGCCGAGGCACACTCCCCTCACAACTTCCATACGTTGAGCGGACAATTTCGCTACGATTAATTACATGTTTTTTGTTACCTTGATCAGTCCGTCCAACTGATCGAGACAACCATGCAAAAAACAATAAAGCGCCTTGCGGCGCTCTCGCTGCTGACGATCGCAGCGGCCTTCCCGCTGGCTTCCAGCGCACAGACTTCCCTCCCTCCGCACTCCGTCACCGGCAAGTGGGTCACCGGCTACTACGGCGGCTACTTCTGGGATAACCGCGACTACCAGGCGCCCCAGTACGTGGACATGACCGCGATGACGCACTTCGTGTTCGCGCGCATCGGCCCGGGCGGCGGCCAGAACGGCGGCGCGCCGGGCGATGTCATGTTCGGCAGCCAGACCGCGCACACCCACACCAACGTCGGCCCGGGCGCGCCGACCCGCACCGTCGAGCAGTACATGATCGACCGCGCGCATGCGGTGGGCACCAAGACGATCATCATGCTGGGCGGCGAAGGCGACAACGGCGGCTTCCGCGCGTCGACCACCGATGCGGTGCGTCCGCTGTTCGTGAAGAACCTGCTCGACTACATGGAAGCGCGCAACTACGACGGCATCGACGTCGACTGGGAGGGCATCCCTGACAGCGCGACCCAGGACCAGTACCAGCTCGAGAAGCTGATCGCGGACCTGCGCACCGAGTCGGCCAAGCGCGCGCGCTGGCAGGACACGCCGATCATCATCACGTATCCGGCCGGCGTGCTGAACATGAACACCGACACCGTCAAGCCGTACCTGGTGCGCGTTGGCGCGATGGTCGACCAGTTCAACCTCATGAGCTATGGCATGGGCTGGTTCGCCTCCGGCTGGCACAGCACCACCTTCGCGCCGCTGACCGGCGCCACGCCGAACCGCCCGGTGGACATCAAGAGCACCATCCAGAAGTACGTGGATGCGGGCATCCCGCGCGAGAAGATCGGCATGGGCCTGGGCTTCTACGGCATGAACTACAAGCCGCCATTCACGCAGCCCGGCCAGGTGACCGACGGCTATGACCGCGAAACCATGTGGTCGGTGAACGACGTGACCTGGAACTTCACCATGCTGCACAAGTATGGCTACCTGGACAACGGCACCTACGTGTGGGATCCGGCGACGCAGACCAGCTACCGCACCTATGCGGGCGGCTACACGCCTGCCGAGCGCAACCAGCCTTCCGGCTACCTGAGCTACGAGGACCCGGCCAGCATCGCGGCCAAGGGCGCGTGGGCGCAATCGGCCAACCCGGGCGAAGGCGCAGCGGGCACCATCATCTGGCTGGTCAACTACGGTACCACCAACGGCGTGAACAATCCGCTGATGCACGCTGTGAAGAAGGCTTTCCTCGATCCGGATGCGACCGAGCCTCCGCCACCGCCGCCGGCGGAAATGAAGATGGAACTGGTGATCGAGAACGACTGGAACTCGGGCTATTGCGGCAAGCTGCTGGTGTCGAACGTGGGCGGCATGCCGGCGTTTAACTGGTCGGTGACGAAGCCGTTCCCCGACACCGTGACGTCGCTGTGGAATGCGACCTACACCGCAACGCCTGAATCGCTGACCGTATCGGGCGCATCGTGGAACAAGGATGCGTTCCCGGGCGGCGCGCCGATCGAGGTGGGCATCTGCGCGAACCGCGCACCGAAGGCGCCTGAGACCCCGACCGATCCGGAACCGGGCGCGCTCCAGGCCAGCTACGTGATCAGCAACGACTGGGGAAGCGGCTATTGCGGCAGCGTCACCGTGTCCAACAGCGGCAGCACGCTGGCGTCCAGCTGGACGGTGGAGATGGCGGTGGAAGGCACCGTGGCCTCGCTCTGGAACGGCAAGTACACCCAGGCCGGCTCCACGCTGAAGCTGTCGGGTCCGGACTGGAACCGCAACCTGGCTGCGGGCGCCCAGTACAAGGACATGGGCTTCTGCGCGAACCGCTAAGGGTGAGTGGGGGGCTGTCCCCGCAGGGACCGTCCCCTTCTATTCAGGCGTCAGGGCGATGACGCGGTCGCGGCCTGCGTGCTTGGCCTCGTACAGCGCGCGGTCGGCGGCGCGGATCAGCGCGGACGCTTCCAGTTGCGCGTCGCCACGCCGGGTCGCCAGTCCGATGCTGATCGTGACATAGGGCTTGTCGCCCGTGTGCGCATGCGGAATGTCCAGCAGCGCCACGCGCGTGCGGAGCGCTTCGGCCAGCTTGAGCGCCTGCACCTGCCCCGTCTCCGGCAGCACCACCGCAAATTCTTCCCCGCCGTAGCGCGCGACCAGGTCGTCCTTGCGCTGCAGGCATTCGCCGAGCGCACCCGCCACCCGGATCAGCGTGTCGTCGCCGAGCTGGTGTCCGTAATGGTCGTTGTACGACTTGAAGAAGTCGATGTCGATCATGAGCAGCGACAGCGGCATCGACGAGCGGCGCGCGCGCCGCACTTCCTTTTCGATCGCCTGGTCGAAGAAGCGGCGGTTGGCCACTCCCGTCAGCCCGTCCGAGAACGTTTGCGATCGCAGCTCCAGCGCCTGCTCGCGCAGCAGCTGTTCGCGCGTGGCGGCGGCCGTGACATCGCTGACCTGGATCAGGCAATGCCGCGTTCCGCCGTGCACCTCGACCGGCGTCACCGCGACCGCCTGCTGCATGCGCGGTCCGCCCGGATGCGTGAACAATGGCAGCGGCGCCTTGTGCAGGGTCTGCGAGAGCACCGACGGAAAGCCGCGCAAGGCCTGGCGCACCGCTTCTTCCAGCCTGCGGTTGTCCAGGCTGTCGAACACGGTGAAGAAGGGCTTGCCCAGCACCGCCTGCGCGGGAAGGTTCGCATGTTCTGCCATCCAGCGGTTCCATAACAGCACCCGCTGTTCGCAATCGAGCGCGACGACGCCCAGGCTGGCGGCGTCAAGCAGGCTCTCGAGCAGCAGCGTGCGCTGATCCGGCGCGGCGCCCATCAGGCTACCCCCATGCGCTGCAGGTAGCCGTCGATGTGCGTCCTGAGCTTGCCCAGCGCGCCCATGTCGAGCACGAAGGCGACGTAGCCGTCGATCTGGTGGCGTTCCAGCGCAAAGTCGATGTGCAGCAACAGCACATGCGTTTCCGCCGTATTGCCGCAGGCGGCGGCCAGCACCTCGTCGCTGCGGCCCGCGTGGTAGCGCGGCATCGAGCCGCGCAGCTCGTGCTCGAAAATGTCGGCCAGCGCGCCGATGCAGGCGTTCAGCAGGATGTTGCCGATCTCGGTCAGCGCCTCCTGCTCCATCGCCGACAGTTCGGCCAGCGGCGTCGATTCGCCCAGCATCAGGCGCACCAGCTCCAGGCTCTTATGCTCGGGGAACATCAGCACTGCCGACGTCTCGAAGGCGCCGCGGAATTGCTGGCTGATGCCGCAGGCACGCACCTCGTCGCCCACGCCCAGCAGGGCAGGGACCCCGGCGAATTCGAGGAAGCTGAGCGAGGGCACTGCCATCGTCACCTTCTCGTTGACGATGTCGGAGAGCGCGGCGGCAGCGTGCCCGATGCCGATATTGAAAATCTCCAGCAGCGCGTCCTGCTGGAGTTCGCTGAGGGCGTGCATGTCAGTTCAGGACGCTCAACACCCTGCTGATGCGTTCCTCGGTGATCGGCTTTTCCATGAATCCGATCCCGAGGTCGTTGGCGCTGCAGCGCGTGGCGTTCTGCACGTTCGCGGTCAGCAGCGAGATGGGCGTGCCGGGACAGGCATTGCGCAGGCGCTCGGCCGCCGCGATGCCGCCCATGCCGGGCATGTTCACGTCGATGATGATGAGCGAGGGCTGGCCGCCGGTGCGGACCTTTTCCAGCGCCTCCTCGCCGGTCGAGGCTTCCTCGACAGTCCAGTCAGGATGCGCGCCGAGGATGAACTTGCGCGCCACCAGGCGCGAAACGCGGCTGTCGTCGACGACCAGCACCGTGCGGGAGGTATTCATGGCCTTGTTCATGCGTGTCCCCTTTACCGTTATCTTCCTGTCATCGTTGTGGCTTCATTTTTAAGGTGGAGCGGGTGATAGAATGGCGGGATTATTTCTGTTTGCATATACGATGAATCAAGACGAATTGAAAAAAGCGGTCGCCCAGGCGGCGATTGCATACGTGGTCGACGGCGAAGTGATTGGCGTGGGCACCGGCTCCACCGCCAACTTCTTTATTGACGAACTGGCAAAGATCAAGGACCGCATCAAGGGCGCGGTAGCGTCGTCCGAAGCGACGGCGGCGCGCCTGCGCGGCCACGGCATCGAAGTGTTCGACATGAACGACGTGCCATCGATCTCCGTCTACGTGGACGGTGCCGACGAGATCAACGCCGCCGGCGCCATGATCAAGGGCGGCGGCGCTGCCCTGACGCGCGAGAAGATCGTTGCATCGGTGTCGGCGAAGTTCGTCTGCATCGCCGACGGTTCCAAGCTGGTCGACGTGCTGGGCGCGTTCCCGCTGCCGGTGGAAGTGCTGCCGATGGCGCGCAATGCCGTCATGCGCAAGCTGGCATCGCTGGGCGGGCAGCCGAAGCTGCGCGTCAAGCCGGGCACCACCGACGCGTTCATCACCGACAACGGCGGCGAGATCATCGATGTGGCCGGCCTGTCGATCACCGACCCGGTGGCGCTGGAAAGCGAGATCAACCAGGTGCCGGGCGTGGTGGCCGTGGGCCTGTTCGCACAGCGCGGCGCCAACGTGTGCCTGCTCGGTACTGCCGAAGGCGTGAAGACGCTGACTTTCTGATCAACGGAGAATCCATGAAGCGAATGGCTGTCCTGCTGGCGGGTGCGCTGGCCCTGTCCGCATGTTCGAACTTCCCGTCGTACATCGCATCGAGGGACGACGCGCCGCTGGCGCCGGTCAGGCGCAGTGCGCCTGCGCTGGGCGCGGACGGGCAGCCGCTGCTCATGGTCGACGGCGTCGCGATCGAACGCGTGCCGTTCCGCTCGGGCGTCTCGTCAGCGACCGTCGAAAAGATGGCGCTGCAGCGTCAGTGCAAGGGCGGGCTGGGTGCGGGGCTGGTGTCCGAAAAGGGACCGGTGGAGGTGTACCGCATGGCGTGCGATAACGGGCAGGTGTTCATGGCGCGCTGTGAAATGCGCCAGTGCGCGCCGCTGAAGTAGAACGGTCATCCCCGCCTTGGGGCGGGGACGACGGGACCGCTATTATTCCGATGGCGGGACGTAGCCGGCGGCGGCATCCGCGCCTTCGCCGAAGAAGTGCTTCTCCATCTGCGTGGCCAGGTACTTGCGCGCACGCAGGTCGGCCAGGTTCAGGCGGTTTTCGTTGACCAGCATGGTCTGGTGCTTGATCCACGCAGCCCACGCTTCCTTCGATACCGATTCGTAGATCCGCTTGCCCAGTTCGCCCGGGTACGGCGGGAAGTCGAGTCCTTCGGCTTCTTTATTCAGTTTGATGCAGTGGACGGTGCGTGCCATGTGGTGCTCCTGATTCGTATGTGCGAAAAGTGAAATTATAAGGTCTTGACCAGCACCTGCGACTTGCGCTGCCAGTTGTACATCTTCTGGCGGTCCTTCGGGAGCGCGTCCACGGTGGCGGGCACGAAGCCGCGTTTCTGGAACCAGTGCGAGGTGCGCGTGGTCAGGACGAACAGCTTGGTCAGGCCGGCGGCGCGGGCGCGGTTTTCCATGTGGCGCAGGATGCGCTCGCCGTCGCCCTGGGCCTGCACTTCGGGGTTCACGGTCAGGCACGCCATCTCCGCCATCTTCTCCTGCGGGAACGGGTACAGTGCCGCGCAGCCGAAGATCACGCCGTCGTGGTCGATCACGGAGAAGTTGTCGATCTCGCGCTCGATCAGTTCGCGGCCGCGCTTGACCAGCGTGCCGTCCGCTTCCAACGGTTCGATCAGCTTGATGATGCCGCCCACGTCTTCGACGGTGGCCTTGCGCAGGCTCTCCAGGTTCTCGTGCGAGATCATGGTGCCGACGCCATCGTGGGTGAACAGTTCCAGCAGGGCCGAACCGTCCATCGCGAACGGCACGATGTGCGCGCGGTCGACGCCGGAGTTGCAGGCCTTGACCGCGTTCTGCAGGTAGTAGGTCTGCTCGGGCGGCAGGAAGCCGGCCTGCATGACCGCTTCGGCCTGGTGCGAGGACAGCTCGCGGATATCGACGCCGGCCGCGTCCTGCATCATCGGGGTCTCGGTGATGAAGATCAGCTTGTCCGCGTGCAGTTCGACCGCCGCGGACACCGCCACGTCTTCCATGGTCAGGTTGAAGATCTCGCCGGTCGGCGAGAAGCCGAGCGGGGAGAGCAGCACCAGGCTGTCGGTGGCGAGAATGCCGTGGATGGTTTCGGCGGCGATCTTGCGGACCATGCCGGTGAGTTCGTGGTCCACGCCGTCGATCACGCCAAGCGGGCGCGCGGTGACGAAGTTACCGGAGATAATCCGGATCGCTGCGTGCGCCATCGGCGTGTTAGGCAAACCCTGGCTGAAGGCGGCTTCGATATCGAGGCGCAGTTCGCCGGCGGCTTCCTTGGCGCATTCCATCGCGGCGGTGTCGGTGATGCGCAGGCCGTTGTGGAAGCGGCCCTCCACGTTTCGCAGCGCGAGCTGCTCGGCGACCTGCGGACGCGAGCCGTGCACGATCACGACATTGATGTCGAGCGCGTTGAGCAGGGACAGGTCGTGGGCCAGCACGGGCAGGGCGCCGGCGCTGACCAGCTCACCGGGAAAAGCGACGACGAAGGTCTTGCCGCGGAAGGCGTGGATGTAGGGTGCGACAGAGCGCAGCCACTGGACGAATTCGAAAGGGTTTTCCATTTGCGGCATTATAATTCGCTGCGCGGTGTGCGCGCCTAAAACCATGTAAAAACTCAATGTCCGACCAGAGCAACAAGCCCCGCCATCCGCAAGTACCCAGCCAGAAACAGACTCCGGAGCGCCCCAGTGCGGGCACGCTGGCGGACCAGCTGCGCCAGGTGCGGTCGTCGGTGGAGCTGAAGTCGGACCCGCAGCCGGCGCAAAAGGCCAAGAAGCCGCCTCCGGTGACCGTGCCCGGCGCGCGCCCAGCTGCGCCCGCAAGAGCAGCACCTCCCGTCGCAGCTGCGAAAGCAGCGCCTGCTGTCGTCCCCCCGAAGGCAGCACCTCCTGCCGCGGCGGCCAGGGCGGCAACTCCTGTCGCAGCCGCGAAAACAGCGCCTACTGTCGTCCCCGCGAAGGCAGTACCTCCCGTCGCGGCCGCGAAGACAGCTCCTGAGCGTCCAGCACCGAGGCGCGCGCCTGCACCCGCGGAAGCGCGCAAGGATCGTCCAGCACCGTCGCAGCCGTCTGGCGATCGACGCGCGCAGCCGATTAGCTGCGAGTCGGGCAAGCGCGAACAGGGGAAGGGGACTGTCCCAACGGGACCGTCCCCGGACTTTGGTGCAGCGGATCGGCCGGCGAGAGACCGGGGGCAGTCCCGTAGGGACAGTCCCCAGGCGGAGCACGCGGATCGGCCGGCGAAAGACCGGGGACAGCCCCGCAGGGACAGTCCCCAGGACGCGGTGCGCACGCCGCTGCCGCCGATCGTGTACCCAGAGGATCTGCCCGTATCGGGCCGCCGCGCGGAGATCGCGAAGGCGATCCGCGAAAACCAGGTGGTCATCGTGTCCGGCGAGACCGGCTCGGGCAAGACCACGCAGCTGCCGAAGATCTGCCTGGAACTGGGCCGAGGCGAAAAGGGCCTGATCGGCCACACGCAGCCGCGCCGCATCGCCGCGTCGTCGACCGCGAAGCGCATCGCGCACGAACTGGGCACGCCGCTGGGCGAGCATGTCGGCTACAAGGTCCGCTTCAACGACACGCTGTCGAAAGGCGCGTGGGTCAAGCTGATGACCGACGGTATCCTGCTGGCCGAAACGCAGACCGATCCGCTGCTCAAGGGCTACGACACGATCATCATCGACGAAGCCCACGAGCGCAGCCTGAACATCGACTTCCTGCTCGGCTACCTGAAGCAGATCCTGCCGCGCCGCCCGGACCTGAAGGTGATCATCACCTCCGCGACGATCGACGCGGACCGCTTCGCGCGCCACTTCGGCACGCCCGACAAGCCGGTGCCTGTGATCGAGGTGTCCGGCCGCCTGTATGCGGTGGAAGTGCGCTATCGCCCGGTCGAACGCGACCCCGTCGCCATCCCCACGGCCGATCCGGGCAAGCCGGTGCCGAAGGCGGTGGCCGCACGCGAGAAGCGCGACCTGATGGACGCAGTGGTCGATGCCGTGGACGAATTGTGCCGCATCGGCTCGGGCGACGTGCTCGTGTTCCTGCCGGGCGAGCGCGAGATCCGCGATGCCGCCGAAGCGCTGCGCAAGCACCATCCGCCTCACGTGGAGATCCTGCCGCTGTTTGCCCGCCTGTCTGTCGAGGAGCAGGACCGCGTCTTCAAGATCACCAATGCGCGCCGCATCGTGCTGGCCACGAACGTGGCCGAGACTTCGCTGACCGTGCCCGGCATCCGCTACGTGGTCGATGCCGGCCTGGCGCGCGTGAAGCGCTACAGCTACCGCAACAAGGTCGAGCAATTGCAAGTCGAGCCGATCGCGCAATCGGCTGCGAACCAGCGCGCCGGCCGTTGCGGCCGCGTCGCCGACGGCGTCTGCATCCGCCTGTACGAAGAAGACGATTTCCTGCAGCGGCCGAAGTTTACCGATCCCGAAATCCTGCGCTCGTCGCTGGCCGCAGTCATCCTGCGCATGAAGTCCCTGCACCTGACGGATGTGGAAAGCTTCCCGTTCATCGAGCCGCCGATGGCGCGCGCGGTGGCGGACGGCTACCAGCTGCTGCAGGAACTGGGCGCGGTGGACGAGACCAACGCGCTGACCGCGCTGGGCAAGAAGCTCGCGCGCCTGCCGCTCGACCCGCGCGTCGGCCGCATGATCCTGGCCGCCGTCGATAACGCCTGCCTGACCGAAATGCTGATCGTCGCGTCCGCGCTGTCCGTGCAGGACCCGCGCGACCGGCCGATGGAATACCAGCAGGCTGCCGACGAAGCGCACAAGAAGTTCGCCGACGACAAATCGGAGTTCCTCAGCTTTATCAAGATCTGGCGTTGGTTCGAGCAGGCCATCGAGCACAAGAAATCGAACCGCCAGCTGATGGAAACCTGCCGCTCCAACTTCCTGTCGCAGCTGCGCCTGCGCGAGTGGCGGGACGTGCATTCGCAACTGCTCACGATCGTGCGCGAGCAGGGCTGGCGCCTGAACGAAGCGCCCGCGACCTACGAGAACCTGCACATGGCGCTGCTGACCGGCCTGCTGGGGAACATCGGCTTTAAGGCCGACGACGAGCCGGGCGCCGGCTACCTGGGCGCGCGCGGCATCCGCTTCCACATCTGGCCAGGGTCGTTCCTGACCAAGAAGGCGGGCAAGTGGGTGATGGCGGCGGAGCTGGTCGAAACCACGCGCCTGTATGCGCGCTGCATCGCGAAGATCGAGCCGGAGTGGGTCGAGAAGGTGGGCGGCCACCTGCTCAAGAAGTCGTGGGGCGAGCCGCGCTGGGAGAAGCGCACGGCGCAGGTCACCGCAGCGGAAAAGGCCACGCTGTACGGCATCACCATCTACAGCCAGCGCCGCATCCACTACGGCCCGCTCAATCCGCGCGAAGCGCGCGAGATCTTCATCCGCGATGCGCTGGTGGGCGGCGACTACGAGACGCGCGCGCCGTTCTTCGCGCACAACCACAAGCTGGTCAAGGAGATCGAGACGCTCGAGCACAAGTCGCGCCGCCTCGACGTGCTGGTGGACGACCAGCTGATCGAAGCGTTCTACGACAGCCTGATCCCGGCCGACATCATCAACGGCGCGGGCTTCGAGAAGTGGCACAAGGATGCGACGCAGGAGAACCCGAAGCTGCTCTTCCTGAACAAGGAAGAGCTGATGCGGCACGAGGCCGCGGGCGTGACCACGGAGCTGTTCCCGAAATCGATGTCGGTGACCGGCATCGAAATGCAGCTGACCTACCACTTCGAGCCCGGCAGCGTGCGCGATGGCGTCACGCTGGCCGTGCCGCTGTTCGCGCTCAACCAGGTCTCGCGCGAGCGTAGCGAGTGGCTGGTGCCGGGCATGCTCAAGGAGAAGGTGCACCTGCTGATCAAATCGCTGCCGCAGAAGCTGCGCCGCCACTGCGTGCCGCTGCCGGAGTACGCCGCCAAATTCGTCGATCGCATCCACGACAAGCACGCCTTCGGGCGCGGCAACCTGATCGACGTGCTGATCGCGGACATCCGCGCGCAGACCGGCATACAGGTGCTGACGGCCGACTTCAAGATGGAGACGCTGCCGGCGCACCACTTCATGAACTTCAAGGTGATCGACGAGCACGGACGGCAGCTGGACATGGGCCGCAACCTGCCGGCGCTGCAGGCCGAATTCGGCAAGCAGGCGCGCGAGAGCTTCCAGAAGATGGCGGAAGGGACTGCGACCACCGGCGGCGTGCCGGTGCAGAGCGTGCCGGCCGCGGTGGCGATGGCGGTCGCGAAGCCGGCGCCGGCATCGCAGCAGCAGCCCGGGCAGGGACAGGCGCAGGGCAAGAAGGCTGCCGCCATCGCGGCGCCGGCTGCGCCTCCCGTGCAGGGACAGTACACCGGCCTGACGTCGTGGACCTTCGGCGAGCTGCCGGAACTGCTGGAGATCAGTCAGGGCAAGATCACGCTGATCGGCTTCCCGGCGCTGGTCGACAAGAAGACGCACTGCGACCTCGAAGTGTTCGACGATCCGTCGCTGGCGGCGCGCACCCACCGCCTGGGACTGCGGCGCCTGTTCGCGCTGCAGTTCAAGGAGCAGCTCAAGTTCGTCGAGAAGAACATCCCGGGCCTGCAGCAGATGGGCATGCAGTACATGACGCTGGGAACGCAGGAGGAGCTGCGCGACCAGATCATCGCCAAGGCGATCGACATCGCCTGCCTGCAGGATCCGCTGCCGACCGACGCTGCCTCGTTCAACAAGCGGAAGGAAGAGGGCAAGTCGCGCCTGACGCTGCTGGTGAACGAGATCGCGCGGCTCGCCGGTGCGGTGCTGACCGAGTACTACGTGCTGCCGAAGAAGCTGCAGAACACGCAGCCGCAGGCGGCCGCCGACATCCAGGCGCAGTTGCAGCAGCTGGTGCACAAGGGATTCATCGCCGAGACCGACTTTGCGCAGCTGGCGCACTTCCCGCGCTACCTCAAGGCGGTCAACGTCCGGCTGGAAAAACTGCGTGCCGATCCGGCGCGCGACGCGAAGCTGATGGCGGAATGGAACCAGGCCGCGTCGCACTTCCAGCGCGCGGTGCGCGACCGCAAGGGACACATCGCGGACGATCCCAAGCTGGTCGAATACCGCTGGCTGCTGGAAGAGCTGCGCGTGTCCCTGTTCGCGCAGGAGTTGCGCACTCCGATGCCGGTATCGCTCAAGCGGCTGCAGAAGGTGTGGGAGTCCATGCAGCGCTAGCCTGGCGCACATGCATGGGTGACGCGAATTGCGGCGCAGTGGGCGCCGCCATCCACGCAGACCTACACTTCAGCCTTCGCTAAAAGCTGAATCCGCTTTTCTGACGCTATCTGAGCGTAACTTCCGTTATCTCGGCAGATCCGCGTCCTACTGCACGCATCGGGGTCAGGTGTCCGGCTTTCTGGCCGATCCTGGCTCATCTGCGATGATTGTGCGCGAATTTCGCGCTTCTCCATATATCTCCGCGCTACTCGTCCTTTTCGCGGTAGGTGCTGTGCGTGATCGATCCGGAGCCGTCGTCCGCGCTGAAGTCGAGCGGCGTGGCGCGCAGCCGGTGCGATTCCAGCCCGCGCGCACCGCCCGCAGGGGCGCGCCGGACCGTCTCGGAAGCGGGCGCGGGCGTGCCTTCGCTGCCGCCCGCATGTCCTGCGCCCATGCTGCCCATCCCCGCGCCGCCCTGCATGCCGGCGCCGGCGCCTGCACTAACGCCGCTGCCGCTCATGCCGCTCCCCACGCCGGGGCCGCCTGGCTGCTCCATATACGGTTCGGTGCCATAGAAGTCGTGCACGGCATCCTGCCATTTCACGTCGCCCATGTCGGGCCAGTGGTGCTTGTCGAACCCTGGCGCATTGACCAGCTTATCCTTGGGCACATCCAGCACGAAGCGATGGTTGGCGGTATCGAGCGAGAGCGCCTGCCAGGGCACGGCGAACAGCTTCTCGCGGATGCCGAGGAAGCCGCCGAAGGCCAGCACAGCGTAGGCAACGCGTCCCGTGCGCATGTCCAGCATGATTTCCTTGATGTCGCCCAGGCTTTCGTCCTGCCCGTTGACGACGTCGTTCCCAAGCAGCGTGTGCGCACCCATCAGTGCGGGGCCGGGGCCGCTGGTGTCTGTGTTGCGGTACATGCCGTAACGATCGCGATCAGTAAAGTTCGCCATGATGACCTCCTCGTGAAACTAAAGACTCCATGGTGAAAATGTAGCAGGACGCGCGTATTGACAGCGCGAGTTAGGCGCGCGCGAAAAAGTGTTGTATGGATGGGCTAATGCGAGGTAACGCACGGAGCGGGCGTTGTCGTTTAGATATTCTTGCCTGACCCCCAACCCGGAGACTTAGACCATGTTACTGAACACCCGCTGCAACTATGCCGGATCGCTCGGCAAAACCATCCCGACCCGTTCGTTCCCGAGCCTGCTGGCGCGCCTCCTCCCGGCATCGCTGCTGCGGATCCTCAAGTGAAGCCCGCCCTGCTGCGGACCGGCCTCTTATAACAGCAGGAAGCCGGACGCCACCACGGTTGGCGCCAGCGCGCCAAGCAGCAGTCCTACCGCCCCGATCGACTCATCGTCAAAGCCGTTGCGCAGCAGCGCCGCGCCGGCTGGATTGGGCGCATTCGCAATCACCGTCAAGCCTCCGCCGGCCACCGCGCCGGCCATCAGCATGTACTTTGCCTGGTCGCTCAGGCCCACGATCAGCGAGCCGAGATAGGTCAGCGCCGCATTGTCCGTGATCGCGGTCAGGCCCAGCGCGCCGAAGAAGATCGAGGTCGGACCCAGCGACGACACCAGCGGCTGCAGCCACCACTGCTGCATCCCGCCCAGCACCACCAGCCCGGCCAGGAAGAACCCCACCAGCAGCGCCTCCTTCAGGATCAGCGGATTTTGATGATCCTGGTAGGCGTGGGTGAAGCCGAGGAACAGCATGAACAAGCCGAGGAACAGCACCGGATGGTGGGCCAGCACCACCACGCCGGCCAGCACCGCCAGGTGCACCAGCGACACGGCCAGCGGCACCGGCGCGCGCGGCGTGGCGTTGGGCGTCGCCACCTTCAGATACGGGCGCAGCAATATGATCAGGCCGGTCGCGTTGACGGCCACCGCGAGCGCCGCTTTCCAGCCGAAGGTCTGGAGCATGAAGGCCGAGTCCCAGCCCCAGGTCGACGCCACCATCAGCACCGGCGGCGCGGCATAGGACGTGAGCGTTCCGCCGATCGACACGTTGACGAACAGCGTGCCGAGGGCCGCGTACTTCGCCCACTCCGGCACGTCCTTGCGGAACACCTGCGGGGCCAGCATCAGCGCGGCGATCGTCATGGCTGCCGGCTCCGTGATCAGCGACCCGGTTAGCGGCACCAGGGCCAGGCCGAGCCAGGCCAGCGCCAGTTCGGTGCGCACCGGCGCCATCCGCGCCAGCGTCGCCGTCAGCTGCGACACCAGTTCCAGCACCGGGCGCGAGGCGGCCACCACCATCACCACGAACACGAACAGCGGCTCGGTGTACTTGCGCGACTCCGCATACGCGATTGCCGAGGCGCCGCCGCCGAGCAGCGCCATGGCGATGATCAGGACGATCGCCCAGAAGCCGAATACCACCTCCACCTCGCCGAGCAGGTGGAACAGGCCGGCATGGCGCGGAAAGCGCTCCGACTGGCCCTCGAACCACTTGGCCGAGAACGTATGCAACAGCGCAAGCGCGAACAGGACCGCCCCAACAGTTTCAATCATAAAAAATTCTTCCGACAAAAGATTGCCTATTATTCCATATCCCCTTTGCGATACCTCAAACGCGGGGTCAGGCCTGCCCGCAGAGGAGGTGCCTGACCCCGGCGCAGCCACAAGGTGCCAGACCCCGGGTGCGTGGCGCGCTACTCCGGCTGCGCACGATTGACACGGTGTCGCGTGCCGCTACTTTTCGCTCCATTTTTCTGCTGCGCGTCTGCGCTGCGTCAAGCGCGGGGTCAGGCCTGCCTGCAGGGAGGTGCCTCGTATATTGATACCGCCTGCCATTCGGCAGATACTTCTGCTGTTTTTCCGGTCGGGCAGAGTCACACCGATGGTGCTTAAGGCTGCGAGCCTGTGGGTCAGATAGGTGGCTTTGCCCGTTTTTTCATTCCAAGTCCG